>JBEKAQ010000042.1:0-41610 GCA_050015835.1 Bryobacteraceae bacterium | reverse complement strand
TAGCGCCGGTATACCCTCGCTTATCCACTCCCAAAACCCCGACCTCAGGACGCTCGATACCGTCATCCAGACGGAGGTTGGCATTAAAGCCCTCCGTGACGGCTTGCCCCTGAGCGTTGCGCACGAGATCAGCCAGGGTGACGAGCGAAATTTCAGACAGGCGCTCCAGCAGGCTAAACAAGCGCTCCAAAAAGCTCACGGCACCCTGACCACGGGTTATTCGTCCGGCGACGACGACGCGCTAACTCTGGCGGAAGATGTCGATAACCTTGCGCATGCGCTCGTGGAAGCGATGCTTGCCAAAAAAACCAAGGATCGACGCGATGCCCGCAAAAAAGGGTAAAATCACCAACCTGCTTAAGGTGCCGTCGCCCGAGACTGACGATAAGCTCGTTACCTTGGCGGATTGGGTCGAGGTTAAAGCGCTGCTGGAAAGCGATGGCAACGCCTCCCAGGAGGATTTGTCGCGCGCTCTTCAGCGTGCTTATTCGATGGGTGAATCTGCCGCACGGGCACTATCTGGCGATGTCTTCAGGGAATTGCAGGATCGCGAGAAGTCCTGCGTCCCGTTGCGGGGAAAGGGACGAGCCTGGGAATATCCCTTCAAACTCAACAATTCCACTAATCTGCTTTCCTTCCGTGGAAAGCTCAGCGCCCAATCGAAGGCCGGAATGCTTTACACCTTCTTGCTCGTGGCCAGCCGCGCGGATATGGATAGCCAGCGCAAGCTCGACAATCTTGATCCCACTGCAATTTTCGAGCAGCTTTGCGCCGATATATTGCTCAATTTCTGGGGCGGCAAATCAGAGTTATCGGGCTCGCTGGTGTTTGGAACGGCACGGAAAAAGGCTCAGCATAATCACCAGTTTCACTCCAACATCGAGCATCTTTGCGTCAATATCAGGGACGGGCGCGGCATGCGTGCGGACGCCACGACACCCGGCGCCGGGGACGGAAAGCTTGATGTTGTCGTTTGGCGGGTATTCGCCGACGGTCGGTCGGGCGGATTGGTGGGTTTTGGTCAGTGCAAGACCGGCATCCATTGGAGGACGCATTTAACAAAGCTGCAGCCCAGAGGCTTCTGCACCAAGTATTTCGCAAAGCCTCTTCTCATCGATCCCGTCAGGGTGTATATGGTTCCCCACCGGGTAAATCTTGCGGAATGGGACGACAGCACCACGGACGGCGGTTTGCTGTTAGATCGGTGCAGGCTCGTGCAGTACGGCTACGACATTTCTAATGGCGTCTTCGGAAATTGCCGTGCGTGGCTCAATGCGGCTATCGACCGGCAGCGTAGGGGATTATTCACCATATGAGGCATCGCTTTCATTCGATCTGCCCATACTTCGCGATGTTCCCCGAAACGTTCGCGCAGCATTGGATTGAGCGCCTCACAAAGCCCGGTGAAACTGTGCTCGACCCATTCAGCGGCCGAGGCACGACCGCACTTACTGCATTGCTCTGCGGCCGCAACGCCATCTCCAGCGATGTGAACGACGTCGCGGTCTGTCTGACGCGCGCCAAAACGACACCTCCATCCTTGGGCCGCCTCAAGAGCCGCATATCGCAATTACGCAAGGATTTCAATCCTTCAGCATGGAAAGCAGAGGCCAAGCAGGCCGATGAGTTTTTCCAGCACGCTTATGCGCCGGAGACGCTTAAGCAAGTGCTATATCTTCGCAAGACACTTGAATGGAAGAAATCACGTGTGGACAATATGGTCGCCGCACTGATGCTCGGCTCACTCCACGGCGAGGCGGAAACGAGCACCAGGTACTTGAGCAACCAGATGCCGCGCACCATCAGTACCAAGCCGCGTTACTCGGTGAAATTCTGGAAAGAGCGCAATTTGGTCGCGCCGGAGCGCGATGCTTTCAAAGTCCTGACGTCGATAGCCGACTTCCGGTACGAGTCTCCGCTCCCGCTTGGCACATCGGTGGTGCTGCACAGCGATATGCGCAGCCTGCCCCGACTCATCGACACGAAAAAGTCTGAGCAGATATCCTGCGCCATCACATCGCCGCCATACTTGAACGTCACCAGCTTTGAAGAAGACCAATGGTTGCGACTGTGGTTTCTGGGCGGCCTTTCCTATCCGAAAAAGGGCGTTGTCTCACGCGATGACCGGCATGGCACTGCCGATAACTACTGGTCATTTATCGGGGACATGTGGAGGTCTTTGGGCGCGGTGATGGCCCCAAGGTCTCACGTGGTTATCCGCATTGGCAGTCGAAGAATATCACCCGATTTCCTGAAGCGCGGGCTAACGGGATGCAGCCAATTCACTGGCCGCAAAATCAGGCTTGTCGGCAGTCAGGTCACCGAAATTGTAAACCGCCAGACAGACGCTTTCCGACCCGGCACGAAGGGGTGCGTGGTTGAGCTAGATTGCCATTTCAGGTTTGCGGATTAGGCTCCCTCCGCCTATCTCACTCGAACGGTTTCCCCGATGACGGATGGCTCCCCCTGCCACTCCTCCGCAGACCAGTCGGGCTGCGTCATGATGAGCACCAGCTTCTCAAATGCCCAGGCAATCAGAATGAGTCGCGCAACCCCGAGCAGAGCCATAAACGTCAGTGCGTACGCTACCAGCACTTTCGGACTGGATTCCCTATCGAAGATCAGCCCTGCCACCGCGCCCATTGCCACGCCGCTCAATATCCAGATGCCCCGCGTGAAGATCGTCCATAGCTTCTGCCAGTGCCGGCCTGCGCGTAAGATCTTCAGCTTCGGGGACTGTGCGAAGGCGAGGATGATCGAAATAGCCGTTATCGCGAAGCCGAAAATCGTGCCAAACAGGCTGGCGAACGCACCGTACACAGCGGCTCGATTGCCTTTCAGGATGCGAAGGACGGTTTTGTCGCCGTCCAGCCAATGCCCGGCGTAGAAAAGTCCTGCCCAAGCGAGCGCGACGAAAGTGAAGGCGACCAGTTCGAAATGCCGCTCCACGTATCGTCGCATTCTCCGCTCCCTCTCTAGGCTATCGTTCCCGCACTGCCCAGTCGCGGCTGTGCCTCAAGGAAAGCGCTCTCGATGGCCTCAAATGCCGACTCGCTCTGGACCGCTCGCGAGCGTTTGTTCATTTTCACCATCTTACGTTTTAGGATCAGTTGGTCTGACAGGACGTCGACCTCCTCTCGCTGGCCCGTCACGCTCGATACCCCCGTAGCGACTAGCCTGTCAAACTCTTCGTATGTCGCTTCCTGCCTGGCAAGCTCCTTGATGCCCTTCAGGACGTGACCGGCTAAATACTTCGTCACTCCGCCCTTCCGTTTGCGCCGAAGTATCAACTCCAGTTCGTCCGCATCGGAAGCTTCCAGGGTGGCCCGCAAGCCGGCGGCGAGCGACTCGTCAGCCCGCTCGACGAGGCGGAGCGCACCTTCGTGGAATTTGAAATGTGCGACGGTGATCCCATCCAGGCGCTTCAGGTCATCTACCGCTTCGCCTTTAACGAGCTGCTGGAGGCGGATTTTAGGCCCAATCCCCTTTGCCTTGAGCGCAAAGTAGGTAGCAAGCGCGGTCGCCCGGGGTCCGTAGAAATTGAAATCAGCCGCCGCATACCTGCCGAAAAACATCACATGGATCTTTTCGCCGAGTCCGCTGTCAATCGGGATCGGAAGGGCCGACATTTTGCCGCCTTGTTCGAGCTCTGGAAGGTTGTTCCGCCTGCTCAGCACGAAAACCAGCTTCTGCGGATACTCCACGCTTATCGGGCTGGCAAACACTACATTGCCGTCGCCCACGTCAAGGTAACGGCCTTGCAGCGAAGGCGGCTGATCCTTCAGATGTGCCATTATTGGAGAGGGATCAAAAACGACCGGCTGGTCGCCTAAAAATCCGGCATCTACTTCATAGATGTAGATCTTCCGCTCGAGCATAGGCTCAACAGCTTTAAGCTGTTTACTTTGTGCGATTCTCGCCATCGGTGTTGTCAACACCATGGTAGCGCCAATTTCGGAAGAAAATGTTTCGGGGTATTCTGATGAAGTCGGGCATGCGCAAGGGCTATCCTCGGCGCCGAGAGTTTGGCCGGATTACTAACGATAAGTCGGCTTCTGACCCGCTAACCGTGTTGCTCCGTCCGGATCACGCGCGACTCGTACAAAGCCACGACTTGGGCGGCGCGGTCCACAAACGGCGTTCGAGGAGATTACTCGCCAGTGGGCACGGCTTAACCAGGGCAGGCTGCCGGCACGTTAAGACCTGTCTTTGAACAGCAGAGAGTACAAGTAGCGCTGGGCAATCGGCTCGTCCCTCACCCCCGCCCAGGTTACAAATGCCAGGCGGGCCTGCGCGACATCCACTGCCGCATCGACAGGTCCGAACGGCTCGCCGATATCGTAATCGGCCTTGTGCCGCGCCTGCTGCAAATCGACAAAGGCCTGGGCGACAGTGGATAACCGGAAACGAGAAGCCTGTTCGGTGTCTGCGCCTGCGGTCACCTGACTCGGAACGGTTCCGATCTCCTTCAAAATGGCCATGGACGCATCCTTCATCCGCTTATGATCGAAGGCGCGTGCCAGGCGGGCATGCTCGTCCGCGTGCTTCCAGTTCACGACCGCATCGCGAATCAAGAGATGAAAGAGAGCATAGTAAGCTGACGAGACTGCTCTGCGCACGTTCGCTTCGTTGAAAGCTGTTTCGCGGAGAAGAAACTCTGCCTGCGAGATAAGCTGTTCCGGCAGTTCGGTAACCACGGAGCCGCTTAATTCACGAAGTTCAGATAGGAATGCAGCCCGATCTCATCGGTACCAACGAGACGAAGGAGGTCGACTCGAATACCTTCCGCGAGCCGCTCCAATTCCGCGCCCGGGATCTGTTTACCAGAAAGGATAACGTCGATGAACACTGCCGGATCGTCGCTCCAGTCTACGCCGATATGATGATCGATTCGCTTCACGAGCGGGTTGTCCGCATAGCGTGTTCGCAGGCGATCAATCCGGCTCGAAATTTCCTGGCTAGTGGCCCATTCACTGAGAACGACAGGCATTAGACCTTCCTTTCATCCAGCATACCGCGCGGAAAGGCGGCGCTTGCGGCAGGGACAACGCGCAGCGGGGAAAAGCCTGGCTTATAGTCCCGAAACGCCGTTCGAGGAGGCGTGCCCGGATTACCCCATTAAGCCGGATCTCGTCGAAACGCAGCTTCACAGCGCGACACGCCTGCCCATGTGGGCGGTGAAGTCATCAACCGCAAAAAAAATCGCCCGCCTCCAGTCCCGGATAGTCGCCCGGCATCTCCTGCTCGGTCATTCCAGCCGCGAGCCAACTCAATACATCCCAAACCGTGATGCGGAGACCGCGTATACACGGCTGACCGGACCGTTTTCCGGGCTCGATCCCGACTCGGGCGGTCACGCCTGAGAGTACCGCCGGCTTGATTGGCGGGTATCGTCGAACTCCATTCGCGCGCAACCGGAACGCGACAGGCACCTCTACAGCCGGATCGCTCCCCGCAAGTCACCGAAGCGGAGGAGCACCGCCGAAATTTCGGGTGACAAAAAAATTGCCCCTTTTTGACGATTAAACTCATCCACTTGCAGAAATCGGCCCGCCCAGCCCCAATTCCATCGGCGACACTCAAGCCGACCACCATGGCATCCGACAAACAAATCGCCGCCAACCGCCTCAACGCCCTCAAATCCACCGGCCCCACCACCCCCGAAGGCAAAGCCCGCTGCGCCGAGAACTCCACCCGTCACGGCATGCTCGCCCGCAGCATCGTCCTCCTCACCGAAAGCGCCGATCGCTTCCACGAACTCCTCGCCGGTTTCCAGTTGGAATACCAGCCCCAGGACGCCACCGAGCGCGCTCTCGTCGAGATCATGGCCGTCTCCCACTGGCGTCTCCAGCGCCTCTGGAACATGGAACGCGCCGGTTTCGATTATGAATACGACCAGCAGACCGGAGATTGCGTCGCCATGCAGGCGCCCACCCGGTTCTCACTTGCCTTCCGCGGCCTCGGCGACAAATCCCGCGCCCTCGACCTTATGAATCGCTATGAAACCCGCCTCGACCGCCAATTCAAGACCACCCTCGACCGTCTGCAACGCATCCAACACAACCGATCTGGCGCCAAAGAGACCCATTCGCCATGATTACAAAGGACATAATTGGGACCGGGGTCCCAATATTTGGCTCTGCCTGCGCCGGCCCGGAACCGCCCCAGCCGCCAGACATCCTTATGTATACCTTCGGTGCCCACCCCCGGCCCTGAGAAAGCGCACCCCCATCTCCAAAAAAAAATTGAAACATTTGGTCCAGCCTCGACGCCGTGATGTGGAAGGTATATAATTTTCGAAGTTTGGTAATCTCTCCAACTTCTCTTATGGTGACGCTGGGCGTCACTGGCAACTGAGCGCAGCCGCCTCGTCCGGGTGGCGCGTGAGTTTTGATGTAGCATTGAGGTGATCCTATGGCAGAATTCGACAATACGGCAACCCCCGGCAACGAAACGGCAGGCCCGCAAAGCAAGGTAACCAGACGCGCCGTGATCAAAGGTGTGATCGCGGCTGGCGCGGTCTCCTCGGCTGGCTATGTGTTGCGCTCTTCCGTGGTGCGCGCCCAGAATGCACCCGGCTCGGTCGAGCGGCTCATTACCCTGAATGTCAACGGCCAGCAACGGCGCGTCGACGTCATGAAACAGGAAACGCTGGCCACCACCCTGCGTTACAAGCTGGGCCTCACCGGCACCAAGCTCGGCTGCGATCGCTCCGAATGTGGCGCCTGCACCGTCCTCATCGACGACGTGCCCCACTATTCCTGCTCCATCCTCACCCACACCGCGCGCGGCAAAAACATCGTCACCATTGAAGGGCTCGCCAGCGCCGATGGCAAGCTGCACCCCGTGCAGCAGGGCGTCGTCGACGAACAGGGTTTCCAGTGCGCCTTCTGTATGTCGGGCTTCGTGATGGCCACTGTCGGCTTCCTCAAGGTCAATCCCAATCCCACCCGCGCCCAGTTGGCGCACGGCGTCTCCGGCAACCTCTGCCGTTGCCAGGACTATGACAAGATCCTCACCGCCCTTATGAAAGGTGCGGAGAATTTAAGGAGTGCGTAATGTCCAGACTTCCTGAAAACTCTGCCGGTACCCCTGCACAGGCTGCTCCTCACAAGCTCGTAGGCCAGAACTACCAGACTCCCGACCTCATCGCCAAGGTCACGGGCAAGTCGAAGTACGCCGAGGATTATCGCGCCGACGGCATGCTCTTCATCAAGCTGCTGCTCAGCCCCGTCCCCCACGGCCATGTCCGCGGCATCGATATGTCGAAGGCTCTCGCCATGCCCGGCGTCAAGGGGATCATGACGGTGGACGATATGCCCAAACCCGCCGACGCCATCACCGATCAGGGCGTGCGCATTCCGGCCAATCAGCTGGGCGAGCGCGGCCTGACCAACGATCCCGTCTATCAGGGCGAGCCCATTCTGGCTGTCTGCGCGGTCGACGAGCTCACCGCCGCCGAGGCCATCGAAACCATTAAGCTCGATATCCAACGCTTCCCCCACGTGGTCGATCCGCTCGTCAGCCTGCGGCCCGGCGGACCCAACGGCCGCGTCGGCGGCAATGTCTGGAAGCGCCCCGACGTGCCTCCGGGAACTCCCGCCCCGCCCCCTGTCGTCAGCGAAATCAAGTGGACCGAGGAAGAGTTCGCCGATTACAACCAGGGCAAGCTGCCCATGGGTAAAATCAGCGATCCCGAAATGAACATCGGCAATGTCGAAGAGGGTATGAAGAAAGCCCATCTCGTCCTCGACGAAACCTTCTTCACGCCCAACACCAGCCACCAGACTCTCGAAACCCGCTCCGCGTTTGCCTACTGGCAGAACGGCAAGGTCTACATCCACTGCTCCACCCAGAGCACCGCCCAGACCGTTCCCGCCATCGGGCGCTGGCTGGGTATGGATACCGACCATATCGTCGTCGTCAGCGAGTACACCGGCGGCGGCTTCGGCGGCAAGATCACCAGCGCCATCACCTGCATCATCCCGGCCCTCATGTCGAAGAAGGTCAACGCGCCGGTCATGATGCGCATCAGCCGCGAGGAAGAGCACTACATCGGCCGCGCCCGCCCTGCCATCCACGGCCGCGTCAAAATCGGTTTCACGAAGGAAGGCCGCATCACCGCCATCGACGGTTTTTACGTTACCGACAGCGGTCCTTACGATCCTGCCGGCGACGGTGGATCGGCTGGCCGCATGGTCTCGCTCATGTTCCAGCCCGAAACCATGCGCTGGCGCGGCATCACCGTCATTACCAACACGCCTCCCCGCTCGGCCCAGAGCCAGCCCGGCGGCATGCAGGGCATGACCCTCATCGATCCCGTCCTCGCCAAAGCCGCCCGCCAGCTGGGCATCGATCAGGTCGCCATCCGCCTGATCAATGCGCCGGAAGGCAAGGCTTTCACCGGACCCGCCAACAGGCAAGGCAAGCGCGCCTATGTCACCAGCTGTTTTGTCAAGGAGGCGCTCAACAAAGGCGCCGAACAGTTCGAGTGGCAGCGGCGTGTGTCCCAACCGAAGAAGAGCGGCAGCATGGTCCGCGGCGTCGGCGTATCCATGAGCTGCTTCGTCGGCGGCGGCGTCGGCTTCGACGGTCTGTTCATTATCAAGCCCGACGGCAAGCTCTATATCCAGTCCGGCATCGGCAACCTCGGCACCGAATCCATGAGCGATTCGCATCGAGTCGCCGCGGAGATCCTCGGCGTGCCGTGGGAAAAAGTCCAGATCGTTTGGGGATCGAGCGCCAAGAACATCCCCTGGACGTGCCCCTCCGGCGGCAGCACCACCACCCACACCATGTCGCGTGCCGCCTATGCCACCGCCATGTACGGCAAAACGATGCTGCAGCAGATCGCGGCCAAAGATTTCGGCGGCAAGCCGGAAGACTACGAAGTCGCCAATGAACGCGTCTTCCACAAGGGTGGCGGCCGCGGCATGACCCTCGCCCAGGCCGGACAGCGCGCCATTGAACTCGGTGGCGTCTACGACGGCCACGAAACTCCCAAGGGCATCAATAAGATGACCGCCAAGTCGGCCAACGCGCTGGCTGGGCAGGGCCTCATCTGCGTGGCCCGCGATACTATGCCGCACGATGGCCAGACCCACTCCTTCGTCGCCGGGTTTGCCGAAGTGGAAGTGGATACCGAAACCGGCAAATACCGCATCGTCGACTACCTCGCTGTGGCGGACGTCGGTACCGTGATGCACCCGCGCGCCCTGGGCGGCCAGGTACTCGGCCGCTCCATGCTGGGTATCGCCCACGCCATCGGGCAGCACTGGGTCTACGATCAGCACTGGGGCATCGCGCTGGCGAAACGCTTCCACCACAACAAGCCCCCGACCATTCTCGATGCACCGGAAAGAATGCAGTGGGCCGCGCTCAACATCCCGGATCCCGAGACTCCGGTGGGCGCAAGGGGCATCGGTGAGCCGCCCGTCGGCGCCGGATGCAATGCGATTCTCAACGCCCTGACCGACGCGCTCGGCGATAACGTCATTCGCCGCGCTCCGGTGTTCTCCGACATAATTCTGACTTCACTGGAACTAGGCCGGCCGGCGGGCGAGACCATGACGGCCCAGGTATAAATGTCGGACAGGCGCTATCGCCTGTCCATTCCGGAAAGCTTTTAAGGAGAGAGATATGGCTATTATTCGCGACATCATGCCGGCGTTCGAGCTCTTTCAGCCGGCCACGACGGAAGATGCGCTCGGGCTGCTCGACCGCTACGGCTCGAAAGCCTGGGTCATGGCCGGCGGCCTCGATAGTTTCGACTGGCTCAAGGATCGCGTCAAGCGCACCGAGTTCGTCGTCGATATGAGCCAGGTCAAAGAGCTCCGCGGCATCAAGGCCGTGGACGGCGGCGTCGAGATCGGCGCCCTCACCACCCTCACTGAGGTGGTCCGCGACCCCATCGTCAGGGAGAAGTTCAGCCTTCTCTCGGAGGGCGCCGAATTGGCTGCCTCGCCGCAGATCCGCAACCAGGGCACCATCGGCGGCAACGTGTCGCAGGACGCGCGCTGCTGGTACTACCGGGGCGGCTTCAAATGCTATCGCGCCGGCGGCAATACCTGCTACGCCGACACCCCCACCGCCATCAATCGCGAACACGCTATCTTCGGCGCCAACCGCTGCGTCGCCGTCAATCCCTCGGATACGGCTCCCGCGCTGGTGGCGCTCGACGCCAAGATGGTCATTCGCGGCAGCAAGGGCGAGCGGATCGTGGATGCTGAAGACTATTTCATCGGACCCGCCATCGACATCACAAAGATGACGGTGCTCCAGCCGGGTGAATTGCTCACCTCCATTCGCATTCCTTCCACCTGGGCCGGTGCGCATTTCTATTTCGAAAAAATTCGCGACCGTCCGGTGTGGGACTTCCCGCTCGTCAACATTGCTTCCGCCCAGAAGCTTACGGGCGACAGGATCGATGGCATCCGCATCGCCATGAACGGCCTCGCCGCTCACCCGTGGCGCCTGAAGGACGTGGAAGCCGCCGTGACCGGCAAGTCGCGCAATGAGGAAACGGCAAACATGGCCGGGCAGATGGCGATTCAGGGCGCGCAGCCTCTGCGTTACAACGGCTACAAGATCCCGCTCACGCGGAATCTGGTCAAGCGCGCCATCCGGGGAGTACAGGAGCCAACGTGGGTATCGTAGAATTCGCCAGAAGTCCCTGGGGCCAGGATGTTCCCATCCATGCCCTTTGGTATTTGATCTATGTGTCGGCGGCCGCCGGTTTGATTTTCCTGGTGGTCCACGCCGTCTGGGCACGCTATTTCGCCGGGGCGGACGAGTTTGCCCCCAGCGCTCCCATCGCGGCCTCTAAGTTGCCCGAACGCGTCAAGCGCCATTCCTTCGCCGCCCGCGCCTTTCACTGGATCATGGCCGCATCCATGTTTGCGCTGCTGATCACCGCTTTCCTGCCCAAAGTCGGCGTGAAGTTCGACTGGGTCGAGTATCACTGGATCGCCGGCATCGTGCTCATCGCGGCGATTCTCTTCCACATTATCCACGCCACGTTCTTCATGGACTTCTGGGCCATCTGGCCGGATAAACAGGATATGCAGGACGCCGGAAACCGCCTGAAGCTGTTCTTCGGAAAGTCCGCTCCCCTGCCCAAACGGTTCGCCAAGTATCCGCTTGAGAACAAGATGTATCACATGGCTATCCTGGTCACTGGCCTCAGCGTCGCCATCACCGGTTTCTTAATGATGTTCCGTGTCCAGACGCCGTTCTTCACGCGCAATCCGTACATGTTCGGCGATATGATGACAGGCCTGATCTACGTCGTGCACGGGCTGGCGGGAATCGGCCTCATCGCCCTGATCACCATCCATGTGTACTTCGCCGTCAGGCCGGAGAAACTGGATATCACCAAGTCGATGATCTTCGGTACCCTGAGCCGCGAACAGTATCTGGAGCACCACGATCCCGAACGGTGGGTGGTTGCGGAGTTGGGTAAGGCCGCTCAGAAGTGAACCTCGAAGCGCGTTGCGACGCGATTGAAGAATGCTATGAGTTCATGCTGGCCTATGCCGCGCAGGGACTCGACAGCGACCAGGTCAGCCTGCAGGGTGGGCAGATCCGCCATCTTCTGGGCCGCTCCATTACCGCTCTGACCGGTATCGCCGAAGCGTATCGAACGGAGCTGCCCGCCGCGGACTACCAGGCCTTTATCGGCGTGCTCGATCGTGACGCCGAAGATTCTTTGGCCGCTCTTAAGCTGGTGTTGGCCCAGCCAGCCATAAGTTCGCAACTGATCGATAATCTGAACGCATCGATCCATCTCCGCGCTCTGCTGACCGACCTGTTTCTCCTCGACGAAATACTTAAGTTGCAGCGCATTCTACAATAAGGCTATATGCCGTTAGTCATCGACGAGACTTGGCTTCCGGCCATCCTGACCGTCGGACCGATGACCGACGATGCGTTCGCCGAATTCTGCGCCGAGCACCCGGATCTCTTTTTTGAGATGACCGCCGAAGGCGAACTGATCGTAATGCCGCCGAACTTCACCCTGACCGATGCTCGCAACGGAAAGATCTATTTCCAATTGGAAGCATGGGCGTGCCGCGATGGCCGCGGTATCGTTAACGGTCCCACCGGGGGCTTCGTTCTGCCCAGTGGAGCCAGGCGCTCTCCGGACGCCGCGTGGAGCGCAAAAACACGCATCGGCCAGCTCGATCCCGCGACACTTGAACGCTTCTGGCATCTTTGCCCGGATTTTGTGATCGAACTGCGCTCGCACACCGACCGTTTGTCCGTGCTGCGCGCGAAGATGCGCGAATGGATCGACAACGGCGCGCAACTCGCGTGGTTGATCGACCCGGATCGTCGAGCGGTTGAGATCTTTCGCCCCGGCGCCGGCGCCGATATCCGCCCCGAGGCGCAATCCGTGGAAGGCGAGGGTCCGGTAACCGGGTTTACGCTCGACCTGCGCCCGGTCTGGGAGCCGCTCAGCCACTCATGAGGGCCCTGCGCTTCGAACGCTTCGGAGCGTTCCAGGACGTCTTGCAAGTGCGCGATGTCGACCGCCCTGTACCAGGCCCGGGCGAGGTTCTGGTGAAAGTCGCCGCTGCGGCCATCAATCCCAGCGACACCAAGAACGTGCTGGGGCGCATGGAAGGTACCACCCTGCCGCGCACACCTGGCCGCGATTTTGCCGGAACGCTTGAGGATGGCTCTGAAGTTTGGGGCAGCGGCGGAGACATCGGCTTTACCCGCGATGGGACTCACGCCGAGTTCATCGTAGTGCCGCGCGCGGGTATAGCGCCCAAGCCGAAGTCCTTGAGCATGGTCGAAGCTGCGGGCGTAGGTACGGCCTTCATTACGGCGTATCAGGGCCTCATCGAGGTCGCCGACGTCAAGCCGGGCGAGTGGGTGCTCGTAACGGGCGCCCTGGGTAGTGTGGGCGGCGCCGTGATCCAGCTCGCGATGTGGAAGGGTGCCCGCACTATCGCAGTCGACCGGGGTGACGATCCCGAGAAGTTGGTTAAAGAAGCCACCGGCGGCGCGGGAGTGAACGTCGTATTCGATTGTGTGGGAGGCCCGTTGTTCGAACCCTGCCTCCGCTCGCTCGGGCAGTTGGGCAGGCAGGTGAATATCACCTCGGTGGGCGACCGGCGCGTCAGCTTCGATCTGGTGGACTTTTACCACCACCGTCTGACCCTTCACGGTGTCGACTCAAGGGCCCTCGATACCACCGCCTGCGCAGGCATTCTGCGGATTCTGGCCCCGCCTTTCGACGCCGGCGAACTGCAAGCGCCCCCCATCGCCCTGAAAGCGAAGCTCGACGATGCCATCGACGCTTACCAGAAGGTCGACAGCGGCGCCGCTGGCGGAAGATCCGTTTTCGTATTCTGAACTTAGCGCTTGCTTTTTCCCCTTTTGTTCGCCTACGATAGCTTCAATGGCACTCACTCGCAGGCAGAAGGAAGTGCTCGATTTCATCGCTTCTTATCAGGTCGAAAACGGGTATAGCCCCAGTTACGAAGAGATCGCGCGCGGTCTGGATCTGGCGTCGATCGCCACCGTCCACAAACACGTCTCGGCGCTGCAGACCAAGAACTATCTGCACCGCAGTCACAACCAAAGCCGGTCCATCGAAGTCGCTCCGCGCTACCTGCAGGAACAGAGGCGCAATCGATTCGAAGCGTCGATGGAAGTTCCTGTGCTCGGGTCGATCGCGGCCGGGCAGCCGGTGGAAGCCTACGAGGACAAGTCCACCGTAAGCTTCGCCGACTTCGTCGGCCAGAAGGACACCTACGCTCTGCGCGTGCGCGGCAATTCGATGATCGAAGACCACATCTGCGAAGGCGACATGATCCTCATCGAGAAGTCGCGCGAGGCGCGCGATGGCGAGATCGTGGTCGCCCTCGTGGGTGGCAACGAGACCACGCTGAAGCGCTTTTATCGGGAGCCCGGTAACGTGATCCGGCTCCAGCCAGCCAACGCGTCGATGAGCCCGATCCGTGTCCCGGCCCAGGAGGTTCAGATCCAGGGCCGGCTGCTGGCGGTGCTGCGCAAGTACTAAGCTAATCGCTGGATTTCGCTTCGATCTCAGCCGTAATCGTCTTGATGAAGTCGTCCACGTTAGTGGGGCCCAGATCGCCGCGCTTGCGATGGCGCACGGCAACCTGGCCGGCTTCCGCCTCCCGTCCTCCGATGACCAGCATGTAAGGCACCTTCTGCAGTTGGGCTTCGCGGATCTTCAGGTTCACTTTCTCGTTGCGATCGTCAACCGTCACGCGCACCCCCGCGGCCTTCAGCTTCTCTTCCACGTGGCGCGCGTAATCGAGTTGCTTGTCGGTGATCGGAAGGATAGTCGCCTGCACCGGAGCGAGCCAGACCGGGAACGCCCCGGCGTAGTGCTCGACCAGAATGCCGAAGAAGCGCTCCACCGACCCGAACAGCGCCCGATGCACCATCAGCGGACGATGCTTCTTGCCATCCTCGGCGACATACTCGAGCTCAAAGCGGAGCGGCAATGTGAAATCAAACTGCACCGTCGATAGCTGCCAGAGACGCCCGATGGCATCGACCAGCTTCACGTCGATCTTGGGGCCGTAGAAAGCCGCTTCGTCCGGAATCACCGTGGCATTGATGCCGAGGCGGTCGCAGGCCTTGCGCAGCGCGCCCTCGGCCAGTTGCCAGTGGGCGGTATCGCCGTCGTACTTGCCGCTGGCCCCGCCATCCCAGGTGGAGATTTCGGCCTTATACTCGGTGAAGCCGAAAGTCTTCAGGGTGTCGGTGGCGAAGTCGAGGCACTTCACGATCTCGTCTTCGATCTGTTCCGGAGTGCAGAAGATGTGCGCGTCGTCCTGGGTAAAGCCGCGCACGCGCAGCAGGCCATGCATGGTGCCGGAACGCTCATAGCGATAGACAGTGCCCAGCTCGCCCAGCCGCACCGGCAAGTCGCGATAACTATGCTGCCGGTCCCGATAGATCAGGATGTGCCCGGGGCAGTTCATCGGCTTGAGCTGATACTCGGCATCGTCCAGTTCCATGGGAGTGAACATGTTCTCCGAATAGAAGTTGGCGTGGCCGGAAGTCTTCCACAAGTCGCGGCGCATCACGTGCGGCGTATACACGAGCGAATATCCGCGTTTGAGATACGCATCGCGCATCCAGTCTTCGAGCTGCTTACGAACGATGCCGCCCTTGGGATGGAAGAAGATCAGGCCCGGACCCGCGAGCTCCTGGATGCTGAACAGATCCAGCTCCTGACCGAGCTTGCGGTGATCGCGCTTCTTCGCCTCCTCAAGCTTGTGGAGGTAGTCGTCGAGTTCTTTTTTGGTGAACCAGGCGGTGCCGTAAATGCGCTGGAGCTGTTTGTTGTTCTCATTGCCCTTCCAGTACGCGCCGGCGATCGACAGCAGCTTGAACGCCTTGAGCTTCGAGGTGTCGGCAACATGCGGGCCGCGGCAGAAATCGATGAAATGCGGCCCCAGCGTGTACTCGGAAAAGATATCGTCCGCCTTCTCTTCGATCAGCTCCACCTTCATGGGCTCGTCCATGGCGCGGTATTTGGCCAGACCCTCGGGCTTCGGCGTCAATTGCCGGTCGTAGGTCAGGTTCTTTGCCTGCAGTTCCCACATTTTCGCTTCGATCTTTTCGAGGTCCTGCGGGGTGAACGGCTCGGGACGATCGAAATCGTAGTAAAAGCCGGTTTCGATGGGCGGGCCCACGCCGAGCTTGGTCTCGGGGAACAACTCGAGCACGGCGGCGGCGCAAAGATGCGCGGTCGAATGGCGATACACATCGAGCGCATCGGCATCCTTCGGGGTCAGGATCTGCACGGAGGCATCCTGTTCGAGAGGGCGCTTGAGGTCGTACAGCTGGCCATTGACGCGGGCCACGATGGCGGCGTCGGCCAGACGCGGACTGATCTTCTGGGCGATATCGAGGGCGCTGGTTCCGGCCGGGACTTTCTGGACACTGCCGTCCGGCAGAGTGATTTGAATGCTGCTCATAAAATCGGGGAACCTTCAGGTTATCACCCGGCGCGCTTGCGGAAACCTTCTACAATGGCCTCAGTGAGGACCCCTGCGATCTGCGCGGCCGGCATCGCGCTCATAGCTCTGGCTATGTGGTACCGTCCCGCGGCCGCCGACGATTTTCCCCCATTCTATCGGGCCGCCACGCTCGCCTCGTCTCATGGCAACGTGTACGCCAACCCCACCTGGTCTCCCCGAACGAATGCGGAGGGAAGATTCCTTCCCTACCTTCGAATCCCGTTCTACGCGGCAGCCTTGCGGCCCCTGACGGCATTTTCGTACACGGTAGCGCGCCGCGTCTGGATTGCCGCGCTGGTACTTGCCGCCTTCGCCTGCGTGCCGCTTTTTCCCGCCGCAACCAACCGCTTCGCGATCGCGCTGGCGTTTTCATTTCCCCTCGCCGACGCGCTGATGGTGGGCCAGGACATTACCTTTGTCCTGCTGATTGTGCTGGCCGCCGCGCGGATTTTCTCAGGCGGGCGAGAGTTTCTGGCCGGGCTGCTGGCGTCGCTGGTGTGCATCAAGATCACTTGGGCGCCCGCCGT
Organism: Bryobacteraceae bacterium; assembly: GCA_050015835.1. Taxonomy (GTDB): domain Bacteria; phylum Acidobacteriota; class Terriglobia; order Bryobacterales; family Bryobacteraceae; genus BOG-234. The sequence goes on along the minus strand of JBEKAQ010000042.1, from coordinate 25,070 downwards.
GGGCATGGTGTTCCTCGCCAAATCGCGCCGCGGCGTCGGGGGATTCGCGGTCGGTACGGCCGTCCAGTTGGCGATCTCGTTCGCGGTGGGCGGGATGGGCTGGCCGTCCCAGTATCTTGCGATACTGCGCAATCCGCTGCTCGATCCGGAACCGAGCCGGATGCTCAGCATCCGTGAGCTGACGGTTTCCCTTTCCCTACCAGCCGCGGTTTACATGATTGCCGCGGCCGCACTTTATGTCATCTTCTGGTTCGCATGCAGACGATTGAGCCTGATGGATGGCCTGACCCTCGCTCTGGCGTTGGGATTGATCGCCGCGCCGCACTGCAAAATCTACGATGCCATCCTGCTCATCCCTTTGCTGGTCAAAGCTGCCTCGCTCCGCTGCTGGGAGGGCGTGCTGGCATGTGCCTGCCTTACACCGGTGTTCTACCTGATGGTGCTGATGGGAAGGCTCCCGGTTCTGCTGGTGGGCGACTCGCTGCTTATTGTCTCGACCCTGGCAGCCGCCTTACGCCTGTACAGAGATCAGATGACCCCGAATGCCAGACACGCGAGGGTGCCGACCGCGATGGCCACCCCGTGAGGCATCTTCAATGAGCGGGAGTCTTTCACGTCCAGGTCCGTTCGCCGATGGTACGGGGCTCGAAAACGGGCCAGTTCTCCCACGATAAAGAGACTGTTCCACAGCGTTTCCCTGACTTTTCCTTTCCAGACCATCAGGACCACCGCCAGCACGCCCCCGGCGAGCGAACTGGCGATGAACACCGCGAACCAGTTTGCCGGCCCGACAATCGCGCCCACCGCGGCCATGAGCTTGACGTCCCCCGCACCCATGGCGCGCAGCGCATAAAGAATGAAGTAGACGCCGAAGCCCAGCAGTAGTCCTTTAAATCCGGTCCAGAGACCGGGCAGTCCGGAGAGATACCAGTTCAGCAGTAGCCCGGCGCATACTCCCGAAAGTGTAAGCCAGTTCGGAATACGCCGCGAACGGAGATCGGTGACGGCCGCCGCGATCACAACCACCGCCGCAAGAACCCGCATGGCGGAAAAATGGGGCATCGTTCGATATTCGGAAGTTACTGAGCGACCGCTTTGACATCCGGGCTTTTGAAGCTGGAGTTGGGCGCGAAGCGGACCGACCCGCCTTCGGCCTCTTTCAGGAGCCGATACATGAGGCGGTTCTTGGGCAGGCCCTGCTCGACATGGTCGACGCCCGCGCTGGTTATCGCATAGCTGCTGTCTTCGGTCTGCCGCAGAAAGCCTTTGTCGCGCAGATACCATACCGTAAACACGAGATGTTCCCGCGCCGAAGTCATCATTTTTTCGAGCTGCAGCAAAGACAGGCCGGGCTCATCCGGATTGGTACGCCGGCGGTCGTAGAGCAGGCACAGCAAACCCATGCGGCGGTTCGACTCCCCGTCAATCCCGGTGGCGAATTCCTGCAGGTTGAAGACCTCGACCGGCAGGGTCTGCTGCACGCTGTACTCTTCATCGTAAGCGGCGCGGCGATCGGGATGACTAAGGACTTCAAAGGCTTCCTTCAGCCTGAGAAAGCGCTCCACATCGCCGGTGTGGGGGTTATCGGGATGACAGCGCCCGGCAAGGATGTGATAAACGCGCTGGATCGTCTCCTGCTGCGCCTTGGGGCTGATCTGCATCAGTTCATAGTAATCGATGAAGGTGCGCCCGTTCGGATCCATCAATGCGGTCCCCCGAAGATCCCGCCCAACTGCTTGCCGACCATGATCGCAGCCGGACCGACGGTTACAACGATCATGCAGGGCATGATGAAGAAAAATATGGGAAAGATCAGTTTCACCCCTAACTTGGAAGCGCTCTCCTCCGCTTCCTGACGGCGGCGGATACGCAGATATTCGGCGTGCGTCCGCAGGGCATCGGCCATGCTGGTGCCGAAGCGGTCGGCCTGGATCAGCACCGCGACGAACTTGCGGATTTCGGCTTCCTGGGTGCGGGTCGCGAGGTTCTCCAGCGCTTCTTTCCTGCGCAATCCCGCGCTGATTTCAGCCGTAAAAAGAGTAAATTCATCGCATAATTCGGGATGCACGAGGCCCAGTTGCTGCGACACGTTGCGGAAACAACGGTCGATGGTGAGGCCGGCCTCGGCGCAGACGACAACCAGATCGAGGGCATCGGGCAAAGCTTTCCGAAGCTTTTTTCTGCGACGCTTGATGCGCCTGGCGAGGAAGTAATCCGGCAGCTTGTAGCCTGCCAGGACGCCGAGCGCAATTCCGACGATCCGGACCAATGGCGCAGCCGGCGAGTTGAGCTCAAGGAGCAGCATCAACAGCGTCAACCCGACCATGACCATCAGCTTAATGCCGTAGAATACAGCCACCGCATTCTGTGCGCGGTATCCCGCCGCCATCAGTTTCAACTGGAGGGCGGAAGCGGTTTCGGCCGAAGGAGGCAGTTTTCGCCCGACAAATTCCGCGGCGCGCGAGATTGAGCTTGATTCCCGACCCGCGGAACTCCCTGTGGAAGTTGCGAAATCGACCCTGCCTTCCAGATTTTTGTACACGCGCCCCGCCAGCACATAGCGGTAGTAACCGAACAATACGATCACCGAAGTAACGCCAATGAAAACGACGATTGCAATCACGAGAGCCATGACGTCAAACCTCAACCTTGATCATTTGCCGCATCACGAGGTAACCCACAATCTGTAAAACGATGGCGCCGCCGAGGAGATTGCGCCCCACGGCATCGTTGGTCAGGTTATCGATGTAATCCGGCGACACCAGTTTCAGGATACCCAGCGTGACGATCGGCATGAAGGTCAGGACCGTGGCCGTCAGGCGTCCCTGCCCGCTCGCCGCCTTGACTTGTCCGCGCAGGCGCAGGCGTTCGCGCACGGAGCCGGCCAGTTTGCTCAGGACTTCGCTGAGATTGCCGCCGGTCTCCCGCTGCAGCAGTACCGCGGCAACAAACATGCGTACCTCGAGGAGCGGAATGCGGTTGATTAGTCCAACCAGGGCGTCTTCGAGCCCGGCGCCCAGCGCCATCTCCCTCGTAACTTTCATGATCTCCGATTTCAGGGGTTCGACGGACTCATCGCCAAGCAGTTCAAGCGCGATCGAAAATGCGTTGCCGGCGCGCACCGACCGCGCCAGAAAGTCGAGAGCCTCGGGGAACTGCTCTTCGATGGCGGCGAGGCGCTTGTCGCGGTGCCTGGCCCGGTAAGCCCTGGGTACCGCGGCTCCGGCAAATGCGCCGATCACGGGACCGAGAAATCCGACCATCCCTGTAATTTTAGTACCAGCCATGAAACCCGCCAACGCAAAAACCAGTGTCGCCAGCAGGAACCCGCCCTGGCTGAGCCGGTCGATCCGGACTGCCTGTCCGGGAGCGCGCCCCGGCGCCATCATGCCGGCCATACCGGAAGAACGGCGGCCGGGTTTCTGGATCAGAACCGAGGTCTCGACGACGCTTTCGGGATTGACGCTCGAGGCGAGGCTCCGGACAATCCGCTGCCTGCGTCTTTCACTCTGGACAGACCACCACACTAACACGGCGGCGCCATAAATGACGGTGAAAATCGCGAAAAGTGAAAACCAACGCAGCATGCGCCTCCTTATCCAAGATCCACAACGGTCTGAAATAACGTACCCGGAAGGTTGTGGCCCGCCGTCCGCAGCGTCTCGAAAAATTTGGGCCGAATGCCGGTGGCGCGGAACTGGCCCGTCACCCTGCCGTTGCTCAGAACGCCTTTCCGCTCGAACAGAAAAATGTCCTGCGTAGTAATGGTTTCGGATTCCATGCCGACGCATTCGGTAATGTGGGTCACCCTGCGTGTCCCGTCGCTGAAGCGCGCGATATGCACAATCAGATCGATCGCCGAAATGATCTGCTGCCGGATGGAGTGGATGCTCATGCTGGCATTAGCCATCCCCATCATGACCTCGAGCCGGGACAAGCCGTCGCGCGGGCTGTTGGAGTGAATCGTGGTGAGCGAGCCGTCGTGACCGGTGTTCATGGCCTGCATCATGTCGAGCGCTTCTTCGCCGCGCACTTCGCCGACGATGATGCGGTCGGGTCTCATGCGGAGGGCGTTAATCACCAGCTGGCGAACATGGATCGCCCCCTGGCCCTCGATATTGGCGGGTCGTGTTTCCATCCTCGCGGTATGCACCTGCTGCAGGCGCAGCTCAGCCGCATCCTCGATGGTGACGATGCGCTCGGATTCCGAAATAAACGACGACAAAACGTTGAGGATGGTTGTTTTTCCGGCGCCGGTTCCTCCGGAGACCACGATATTGAGCCGCGAGGCCACACAAGCCTGGAGAAGATCCGCCATTCCTTCGGTCCACGTCAGGCTCCGAACCAGGTCTTCGCTCTGCAGCGCCACTCTGCCGAAGCGCCGGATCGAAAGCATCGGCCCGTCCACCGCGACCGGTGGAATTACGGCGTTGACGCGCGATCCGTCGGGCAGGCGCGCATCCACCATGGGGGACGATTCATCGATGCGCCGGCCCACCCGGCTGACGATCTTCTCGATAATCCGGAGCAGGTGCTGCGCGTCCTTGAACTCCACCGGCGTGCGGTGCAGTTTTCCCTTGCGCTCGACGAACACCAGCTTGGGGCGGGTTACCAGAATGTCGGAGATGGTCGGGTCGAGCAGCAGGGGCTCGAGCGGTCCCAGTCCGAAGACTTCGTCGAGCACCTCGTCGAGAATTCGCTGGCGCTCGATGGTATTGAGAAGTGCCTCCTCCTCATCGAGCAGGGTGGAGAGCGCGGCCCGGATTTCGCGGCGCACACGATCCTCCGGAAGAGCCAGAACGGCTTCGAGGTTAACGCGGCCCAGCAGTTTCCGGTGCAGGGAGAACTTGAGCTCCTGATAAGCGGCTCCGTCGGAGCGCGGATTCATCAGGCGATCGATCCACCCGTTCTCTCCCGTCGGCTGAATACTGGTGGTGCGCGTGTACTCGGACACCTAATTCCTGCCCCTCAGGCGGAAGAACCCGCGCGGTTTCTTCTCACCCGCGGAGATCCCTGCCAGCCTGGCGGCGAACTTGCCGATCTGTATCCCGAGATCGGAATCCGGGTCGAGCAGCCGCGGTTCCGAGTAGGCCTCGTTCAGCCGATGGTAGTCGTTCGGGATCTCCGAATAAATCGAGTGCCCCATTACTTTTTCAAGCTCGGGAAGCTGAATCTGCGTTCGTTTCGGCATCCGGTTGATCACCAGCTTGAGGCGGTTGGCGCCGAAGTTCCGCGCCGCCAGCGCCTGGATGATCTGTTTTGCCTGTTTGAGCGCCAAAACTTCATTGGTCGCCACCAGCACCAGCGTGTCGATCGAATCCAGCACGTCCAGCAGCGGCTGCGTAATACCGTGGCCGAGGTCGACGATCGACAAGTCGTAGTGCATCCGCCAAAACCTCAGCAGGGCGGGCAGCTTTCGGGATAACGGCGCGGCAGGCGCGGGAATATCAGGCGGAGTGGGAATCACGTCCACACCGGAAGGCGAGGTTGCCACCAACCCCTTCCAGAGCTTCAGGTCCATCCTGTGGAGGTTCTGCAGAGCGTCGTCGAGGCTGTAACGCGGGACCGTCTGCATGATGGAGCCGACAACGCCGGAAGCCATGTCCAGATCGGCGAGGAGAACTTCCCTTTTCGTCAGGCGGCGCAAGTGGCTGGCGGCGTGGCAGGCCAGCGTCGTAGCCCCGCACCCGCCCTTCGCGGAAACAAAACCGATCACCGAGCCGGTGGAGCGTTCCGCGTGCACCGCCCGCCCGCAATCCGCAATGACGCGGCGCAATGAGTCTTCAAAGGCGGAGGAGAGGAAAGGAGGGTAGACAAACTCCGCGGCGCCGGCGCGCATCGCCTTCAGAATCGTCTCGGGCTCCGCCGAGTCGTTCACCGCGACGACGCGCAGGGCGGGATCGAGCGTGGCAATCCGCGCGACGATCAAAGCGGGATCGGCGGGCAAACCGGGCAGGCCGAGAAACAGAATGTCCGGCCGGAGACGCTCGACGGAGGCAATCAGATCGTCGAAACGATGGACGTCGCAGCTTTCCTCCATTACCGGTACGGAGGCTTCATGCAGCGCTTCGAGCAGGAGCAGGCGGAGCTTCGGATCCGCGATGCCGACGGCGATGGCAATGGTTTTTTCCGCTCCGATAGTCTCGATGTCGTCCGCCGAATCGTCCATAGGTTCAATTATGCGCGAGGGTGTTTTTAGTTCCAGCCTCACCTTCACAATGGCGACATCTCCTGCCGGAGAGAATTTCTGAGGTTCTCCTGGCCAGTCGCCGGAGCTGGAGTGGAGGGCGCCGCCGCCGGCTTGCTCAAAGTGGGCTGGAAGGGGATTTGCGGTTCTTTGGGGGGTTCTGTGGTTGCGGGCGGATTTCCGTTGGGAAGCTGCGAAGCTCCATCCTTAAGGAACGGCTTCGGCATGATCATCTGCGGTTGCACGCCGGGCGCAATGGGCTTGACCAGTTCGGGGGTTACCACGACGAGAAGCTCGGAGTTCTGCTTGGTAGAGGAGATCGACTGGAACAATTTACCGAATAACGGGATGTCCCCCAGGCCCGGAATCTTACTGAGGTTCTGCGTCACCTGGTTATCGATCAGCCCGGCGATGGCGAAGCTTTGGTTGTTCTCGAGCTCGATCTCGGTCTTAACGCGGCGGACGTCGATGCCCGGAATATTGAATCCCGAATAGGTCAGTCCGTTGGCGTAGTCGAGAGAGCTCACTTCCGGGGCCACCTCCAGCTTGATGGTGCCGCGCGGCGTGATGTTGGGCGTGAAATTCAGGCGGATGCCGAACTCGCGGAACTGAATCGTGACGTTACTGAACCCGGCGGACGAGCTCTGCACCACGGGGAACGGAAACTCGCCGCCCGCCAGAAAACTCGCCGCCTTGCCATCGGCCGCGAGAACATTGGGTTCGGCGAGTATCTCCACCAGGTTCTTGGCCTCCAGCGCCTCGATGGTGGCGCCCAGGTTCAGATCCGGACGGAAAAGGAAAATATTCAGCGCGTTGGTCAGAGAGAAGGTCTGGTTGGGAATGGTGGTGGTGCTGGGAGCGGAATACTGGCCGGTGGTAATCAGGCCGGTGGTATTGCCGGTGCCGGTGCTCAGGATATTCGCGCCCAGCGAAAGGCTGGCGGTCCTGTCGACGTTGGCGAAGCGAACCTTCAGAAGAACCTGCGGGGGAGTCGGCGGTGTCGCGATCGTCATCAGATTGACCGGCGTGCCATACGCGGAAGCGATGGCCATGGCTTTATCGCCCTCAGCCTGGGAGCGCGCCTCGCCGCGCAGCAGGACCGTCTTGTCGTCAAGATCCGCCTGAATCGAGTCGCCCACTTCCGCATGCAGACGGCGCTGCAGAGCATCCTCGCGCGCGTGGGAAGGCTCGACGGTGACGTCGTAGGAAAAGCGGGTACCGCCGCGCTGCCAGATCAGGACGCTGGTCGATCCGGGAGCTTTGCCGTTCAGGACCACTTCGCGCTGCGTGATGGCCACGGCTTCGACAATGTCCTCGGTCGCGACCGCGACCCGTTCCATGTCACCCGGGGTGTCGATGACAGCCGATTTTCCCACGGGGATGGTGATCTGTTGCGTCTCGGCCGCGGCGGCGCGAAAGCCGAGGGAAAGAACTAAAAATACGGTCGGTACGCTTGCGGCAAACTTCATTGTTGGGGCTCCGGAGCGGTGGCTACCGCGACCGCGCTGACGGATCGTTTGGTTCCATGAATCACTTCGACGGTCGGGAGCGGCGGCGGAGGTTCGGGCGCCGCTTTTTTCTCCGCTACCGGTATAGGCTGCGGCTCCGGCGCCTTGACGATTTTTCGCGGCGCTTTGGGAGCTGGGGTGGCAGGTAGGGGGGGCACAGGGGGGACTGCTTCCGAAAGAAAATTCCCTTTATCCAGTGGATTTCTGAGCACCAGCTGGATCCGTGTCTGGGCCACAGCCAGGCTGAGAACTTCCGCCTGCTGCGGCGTCACCAGAAGGTTGAAGACCGGCAGCCCGGCCGTTTTCGCTTTGGCATCGGCATCACCGGTCTGGCCGGTGGAAAAAACCGCTATATTCTGGAGAATGGTGCGGGCCACCATGCCCTGGCCGCTCTGGGCGCCTGAGGAGCCGGTGGATATGACATCGACATGCATTCCCGGGAGAATGAACCGGGAAAGACCGGTGAGTTCGTCCACGTGCACCGCCACGACGCGCATTCCCGGCGGAATTCTCGATGCCAGACCCGCACCGGCGCCCTTGGCGGCGAGCCGGCTTTCATTGAATGGCTCGTCCTTCGCGACCGGCACCAATACCGCTCTGCCCACCACGTCGGCGCGCCGGGCGATCCAGTGCGTTCCGTCGGTGACGGGCCAATCGACGGGACGGACATCGGCGTCGGCGACCAGCGTTCCCGCATCCAGATCCCGCACGGCCACCAGAACCTGCGCGGTCGCGCCCTTCGCGTTTTGAGAACTGCCCGAAATCATCTTATAGATCAGGGTGCTCGACACGAGAGCCGCCAGCACGGCAAACAGAACAACCGAGATTAATCGTCGTCTCATGTGGTCTACCCTGCCCCCGACAGGTCCTGGCTGACCGTATTCCAGACGTTGGTGATGACGCTCTGAAACCCAGTCAACGCCACGATAGCGCCCACGGCTATAATTCCCGCGAGCAGCGCATACTCAACCATGTCCTGGCCGTCACAATCGCCCATAAGACCTTTTATCATAATATTGGTTCCCAAAATGGTTTAGCCCCGGGGAGAAACATCCGTCGGACGGACGTTTTTCCCCGGGGGAAATGAGTTGAACTCTCGACTCAGAGCGCGGCGGTGATCGTGCTGGCTACGCTGGCCAGTCCGCCCCTGATGCCGCCCCCCACAGTCTGGTAAATCGTGACGCCCGCGGCCACTACCAGCGCCAGGATCAGACCATATTCGACCATGTCCTGGCCGTCTTCTTCCATGAAAAAATTCTTTGCAAACGACATTCGTGTTATTCTCCTTCAGTTAAAGATAAAATTCAAATTCCCTTCAAGTCAGCTTCCGGATCCGGCGTAACCGAGCCCGCAGAAGAACGCTTTCCTCCGACTTTGAACTCCGTCAAACGCTACAGAGCCGCATTGATCGCAGCGGTAACACCGTTCAGCCCGGCGACGATGCCGGCTCCGAGGGTCTGGAAAATCGCGACGCCGCCAGCCACTACCAGCGCCAGAATCAGGCCGTATTCGACCATGTCCTGGCCATCTTCTTCCGCGAAAAAATTCTTCAGAAACGACATTGTTTGTTCTCCTGCTAAGTTTGAATTCAAATTGGTTGGGCGATTCATGCGAATCACGGGGACATCGTTTTGCGATGGAGCGATCGCAGGAACAGGTTCGGCCGCGCGCGAGTGCGTGGCACACCGGCTTCTGGCGCGCGCCTCGGGGTCGCGGTTGATCACTGCCATCCGGTGAACCCTGGCAACGATCCGCACGCCACTGCTGAAGGCGCGGACCCGGGATATCCTGGCCGCGCACTCCAGAACTCGCGGCTCGAATGTACCCGTGACGGGCAGTTCGACCGCGATTAATACATTCGCTGCCGCCCTCAACCACCGGCTGCCGGCGATTGACGGCGTAACCACGATTAACGACTCCCGAGTCAGTTCCTCGGTGACGCCGCGGGCGATCCGGAGATCGGAGCCGTTGAGCCGGATAGAGCAGGGCAACTCCACCCTGGCGCGTATTGTTTCGCCCGAATTCATCGTTCGTATATGAAGCTTAGTCTAACCTTCGACTACTATAAAAGGTTGACGATTGTTAGTAGTCGGTTCTTTGTTTTCTGCATTATTCAGGTTGTAGACCGTGACCGCCGGCCGAAAAAACGCGACAATTATTAAGGTACCGGTACTCAACCTAAGAACTAGTACTCACGATGGTCGGCATTGGACTATACTCTATGGATATGAAGCCAAACGTTGAGTGTCCTCCAACCCGGCTCGTCTTGTACACGGACGACAGCTTGCTGGCACTCGGCGCGTTGAGCGTGCTGTCCTCGCTGCCGCAGTATCGCGTTCTGCCGACGGAACCCGCTCTTTCGAGCCTGGTGCCTTTCGTCGAGCAGGTTTGTCCGGATGTCATTTTGCTCGACCTCACGCCCGAAATCACGCTGGGGCTGATTTCGGCCCTGAGAAGCGCGGCGCCGGAAGCGCGCCTGATCCTGTGGGGACGAACGTTCTCCGAGGAGTTGCGCTACCAGGCGGGTCAGATCGGAGTAGCGGGTTTCCTGCAGCGCGGCGGGGATACGGAAGCATTCGCGAAAAATCTTGCGGATTTGGCCGGCGGCGGCGATCTTTCGGTGGCGCAGAAGCCGGCTAACTCGAGAACGGTGGAACTGACCAATCGCGAAAGCCAGCTGGTGACGCTTCTGGCGCAGGGTCTCAAGAACAAAGAGATTGCCGCCTGCATCGGCATCACGGAAGGCACGGTGAGGATTTATCTCTCCAAGCTTTTCGCCAAGATCGGCGCGCGCGACCGCTTTGAGGTTGCCGTGTTCGGGCTGAAGAACTCGTTTTGCGGCCAGGCGTCCTGGGACGGCCGGGGTGGATTTGTGACCGAGAGCGACGAGGGGCGCGCCAAGCCGGTGCTGCGCTCTCTGGTTCTGGTGGAACCGCAGCGCCGCCGGGGGTACACCCGGCGCGCGGCCGCTATAGGGGAGTAGGTTATGAGTCTCGGCCGATGCTCCATCGTGCGCGGTCCGCGTCTTGCATCCGCAGCCAGATCGAGGACCCAGCGTGGCTCGGAGTTTGTAGAGGGCATGCTGATGATGCTCCCTTTGCTCGCGTTGGTCTTTATTGTCATGGATACGGCTTACGGCCTTTTCATAAACGCTACCCTGCAGTATGCGGTGCAGGCCGGCGTCACTTATGCGTCGACGGACTCGGACACCGCCGCTAACGTAGTGGCAAGTGTCACGAACCTGGTGGCTTCGCAATCGCTTAATCTTGCTCAGAATATAACGGTAAGTTTTTACACGCCCGCCATGGCGCCACAGCAGATGGGCGTCGTCGCGATTCCCAATCAGACTGGCAACGTGGTGGAAGTCAACGCTACGTACCCGTTCACGCCTTTGGCGCCTTTGTTCCGCTCCGGAGCCACCATTAACCTCAGCGCCACTGCCGCCAGTGTGTTGACGGCTCCGCCGATTACCTGAGGCAGCCGTAGTATATGAGAAGTCCAGGGCAAAATACGCGGCGGCCGCAACAACGCAGACGAGGCAGCGCGCTCATCGAATTTACTCTCGTCGGCACCTTCATCTTTCTTCCCATGCTGGCCGGATTGGCCACGGTCGGCATGAACATGGTTACGGCGATGCAGGTGGAGAATCTGACCGCGAGCGCCGGACAGATGTTCTCGGCCGGCTGGGACTTTACAAACCCGACCAATGTGTCCATGCTGCGGGCCATGGCGGGCACCCTGCAGACCAGCAGTACAGGCAGCGGCGTCGTCATCCTTTCGGAGGTCCAGTATACGAGTAACGGTTTAGTCTGCTCCAATCAGATCACCACCGTGATCGGTTCGGCCGGATACACGGGTACCAGCCAGTATTGCGCTGGAGGGGCGGTAACCGCCGCATTTACGGCCCTGATGCCCATGACAGTGGTGGGACAGACCGCCTATGTTGCCGAGTCGTATTACAACAATCCGCAGTTCGCCTGGGCGCTTGCTCCCGCCGGCACCAGTACCGGAATTTACCAGAAGGCTATATTCTGATGCACATACTTTCCGCGAAGACACCTCTGACGCAAAGGAAAGACAAACGGAACGGATCGGCGCTCCTGCTGGCGACGCTTTTCCTTTTGGCTCTTATCCCTATGGTTGGCCTGGCTATCGATGGAACGCATGTGTATATGATGCGCAACCAGATCGTTAATGCTCTGAATGCGGCCGTGCTGGCAGGCAACCGGTCAGTGAGCCTGGGGCAGAACTTCGCCCAACAGCAAGCTTCCGCCGCGATGGGTGCGACGAACACATTCAATGCCAACATCGCGGGCATGCCCGCGAACATGGCGATGATTGCGCCATCGTTCAACGTCTCCCAGAACGCCTCGAAGACGATCAGCGTGAGCGGTTCGGTAACCGCCACTTTGCCGCTCATGCTGATTGGGATGGTGATTCCCGCCGCCAGATGGCCTACCTTCACAGTGTCGGCTACGGCGCAGCGCCGCAACGTGAACATCATGCTGGTACTCGACCACTCCGCCGGCATGGCCCCCAATCCCTTTAACTCGAACCCCATCGGCGCCCTGCAGGCCGACGCGAACCAATTCGTGAACATGTTTGTCAATAACTCGGATAATATCGGACTGGTTGGCTTTGTCGGCGCTCCGTACCTCGCCGATCCGCTGCCCAATCTGGATTTTCAGTCAAACGTTCCGAACGACATCAACAGCCTGCAGGCCATCGCCCAGCCCACTTTTGCCTACAATGGCGCAAGCAACCCGGCGGCGGCATTGTCCGTGGCGTACGCGCAGATCCAGAGCTACAATCAGCCGGGGTCTCTCAATGTGATCGTTCTTTTCACCGACGGCGATCCCACCGCCTTCACGGGTAATTTCGCCGGACTGGTAACGGCGGGGACGACGACCTGCAGTACAACGGCAAACCCGCTGAACGGGCTACTTTTTACCAACTCGTATGCGGCTTTCGGTGCACGCTATGGCCTTTCGGACTATACTGCGGTTTCAGTCAACGATGCGCCCGAAGCTCGGGCAGCCGCAGGCTGCAACATTTCAGCCCCCCCCGGGAATCCAATAGGTGTCCTGAGTTCTATGCCGTCAGTGGACTATTACGGCAACTCGACGAATGGCACGGGGACGGTCCCGCAGTATCCCCCCGTGACACTGACCAGCTTCCTCGGTTCCAGCATAAACGCGGCCGCGTCGAATGCGCTGAATGACGCGGCGAACCGCATTCGAAGTGCGGCGCTGCCTGCGACCATCTTCGTGATCGGCCTGGGGGGAAACCCGACCAAGCAGCCGGATCCCGTACTGATGTATCTCGTCGCCAACGATCCGACCTCCGGATCTTATAACAGCAGCCAGCCTGCCGGGGCGTACATCTTAGCGCCGACCCAGGCGGAGTTGCAAACCGCATTTACCAGCATCGCTTCCCAGGTCCTGAGGCTGGCGGCGCAATAGCATTCACGGCTGCGCGGCAATGTGCGGGGAGAGTGGAGTACCGGGAATACTGAGAGTCCTGTACTAAATCCTAAGTACCGGAACCGATTTGAGTTAGCGCTTAACGAATTCTGATGTAAAACCGGCTCATCCGTAGGACAATCAGTTTGCATGAACCGCACTATTGCAATAACCAAGTCTCTGGCGGCCGTACTATTGGCCATCTTGATTTTTTCAACCGGGGCCTGGGCTTCTCAGGTTTTTATAGACGACGGCCTCGATATTTATAACTACATTCCGTTAACCAATCCGCCAGGCTCCACACTACAGAATGCCTTTGCCGCATATAACGGGCAGGTCACGGGCTTGGCCTTCAGCTATAACAACCCCTCACCTGTTCTCTTTGTGGCGGCAATCAATGCCAACGAGATCTTTGAATATACGCTGGCGGGCGTTCCCACTCCCTTTGCCGCCGTCTCCACGCCCGTCGGCCTCGCGGTCAGCGCTGCCGGGAATATATATACGAGCGAAAACGACAATGAGCTCGTGGAGCTGGGGACAAATGGCTCACAACTGAATACCTCGGCCTCCGGTCTGGCGGTCGACTCGCTGGTTGTCAATGGGGCGGGCGACGTGTTCGAAGCCGACGACAGTTCGCACGACATCAACGAATACAGTCCCACCCTCGGCTCTCTCGGGGTGTATGCGACCGGTCTGCCGGGCAGCACCTACTATGGCATGGCATTCGATAACGCCGGCGATCTCTTTGTCAGTTTCCAGGGATCCGGAGGGGCGGGAGGCGGGATCGTGGAGATCAGCCCAACCGGGAGCGCCAGTACGGTTTATAACATGCCGGGCAATACGAATGCGCCGACGGGACTTGCCTTTGATCCGGTGTCCAGCAATCTCTATATGATTTATGACAGCTTCGGGGGCGGCACCGGCGGCGCCGACGTCTTTTCCGTTTCGAGTAATGGAACTTTTGACGCGACTGCGGGTGTTTACGTGGCCGCGGGTAGTATTGACGACCCGTACTCCATCGCGGTCCTCATCCCGGAACCCGGCACTTTCGCCCTGGCAGGGTTCGGCCTGATTTCGATTGCGCTCTTTCATTTTCGACGGATGCGCGGAGGGCGCGTAGCCGAACTCGTCCGGGATTAGTGAATTACCCGCTGGCGAAATTCCCTGGCCAGCAAAGTTAAGGCGCGCTGCCCATCGGAGCCGCCAAAGGGGAACAGGTTAGTAAGGCCGAATATCATGTTCATGAAAGCGAACTCATGACGCGTGGGCCACATGACCGCAAGCAACAGGTTCAGAAAGGGTCCGGCCAGAGTGGTCAGCATATTCGCCAGCGGCGGTCCTGGATCGCGAACAATGTACATCCCCTTCCACGACACGCCGATTCGCTTCACGTTGATACCGAGCGAGAGCGCCGTGGCCAGGTGTGCGGCCTCGTGCAGAAGGAGTACCAGCAAGCCGATCAGCAGGTTCGTTGTCAGCATCGGAATACTTTCCGGCCTGACCGATGATTCCGGTTTGGCTGTATCGTCCCGATCGGTATATCGGCGAAAGGCATTCAGAACTCCGGACCGCGATGCGGTGGGTGAGCTAGCTGAATGGTATCGGGAGGGCGGCCAATGCGTCCAGACTATCAATGGTTAGCGGGTACCCGCGAAGCAGAGGGGCGTGTAAAGCGGCAACCCGCGCAAAATACGCGCTCGTCAATAGCTTCCCTGCCGCCTCCGGGTATAAAATCAAGGTACTCTTCCCAAAAAGTGCTGCTGGAAACTGTAAGGACTAAGCGAGCCCGAAAAGACAGGGAGCCCGTTGAGCTTGACACCGGCGTCTCCCGGCGGGTCCTATGGGACAGGTCCGTAACTTTTATCTTTCTCGTCGGGATATGTATCTCGATACTCAGCTTCCGGGTAGTCCGCAGCCAGGAAATTCGCAGCGCGATCGACGAGTTCCATCTGGCCGCCGCATCCTCGGAGTACGATGTGCGGCGGGCCATCGAATCGGATCTGGCGACACTCGATGCGTTGCGCGCATACATCAACGTTACGCCCAATGTCCCCGGCCCGGATTTCGAACGCTTTGCCGAGGAGCTGACGCGGAATAATCCCTGGACTCTGAGTTTGAAATGGGTGCCGCCGGCTACGAAGTTGCCCCTGTCCGAGACCGCAAAAGGCCGCTTCGCGATGCCCCTGTACCTGCCGGTCTTCGAGGGGCCTCCCGAACACTTGCGGCTCAGAGGCTACGCTCTCGGCCTCTTTCAAATGGGCGAGGTCATCGAGAAAGGGTTGCGCGGACCCAGGCCGGAGCCCATCGACATCGAGTTTTACGACCTGAGCGCCGCGCTCGGAAAGCGCTTCCTTTACCGGCATCAGAAGACCGGCGGAGCGCCCGTGTCGCGCTACCAGTCGGAAGCCCAGGCGCTCGAGGAAGGCGACTTCAGACACATCGTGCGCTTCGACGTGGGCGGACGCCAGTGGGCCATGGTCGAAACGGCCGCCGATTCCCTGAGACCGCCGCGGCTGGCATGGCTCTCCTGGAGCATCGTGGCCACCATCCTGATCATCACGGCAATCAGCGCGGCGCATTTCCTGCTGCATGTCGCCCGCGCGCGAACCGATGAGGAGCGGTTGCATCGGCAATTGCGCAAGGCGGCCGAGGATGCGCTGCGCATCAGCGAGGAGCGCTACGCGCTGGCGGCCCGCGGATCGAAAGACGGCCTGTGGGACTGGGATCTGCGTGCCGGTCTGATTTTCTACTCCGAAAGGTGGAAAGCCATGCTGGGCTTCGACGCCAAGGCGATCGGCAACAGCCCGGAGGAGTGGATCGGGCGCTTATATCCCGCCGACCGGGCTCGTGTCGAATCCGAAATCGCGCAGCATTGCGCGGGGAAAACCAACCATTTCCAGAGCGAATACCGGATTCTGCACAACGACGGAAGCTACCACTGGATGCTCAGCCGCGGCGTGGCGGTAGTGGATGCGCACGGCGTGGCGACGCGCCTGGCGGGATCGCAAACGGACATTACGGAAAGCAAGGCGGCAGATCCTCTCACCGGCCTCGCCAGCCGGCTGCTGCTTGACGAAAAGCTTCAATTTGCCATCGATCAGGCGCAGACGAATCCCCAATCGCGATTCGCGGTGCTGTTTCTGGATCTCGACCGCTTCAAGGTGGTTAACGACAGTCTGGGCCATCTCTGCGGCGACCGTCTGCTGCTGCGCATCGCCAATCGTCTGCTGGCCTGCGTGGCCGAACCGCCTTTCGGAGACGCGCAAACCCTGGTGGCGCGCGTGGGTGGCGACGAGTTCGTGGTGCTGATCGGCGGCATGACCCACGCCGACACCGCAATCGCGCTGGCGAATCGCATTCGCGAAAGGATAACGCCCGCGTTCAACGTGGACGGGCACCACCTGTTCGTTTCCGCCAGCATCGGGGTAAGGATCGGGCAGAGCGACTTAACCCCCGAGACTTTGCTGCTCGACGCCGATACCGCCATGTATTACGCAAAATCCCGCGGCCGGCAGCGCTATGAGGTTTTCGTTCCGTCGATGCGTCTGGATGCGGTGGAGCGGCTGCGCCTCGAGACCGATCTCAGAACCGCCATCGAGCGCGACGAACTGGTGGTCTACTACCAGCCCAAAGTCTGCATGGAGACGGGGATGCTGATCGAACTGGAGGCGCTGGTGCGCTGGATGCATCCGCAGCGCGGTCTGGTCGGACCCATCGACTTTATTCCGCTGGCCGAGGAAACGGGCCTGATCCTGCAATTGGGGGAATGCGTACTCCGCAAGGCATGCCGGCAAATGGCGGTCTGGCTGCGCGAACTGAATGTGGCTCCGGGCGTGCGCGTCAGCGTGAATCTGTCGTGCCGTCAGTTCAATCAGCCCGATCTGTTCGAACGCATTATCGGCATACTGGAGGAAACGGGGTTGCCTCCCGAGCGGCTGAGCCTCGAGGTAACCGAAGGGGTCCTGATGGAGAACGTCGACAACGCCGTGGTGCTCCTGAATCGGCTGCGCGACCACAGGATCGGGCTGCAGCTCGACGATTTCGGCACCGGCTACTCGTCGCTCAGCTATCTGCGCCGCCTTCCGTTCGACGGTCTGAAGATCGATAAGAGCTTTGTGCAGGAGATGGGGCTCCGCCAGGAGAACGCCGAGATTGTGGGCACCATCGCGCTGCTGGCCCGCACGCTGGGGATGACGGTTCTGGCGGAGGGCGTGGAAACCCCCGAGCAGCTTCGGATGCTGGTCGGTGCGGGATGCGACTACGCCCAGGGCAACCTGTTCTCGGTCGCGGTCGACTCCGAGGCGGCGCGCGGATTCTTCTCCGGGTTCCGGCATATCGTGAATCAAGCCACGCGGGAAGCGGAAGAGAGCGTTTCGGCCGCTATCTGAAGCGCGCGCCCCGGCCTGCGGATTGAGGTACGATCACCAAAAAGCGGAGCCAGATTCCAGGTCAGGTTGGACCAGGAGGATTGTCGTACCAGGAGGAATTTGAGACGCGCTACCCTCTCTTTGCCGTTCCAATTAATGCTGGCGGCGGCCACGGGCGAACAGGACCGACAGCGCCCGTCGAGTGCCTGCGCATCCTGCTCGACGCGGGGCCGCTGCCGACGCTCGGGAGCAATGCCTACGCCACCGGAATGGGCTTTACGCGCTCGAAGCGGCGGGGGTGAAGCCTACGGACGCGGTTTACCGGCACGGCGTGGTTTACCTGCTGAGGACACAGTTGCCGGACGGATACTGGTTTGTGCAGTCGCGGACTTTGGCGTTCCAGCCGTATCGGGAGACCGGGTTCCCCGCACGGGCGCAGCCAGTTCATCTCGTCGGCGGCGACGTCGTGGGCAGTGATCGCGCTGGCTCCGGCGGCGGCCGAAGCGCGCCCCGGGGATTGATTTCCCGGGTTTCGCGCGCCTTGCGCACGTTCCCTATGCCGCTCGCGCCAAGGGCGAGAGGATCTGGCACGGGCCGAGGCGGTCTCCGGGAGAGAGTGGCATGCGCCCGATTCAGGTCAGTTTACTTCAGGAAGGCGCGGATGAGGAGAGCAGGCCGCTGCCTTGCGTCTATCGGCGGAAACCGCCGCCTCCGTCGCGGACCAGTATCGTGATCAGATTGGTCTGCTGCGTCGAGGTCAGGGTAATTTTCAAATTGGTGAGTTCCGCCAGAACCGCGCCGGCCGCCGCCACGCGCGCCTGAAGATCGGAAAGTTCGGCGGCATTGATCGCGGTGACCGCGCTCGAGTCGGACAGGCTGGCAATCAGGTTGGTCCAGTTCGTTTGAATGGCGGCCGCATTGGTCTGCAGGACGTACTGCTCCACGGTCAATGCGCAGGGTGTGGAGGCGGTTACGGTTGTGGCACCCGATGCGCAGGCCAGATCCGTCCGCAGCGCCGTGGCGTCCGTGGTGTTCAGGTTCAGGGCCCTGACGATCATATTCACTTCCTGGTTGGCGGCCTGCTCGGGTGTCGGGGGCGCCGGGGGTGTGCCCGGTGTGCCGGGGCCTTGTCCTCTGCGGCCATAAAATCCACCGGGGCCTTGCGCACACAGGGCGGAAACCATCAGGGCGGGGATGATGAAAAGTCTCAGTCTCACGTTCTGTTCGGACGGGAGCCTAACCGCAGATGGGTACAAAACCTAAACGACAGAAGTCTTACAAAGCACCAATCCGATCCCTGCTAGCGTGGAGTTGGATGCCAACATTAACCCGGCGGGCGGAGGAAATCGTCCTCCCGGCGCGCAGAAAACTTAACTGGTCGACGACCCTTGTTTTTGCTTTATTTCATGTGGGGGCGATCGCCGCGCTCTTCATGTTCAGCTGGAAGGTATTCGCCGCGACGATATTCCTTTACTGGATGGCGACGGGACTGGGAATCAGCCTGGGGTATCACCGGCTGCATACCCACCGGTCGTACCGGATTCCGCTGTGGCTCGAATATACGTTCGCCATTTTCGGCACCCTGAACCTCGAAGGCGGGCCGCTTTTCTGGGTAGCGACGCACCGGCTGCATCATCAGAAATCGGATCAGCCGGGCGATCCGCATTCGCCGCGCGATGGCGCATGGTGGTCGCACGTTCTCTGGATGGTGTTTGGCGATGTGAACCACAACAATACCAAGCTGATGTCGCGGTATGCGCCGGATCTGGCGAAGCACCGCTTCTACATGTGGCTCAACGATTACCACTGGGTTCCGATGGTCGTGCTGGCGGCGATTCTGTATGCATTCGGCGGGTTTCCGATGGTGTTCTGGGGAATTTTCCTGCGTGTGACCTTCGGCCTGCATGCGACCTGGGCCGTGAACTCGGCTTCCCATATGTGGGGGCGGCGCCGGTTTGCGACGAGGGACGATTCGCGGAATAACTGGTGGGTGGCGATGTTCACGTTCGGCGAGGGCTGGCACAACAATCACCATGCGCATCCGACTTCGGCGCGGCATGGTCTGGCGTGGTACGAGTTCGATCCGTCGTGGCTGCTGCTCAGGGTGATGAAGTTCGTCGGGCTGGCATCGGGCGTTAAGGTTGCGCGGATTGAAAGTCCGCTGGTGGTTGAGCGCGAGGCGGCGTAAGAACGCTTACTTCCCCCAATCTGACGTGCTATTGTGTGAAAAGCGCGGGCAGGGAACCGTCCCGCTCGCGCTTTCGCGTTTTGGCGCTATCGTCTAACGGTTAGGACGGAGCCCTCTCAAGGCTTAAATACGGGTTCGATTCCCGTTAGCGCTACCAAATAATTCTGCAACTTACGGGCGTTCTGCTTACGAATGCTCACCCGATCCTGAAAGTTCAGTCGCCCTCGACCCTGAAGACCGCCTCCTCCGGGTTCTGGATTGCAGGGAGGATGCTTTCTTCGCAGCAGCGGCCTTCTTCATCGTTGGATTCTCCTGCAATCTCACGCTGCGTCCGCAGCGGCTTCGGCTGGCGGCAAGCCATCCCAGATCAGGGCATCGGGGCACAGGTCGGCGCCGTTGGGCCAAACTAGTGTGCCACCTTCCGCGCGCAACTCCATAAATCGCACTTCGTCGTTCCGAATCTCAGAGAAGACCGGGCCCACCAACATTGGTCTGAGGTCTCTCTCGACTACGCGACCGTCGGTCAAGGTGAGCTGTACGCGGTAGTTGCCCAGGGGCTTGGCTTCCCGTATGCGAACCAATTTCATTTCTCCTTCTCCTTAATCCAGTGGTGCGATGGACTCCAAAGGCGTTCCACCACGAGCCCGTTCCCAGTCGGCTCTCAGTTCCTGGCGGTGCAGGGCTGCCCATTCGAGTACCAACGCCATGGCTCTTCTCGGCAGTTCTCCCCTGAGGATGGCGAGCGTCTCTATCTCAACGAGAGCCTCGTATTCGCCATATTCGGCGTGGAAATGCGCCGGGCTATGGTCACTAAAGTACATCCGAACCACAATCCCAAAGAATCGGGTTACCTCAGGCATTTCTTCTCTTGATTCTACCTGCTCCGCAGGCCCAGCGCCCGGAAGCCGCATTGGCCACATCGGCCGAGCGCGGCGGCCTCGCCCGCGCCCCTCGGCCCACTACTGCACTGTGGACCGCGCTGTGACGTCGGCGGTTCGTGGGGGTGTTTCGGAGCATCCCGGAATACCAGCCGTACTGAAAACACAACCACTTAGACCCAACTGGACTGAAGTAAACTGGCAGGCCTCGGGTTCGATTCCCGTTAGCGCTGCCATGTTTTCATAGAGTTACGGGCTTTGCGCTGTGACGCGCAACGCGCGAGCCACGCTCCTCAATAAAACACCAAACCACGCTGTCGGCAGTTCGGCTTTCCAGGACTGGCCCGCGTTCGCGCACGTGGGCGCCACCGCGCCGACGGCCCAGCCAAGCCGGATGTTTTATTGAATTGAGAGGGACTAACATTCATGAAGGAGATCTTGTTCGCAATTGGACTTGTTGGAAAAGAACTCGGCTGCAATATCCGCGCTTGGAGGATTCCACACCGCAAGACGCTGCCCGACCTGGGGCCTGAAGCACTCCTGGCCTACCTGAACAAGACACCATCATGTGTTGAGCTTGGGGACGCGCTCGATAATATCAACGACGAGCAGAGCGTATCGCTTCGAAGCCGTCTCCGCGCGACGCTGTTGCGCCGTAGTCATTTGTCCCAGCTTGCGCTCCAGTTATTTTATAGCGTTTTCCCTTTTTGGGTTTGTTCCGATCTCAACCGCGCGGCCACGCATTCGGAGACATTGCTCACCCTAACCCGGCAGTCTGCGCCAGATTCGCTATGAGAGCTTTTGCGGCAGCCGGTGCCGACTTCTTTACCACCGCCTTCCTGCCCGGCGCAACCTTCTTCGCGGCCTTTGCTGATGGAAATTTTACGGGCACCTTCTTTGCCGCGACGGTTTTGGGGGCGACCTTCTTTCCCACGGCCGCCTTCGCAGCCGCCTTCTGCAAACGCCAGCGCTTCTTCGTGGCGGCGATGATCCGCTTCATACCCTCGGCGCTGATTCGGCGCTTTGCCCTCGGCGCTTCCGGCGCGGGTGGTGGCGGCGACTCGATCTCACTCTTGATTTTGGCCCATCGCGCTTTTTGCGCCAGCGCCATCTTCCTTCGGGCGCCTGCACTGAATTTCTTACGCTTGCCAATTGGCCCTGCCGGTGCGGCGGTCGGCCCGCCCTGCGCTGCCGTGGCTGGCGCGTCAATCTCCCGCAGCGCCGCGAGGGCTCGATCGATGGCCGCTTTCTGCCGCTCCAGTTGATCGATGATGCCGGTGAAGCTGTCTGTCATTGATTATTTCTTCACCTTCGGCGGCACAATCGCGTCTTTGGCGCTCTTAGCGATCCGGAATTTGACGACCTTCTTTGCCGCAATCTTGATTGCTTCGCCGGTCGCCGGATTCCTGCCCATGCGCGCTTTCCGTTCCACTCTGACCAGACGACCGAGGCCAGGCACGACAAACAGGCCGTTCTTTTTGACCTCTTTGATAGCCGTATCGGACAGGAAGGTCAGCACCTCGCGCGCCTTGGCATTCGGGATTTCACACGCCTCGGCCATTGCTTTTACGATTTGAGTTTGAGTCATTGCCTTTTGAGCCATGACAAGAGTATACAGAATCGTGGAAACATTTTTCGTCGTCGATGTTTTCAATCGGATGATGCGTATTCACGCGCCTGGAACCGGCGCCGCCGGTAACCCTCCCGACCGCATCATGCGACGAGTCCGACGTTCCGGTTGATGGCGACGAGTGGCGTTCGGTAACTTTGTGAAGAGGCACGCGCCCTGCAGATCCATCTGGTTGATGGCACCTACGAGCTGTTCCGGCACTATTACGCGCTCCCGTCAGCACGGGATCGCGAAGGCTGCGAGGTCGCGGCTGTCCGAGGCGTGCTCGCATCTTTGCTGGGCATGATCCGCGAAGGCGCCACACACATTGCTGTCGCGACCGACCATGTGATCGAATCGTTCCGCAATCGATTGTGGCCGGGATACAAGACCGGCGAAGGCATCGAACGGGAGCTCCTCGATCAGTTCTTCCTGTTGGAAGAGACCCTTTCGGCCGCCGGCCTTGTGGTCTGGCCGATGATCGAGTTTGAGGCCGACGACGCCCTTGCCGCGGCGGCGACAAAGGCGGCTCGCGACCCGCGTGTCGAACGTGTAGTCATCTGCACACCGGACAAGGATCTCGCTCAGTGCGTGCGCGGCACGCGCATTGTGCAACTGAATCGGAGGACGCGCGTCATTCTCGACGAGACGGGCGTGGTCCGAAAATTCGGCGTTTCGCCAGCGTCGATCCCCGACTACCTTGCGCTCGCGGGCGACACTGCGGACGGGTATCCGGGCCTGCCGGGCTGGAGAGCGAAGTCAACAGCCGCTGTGCTCGCGAAGTTCACCCATATTGAATCGATCCCGGCAGACTGGCGCGAATGGCGCGTCAACGCCGCCAACGCGAGTGCCCTCGCATCCACTCTTGTTCAGGAACGAGACCATGCGTTGTTGTTTCGAAGGCTGGCCACGCTCCGCACCGACATCCCGCTGTTTGACAATGTGGACCAACTGGCGTGGAACGGCCCGACTAAGGCGTTCGACGCGCTCGGGGCAAGATTCGATGCCGCGATAACTCAGCCGATGCCTCGAAAACGCTTTACCTAAGGAGCCGACGCGAAGGTCAAAGGACTGGCTCTTTTTCTTCGTTTGTGCGCGATCCTCAGGCACTTCTCGCATGTGACGGCGATCAAATCCATCGTTGACGTGCTTGTGCCAGCCTGGCTGCACGCTGGGGCCTTTCCATCGCCGGACCACCAATGCATTCTCATTTTTGGAGGTGTTCTACCACTGCGCCGCTTCTGGAGCGAGTGGACGCGTCAGGTGCCCCGGTCTTCACTCTCAGCAGCCCCGGAACGGCCGCAATGGCGCTGGGCACGGCTGGAAATACGTATACGGTCGGCTACAGCGGCTCCTATACTCACCTGGTGACGAACTCTCTGGCGCCATGCGGAACCACGTGGCTGAGCGTGTTTGCTCCCGATGGCTCGGTCTTACAGACCACTTACATTCCCGGCGGCGAGTACGGAGGTTTCTATAACGGGACGATCACCGTCGGCCCCGATTCCTCCGTATATGTCCTGAATCCCACCGACGGAACGATGCCGCCAACGCAAATCGGCCCGTTTCCGGAACTCCCTGAGGGCGGCAACGGTACCTCGAACGCGCTCTTTCGGCTCTCCCCGAACCCGAACGCGCAGACCATTCCCCTGGCGTGCGTCGGCAGCGCGGCCACCATGGCCACCGGGCCGATCGCGCCGGGTGAACTGGTGGAACTGCTCGGCAGCGGGCTCGGACCGCAACAGGGAATCGAGACAGGCGCGACGCCGCAAACGCCCTACCCGACTCAAGCCGGCGGCGTGACGGTGACCTTCGACGGCAAGCCGGCGCCGCTCTTGTGGGTGCAGGACGGTCAGATCAACACCGTGGTGCCGTGGTCCGTGGCAGGGCCCACCACCGAGATTTGCGTGACCTACAACACCGTCGAGACCAATTGCCTGAGCTCGGCGGTGGTCGAGGCTGCGCCGGGAGTCTTTACCGCCGATGGCACGCACGCGGCAGCGCTGAATCAGGATGGAACGGTCAACTCGGCGGCCAACCCGGCGGCGCCCGGTTCCACCGTGACCATCTTCGCCACCGGCTTGGGACCGATCAGTCCGCCGCAGGCTGATGGCGCGCTGGTGGAGCCGCCACTTCCCGTGGACACGCTGCCGCTCGAACTGCAAGGGACTTGCGCCTCCAGCCTCGGAGGTATTCCGCCGGTTTGCATCGCCTACAACTATTACCCCGCGCTCTCGGGCGGGCCCGCGCAGGGTTCGGTGGCGGGGCTGAGCCAGCTCGTTTTCAACGCCAGCGATTTCGGCAGCCAGACCTCATCCACACAGCCACAACTGCCCCTGGTGGTGCAGGAGACTTCCGGAGCGGCCGCCATCAGCAACTTATTCAACATTTACCTTGCCGGCCAGTGAGGGGGCACTGGGCGCTATTCATAACGTTCTTGCTTTTGGAAAAGCCCGTTTGGCCGCCATTTTCGAGTGATGTTCTCTCCCCGCCGGCCCATCGCTTCTTCACCGCAGCGACCAGGCGTGCCCGCCCTTCGGGTGAAAGACGCCTTTTGCGCTTCTTCTTCGCCGGTCGTTGCTCCTCCGGACGTTCCGAAACCGCCGCTGCCGGAGCGCTCCGTGCAGCGGTACCTTCCACATCGCGCAGAGCCGACAAGGCACGGTCGATTGCCGCCATCTGCTCTTCCAGCCGCGCAATCACACCACTGAATGCGCCCCCCACAACTGAAGGCTGGGCAAGCAGGTGTGAACCATGGAATGTCACAGTAGATGAAGGGCGGTACCTTTTGGCTTCGGGATCTTCAGTCGCTTAAAGAGGGGCGAGAGGCGTGCCGTCCGGATTCGCAAAAATCAGGTCCATATCTGTGCG
>JBEKAQ010000041.1:0-41696 GCA_050015835.1 Bryobacteraceae bacterium | reverse complement strand
CGCATAACCTCCGAGATCGCGCTCAACCGACCCGTCGGGCGCCCCCGAAGCGGGCCGAGGGAACCCATGCCACCCGGCTGCTGCGAACGCTGTCGGCACTTCGGAATCAGGGAGTGCATTCACCTCATCAAACGCTCAAAAAAGACCTGATCGATTTGTCGTTGTCCATCAGATTCAGTGGTTTAGAGCGCCAAGTTTTCGAAGGACCGTCCGGCAATTCGGGCTCACCACAGTAGACAATCGCGTCCGGATACACGAAGGGACCAACCTGGGCAATGCGAACCTTAAGATCGGAGGTCGCGACCTCGCATTTCTTCCCGCGCAAAGCCGGAATCAACGCCGCGATGATTCCGGCGCCGATCGCCGAGTGCGTGAACGGGCCACTGGACATGGCGAATATCTGCCCGTCATAGTATTCGCTCTTAGTTTCGGCGGCGCGTTCCATCTCCAGATATTCCTCGGGTGTGAAGAACGGCAGCGCGTGGGCAGACATTGTTGTTCTTATTACAATGTAAAGAAGATGTCCTTCCATCTGGCCGTTTCCTACAGCCCCAAAGGCGACCAGAAAACCGCCATTGCCGAACTCTCCTCGGGCCTCGCGGCGGGCGAAAAGCACCAGGTACTGCTCGGCGTCACCGGCTCGGGCAAGACCTTCACAATGGCCAAGCTCATCGAGAAGAGCGGACGCCCTGCGCTGGTTCTCGCCCATAACAAGACCCTCGCGGCGCAGCTCTATCATGAATTCAAATCGTTCTTCCCCTCGAATGCGGTCGAGTACTTCGTCAGTTACTACGATTACTATCAGCCGGAAGCTTACATCGCATCGAGCGACGTATATATCGAGAAAGAAGCTACCATCAACGACGAGCTGGATCGGCTTCGCCTCTCGGCCACCCGATCGTTATTCGAACGGCGCGACTGTGTGATTGTGGCGAGCGTCAGTTGTATCTATGGCCTGGGTTCGCCCGAAGCTTACTACGGCATGTTACTCATGCTCGAAAAAGGCCAGCGCATCACGCGCAAGGAAATTATCGCCAAGCTGGTCGACATACTCTACGACCGCAACGATTCCGACTTCAAACGCGGCAGCTTCCGGGTGCGCGGCGACGTGATCGAAATCTATCCGGCCTACGACGAAAACGCCTATCGCATCGAAATGTTCGGAGACGAAGTAGAGTCTCTTTCGCAGATCGATCCGCTGCTGGGCCAGGTCAAGCAGACTTACCAGCGCCTGCCTATCTATCCCAAGACTCACTACGTGATGTCGCGACTTACGAAGGAAGCCGCCATGGATTCCATTCGGGCCGAACTCGAGGCATGGCGTCCGCAACTCGAAGCGCAGGGTAAGCTGATCGAGGCGCAGCGGCTGCACCAGCGCACCATGTTCGATCTCGAAATGATCAAGGAGATCGGCTACTGCCATGGGATCGAAAATTATTCGCGCCACTTTTCGGGCAGGCTTCCCGGAGAAGCGCCGCCCACGCTGCTCGATTACCTGCCCGCCGATTCCGTCATGTATATCGACGAGAGCCACCAGACTATTCCGCAGTTACACGGCATGTATCATGGCGACCGTTCGCGCAAAGAAATTCTGGTGGCGCACGGCTTCCGGCTGCCGAGCGCTCTCGATAACCGGCCGCTTACGTTCGAAGAGTTCGAGCACCGTGTCAATCAGGTAGTCTATGTTTCGGCGACGCCCGGGCCGTACGAGCTTACAAAATCCGGCGGCGTGGTGGTGGAACAGATCATCCGGCCCACCGGACTGCTTGACCCCGAGGTCGAGATCCGTCCCATCAAAGGGCAGGTGGACGATCTGCTGAATCAGATCCGCCAGCGCGTGGCGAAGGGCCAGCGGGTGCTGGTTACGACACTTACCAAGCGCATGGCCGAGGATCTGGCCGAGTATTACTCGGAGGTCGGGGTGAAGTGCAATTACCTGCACTCGGAGGTCAGTACGCTCGATCGCATGAAGATTCTGCGCGACCTGCGGCGGGGCGAACACGACGTTCTGATCGGCATCAATCTTCTGCGCGAGGGGCTGGATCTGCCGGAAGTTTCCCTGGTGGCGATTCTCGATGCGGATAAAGAGGGCTTTCTGCGGTCGAGCGGCTCGCTCATCCAGACTATGGGCCGAGCGGCGCGCCATCTGGAAGGCAAGGCGATTCTCTACGCGGACGTGATGACGGACAGCATGAAGCGCGCCATCGACGAAACCACGCGGCGGCGGATCACGCAGCTTCGCTACAACGAAGAGAACGGGATTACGCCGCAGTCGATCGTCAAGCCGATCGATATGATGCTGGTCAAGATCGCGGAGGGCGACTACGTAACGGTAGCCGCCGAACCGGATCCGGTCGAAGAGGATCTGACGCCGCAACAGCGCGAGCAATTCATCGCGGATCTGGAACGGAGGATGCGTGAAGCGGCGCGAAAATTCGAATTCGAGAAAGCGGCGCAAATTCGGGATAGAATCAAACAAATCCGAATTAAAGATGTCGCGGGGATCGGGATACCAGCGTGAATACGGTTTAGTCGGCGCGGGCGCGGTAAACGCGAGCCTGATTGGCCGATTATCGGGAAAATTAGGCCCCGTTGCTGGGGTTTCCTACCGGGTAGCCAGCCGTATCGCCAACACGTTGCAATCGGGAACGCCGGTGCGGTCGGTGGACGAACTGGACGGCATGCGGCTGATCCTGTTTCACGCTCCCCCCGAGCAGATGGAAACGCTCACGGATCTCCTGAAAAATTCGAAGATTCGCTGGGCGGGCAAGTCGCTCATTTTTTTCGATTGCGAGGATTCAAGGAGCGCCGCCACCTGTTTCAGAGCTCGTGGCGCCAGCGTCGCGGCGGTGCGGCCGTGCGGGATTCCCGGCAGGGTGTTGGTGGAGGGCATTCCCCCGGCCCTGACCATGGCGCGCGCTCTGGCCCGGACTCTGCGCATGAAGCCGGTGGAGATCGCCGCTGGCTGCGAAGTTGTGTTCGATGCGGCGATCACGCTGGGCAGCGGTGCACTGACTCCGCTGATCGATCGGGCGGCGGCATTATTCCGGCAGTGCGGCATACGCGACCCGGAGGCGCTGCGGCTGGCCGCATCGCTGGTCGAGAATACGGCGCGCGAATATGCGCACTCGGGCAAGCAGAGCTGGGCCTGGCACACGCGCCGGCCGGACGCGCAACGGCTGGGAGCCGAGATCGCGGCCAGCGGAGAGTTGCAAGCGCTTTTCGCCGAACTGCTTCTGCTTGGGTTCGAAGGTTTTGAGAAGCACCCGGAAGCGGCGCGGGCCTTGCGCGCGGCCCAGCGAAAAGGAAGAAGCGAGGGCAGATCGGAAATCTGCCCCACCTAATCCAGATCGACCACGGTTGCGCCCCAACCTCCCGCTTCCGCCGGTGCATCCCGGTACGCCGTCACAAAAGGGGTTCTGGAGAGCACCCCGCGGACCATCTCGCGCTGCACGCCGATCCCGCGGCCATGGACGATGCGCAGCGCCTTCAATCCCAGGCGGCGGGCCTCCAGGAGATATTCCTCGACGACCGGCTTCACATCGCGTGGCGGCACGGAGTGAAGATCCAGAACGCTGGTGACCGGGATACGAAACGGCTCGGGGTCGTTCATAAAAACAAAAACCCGGCCGCTTGGGGAAACGACCGGGCTCCTTGTGTGTTTGGTGCCAGCGCACCCGATGAATTTCAACCTGCTGCGTGTTGAAACTTGTATTCACTCACCATCTGTTCCATCTGGTCCTTCAGGCGGAGTTTAACTTTTTTCAGACGATGCTCCTCGATCTCTTCTTCCGGCGTGAGCACGTGCTTGCTCTCCAGTGCTTCGACCAGCCCATCGTACTGATGATGCTGGCTCATGAGATGGCGAAAATGTTCATTCGTCTGCATCAGGTGCGCTTTGATTTCTTCTTGCGTGTTCCGTTCCATTCTGGGCATCTCTCCTCGAGTGGAGTTGCCTCGCCTGGCCGCGTGGAACCTGGTAAGCGGCCCGGTGGGTAGCTTCACTTCATCTTGAAGTGCGGGCGGCGTTACCACCCGTCTACCAGGACTTTACCATGAACGTTTTTTCATCACAACTGCGTTAATAGTTCCACGGCAATAGTACCCGCGGCGCACCCCGGTTTGTTCCCATCCGAGCCGGGTGTAAAGAGCCACGGCCGGACCGTTCGGTTCGGCCACTTCGAGGAAAATATCGCCCGCGGCGGCCTTTTCGAGCGCGGCGAGAAGCGCCGACGCCACGCCCCTCCGCCGCCATGCGGGATCCACCGCCAAATTCAGCAACTCGGCCTCCCGAGGAGAAGTCTGCCGCCACGCGCAAAACCCCGCGGGAAGCGAATCGAACAGCGCCAGCAGCATTTGGTAGCCTGAATAATCGCCCACAGGCCACTGCGCGGCTTCCGGACAAAGCTGCTGAATGCGCGCGATGGCCGGGTAGTCGCGCTCCGTGGCGGCGCGCACCTGTAAGGCAGGATTTGTGTCTGGCAAAAACCATTGTGTCCCGATGGGCAGCCCCCGCGTATATAAAAGCGTGAGGGCGATTCGGAGCGTGGCGTTGTGGCTGGCGATGGCCGGTGTTGCCGCCGCAACGCTCGCCGAATCCGAATCGGCGCAGCGTAAATTCGAGCGCATCGAGACCGGACGCGCCGTCCCCGGGTCGCGTATCGATTTCACGCCCGGGGAGCTGAACCAATGGACGCGCGATCAGGCCCACGCACGGGTTCCGCGGGGCGTGCGCAATGTGCGGCTGGAACTGGGCGCGGGCCGCGTGACCGGTTACGCCGATATCGACTTCCTGAAGCTTCGCCAGACCGCCACGAGAGAGCCTCCGGGTTGGCTGATGCAGAATCTCTTCGCCGGTGAGCGCCCGGTGGTAGTGACCGCGCGCGTCCAGTCCGGCAACGGCCGCGCGCGGGTGGATGTGGAACGCGTCGAAGTCTCGGGTGTGCCGATCGAAGGCGCCGCGCTGGACTTCCTGATCGAAAACTTCGTGCGGCCGCAATTTCCCGACGCGCGGGTCTCGGAATGGTTCCATCTGAGCTACCATGTGGACCATTTCACGGTTAGCCCGGCGGGGTTATCGGTGTTTGTGGGCGGCCAGCGGATGGTGGCGTCTACTCGACCCGAATCAAGGTAGTCAGGGTGTGGCTTCCCCCCGCCGCCAGCGTAACCGCGTTATCGGCGGCGTTGGCGGTTTCGACGCAGATCATCCCCTGCCATTCGTCCGGTCCCATGTCGGCCATGCCGGCGGTTTTGGCGATCCAGGGATTCCATACGACGGTGCTGTTCGATCCGGTCTTTTCGACTATGATGCGGCGCTTCCAGACCGGGTCGTCGACCACGCAGGTGGCTGTGGTGTTTAGGTGCACCTGATCCGTCTCTTTGGTGGCACGAACGGGTTCGGCGGGCTGCACCTTGCGGATGAAGTGGTCCGTCTTGTCGATGAGAATGGTGCCTTCGAGTCCCGTGACAGAGGTTTGGTGGATATCGGCGACGGCGAAGTACGAGTGCAGGGCTTCTTCGTAAGTCAATGGGGCGTCGTTAATCAGGGGGGCGTGGTTTTGGGTTTCGAGTTCCATGGTGAGCGCGGCGCCCACGGTTACGCGGAAGCGGAGTTCGAAGTGGTCGAAGCCGTACGTGCGCGTGGCGTCGTTGGGCTTGAGCGCCAGGGTAATTTCGACGGCGCCGCCGGTGTGTTGCCGGGAGCCCTCGACGGTCCAGAGCATGGTGCGGGCAAAGCCGTGCGCGGGACCGGGCTTGCCGCCTTCCCGGTTGCCGAACCAGGGAAAAATGATGGGGACGCCGCCTCGGATGGCTTTGCCGGGGGCATAAAGGCTCTTTGAGCTGACGAACAGAACGGGCTTGTGGCCGCAAGGCGTCCAGTGGGCTACGTGGGCGCCCTGCAGGTAGACGTCGGCCTCGGCTTCGGGCGTGGAGATCACGGCGCGCACCAAGCCTCCGGGGGTGTCTTCGAAGGTCAGGGCGTTGGTTATTCCGAATTGTTCGGTGAGTTCCGCGGCAGGCATTTTAAGAGTGTATCGTGCGCGATCTCTCTTTATAGCTCTCTTTATAGCCCGGGCCGCTATTGCCGGAACAATCTCGGGAAATCGCACTTGCCGTGGAGCACATGAAGGATGCGCACGCCGGGCTCCGCTACGCGGTAAATGACCACGTACTGCCCAACCACGAAACTGCGGAAGCCGGGGCGCAAATCGTCGCGGCTGCGCCCGAGATATGGATTCTGTCCAAGTAGCTTGAAACTTCCCACGACCAAGTCGGTGAACCGGTCCGCAGCCTCCTCGCTGTCCGGGGCGATATAGCTCCAGATTTCCACCAAATCACGGCGCGCCTTCTGGCTGAGCCGATATGTGGGCATCAGACGGGCAGTTTAGCGCTGCGAAACGCCCTGCCTTCGGATTTCAATTCCCGTGCGAGCTGCGGCAGATCCGATTCGGAGTAATCGCGGTAGCGGCCGGTCTCGAGATCGGCCTCAGCCTCATCGAGCGCCGCGATTGTTTCCGCGCGCATCCGTTCGTCCTCTTCCCAACGGATCATGGCATCACGGACGGCGTCTTCCGCGCTTCGGTAACGACCGCTCTTAACGGCAAGCTGCACGAAAGCCTGTTGCTCGGGCGTGAGATGCACTTCCATGGCACCAGAATATCAGTTTCGCCTTTCAATAATTCTTCGTCATGTGGAGGGCGGGCGACCGTGGAAAGCTGACCGCGCACCCCGAAGCAATAGCGAGTATAGTCCCACGCCCAATAGCAGGATTCCGGCCCCTTCAAATGTTGCAAAAACTGCCGCCGTTCCTTCTGGGTCAGGATTTGTGTCGGGCCAGCCCTGATTTAAAACGTGAGGGTAAATCCATGCGCTGATACCAATCCAGGGTACGACGAGGACGCGGCCCCAACCTCCCGCCAACCTCTTGAAGACACAATACACGCACCAAAGCATACCCGCCATCAGTGCGGAAACCAGCGCCGTTAGAACAACCGTTCCCAAGCAATGCAGGAAGACGTTATCCCACGTCACGGACGCGTAGGCCTCTCCTCCCCAGTGGAGCATCAACGCGAACCAGACGACCACAAAGGCGCCGATGTCACATTTGAGCGCACGACTCACCGGCGTGTTACCTCCACGGGCATTGTAGCTGGGCGCGGCGCTTCCCTGCTCCGTTGGGGTCGTTTACGAGTGTTTAATGATGGACTGGCCAACCGTTGCCACTTCCGTTGCCGCTTCGACAGTAGCTGGCGTTGTTGTGGCGTTCCTCGCGCCCCGCTTTCAGCATTCCGTGTGGAAGACTCAAAGACTCCGTGAGCAACGGATTGCAGTTGCGGACCGCTTTGCGAAAATCGCCTTTTCCACAGATACGTTTTCCCTGTCGCGATCGGTTGAGTCTGCCACGGGCTATCTTGAGCAATCGGCGCTACTGGCGCTGATACAGGTGCTTTTTGAAGATCCTGAGGCTCTCCGAGCGGCGACGGCGTTTAAGGCTGTATTCGACTGTACGCCCACTTCATCAGCCTCAACGGAGGAGTTGAGACAGCTTCGTGCACTCCGGGTACATTTGCTCGCTCTCCTTTTCGCAGAGGCATTCAATATTTCCACCGATAAACTGACGCGGCGGGCCGCTTCCAAAAGCATTGTGGGCGTTTCATAAATGGTTAGCGGTTCGTTCTTCCCTATAACGCCGGGAAACGGCGACGTTCGAAAATGTTCTGGAAATCTGGGATAATAAACGCAGGTTAAAACATGAGAATTCCAGTCACGAAGTGTTCTACTCCGACTTGCGTAAGCACTGTGATCGAGGCGGTTAATATCGGGCCTCCTGAGACGGTGCCCATGGAGCCCCACCTGATTCAGTATCAGTACGACGGCTATTGCCCACTCTGGCGCATGTCCTGCGCTGGCTGTTTTTGGGTCAAACGTGATCAATCGACAGTAGAAGAAGAACGCACGGGCCGGCAAAGTCACGTTCAAAGAACCAACTAGGTCTCTGACCGCCTGAAGAATTTCTAATAAAACAATTCCATCCGGAAATGTTTTGCTCACTTGAGGTATGGCGCGTGCGGCATTACGGATTGAAGTCACAACCAAAGACAAAAGGGAATTGCGGAGACTGCTGAGCGGCGGGGTCCGGCAGGTGCGGGTTGTGCTGCGGGCGGTGGCGCTTCTGCAGCTCGCTAAAGGCATGAGCGCTCCGCGCATTGCGGGCATGGTGCCGCTAACGGCGCAGGCGATCCGGAAGATCGGCCATCGCTACTGCGAAGGCGGATTGGAACGGGCTCTTTACGAGAAGCAGCGGCCGGGAGCCGAAGCTCTGCTGGAGGACAGTCAGAAACAGCGCATCATCGCCATGGTCTGCAGCGATCCACCCGAGGGTTTCCCCCGGTGGACGGTGCGGCTGGTGGCCGAAGAAGCCATCAAGCGGCGACTGGTGCCGCGCGTGGGCAGGGAAACCATCCGCATTCTCCTTCTCAGCCACGACCTCACAAGCCGTGGCG
Organism: Bryobacteraceae bacterium; assembly: GCA_050015835.1. GTDB lineage: Bacteria > Acidobacteriota > Terriglobia > Bryobacterales > Bryobacteraceae > BOG-234. Next base: position 33,192 of record JBEKAQ010000041.1, on the reverse strand, counting down.
GGAAAAAAATGTGGTGCGTGGGCGAGCTGAATGAAGACTATATGGCCAAAATGGAGGACGTTCTGGAAGTCTATGAACGGTCTTATGATGCCGACGAGCCAGTGGTCTGTCTGGACGAAAAGCCCGTCACTCTGCATGCTGATGTCCGTCCTGCCTCGCCGGCTAAACCCGGCCGCGAGGCTCGACAGGACAACGAATATGAGCGCCGGGGCACCGCCAACGTCTTCTGCGCCGTAGAACCGAAGGCCGGACGCCACTTCACATTCGCCACGCCGGACCGCTCCGGCTTCGAGTTCGCCAAAGTGGCCTTCGAACTCGCTCTCTGCTACCCCGCGGCCAGAACCATCCACCTGATCATGGATAACCTCAACATCCATCGGCGCAAATCGCTGACCGATCTTCTCGGCCACGAGATCGGCAGCGAAGTCTGGGACCGATTCACCGTGCACTACACGCCTACTCACGGCAACTGGCTCAATCAGGCCGAAATCGAAATCGGCATGTTTTCCCGCCAGTGCCTCGGCTCCCGCAGAATCCCGGATCTGGCAACGATGCAGCGCGAGACTCGGGCATGGAACCATCGGACCAACCGCGCCCGCACCAGGATCAACGGGCAGTTCGACCGCCGGGCAGCACGCCGCAAGTTCGGCTGCAAAAGGAACTCTTTCACACGGTCATAGACCTAGCCGGCGCTAGGCGCCCTGCCCTTCTCCTGTGTTCGAAGAAGCTGGAACGCGGCTCAGGAGAAGATCTCGGCCGCTGCGATCTCCGCTCCAAATGGGGCCAGCGGCACCGAATCGCCCATGCGGTAGAGGCTGGTTTCGGCGCCGCGGGGGAGCGCGCGAAAAGGAAGCTCGGCAGCGGCAATCCCACGGCCTGCGACCAGTGGCCGCAACAGCTCAACCAGCCGGTACTGCACCTTCGAATGCTTCATTTTCGGCCTTGTCAATGTGACCACCTGGCCCCAGTGCAGTTCCTGGATGACATCGTCGCGCACGGGCAGCCGGCGGTATTCGTCGACGGTCAGGAATTGGGTGCTTTCCTTCATATGACTCACGTCGGCGCGCAGCCCGGCGTAGCAGGCGAGATCGCACATACGATTTTCCGGTGCGCTTCGGCCTCCGCCTTCAGGCCGAGCTTTTCGTCCGCCACCGACAGCGCGAGGTTGGCTTCGTAATCGCGCGGGGAACGGGCGATAGTTTTTTCGAAAGCCGCCTTGGCTTTGGTGAATTCACCCCGCTCCAGCCAGTAGAATCCCTCGGCTTCCCAGGCGGGCGTGAAGGCGGGATCGCGCGCCAGCACGGCCTGCCATTCCGCGAGCGCTTTCCCGGGTTGGCCGGCGTCCAGATAGGCGTGACCCAAATCGGTTTGAATGGCGTTGTTGCGCGGATCGGAGACGGCGATGGCGCGCAGGGCGTTTACCGCTTCAGCAGCGCGTCCGGCATACATCAGTGCGACGGCGCGCGCGTAGGCCTCATATTCGCGGATGCGGTCTTTAGGATCGATGCGGGAGCCGCCGGGCTGCGCGGCTGGACCAGCCAGATAGCCCAATGAACGCAGTGCCTGCATGTTGGCCGACGGCGGGGGCGCAGGCGATTTTTGCGATTCGAGGAATTCGTCCACTTTGAGAAACTCCTCGAGACGATGCTTAAGGGGCCGCGCTTCATCCGGACGCCGCTTATCGAGGTTGGTCTTTTCGCCCGGATCGGCGGGGAGATCGTAAAGTTCGGGCTGCGGCGCCTCGATGTATTTCATGGCGCCGGAGCGGATACCGCGTAATGCCGCCCATCCCAGTACATCGCGCGCATAGGCGCTCTCGCTGATTACCGGGCGCGCGCCGGCGAACAGGCTTTTTCCCTGGAACGAAGTGGGCGCCGGGATGTGGAGGAATTCGAGGAGGGTCGGCGCCACGTCGATCAATCCGCCTGGCTCCGCCACACGGTCGGGATGGGCACTGGCGGGCGATCCGGCGAGCAAGGGCCAATGCACGATCAGCGGCACATGCAGGGTGCTTTCGTAAATGAAATAGCCGTGGCCGGATTCGCCATGTTCGCCGAGGCTCTCGCCGTGATCTGCCAGCAGCACTACCAAGGCGCGATCCCACAGGCCGCTCTGCCCGAGCCCTTCCTGAAAACGCCCGAGCGCGGCATCCACATATTGCAGCTCCGCGTCATACCCGGCAACGGAGGGCTGCAGGGGCGAGTAACCGGGCAGACGATAGGGCAGGTGCAGGTCGTAGAGATGAATGAACGCGAAGGCCGGGTGGTCGCGGTTGGCTTCGAGCCATTGCCGGGCCGCGCGCAGGACCAGCGTGGCGTCGCGTGTGGTGCGCCGCGCGTAGGGATTCCCGAGCGCCGGATCGGCGGCTTCGAAGGGGCTGTCGTAGACGTCGAAACCCTGGTCGAGGCCGTAACGGCGATCGAGCGCGATGCTGCCGATGAAGGCGCCCGTCCGGTAGCCCTGCGACCGCAGCGTGGTTGCCAGCGTGACCGCTCCGGGTGCAAGGATGGCGCCGTTTTCTTCGATATGGCCGGCGAACGGGTAGGTGGAGGTGAGCAGGGACGCGTGCGAGGGCAGCGTGAGCGGAATCTGCGCATCGATCTGCGTGAATAAGGTACCGCCGTGCGCGAGCGCGTCGATGTGCGGCGTCGGGATGCGGGTGTAGCCGTAAGCGCCCAGGTGATCGGCGCGCAGCGTGTCGATTGATATTAAGATCACCGGCGTCTGGGCGCGCGTGGCACAGGCGATCAGGAGGCCGATAGCGGCAACGCGGTACAGCACCCGGTTCACAACCGAATTATCGCGCGTTGATACGCTCCAGCATGCGCCGCGCCGCATCGAGGTTACGCTGCGTCCGCGCGTCGTCGGGCTTGATGCGCAGCGCCGCTTCGAAATGACCGATGGCCTCGGGCAGGCGGCCGGGGATTCTGGACAGCGCGATGCCCAGATTGTTCTGCGCCTCGGCATATTCGGGCTGAAGGCGCAGCGCCGCCTCGAAATCGGCAATCGCCTCGGGCAGGTGGCCGGGGATTCGGGACAACGCGACACCCAGATTGTTGTAAGCCTCGGGATATTTGGGCTGGATGCGCAGGGCCGTCTGGAAATCGGCGATCGCTTCCGGCAATCGTCCCGGCAGTTCCATGAGCGCGATTCCGAGGTTGTTGTAAGCCTGCGGATAATTGGGCTGAAGCCGCAGTGCCGCTTCAAAATGTTCGATGGCTTCGGGCAATTGTCCCGGGACCTCCAGCAGATCGTGTCCCAGGTTGTTGTGCGCCAGCCAGCAATCCGGATTGCGCGCCAGAGTTTCCCGGTAGAGCGTTGCGGAATCGCGGTACATGCCGCTCTGCCGGTAAGTGAGAACACCGAGCAACACGAGCAACATGATTTCGAGCGGCTTCCCGGCCGAAATCCGCCGCGCCGCGAGCGTCAGCCCCGACGCCAGCGGAACGATGATTCCCAGGATGGCCAGATATTGGAAATGATCCGCGACGTAAGAATAAACGAACGGATAGACGTTGAAAAACCCGAGCACGGGAAACAGCGTTCCGGCGAAGAAGAGGAATCCCGCCAGCGGACCGCGGCTGCGAAAGATCAGCCACAGACCGGCCGCCAGCGCGAACACCCCAACGGGAAACAAGTACTGCCACCATACTGCCGCGCTTACCGTCCAGCGCGGATAAACGAAGATGAGATTCACCGGCCAGACGACGTGGAGCAGATCGAACCAGATCACGCGGCCAGCCAGCAGGCAGCGCTCGATCGGGGTGAGCGCGAAGTCCGCACCTTGCGCGCCGATCAGGTTCCTTTCTATCCAGGCGGTGAAGAGCCCGGTCGAAGCGCCCACGGCGAACCACGGCAGCAATGGCAGGACGTCGCGCCGCCATGCGAGACGCCCGCGCTGCCACCAGAAGACCAGCAGCAGAGCAGCGGGCAAGGTCGCCGTCACGGTCTTGCTCAACAGCGCCAGCACAAACAAACCCAGCGCGAGGAAATATTGCGATCCACGGCGCGTCCGGTCGAAATGCAGATAAGCCAGCGCGGAGGCGAGATAGAAGACCGCAGAGAGCGTGCTCTTTTGCTCGGAGATCCACGCCACGGCTTCCACGCCAACAGGATGCAGCGCGAAGATCGCCCCAGCCAGCCACGCTCCCGGGATCGCCAGACGCCGCAGGATCATGACTACCAGGCAGGCCGCCGCCGCATGCAGCAGAACGTTGGTCAGGTGGTAGCCGAGCACGGCATCTCCCCAAAGCCGGTGTTCCACCCAGAACGCGCTGTGCAGAAGCGGGTAATACTGCTGGGTCGCGCCCAGTTCAAACCAGATGCGCCAGAGGCCATGGAGCGATTGGAGATCGGGCCGGGTCAGGTGGGCATCGTCGTCCCAGAGCAATCCGCCGTGGAGCGCCGGGATATAGGCGGCGAGCGTGGCGCAGACGAGCAACGCGCCCGTGGCAATTTCTGAAAGCCTGGATGGCTGGGATTTGGCGGGCTTGGCGGGCGGGATAGCTTGATTATCTCAATCCGCCAGTGCCTCCGCCAGCAGCGGCGTCGCCGAGAGCGTCACGATGCGGGCGTCGTCTCGGGCATGATCGGCGCCGACGCGCACGGGGACGGTATCGGCGCGGAAAATCCGGCTCACCCCCAGACTCCACAACTCCTCCCATTCGGTCCCCGTGAAGAGACCGTGAGTGACCATGATCTGGATATCCTCCACACCAGCACACAAGAGTCTTTGGCACGCCGAAACGAGGGTGGCGCCAGTATCCAGAATGTCGTCGACCAGCACCGCCTGCGTGCCGACTTCGCCGTCAAAGCTGGTATGCCGTATGCCGTCCTGGGCGCGGTGCTTCTCGAACCAGGGAACCGGCGCCGGGGGCAGACCGGCAGCGGCCCGGAGCGCTTCGCAGCGGGCCACAGCTCCCCAATCCGGCGCAATGATGGTCGCTCCGGCGAGTTGGTACCCGTGCAGAGCGGCGGCGAAGCTGGCCGCGGGAGAGAGCGAAATCAGCGGGATCCCGAAAAGGCGCTCGTCTTCGGAGCTATGCGCATCGACGGTGATGACGCGGTCGAGACCGGACGCACGGGCCAGGGCGCCGGTCCATGCGGCAGCCAGGCTCTCCCGGGGTTTGTCCTTATCCTGACGCGAATAAGCCAGGTAGGGCAGGATGCCGGTAATGCGCTTCGCGCCCTCCTTGCGCAGGGTATGGGCGAGCAGCAGGTTCGCGAGGATATTCGCGTCCGGCGGCGTAAAGGAGCCGAGAATCGCGCAATCTTCGCCTGCCACCGGAGTTTCGAGCTGAATCCACAATTCGCCGTTGTCGAAGCGGTTGGAGCGAAATTTTCCCGCAGTGAGCCGGGGCACCGATACGCGTAACCCCGCCGCCGTGCATTCGAATTCGGGAAACGCAAAAAGGATCATATGGATACGGGATGTTCGGACACCGGATGTTTGCTCATCTGGAGACGGCTCTCGCGCAGCAGGTCGCAGACCTCGGCGTCGCTGATTTGCCGGAAGTCGCGGTACCATTCGCCCACCGCGTAAAAGATTTCGGGAATCGCCAGACACACTACCTCATCCGCCTCTTTACGCAGGTGATTCGAGGCTTGTTTCGACCCCACCGGCACCGCCACGATAACCCGCGCCGGATGCAGGCTGCGCACGTGCCGTACCGCGGCCACCATGGTGTTTCCCGTGGCCAGCCCGTCATCGACCAGGATGGCCGATTTCCTGGACAGACCGAGCGCCGGGTTGCCTCCGCGATAGAGTTCTTCCCGCCGCTTCATCTCCGCCTGTTCCCGCTCGACGATGGCTTCCACATCCTCATCGGCGATCCCCAGTTCCCGGATCATGCGATCGTCCAGAATCCGCGTCTTGCCGGCGATGGCGCCCATGGCCAGTTCCGGTTGCCAGGGAACGCCCAGCTTACGCGCCACGATGATATCCAGAGGGAGATGTAACCGATCCGCCACGGCGAATCCGACGGGCACACCGCCGCGGGTCAGGGCGAGGACCACCGCATTGTGACCCAGATCCCGCCGGGCGAGTTCGGCCGCCAGTAGCCGGCCCGCCTCGCGGCGATCCTCAAAAGGAAGGTGAGTCATGAGAAACTCCTTCACTCGATCGTGTGCAGGTTGAGCGCCACTCCGGATCGGGGCATAAATTGACGTATCGTCACGCTTGCTTACGCGCGCGGCTCAGGACGGACTTCCGGGCCGCGACCGTGAAGGAGCGGTGTACGCTGAGGGTCCGCAGAGCAGGCTGTGCGTGAAAGGACGCGATCAGGCTGCCAAAACGCGCACATTACGCGAGCCAGCTGCCCACTTTGCGCAAAAGCCGCTTGCGTATCCGCTCCGTCAAACTCCCGAACGGGTTGTCGGTGGTGAGGTAAGTCCACGTGGCGCCCCGCTGCCGTGGATCCGTGCCGCTGGTTCGCGCCTCTTCCAAACGCCGCGCGATCTCGTCGTCGAGCCGGTCCATCATGTTGCGGAACATACTGTCGATCTGCTTCAGAAACTCGAACAGCGGATCGCGCCCGCCCCACGAAACCCACTGAATCCCCGAGCGCAGCTCCGTTACGCACGCCAAATGATCGGCCCAAAGATCGTCGATGGTGCGCAGCGAAACAAGCCTTTCGAGCTCCGGGCCGTCCCACGTCAGGATCGCCTGCCGGTGCTGCTGGACAATCTGCCGCTGCCCCTCGATTGCGCCTTCGTATTTCTGCAGAAACTGGCGGATCTCGAGATTCTTGCCTTCGACGATGCGCTGCACCGATTCCGGCGTATGCTCCAGCCTTGCGATCTCGTCGCGGCCATCGCCGAACCGTACCATGATGTCGTCTTCGAGAGACACGATGAAGCGCGAACTTCCCGGATCGCCCTGCCTGCCCGCCCTGCCGCGCAGTTGAAAATCGATGCGCCGGCTCTCGTGCCGATTGGTCCCGACGACATGCAGACCGCCCAGCTCCGCTGCCCCTTCGCCCAGCACGATATCGGTGCCGCGCCCCGCCATGTTGGTCGAAATAGTCACGGCTCCGCGCTTTCCCGCACCAGCGATCAGGGCCGCTTCGCGCTCTTCGTGCCGGGCATTCAATACCCGATGCGGCGTCTCTCCTAAGAGCGCGCTCAAGCGTTCCGATTCCGCCACGCTCGCCGTCCCGATCAGCACCGGCCGCCCGGTGGCATGCACGCCGCGGATCTCATCGAGCAGCGCTTGCTCTTTCTCCCGCCGGGTGCGAAAAACCAGGTCGGGATGGTCGATGCGGATGACGGGCCGGTTGGTGGGGATCGCGTCCACTTCCAGCCCGTACAACTTTTTGAATTCGTCGGCCTGGGTGGCGGCGGTTCCCGTCATCCCGCAGAGCCGGGGGTAGAGCGCCATCAGATTCTGCAGCGTGATCGACCCCAGAATCCGCCCCTGGGTGCGCAGCGCCACGCCTTCCTTCGCCTCGATCGCGGTGTGCAATCCGGCGGGCCAGCGGCGATCCTGCGCTATCCTGCCCTTGAATTCATCCACCGATTCGATAACGCCGTCCTTCACGATGTAATCCACATCGCGGCGCAGCAGGGCATGCGCGTGCAGTGCGTCCTCGACGGCGCTGAGCAATCCAAGATTCTCTTCGGCGAACAGATTGCCGCAGCGGAAGGCCGCTTCCACCGCATGGATTCCCGCATCGGTGAGCGCCACATTGCGGAAATGCTCTTCGATCGAGAAATGCCATCCGTTGTGAAAGCGCCTGACCACGCGGTCGGCGCCGATGGCCAGGCTTTCTTCCTCGGCCTCACCGCCCGCGATCACCAGCGGAATGCGCGCCTCATCGATGAGGATGGAATCGGCTTCGTCGAGCAGCGCCGCTTCAAAGGGCCGGTGCACCTGCTCGCCGAGGGTGAGCGCCAGTCGATCGCGCAGATAATCGAAGCCGATTTCGTTGGCCGTCGCGTAGATGATGTCGCAGGCGTAGGCGCGTTGGCGATCCGCCGCGGCCATGCCCTGTTGAATGCAGCCGACGGAAAAACCGAGACGGCGATAGATCCCGCCCATCCATGCGGCATCGCGCCGGGCGAGGTAGTCGTTGACGGTCATCACATGGACGCCGCGGCGTTCCTTCGCAAACCAGACTACGGCGGGGACCGCGGCCAGAGTTTTTCCCTCGCCCGTCTGCATTTCCGCAATGCGCCCGTCCGCCAGAGACAGCGCGCCGTGCAATTGGACGTCGAATAATTCGAGCCCCAGTTCGCGCTGGGCGGCCAGGGCGGTGACGGCGATTACCTCGTTAAGATCCTGCGATCGGTGGCAGCGCTCGCGCAGTTCATCGTCCGACTCGTCGCGCCAATGCGCGCGCAGATCGGCGATGGCCGCGATGTTCGCTTGCTCGTCGCGAACACGCGGGAAGAGGAAATCGATGATTTGACCCACTACGTCGACCGGCGTCACTCCATTGTGGCGCATCTTCGCCACTTCCCCCTCTGGCGGGGATATGATGAGGCTGTGAAATTCCTTGCCGGCCTCGTTTTCGCCGCCGCAGTCGTCAGTAAAGCGTTCGCTGAAGGCCCGGTGCCGAATCGCGCTCCGCTCGCGCCCAACGTGTTCTACTCCCTGCCGCTCGGTTCCGTGAAACCCGCCGGCTGGATCAGACAACAATTGCGTATTCAGGCCGACGGCCTGTCCGGGCATCTCGACGAGTTCTGGCCCGACGTCGGTACGGACTCCGCGTGGCTTGGTGGCTCGGGCGAGGGATGGGAACGCGGCCCTTATTATCTCGATGGCCTGGTTCCGCTGGCTTATCTGCTCGACGACCCGGTGCTGATCGCCAAGGCGCGCAAGTGGATCGATTGGACGCTCGAACACCAGCGGCCCGACGGCGCCATCGGCCCCGAGAAGAATTCCGACTGGTGGCCGAACATGGTCATGCTGAAGGCTCTCACGCAGTACCAGGAAGTGACCGGCGATGCGCGCGTCATCCCCGTGCTCGAAAAATATTTCGATTATCAGGCGCGGCAACTGGCGGCGAATCCGTTGCAGAAATGGGCGCAATACCGCTGGGGCGACGAAGCTCTATCTATTGTCTGGCTCTACAACCGCAACGGCGGCGCGAAGCTGCTCGATCTGGCGCGCCAGCTTTCCCGACAGGGCTTCGACTGGAAGGGCCTCTTCGCCGACTATCCCTACAAGGAGAAGGTGGCAAAGAAAGACGCGGGGCTCGCAAGCCACGGCGTCAACAACGCGATGGCCATGAAGACCGAAGCGCTCTGGTCGCTCATCTCCGACAATCCCGAAGACCGTACAGCTTCGCGCCACATGATCGAGCAACTCGACCGCTATCACGGCTTGCCCGGCGGCGTCTTCGCGGCCGACGAGCATCTGGCGGGACACGATCCGTCGCAGGGCACCGAGCTGTGCGCAGTGGTCGAAGAGATGTTCTCGCTCGAAGAGTTGGTGCAGATTTACGGCGACGCGCAACTGGCCGGCCGCCTGGAACAGGTCGCCTATAACGCGCTTCCGGGCGCCTTCAGCAAGGACATGTGGGCGCATCAGTACGATCAGCAACCGAACCAGGTGCTGGTTTCGAACGCGCCGCGCGACTGGACGACCAACGGCCCGCAGTCGAATCTCTTCGGCCTCGAGCCGAATTTCGGCTGCTGCACCGCCAACATGCATCAGGGTTGGCCCAAGTTCGCCGCCAGCCTGTGGATGGGCACCGCCGACCACGGCCTCGCGGCCATCGGCTACGCTCCCGCCGACGTGAGGACCGCCGTGAACGGAACGCCGGTCCATGTGGCCGTCGAGACCATTTACCCGTTTGGCGACGAAGTTTCGATCAAAGTCGATCCCTCTCAGCCAGTGACTTTTCCCCTGAAGCTGCGTATTCCCCGCTGGACTTCCGGCGCAGTGGTACGGATCAATGGGGTGGCGCAGCGCGGCGTGCAGCCCGGCGTTTTCCTGACTCTGCCCCGCGAATGGCACGCGGGAGACACCGTTTTCATGCGGCTGCCTATGCCGGTGATCGTTTCGCACACCCCGCAGGGCGCCGTTTTCGTAGACCGCGGACCGCTCGTTTATTCGCTCGCCATCGGCGAGAAGTGGAAGAAGCTGGCCGATAAAGGGGAGACGGCGGATTGGGAAGTAGAGCCGTCGACGCGGTGGAATTACGCGCTGGTGGTCAACGCCAAAGATCCGCAGAGCTCGTTCCGGATTGAAGTGCGGCCGATGGGCAATCAGCCATTCAGTCGCGAAGGAACGCCGGTGAAATTGCACGCGCGCGGTGTTTTGTTGAAGAGCTGGAAACTGGTGGACAATTCGGCCGGGCCTCTGCCGGCGAGCCCCGTTAAGGCGTCCGGCCCTGGGGACGAAATCACTTTGATCCCATACGGCGCCGCCAAACTGAGAATCACCGAATTCCCCGAAGTGCAAAGCCAGGTGCAAAGATAGGGACTTCCATGCGATATCTGCTGAGCCGGCGCCAGCCCTCTGGTACCCGGCTCCTCCTCATCGAAAGCGGTTCCCGATCCCTGGCCGAAACGCTGCTCCCACACCTGACGACTTCCTGGGCGGGCCGATACCCAATCGACCTCGTGACCTGCTACGGAGGCCTCCCCGCCGGTCTCGCGCCGGAATCCCATGTTTTCAGGGTGGGCGATTACAGTGCGCCGGGCCAGTGGCGCGAACTGATTCGCGAATTGTGCTCCCGCGACTACGCCTATGTGGGCATGATCTGCTCGGCCGAGCCCATCATGACCAAATGGAAATGGCTGATCGCTCTGCGCGTCCCGGCCAAGGTTTTCATCGTCAATGAGAACGGCGATTACTTCTGGCTGAATCGCGAGAACGCCGCGCTGGTCCGCGAATTCGTGCTGGTGCGGCTGGGCCTTGAGGGAGCGGGAGCCATCCGCACGTTCGGCCGGCTGCTGCTTTTCCCCTTCACGCTCCTGTTCCTGACGATCTACGCGCTCGCCGTGCACGGGCGCAGAAAACTGCGCACGTTATAACTAACAAGGACACATGAAACTGATTCAGATTGCGCAAACCGGCGGTCCCGAAGCGATGAAGCTGGTGGATGCGCCCATACCCTCGCCCGGACCCAACCAGGCGCTCGTCAAAGTGGCTGCCAGCGGCGTCAACTTTATCGACGTCTACTTCCGCATCGGGCTTTACAAAGCGGAACTGCCTTTCACGCCCGGCAACGAAGCGGCAGGCACGGTGGAAGCGGTCGGTCCCGGCGTGACGGATGTGCGGCCGGGCGATCGCGTCGCCTATGCCATGCAGCGCGGCTCCTACGCCGAATACGCGGTGGTGCCGGCGGCGATCCTCGTGAAACTGCCCGATGGCGTCGATTTCCAGACCGCGGCCGCGGCCATGCTGCAGGGGATGACTGCGCATTATCTGACGCACTCGACCTTCCCGCTGAAGCCTGGCGACACGTGCCTGATTCACGCAGCGGCCGGGGGCGCGGGGCGTCTCGCCGTGCAGATGGCGAAGATGCTGGGCGCGACGGTTTACGGGACCGCCGGCACGGACGAAAAGGCCGCTATCGCAAAGTCGGCGGGCGCGGACGAGGCGATCGTCTACACACGGCAGGATTTTGCCGAAGAGATCAAGCGCATCACCAATGGCCGGGGCGTCGACGTGGTCTACGATTCTGTAGGATTGAGCACGTTTCTGAAGGGTCTGGACATCATCAGGCCCCGCGGAATGATGGTATTGTTTGGGCAGTCGAGCGGCGCTGTGCCGTCGTTCGACCCCTCGATTCTGAATCAGAAAGGATCTTTGTTCCTCACCCGGCCCAGCCTCGCGCACCACTGTCTTACGCGCGAAGAATTGCTCTGGCGCGCGGGCGACGTATTGGGATGGATCGCGTTGGGAAAACTTGAACTGCGAATCGACAAAACCTATGCGCTGGGCGACGCCGCGCAGGCGCATCGCGACCTCGAAAGCCGCCGGACGGCCGGGAAACTCATCCTCGTTCCTTAACAGTGGCCGGCTGGCGCCATGAGCCTGCAATCGCGCCTGACGCTGTGGGCCGTGGCACTCACGGCGGTCATCGTCGGCATCGTCTCGGTTCTCGATCTCTCCTCCGAGGTCACGAGGCAATTCGCCACCACCCAGCACGACGCCGAGTTCGTGCGGCAGTTCGCCGAGGAATTCGTCAGACATTCGATCGACCGGGATACTGCCTCGGCCACCCGGCGGGACGCCATCCTGAAGGACGCCGCAGTGTTGTCGGCGCAATTGGTGCAGGCTATGACTTCCATGAAGCCGCTGGTCGAGATCGCGGTGTGCGACCCTGATCGGCGCATCATCGGCGACAGCTTTTCGAATAAGATCGGCGGCGCTTGCCCGGATTTTCCGGATTGGAATCGCGCCATCGAAAACCGCAGCTGGTTCGATCGCCTGCGCATTCTCTGGAAAGACCGGGACAACTACGAAGTATCGGATGTGGTGGACGACACAGTTACGGGCGCGCCGGTTTTTACGCTGGCTTTGGTGCTGCGCCCGCAGATCATGCGCAGCGACCTGCTGCCGCCACTGAAGAGGAATCTGACGATTTCGGCGCTTGCCATTATCGGCGCCATGTTGGCCGCGTTTGTGTTTTCGAGCATCGCACTGCGGCCGCTGGACAAACTGGGCCAGATGGTCGATCTGATCGTGAAAGGAGAGTATGATTCGCCGCCCGATCCGGCCGGCCCCGCGGTCAGAAAAGAGCCGCAGGACGAATTCAATGTCGTGGCTTCGAAAGTGAGCATGCTCGGGCAGCAGCTGCGCGGCGCGCATGCCGAATTCTCGGACCTCAGGACCAATGTCTCGAGGCTGCTGGAAGAGCTCGAAGACGCGGTGCTGATCTTTGCGCGGGACCGCAGACTGATCGCGGCCGCGGGCGCGGTGGAACGTTTTCTCGGCCGCCCTCCCGATGCCCTGATGGGCCAGACCCTCAACGATCTTTTCCCTTCCGGCACGCCGCTCGGTTTATTTCTCTCCCAGGCGGTCGAGACCGGGCGCATCCTGCGCAATCGGCGCGTGCCGCTCGATGCCGACGCCTCCGGGCATCCGCGATTCGCTTTGTTGTCGGTGGATTTTCTCGACTCGAGCTCGGCCGGGGGCATGCTGGTGCGGCTGCGCGACCCCGAGGCCACGCGCCGGATCGGCCGGCAACTCGAAACCGCCGACCGCTTGTCCGCTATCAGCCGGCTTACCAAGGGCGTGGCGCATGAGGTAAAAAATCCGCTCAACGCGATCCTCATGCACGTGGAACTGGCGCGCATGAAACTGGCCCGCCAGGACTACGATCTGGATCCGCAGATGGAGATCATTTCGAGCGAAATCATGCGGCTTGATCGGGTGGTGAAGACGTTCCTCGATTTCACTCGCCCCGTGCAGCTGAACCTGAGCGATGTGCGGCTGCGCGATCTGATGGAGGAGATCGCCGGCCTCGCGCGCCCGCAGGCGGCGGCGGCCGGGATCGAGATCGTGGAACAGATTCAGGTGGAAGATTCCACGATTACGGTGGATGTCGACCTTCTCAAGCAAGCCGTGCTCAACATCGTGGTCAATGCCATCGAGGCCATGCCGGGCGGTGGCACGCTGCGTTTCGATGCCGTCCTGAAGGGCGATGACGCGGAGATTCGGATTGCCGATTCAGGCTCTGGAATCCCGCCCGACGTGCGGGAGAAGATTTACGATCTCTACTTCACGACCAAGAAGCATGGGTCGGGCATCGGCCTTGCCATGACGTTCCGCATCGTCCAGCTGCATGATGGTACGATCGATTTCGCGAGTGAACCGGGGCGCGGGACCACCTTTGTGCTGCGCTTGCCGGTATCGGTGGTGACGGCGTGAGGCAAGCTTTTCGAGCTGCGCTGGGTTTGATTCTGCTGCTGACGGCGGGCTGCATGCGACAGCCGCCGAGAGTGGCTTCCACACCCGCGCCCCCGCAGCCGCCGCCAGCGCCGCTGGTGTTTCCCCAGAATGTGGAAGCGGCGCCGCCATCGCAACCCGTGCCGCCCGATGCGATACCGGTACTCGTTCGCGGCGGCCTCGCCATGGCGCCCGAAGCGGAAGCTCCGGCCGCGCCGCCAGCCGCTGTGCGTGCTGCGGCCGCGCCGTCCATGGCGCCCCGGGCAGAACCCGCGCCACCGCTTCCGCCAGCTGAAGTTCCCGCCATCGCCGGCACGCCCCCACGGGCTCCCGCGACGCTGCAGAGCCGCAACGACCGGACGCGCAACCGTGCCGCCATCGAGGCCCGGATCAACCAGACCCAGACGGCGCTCGGACAGTTAAAATCCCGTACCCTGACTGCCGGGGCCAACGACGACCGCGTGCGGGCCACTTCCCTGCTCGAACTCGCCCGGCAGGCCGTCGCGCGGGGAGATTTGCGCCAGGCCGACGATCTCGCGGGCCGCGCTGCTATCCTGGCAAGGACACTTTTAGATGCGAACTAAATCCATGGAAGCGCAGCGGCGTCAGCGTGCCGCCGCGCTCCTCGAAGAACCTAAGCTCGACGCGCTGCTGGTGACCAGTCTGCCGAATGTCCGCTATCTGACCGGCTTCAGCGGCAGCAGCGCGGCGCTGTTGCTCTTCAGGGACGCCCCCCCGGTGTTCTACACCGATCCTCGCTACGCCGTGCAATCGCGCCAACAAGTGGATTGCCGGGTGAAGATCGCGAGGGGCCCGCTGGTACGCTCCGTTCTCCGCGACATTCGACGCACCGGTCTAAAGCGGATCGGATTCGAACAGGATCATCTCACGGTGGGGCAGTTGGAGTCGTTGAAGAAGGAGTTGCCCGCGCTGACGGAACTGACGCCGGTGACGGGAATCGTGGAAGGTCTGCGCATGGTGAAGGATGCGGGCGAGATCGCGCTCATTAGCGCCTCGGTGGACGTGAATTCGCGCGCTCTCGAAAGGGCTCTGAAACGGCTCCGGCCCGGCATGGCGGAGGCGGAGTTCGCGGCCGAAATCGATTACCAGAACCGGAAACTCGGAGCGGAAGCGCCTGCCTTCGACACCATCGTCGCCGCCCGCGAACGCGCGGCCCTGCCCCACGCGCAGCCGGGCGCCGCGAAGATTCTGCCGGGGATGCTGCTCATCGATATGGGCGCGTTCCGGGAGGGTTATGCGAGCGATATGACGCGCATGGTCTACCTGGGGACGGCGCCGCCGAAATACAGACGCGCCTACCGGGCGGTGCTCGAAGCGCAGTCGGCGGCCATCGATGCGGTGCGGGCGGGAGTGAAGAGCGCCGCGGTGGATCGGGCCGCGCGTGCGGTCCTCGAAAGTTACGGTCTGGACCGCGAGTTCGTACACTCGACGGGGCACGGGCTGGGCCTCGAGATCCACGAGCCGCCGCGTCTCGGCCGGAAGGACAAGACAAAGCTCGAAGCGGGCATGGCGATCACCATCGAACCGGGCGTTTACCTAGAGGGCTGGGGCGGCATTCGCATTGAAGACACCATTCTCGTGACGCAACATGGCTCTGAGGTGCTGACGCCCACGAGTAAGGAACTGCGCGAGATTTAACAGGCTGCCGAAAATGAGCTTTTCGTTACGGCTTGCTGACGCGCGCGGCTCGTTAAATGCTTCGGAATCGGCACGCGCCTTTCTGAGCCGCGACTGTAAAGGAGCGGTAAGAAGCCTTTTTCAGCCCCCCTGCTAAGGGAGCTTGCCCGCGGCAACTGCCGCGAAGATCCCGTGACCGGCTGCGAAGATCGCAATCGCGCACACCATCGCAGCCAGCCACAACCAAAGCAGCGGGATCGGCCGTGGGATTCCGCGGCGTTCGGAGTCGGTGGAACCGCTCTTGACAAAGGGCGCCGCAATTCTCAGGAAGCGCAGGCGCGCCACCGGATCCGGAATGCGCCGAGCCACGCCTTCCATCCAGGGAACGAGGAATTTCCCTCGCTCATTCCCGCATTCCGTACGTAATAATCCGAGTTGTTTGCGAACAAAAACTGACATCTTCTTGTACTTTTATATAAATAACACAAATTTCTGCATTAATTACGTGTCGTCGATGATACCATCGATTCGTCGGGGATATTTCCCCGCTGCGAGCAGAGCAGGCGACGTAGCGGCCTCGCAGAGAAGAGGGCGTCGATTATGTTCGACAGCTGGTTCGGAAAAAGCAGTGAAACGGATCTTCCGCTGAGTGGGTCCGGCGGGAACGGTAACGGCGATTACCGCTCGACGGCAAGCAACGAACGATACAAGAAGGGGGCGGAGCCACCGCGGTCCGGCGCAAAACCGGCAGACCGTAAGCCTTCCGCGTTCGCCAGTCCGCCGCCCTTCGAACAGATTTACGAAAACGCGGCCGTGAAACCTCCGAAGCTCGTTTACGGGATTCAGAAGGTGGTGGAAATGAGCGCCAGCGCCCATTTGGCTGGAATCTCCGCGGAGATGAAGCGCAGGGCGCTGCTGATGGCACTGGAGGCCGCGGGCACCGATGTCGGAGAGGTTCTCAACGACGTCGTAACGCGCCAACGGGCTCTCATGGAATACGAAGAGTCGTATCTGGAGAAGGTCGAGCAGTTCGAATTCGCTCAGGCGGAGCAAAACCGGCTTCAGCAACTGGAACTCGAAAAAATCACCAGCCAGTTCAACGCACGCATTGAGGCCGCGCTCGATGAAGTGGCGCGGCGGCGCGAGGAACTGCGCGCATGGCAGAAAAGCAAGCAGCAGGAAGTCCAGCGGTTCACCGAAGTTGTAGCGCTCTGCGTTCCCCAGCAGATGGTGGAGCGGGACGGGGAGGATTCCGACGGCAAGGTCACGGCAATCCACCAGAGAGCGGCAGGCGCGTACCGCTGAGGCATTGTGCTGGTGCTTGCGATTGCCCTCGCCATGTTACTGGCGACGGGCTTGAGGAGACGGCACAAGGTGTCCCGGATGGATGAAAGGGATCTGGCGAGACACCGTCGAGCCTCCGAAGCGAAGTGTCGGGACTGGATGTATCCGTTTGAATAAATGAGGAGACCGTTCGGGAGAAGAAGATTATGAGCAGCACGGAAGAAGTTTACATGCAGCCTATCGGGCTCGATGTCGGTACAAGCCGGATTGTGGCCGCGCGGGCGGCAGGCAAGAAATACTCCTACGACTCGCAGTTGAACGCGTTTTTCACTCTGCCCTGGTCGCGGTTGGCGGAGAGCCTGCTGCAGCGCGAGAATGTGCTCCATCAGGTGGGCGAGAACGAGATTCTGGTGGCCGGCAACGACGCCGAGAAATTCGCGGAAGTTTTTCATGCCGAGACCCGCAGGCCGATGAAAGAGGGCGTGCTGAATCCGCAGGAACCGCACGCTATAGATGTAATCCGGCTTCTGACGGCCAGATTATTGGGCCGGGCAGCAACGCCATTGCAGAAGGTATTCTTCAGCATTCCGGCGCCGATCGGCGGGAAGGAAGGGAGCATCCGCTACCATCAGCAGTCGATTCACCAGATTCTTGCCGATATGGGTTACGAGCCCGCACCCGTCGAGGAAGGCCTGGCGGTGGTATTCGGAGAGTTGAGCGCCTCCAACTTCAGCGGAATCGGAATCTCCTGCGGCAGCGGCTTGTGCAACGTATGCCTGGCCATGCTGTCGGTGCCGGTAATCAGCTTCAGCATTCCGAGGGCGGGCGATTTCATCGACGCTCAGGCGGCGCTGGCTATGGGGGATATGGCCACCCATATGCGAGTCCAGAAAGAACTGGGATTCCGTTTAGTCGGAATGAACGGCAACCGCGTCAATAATGCGCTGACCGTGTACTACGACCAGGTCATAGAAAACCTCGTGAAGAGTCTGAAAGAAAGTATCTCGTCGGAACCCCGCCTGCCCCGCATGACCCAGGCGATTCCTCTCGTGCTGGCGGGCGGGACCGTAATGCCACAAGGCTTTTTCGACCGATTCAAGGCGGCTCTTCAGGCCAACGAGCTGCCTGTTAAACTCTCCGAAGTGCGGGTGTCCGCGGAGCCGCTGAGCTCGACGGCGCGCGGGCTCCTGATGGCCGCGCTCTGCTGACCTCCGGATAGTAAAGCGTTTCTGCAGTCTTATCCCGCCATCCTGCCGGTGGCGATCGAAAAGGTACGCGGCGCAGCAGCCGCACGAAGTAGGGGGCTTGCGATCGTAAAGCTCCCCCGAACGCGGGAACAAGGAGATTCCCGCCGACCGCAAGCCGCCTTCCGAGAGGTACCTTCTCCGTAAAGTAAGCTGGGCCGCATAAGCAGTCCCGGCTCCTCCGAGCCAGGCGGCTACCCCTCTGTGCATGCGAGGCAACGAGCCTGACGGGCCCCCGTTTCGTTTACTGCATGAAGATTCGTTTACCGTCTGAATCCTCCCGCTGTGAGTCTACGGTCTTAAGGCATCGAATGTGAAGGGCTACAGTTCTGGAACCGCTCTGAAACAATAAATTGAGAAGAGTGAAACGCGGCAGGCTGGCCGCGCACGAGCTACTTCCGCACTCGCGCGCCGACCATGGCCATCGGCGGAGGCGCCACGGCTTCCGGTTCGGGCTCCGGCGGCACGATCTTGCGCGGCCGCGCATTCAGCCTGGCCGCGATCATCGCCTGGCGCGCTTTGACAAACTTCGGAGTTCCCGGCTTGACGCCGGTCGCCGCCACCTGGTCGTCCGAGACCTCCTGCGCCTGGGGCAGATACTTTTCATAGAAGGCGCGGATGCGATCCTGCACCACACGTACGGGCGAATGGTAGAGGACCATCAGAACCTCATCCGTAGTCGCGCCTTCGAGAGCCAGCCAGACCTGAGAAGGCCGATTGGTGCGCGGCGATTTCAAAACCGATTCGAGCTTCTTCGCCTGCGCGTCGAGCTTTTTCCAGACAGCCGCTTCCGGCGCCCCCATCTCGCAGGCGCGAACTACCTCGGCGCGCTCCTTCGTATTCAGCTTCTCGATCAGAACGTTGAGGAACGCGAGCCATCCGCCCGGGCTGCCGGCGGGAAGCACGGAATGTGCCACCTTCTCGAGGCGCGTCAGCCCCGCCGCATTCAGCCCGGGTCCGGTCAACCCCGGTGAAATCACGTTGAGGAGCCCGAGTTTATCGAACGCTTCGAGCATCGGAACGGCATTGGGCTCGAGCGCCGCCGCGCGAATTTCCGCCGCCAGTGCCGTAGTGGGCGCCGCCGCCTGATAATCCTCCAGCAGCGCATTCTCCAGCTGCGATTGCAAGCGGGGAGCGATCTCAAAACCGAGCACGTACTGAAAACGAATCATGCGGAATACGCGCGCGGGATCGTCAAAGAAGATGTACGGGTTAGCGGCGCGCAGTTCCCGGCCGGCGAGGTCCGCCTGGCCGTTGGTGGGATCCACCAGAAGCCCGCGCGAGCCCCGGTTGAGGGACAACGCAATCGCGTTCATGGTGAAGTCCCGCCGGGTCAGGTCCTCATGGATGGTGGCGGGCGCGATTTGCGGCTTGCCGCCGGGCTTCGAATACTTCTCGGTTCGCGCATTCGAGACCGAGGCGGGAACGTTGCCGGGAAGTTCCAGTTCTACCCAGCGCTTGAGCGAATCCTCCGAAACCACCTTGCCGCCCAGCGCGTGCGCCAGGGCTTTGCCGGATTTGATGGCATCTCGCTCCACGGTAAAATCGAGATCGCGAATGGGCGCGCCGCGCAGCATATCGCGCATGGCACCGCCAGCCAGCCACACCGTCATACCAGCTTCTGTCGCAATGCGCTGGATCTCCGTGACGGCGCGGTTCTGACCGGCGTCCAGGTGGCTGTCGAGCACGAACATGTAATCGCTCATATTTCAGGCTCTCGGATGGTGCCGGTCCAAAGTTTCGCGCAGGCGCGAGCGGACCACGTGGGTGTAGATCTCGGTGGTAGACAGATCGGCGTGCCCCAGCATCGCCTGCACGCTGCGCAGATCCGCGCCCCCTTCAAGCAGATGCGTCGCGAAAGTATGCCGCAGCACGTGAGGAGAAAGATGATGAAAGATGCCTGCCTTTTTTCCATTGACTTTGACCGAAGCCCAGAAAGCCTGTCGGGTCATACCCGTTCCCCGCGCGGTGACGAAGAGCAGAGGCGAGTTCTTACCCTTGAGAAGTGCGGGGCGTCCGCGCTCAATATACTCGCCGATCCTCCCCAGCGCCACCGCATGCACCGGAACAATGCGCTGTTTATTGCCTTTACCCGTCACGCGAATCAATCCCAATCCCGGGTCCAGACCCGATAGCCGCAATTCGATCAGTTCCGTTACGCGGATGCCGGTAGCATATAACAGTTCGAACATGGCGCGGTCGCGGAGTCCGCTGGCTTTACGGATGTCCGGCGCGGCAATCAGTTTCTCCACCTGATCGCGATTGAGAAATTTCGGGATCGTACTCCACTGCTTGGGACTGGAAAGATGCTCGGTAGGATCGGTTGGAATCAAGCCTTCGGCGAGCAGGTAATGGAACAGGTTGCGAATCGCGCTGAGGTGGCGTGCGATGGACCGGCTGCTTAAGTTCTTCTGGTAAAGGGAGTTGACGAATTGTAGCAAGCTCCCGGCATCCGGATAACCGCCCCCGGTCAACGGTTCCACAAAGGCGCGGAAGCCGGCGAGGTCGGCGGCATAGGCCTCCAGCGAATTTTGCGACAGTCCTTTTTCCATCCGGCAAAATGCCAGGAAAGCTCTGATACCACGGGAGATCAGCGACTCGGCCCTGCTGCCCGTTTCCGCCATGCAGATTCTGGACTCCTGCGAGCAATGATACAATATTCGCGAAAATGTTTAAATCAATTCCGGTGGAAGCGTTGCGGGGGTTTTCCCTCGGCCTGAGCTGAAGACCGTGGCCAACACAACAGCCAAGAAGGTAATCGTGCGCCGGTTCGAGCGCGAGAGCCTAACCGGATTTGTTAATCCTTTCAGCTATTTACAGCCACAAGTTATAGAACTACTGAAACCCGATGGAACGCTGGTTTTGTTGTCTTATAGCGAGGTGAAGAGCGTTTCCTTCGTAAAGGATTTCGAGGGAGATACGGAATCGCGCCGGGTTTTTTTAGCGCGCCCCAAACTGGAGGGACTCTGGGTACGGATGGTATTCACCGATGGCGAGGTGCTGGACGGGATCATGCCCAACAACCTGCTAAGCTGGGATTTCGCCGGGTTCACCGTGACGCCTCCGGAGCCCGACGGGAATAATCAGCGCATCTTCGTGCCCCGGCAGGCTTTGCGCGCCATTCAGGTGCTGGGGGTGGTCGGAAGCCCGTTACGCGGGAAGCGCAAGAAGGCGGCTGCACCGGGCGAACAGCCGACTTTATTCTGACGATTCGCCCGACCTTTGGAGCTCGATGGGTCTGCCGTGGGGTGTATGCCGGTAGGCGTCGGCCCAAGCCTCTTTGCGGGTAAGCAGTGCGTCCGGATCGGTCAGACCCTTAGCTACCACCAGACGTTCCAGTGCCGCCAGCCAGTGGTGATAATAACGGGAACCGTCGTCCGCCTCGCCGCGGTCGGCAGCGGCTTTCAGTTCCGCCGCGAGCGCGGCCGCCCATTCCTTCCAGGTGAAGTGGCCTTGGGCTGAAAGTCTGACTGCAAGAGCGAAGGCCTGGGCCTGCCAGGGCTCGGCGAAAACGGGGCCTTCCTGGTCACGTGGCAGGAGCGGCAAATTGAGATCAGGCGCGATCAAGGATGTCGTGTTCAAGATAACTATCCCACATGTCCAGATAAACTGAATCCCGCGGCGATGCGTGCTCGCCCCAAAGCTCGCGGGCGGAAAAACGCACCGAGTAAACGTGTTGGCGATTCTCGCCCTCGAAATGCGCGTTGGCGTCGGGAAACGTGTAGACGCCACGATCGCGATCGATGGCGCCCACTTTGCCTCGGGCATAACGCGGCAACCGGGTGTGTCCCGTGGGATTTAAGTTGCGGGCTCGTACCCGTTGACCCACCTGGAACCTGGGCGGCACTTTGGGGTCGTGGCTCGGAGGGATACCGCGGCCCAGACGCCGCGCGGCACTCTCAGCGTTCAGGGCCGGAACGCTTTTCGCCGAGCGGGGATCCGGCGCCCCGGTGGCGAGTTCCGCCGGGGTGACCAGGCCGTGTTTCACCAGCAATTCCTCATTGATTTGAAGCCACCGCTCGTAGTACGTCATGCGCAGGTATTCGGCGGGAGGGAGCAGTTCGATCTGGTAACGCCATGCGTCCAGGTTCCATCTGCCCATAGCCCGCAGCGAGGAGTTGATCGCATAGATGCGCGCTTCCCAGGCGGCATGGAACACCGGCTCCGCCTTTTCAGGTCGAATCGGGCCCATATCCTGCATACCACCCATGTCGTGGATGCCGTTCATGCCTTTTCTCCGGGAACCGGCACCCTTGAGACGCCCACCATGGAGTCTCGCGTGACCAGGGCGCCGAGTTCGTCTTCGCCGAGATTCTCCGTGCCCGCCGGGCGCTCCGGAAGGACGATATAGCGTAACTCCGCGGTGCTGTCCCAGACACGCACTTCGACGTCTTCGTCGACTTGAGTGCCGAATTCAAGCAGCACGCCGCGGGGGTCGATCACGGCGCGCGAACGGTACGCCGCGGACTTGTACCAAACCGGCGGCAGCCCCAGTACCGGCCATGGATAACACGAACAAAGGGTACACACCACCAGGTTGTGGACCTTGGGACCGTTCTCGACTACCAGCATATGTTCACCCTGGCCGCCCGTGTAACCCAGTTCCGCAATGGCTGCGGGAGCGTCTGTGAGCAGACGCTCCCTGTAGGCGGTATCGACCCAGGCGCGCGCCACCACGCGCGCTCCATTGCGCGGACCCACTTTGTGCTCGAAGGTGTCAACCAGAACATCGAGCGCGGCGGGGTCCACCAAGCCCTTTTCGACCAGTAACGATTCGAGTGCTTTCACGCGCAAAGCCGGGTCGGGCGGGACGGCCCGATGGTCGCGATCATGATCGTGTGCGTGTGCCATATTGCGCCTGACCTAGACGGCCAACTGGCCGCCGTACATCATTTCCCTGAGCTCGAATTTAGCTTTGAAAATGGCTACAAGCCGCAGGGTGAAAAGGACTTCTTTGTCGGCGGCGGACAGGGGCAGAGCGTCCTTCGGAAATCCGAAGATCATGGTCTGCTTATCCATCGTCTGCATCAGATGGTCGGACGAAACGGGGTCCTTGCCCTTTACCGCCAGACTGGCGCCGGCCCTCATCCGGTCGATAATGGCCTTTTGATTCGCGGCTGGATCCGCTCCGCCGCCGTGGCCCTGGGCAAAGGCGGCGATCATATCGGGCGGCACACCGGTCACGCCGATGGCGTAGTGATTCTCGAGAGCCTGGGGAAGAGTCAGCTTGGTGGCGTCGAGGAGCGGCTGTGCGTTCTCCCACCGAATCAACACCTCGGGCCCCTGCACGCCAGCGTTCCGGCTGGGCTCGGGGCTGGAATCCATACCGCCGCGATTACCGGCGCCGCCCATGCCACCGCCCATGCCGGAGCCCATGCCAATACCCACGCCCGTCGACATGTCCAAGCCAGAGCCGCCGCGAGAGCCGCCGCCCTCACGCCTTCCACCGTCAGCCGCGCGCGAGTTCGCCATTTCGCCGCGCACTTTCTTCGCCCAGGGCGATTTGATCTTCAGCTGCTCCACCTCGGCAACCGACCACTCGGAGGGCTGTTTCCTGTTCCAGAAATCGGACGCGCCGAAGGCCAGCGACCCGCTGAACGTAAGCAAACCGCCAGCGCAGGAGAAGCCGAGCAGTTCGCGCCGCGACGAGCGGCTCAAAGCGCCAGGGTTCCCTGGTAGAGCATGTCCTTCAACTCGAACTTCGCCTTAACTTTAAGCGAGGGCAGATTCACGTCGAAGGTCACATCCTTGTCGGTTTCCGCCAGCGGCAGGGTGTGCTTCTGAAAGGCGAAGATCAACGATTGTTTATCCGCGCTCTGAAGCATAAGGTCGGAGGGGACCGGCGGGCGGCCTTTGGGGGTCAACGTAGTCGCCGCGAGCAGATGATCGACCATGGCCTTCTGCCGGGCCGCCGGATCGTCGGGTTGAGGTGCGTCCCCTTCTTTGCTGTCGCCCGTATCCGTCAGCGCCATTTGCAGCACCTTCAAAGGCAGTCCGGAAATGCTTACGGCATAATGATTTTCGAACGGTTGTGGAAGCGCCACTTTAGTGGCTTCGAGAAGGGGTTTGGCGCTCTCCCAGCGAACCACTACGTCGATATTCTGCGACCCGCTGACACCGGGGCTCATGGGAGCGGGCCCCCCGCCGCGGGAGATCTTACTGAGACCGTTGCCGTCGGCACTGGCCATGCCGCCGAAGTTCCTTCCCTTGGTATCCATTTTGGCGGCGCGGTTACTGATTACCTCGCTCGACACCTTCTTCGCCCAGGGCGACTTATTGCGGAGCGTGTTGACCTCGTCCGGGGACAAGTCGGAGGCTTGCTTCTTATTCCAGAAATCGGACGCGCCAAAGGCCAGCGAGCCGGAAATTGTGAGCCAACCGCTCCCCATGGCCGCACGCCGCAGCAGGGCTCTCCGATTCAAACCAAGCCGATTCAAACGATTAAATTCAGATGTAGGCATAACCCTCTATTTAATCGCTTCCAGAGGGTGGGTGCCGTGGAATTCACAATGAATTACAAAGCCAGCTTGCCGCGATACATCATCTCTCTGGGCTGGAACTTCGCCTTCACGGTCATCAACCCGGTTTCGAGTTTAAACAGGACATCTTTGTCGCTCGGGGCGATGGTCAGGAGTTCCTTCGAGAAACCGAATAAATAGGTGCCGGCCACGGGGGAGGTGGTGACGACGCCGGCCTGCGCCGGTTCCTTACCCCGGACCTCCAGCGTGGCCGATCCTTTGAGCTCTTCGATCATTCTGAGCTGCACCGCGGCGGGCGAACGATCTTCCGCCATCCCCCCGGAATTCTGCGCGTGGCGGCGGCTCTGCATGATGCCGATCGGAAGATTGCTGACGCTGATGACGTAACGGCCTTTTAGTTCATTCTTCAGCGGTATGGCGAGCGCATCGAGAATCGGCTGCGCACTCTCCCATCGGACGACCACGGGCTCCGACCTGGCTTCGCCGCGGGGATCGCGGCCACCTCCCCCCATTTCGAACGATCCTCCCGACTGGCTGCGCGGCGCCGAAATGATGCCGCCGTTACCGACCTGGGGGCCCTCGTCTCCGCCCGTCGTATACGTGGCATCCTGCGTGAACTGAACGGGTGTTTCTTTGGCCCAGGGCGACCGCGTGGTCAACAACTGAATCTCATCGTTCGACCAGGCGGAGGGCTGCTTGCGATTCCAGAAATCCGCCGCGGCGGTAGGCCCGGCGCAGCAGAGGAACCACCCCGCTCCGGCCATTGCGATCGCCGCGCGCCGGGTAGGTTTTTCGTTTTCGCAGTGCTTCATTGGCGCATCCAAACCCACTCAGACGCATCGAAGCTTGTGAGAGGTACGGCTCTTGAAGATCCTGATCGCATACTACTCCCTTTACGGGCACATGTTCCAGTTGGCGAAGGAAGCCGCCGCCGCAGTGGTCGAGGTTCCCGGCGCCGAACCTCTGCTGCGTCGCGTGCAGGAGTTCGACGTAGTGGAGAAAACCATTGCCCAGAACGATTATCTCCGCCAGGTGAGCGAATCGCAAAAAGACGTTCCGGTGGCGACGCTCGAAGACGTCCGGGCGGCAGATGGGTACTTCTTCGGATCGCCCACGCGCTTCGGCAATATGGCGGCCCAGATGAAACAACTGTTCGACGCCATGGGCGGACTGTGGATGGAGGGCGCGCTCGAGGGCAAACCCGCCGGAGTCTTCACCTCCACGGGTACCACTCACGGCGGGCAGGAGACAACGCTTCTCACCATGATGGTTCCGCTGATCCATCTGGGAGCGGTGATTGTCGGCATTCCTTACTCGACCGAAGGTTTGACTCACGCGAGGGCGGAGGGTGCATCCCCCTACGGAGCATCCACCATCGCCGGCCCTCGGGGTGAGTTGCAGCCGACAGAGAGCGACCGGTTCTTCGTGCGCGTCCAGGCAAGGCGCATTGCGGAATTGGCGCGCAAGCTCCGGGGCTAGAGTAAACTTAATATCTGTGATTTAGATCACATGAATTTCTTGTTGCTTGCGCGCCCTTTCAGATAGATTGATGACGGTGAGTTCCGCCATCGCCGTGGCCAAAACCGTTCTTGTCGTGGACGACGAACCGGACATGCTTCGTCTGGTCGAGGCTATCCTCAGCGAGCAGGGTTACGAAGTCATCTTAGCCAGAGGCTCCGATAACGCAATCCGTACTTTCGAGCGAATGACCCGAAAGCCCGACCTGATTCTGACCGACGTGGTGATGCCGGGGATGAGCGGACCGATGATGATCGACCACCTGATGATCCGGGAACCTAATCTACGGGTGCTGTTCATGTCCGGCTACGACGAGCGCCAGGTGGTGCAGCGTTATGTCGTCGAAAAGGGCTTTGCCCTCATAACCAAGCCTTTTACTTTACAGCGTTTGGGAGCTTTTGTTAAGAGTGTTCTTAACGGTGATGAGGTAGCCGTGCTTCCCGATGACGAGTCGGCTGCATCCTGACGGTGGGCGGCGAGACAGCAAGGCAGTGGTATGTTTCCGGGCGCGTCCAGGGCGTGGGCTTCCGCTGGTTTGTGCAGGATCGCGCGGAACGGCTGGGGCTGCGCGGCTGGGTACGGAACGAGGGCGATGGGCGGGTCTATGTCTACGCCGTCGGCCCACCGGCGGATCTTGACCGCCTGGCGGCGCTGCTGCACCAGGGTCCCCGCATGGCGATTGTGCGCGGGGTTGAACAGCAGGAAGCACCCATGCAACAATTGAGTTCCTTTCAATCCCGTTAAGGCAGGCCTCTGCCATTCTCAACGAGCATCCCCGATGGACACTCTTAAACAGCTGATTCGCGAAGTACCCGATTTCCCGAAACCCGGCATTCTTTTCTACGACATAACCACGCTTCTTAAAGATAAAACAGGGCTTAAAGGAACCATTGACGCCCTGCGGAACCATTACGAAGGTGCCCATGTGGATGTGGTGCTGGGGATCGAAGCGCGTGGCTTTATTTTTGCGCCGGCGCTGGCCTATGCCCTGGGCGCCGGATTCGTTCCCGTGCGCAAGCCCAGAAAACTACCTGCGGAATGCGCCCAGATCACCTACGATCTGGAATACGGAAGCGACACGCTGGAGGTGCATACCGACGCCATTGGTAAGGGTACGAGGGTGTTGATCGTGGACGATCTGCTGGCGACCGGCGGAACGGCGCGGGCGGTTACCGAGCTGGTGGAGCAGCTCGGCGGCAGCGTGGCCGGACTGGGATTTGTGGTGGAGCTGACATTCCTCGATGGGCGCCGCAAGTTGAACGGGTACGATATTTTCTCCCTGCTCCAGTACGATAAATGACTCCGCGTACCGCGAAGCTGAAGGCGTTCGCCAAACTGAACCTCGGTTTGCGGGTTCTCTACAAACGTCCCGACGGCTATCACGAACTGCGCACCGTCTTTCAGACGATTTCCCTGGCCGACCGGCTCGATGTCACGTTTGAGCGCGCCCGGGAAACCCGGATTGAAATCGAAGGCACGCCCGAAATTCCGGATAACCTGGTGGGTAAGGCAGCCCGGCTGGTGCTGGAGGATCTGGAGATCCACGCGAGCGTGGTGTTCCGGCTGCGCAAGCGAATCCCCGCGGGCGCCGGGCTGGGCGGAGGATCGAGCGACGCGGCCGCCGTCCTGCTGGCTTTGCCGGTGCTGGCAGGGGAAAATCTCGCGCCGGAGCGTTTGGCGGGGCTCGCCGCGCAGTTGGGTAGCGATGTGCCCTTCTTCCTGCATGGCGGAACGGCTCTCGGCCTGGGGCGTGGCGAGGAACTCTATCCCCTGCCCGACCGGGGCGCAACCCGGCGGGGTGCAACCCGGGCATTGCTGATCGTTCCCGACGTTCATTCTTCCACCGCCGAAGCCTATGAGGAGCTTTCTCCGCGGTTGACATCAATTGCGTTACAAAATAAACTGGTCGGTTTCCAGCAAGAGGTTTGGCAGCCGGTGGGAGTCGCGGGGGTGAACGACTTCGAGGAGACCATGTTCGCTCTGCATCCGCAGTTGCGCCGCATCAAAGACCGGCTCCGGCGTTGCGGTGCGGACCCGGCCGCAATGACGGGAAGCGGCTCGGCGATCTTTGGCATTTTTCAGGACCAGGATCACCTTGAACGCGCAAAGAAACAGTTGGCTTCCGAGCGCATTTTTGCGATATCCTTCGTCAGCCGGCCGCACTACCGGGCTGCCTGGCGGCGGGCGTTGAAACTTCACACGAAAGGTGACCTATGGCCGCCCCGAAGCCGGTACGCGCGATGAACCCCGACCGCATCAAGATCTTCACCGGCAGCGCCAACCCATCGTTGGCTGAAGCCATGTGCCGGCAGCTCGGGCTCGAGCTCGGGCAGCTCAAACTGAAGCGTTTTTCGGACGGCGAGATCAATCTTCAGCTGCTCGAAAACGTGCGCGGCGCCGATTGTTTCGTGGTGCAGCCCACCTGTTCGCCCGTGGAGTTCCACTTGATGGAGATCCTCTGCATGATGGACGCGCTCAAGCGTTCGTCGGCCGAGCGGATCACGGCGGTGCTGCCCTATTACGGCTACGGCCGCCAGGATCGGAAGGACAAGCCGAGGGTGCCGATTTCGGCCAAGCTGGTGGCGTCGTTGCTCGAAACGGCGGGGGCGGATCGGATCATGGCGCTCGATCTGCACGCTGCGCAGATTCAGGGCTTTTTCGACGTACCGGTGGATCATCTGTTCTTCCGCCCGGTGATGATCGATTATTTCAAACCGCAGAATATGGAAGACCTCACCGTGGTGTCGCCGGACGCCGGCGGTGTGGAACGCGCGCGGTCGGTGGCCAAGCGTTTGAACGCGCCTTTGGCGATCATCGATAAACGGCGCGAGGAAGCCAATGTCGCCGAAGTTATGAATGTAATTGGTGATGTTTATGGTCAGAACTGTCTGATTGTAGATGATTTAATCGATACGGCGGGAACCCTTGTAGGCGGTTCCCAAGCCCTTCTGGAGTACGGCGCCAAGAGCGTATCGGCGTGCGCCACACATGCGGTGCTCTCGGGTCAGGCGGTGGAAAGAATCGCCGCTTCCGCTATTAAAGAGGTGGTTTTCTCCAATTCGATTCCGTTGTCGGACGCGGCGGCTGCCTGCGGCAAGATCCGGCAGTTATCGGTGGCGCCGCTGCTGGCGCGCGCCGTGCAATCCATCCACGAGGAGACTTCGGTCAGCATCCTGTTCGCGTAGACGCCGTGCCTCAGGGCTAAGACGGTTCCAGCATCACTTCATCCACGTAGCACCACAGCCAATCTTCGCCCGGCTCGAACGATTGAATAATCGGATGCTTCGTGGCATGAAAATGCTTCGTCGCGTGCCGGTTCTTCGACGAATCGCAGCATCCCACATGCCCGCACTCCCGGCACAGCCGCAGATGCACCCACGAATCGCCCATTTTGAGGCACTCCTCACACCCCCTGGAGTGCGGCTTCACGTTCCGGATCTGGCTGAGATGGGTGCACTTCATGTTCGCTCCTCTGTTCAATCGGCAGGGTGATTTCAAACCGTGTGTCGCCCGGTTTGGATTCAACGGCGATGCGGCCGTGATGCCGGCTGACGACAATCCTCCGCGCCGTCTCGAGGCCCAGCCCGGTTCCCTGCCCGGCCGGCTTGTTGGTAACGAACGGCTCGAAGAGATGCTGGCGGATTTCGGGCGGAATGCCGGGGCCGGAATCGCCGATGGTCACCACCACGCTTTCGCCGTCGCGACGCGTGCTTACGGTGAGAATTCCTCTGGCATCCAAAGCGGTACCTTGCATGGCGTCAATAGCGTTGCCGATCAGGTTGGTCCACACCTGATTCAACTCGCCCGCCCACGCCGAGATCTTCGGCAGCGACCGGTCATAATCGCGCCGCACTTCGATGCCGTTGCGCATGCGATGCCCAAAGATTTTCAGGGTGCTGTCGAGACCAATGTGGATGTCGATTTCCTGGAACTTCGCCTGGTCCATATAGCTGTACTGCTTCATAGCCAACACCAGGTCCGAGATGCGGCAGGCGGCGGATTCGAGTTCCATGGCGAGCTGATTGGTGGTGAGATCGGCTTCGAGCCAGATCAGGGCGGCGGATAACGCTTCGGGCGTCAGCTTACCCGAGATCGAGGTCAGGCATTCGCGCGTGAGACCGGCATTTACCAGCCCCGGCGCCATCTCCCAAGCATCCTGCAGGCCATTCTCTTCGAGCCATTCCGCCATAGCTTCTTCGCGATCGCTCCGTTCCAGCGGCGATAGCGCATCCGGATCGGAAGCATGTTCGCGCGCGAATTGCTGCATGTGGTCGAGCACCGGCCGCTCGGCGGCGTCGAAGCGGCAGTCGTATTGCATCCCCAGCCTTGAGATACGCGAGACCGCGTTGCGCAGCGCCTGCACCGTGCGCACCATGGCGGCGGCGGGATTGTTCAGTTCATGGGCGAGGCCGGCCGAAATTTTGCCGAGCGCCGCCAGTTTCTCCTGCTGCACGATGGAGGCATTCACTTCGATCCTGCGGCCGGCAAATGCGCGCAGAACGGGCTCCGCCAGCTCCGGACATTCCGCGATCATGCGGCGGAACTCGGCGTTGGTGAAACGCACCACGCGCGACGGCCCGTCGGCCCGCCCTGTGGCCATGACCGGAGTGCCCATCAGCAGCGAGATCTCTCCGGCGAACTGGCCTGGCCCGTGAACAACCAGCAGCGTCTCTTCGTTGCCGATGCGCCTGGTTACCCGGATGCCTCCCTCGAGAACAATATAAAAAGCGCCGTTGATCTCGCCCTCCGTGAAAATCTCCTGGCCGGCGTCGAGCGTTATTTCCTCGCCGTGCTCACACATTTCCCGAATCTTGTCGACGGGGAGCGTCGGGAACAGCGCCGCCTGCGATGGATCGTGCAGCATTACTTCACCTTTGCCAGATATTGATGGACCATCTGCACCACGATGGAGCCTTCGCCCACGCCGGATGCCACCCGTTTGACCGAATTGTGCCGCACGTCGCCGGCGGCGAACACACCGGGAATCGCCGTTTCGAGCAGATAGGGATCGCGATCGAGCGGCCAGCCTTTCGGACGCGAGCGGTCTTTCGAAAGATAGGGACCGGTCAGGATAAAGCCGCGTTCGTCCATGGGCAGAACGCCGTCGAGCCAGCCGGTGCGCGGCGACGCGCCGATAAATATGAACAGACCGGCCGCGGGAACGCGTTCGACCTCGTCGGCGCGGTCGTGGCGAACCACCGAGACGGCTTCCAGATGATCCTCGCCGTGAGCCTCGACCACCTCGGAATCAGTCCACACGTCGATGTTGGGGGTCTTTTCGATCTGGTCAATGAGATAGCGCGACATAGCCTTCGCCAGACTGTCGGCCCGCACCACCATGACCACCCGTTTGGCGTGCCGGGAGAAATACATGGCCGACTGTCCAGCCGAATTGGCGCCGCCCACGATCACCACCGTCTGGTCGCGGCACGATTCGCCTTCCGTCATGGCGGCGCCGTAATAGACGCCCGCGCCGCTCAGCCGATCGACACCTGGTACATCCAGATTGCGCCACGAGAGGCCGGTCGAAATCAGCACCGCGTGCGCGTTAATCGCATTTCCATTGGCCAGCGTGACCGAGCGATAGGGACCATCCGACATCAGGCACTTCACTTCCTGCGGGGCCAGCAGCTCAACGCTGAATTTCTTCGCCTGCGCCACCGCGCGCTGCGCCAGTTCCCCGCCGCTGATGCCCAGGGGGAAACCCAGATAGTTCTCGATCCGGGAACTCATGCCCGCCTGACCGCCGGGCGCTTCACGCTCGATCAAGACCGTGTCCAGGCCTTCGGACGCCGCATAGACGCCGGCCGCCAGACCCGCGGGACCACCGCCGACAATGATGAAATCGTAAAACGGTTTTTCCGAAGTAGTTCGGAGGCCCAGCTTCACCGCGACTTCGCCAATGGTGGGGCGGCACAGATGCGTTCCATCCTCGAAGAGCACGGCCGGGAAATTATTTGCCGTGCCGAGTGCCTTCAGCAGATCGTCGGTTTCACGGTCGTTGGCGCGATTGTCGATATCCATCCATTGAAACGGGATGCGATTGCGGCCCATGAAATCGCGCAATTCGTGCGCTTCGGGCGACCATCGGGTACCGAGCAGACGAATGCCGGTGAATGGGGGACGATAGTCGTTAATCCAATCGCTCAGCAGATCGTCGAGAACCGGATAGAGATTTTCTTCCGGGGGCGACCAGGGTTTCACCAGGTAGAAGTCCGTGCGAGCGGAATTAATGGCATCGATGGCGGCGCTGGTGTCGGTATAGGCGGTCAGCAGCACGCGTTTGGCGCGCGGAAACACCTTGGCTGCCTCGGCCAGAAATTCGGTTCCCTGCATGCCGGGCATACGCTGATCGGAGAGCAGGAGCGCGGCTTCGTCGCTGCGCAGTTGTAGTTGCCGCAGCGCTTCGAGGGCCGAGGGCCCGGAGTCCGCGCGTACGATTCGATACTGCTGGCTGTAGTGGCGGCGCAGGTCGCGCTCGATGGCGCGCAGCACCTCGGGTTCGTCGTCGACGGCGAGGAGGACCGGTTTAGGCATGGGACCCGCTTGTCTCTTAGGATGCCGGAAGCGGCGTTTGGTCGCAAGCGGCTATAATCGCTGATATGAGCGAGCCCAACGGGCAGGGGAAGTCGCGACTCGACCGCATCGAGGAGATAATCGAACGCCAGGAGCGGGCCAATGAGGCCGCGCACCTGCGTTTCGAGGCGGAGGATCAACGTTTGTTGACCGCCCAGGTCCTGATGAACGGAGCCCTGCAAAAAATGTTATTAGCCGTGGAGAAGATGAGCGAAGGCACGGAGAGGATGAGGGAAAGCATAGCAGCGTCGGAATCGAAACAGAGCCGGTTCGACGAGAACATGGTTATCCTCGAAATGAAAATGCAGGAGACCACCGAAAAGCTCAACGCGCTGATTGAGACCGTCGACGGAATGATTCGGAAGAAGCCGCCGCAACAGAGCGATCTGAATTAGATTCTTATAAACAAAACGACTGCAATAATCGTCAGGTGACTCAGGCTGCCTGCAGCAGATTGACGATGTTCTTGATGGCCTTGTCGGCTTTCGACGCCTTTGCTGGTCAGGCGGTAGGCGTAGCGGCGGCCGTCGCGCTGCAGTAGTCCATGCCCTTTGAGCTTGCGCAGGTCGTAGCGGAGTTGGTTGAGGCCGTAGGTTTTCGGGGAGAC
>JBEKAQ010000040.1:0-42175 GCA_050015835.1 Bryobacteraceae bacterium | reverse complement strand
GCCACCGATAAAGCTCTCATCGGCTTCCACTTCACCGGACAACTTTCCGCCGTCCTTGGATTGCAGGCCCAAGCGAATGCGGCTGAGCATGAACCATGCAGTTTTCTGGGTAACTCCCAAATCGCGGGCGATCTCGAAGCTACTGATGCCGTTCTTGCAGTTCGAGAGAAGCCATACGGCGGGAAGCCACTTATCCAGACCGAGCGGACTGTCTTCAAAGATAGTTCCGAGCTTAATGGAGAACTGGCGCTTCTCATGCTTCAGGGAGCATACCCACACCTTGCGCTCAGAGTTGTAGTGGGGATTCTTCTTGCCGCAAGTAGGGCAGCCCACCACTCCATCCGGCCAGCGCCGCGCCGAAAGATAACTCAGGCAGTTATCGGCGTTAGAGAAGTAGAGAATCGCCTCTTGAAGAGTGGTTGGTTCCATAACCCAAGTTTAGCGGAGGTTAAAGGTTGAGTCAAGTAATTTTTCACCCGGATAAGACTCTCTGGTCGTCGATGCAAGTGGCCAAGCCTGTCCACTCAATTCTCCGTCGGCTTTTCGACGTGGTCGATCACAAGGTACTCAATCGGCGCTCTCCGCGTTTCCAGCTTCATTCCGAGCTGCTCCTCGATCGCCGTGAAGATCGATGCTCCATCCGTCCAGTCGAGAACAACGTCGTAAGTCCCCGCTAGCCCGCTCATATCCACCACCTGACGGCCGGCATCGCTGTACAGATTGTCGGCCAGCTGCGCCAGCGTGATGTTGTGCAATTCGAGGTGTCCGGGACCCCTGCGATTCCCGTTCCCGCGGTTGGCGGGACCGTAAGGCTTGAGTTTCGGACCGCTCTTCGCGACGGCCAATCCATAGACCGGTTGCTCTCTCGTTTCGCGATGCACCACGAGCTTACATCGCTCCGCCAACAGCGTTTGGAGCATCGCCAATACACGGTCGTTGGGGGTGCCCGCCGGGAACGTCGCCACCACGTCGTACATATCGGAGTCGAGCCAGCCGGGACCGGACTCGATCTTTGTGTTGCTGGTGAAACCGTACGCCGTTCGGATCGCGTACTTCATCGGAACGCGGGAATAACTCACGCGGCCGGGATCGTTCCTCGCGCCCACATAGACGGCCCCGCCCGTATAGGGTGGAGACGGCTTGATCGAAGCGATCTCAAACGCCGGCGGCGCCGGCGTGGACTGAGCGAAAGCGCCGCATGCGGCGGAAAGAATCAAACTGGCGATTCGCATTCACCAGCTTGACGAATCGCTCGCCCCCGCCGTGCAGAACGATTAAATGGTGGCGGCAATATATCAGATTATGATGAACGAGAGATCTCACCGATGACCATTGCGACCGGTATCGAGTTGCCCGAAAACGCTATCGCCGATATCTGCCGCCTTCAACAGGTGAAGGAGTTGTCGCTTTTCGGTTCGGCGGCGCGCGGTGAAATGGGGCCGGACAGCGACTACGATCTTCTTGTCGATTTCCTGCCGGGTGCGCGCCCCGGTCTTCTGGGCGCTTCCGCGATGGCGCGTGAACTTGGCGCGCTGCTCGGCCGTCCCGTCGATCTTGCGGTCAACCCGCATTAAAGCCGTTGATCCGGTCCGGCGTGCTCTCTGAAGCCCGCCTGATATATGCGGCGTGACGACCAGCGCCTGAACGACATTCTGGAAGCCCTCGACTGGATTGCCAAAGCGGTTTCCGGCAGAACGAAGCCGACTTCTTGGCCGACGACACGAAGTCAAGGCTCGCGATCCGTCGCCCGGATTGCGGCCATCCGCAAGGAGGGAACCTAAGCCGCCGAAAGCTCCGCCGTCTCCACCTGCGCCACCTCTTTTTCGAACTTCAGCTTCGCGCCCTCGCCATCCCGATCCACCACCACGGTCTCACCCGCGAGGAACTCTCCCGCCAATAACCGCAACGCCAGCGGATCCTGAATCAGCCGCTGAATCGACCGCCGCATCGGGCGCGCCCCATAGGCCGGATCGTACCCATCGCTGATAATCGCGTCCTTCGCCGCCGGAGTCACCCGCAGCTTCAAGCCGCGCTCCGCCGCCAGCACCTTTTCGAGGCGCTTCAGCTGCAGATCCACAATCACGCCCAGCTGCTCCTTCGACAATCCGTTGAACACGATGATGTCGTCCACCCGGTTCAGAAACTCCGGCCGGAAGGTCTGCTTCAGCGAATCGAGCAGCCGCTTGCGCACCTCTTCCTGCCCGCTCTTCGCCCGCTGATTCACCGAGAACCCGATCGGATTGGCATCCCCGATTACGGCGCTGCCCACGTTCGAAGTCATGATGATGACCGTGTTGCGGAAATCCACCGTGCGGCCCTGGCCATCCGTCAGCCGGCCGTCGTCCATAATCTGCAGCAGCGTATTGAACACATCCGGATGCCCCTTTTCGATTTCGTCGAACAGCACTACGGAATAAGGCCGCCGCCGCACGTGCTCGGTCAATTGCCCGCCTTCGTCGTAACCCACATATCCCGGAGGCGCCCCGATCATGCGCGATACGGAATGCTTCTCCATGTACTCCGACATATCCACCCGGAACATCGCCTTGTCGTCGTCGAACATGAACTCGGCCAGCGCCTTGGCGAGCTCGGTCTTGCCCACGCCCGTCGGCCCCAGGAAAATGAAACTCCCGATGGGACGATGCGGATCGCTCAATCCCGCGCGATTGCGGCGAATCGCATTAGCCACGAACGACACTGCTTCGTTCTGCCCCACCACGCGCTCATGCAGCCGCGCTTCCATGTGGATCAGCTTCTGCACTTCGCCTTCAAGCATGCGCGCCACCGGAATGCCCGTCCAGCGCGCCACGATCCTGGCAATATCTTCCTCGTCGATCTCTTCTTTCAAAAGAGCCGAGCCCGATTTAATCGCCTCCAGTTGGTGATTCGCCGCTTCGATCTGGCGCTCGATCTCGACAATTTTTTCGTACTTGAGCTGCGAGGCCCGCGCCCAATCGCCGGTACGCGTGGCTTTCTCTTCCTCGGCGCGCGCCTGCTCCAGTTCTTCCTTTAACTGCTGCACGCGCATGATGGAATTCTTCTCCCGCGTCCAGCGTTCTTTCAGCACTGCCGATTCGCCGCGCAGCCGTTCCAGCTCGTTTTCGACGTGCCGCAGCCGGTCCCGCGAAACCGCGTCATGCTCTCGATTCAGCGCCTGCCGTTCGATCTCGAGGTGCGACACGCGCCGCTCCAGATTGTCGATCTCAATCGGCATGCT
The DNA here is from genome assembly GCA_050015835.1 of Bryobacteraceae bacterium. Lineage (GTDB taxonomy): Bacteria > Acidobacteriota > Terriglobia > Bryobacterales > Bryobacteraceae > BOG-234. Next base: position 38,958 of record JBEKAQ010000040.1, on the reverse strand, counting down.
GCCTATCTGAATCTTCAACGCCGCGCCCGCCTCGTCCACCAGATCGATAGCCTTATCCGGCAGAAATCGGTCCGAAATGTACCGGTGCGCGAGAACCGCCGCCGCCACGATCGCCGAATCCTTAATGCGCACGCTGTGGTGGATCTCGAATTTCTCCTTCAATCCGCGCAGAATCGCGATGGTATCGTCGACCGTCGGCTCACCCACCAGAACGGTCTGGAAACGGCGCGCCAGGGCGGCGTCCTTCTCGATGTACTTGTGATATTCCGTCAGCGTGGTCGCCCCGATGCAGCGCAGCTCCCCGCGCGCCAGCGCCGGTTTCAGCATATTGGCCGCGTCGATGGCGCCCTCCGCCCCACCCGCGCCGACTAAGGTATGCAGCTCGTCGATAAAACAGATAATCTCGCCGTTCGACTCGGTGATTTCTTTGAGCACCGCCTTCAGCCGGTCTTCGAACTCGCCCCGGAACTTGGTGCCCGCCACCATCTGCCCCAGATCGATCGCCACCAGTTTCTTGTTGCGCAGCTGATCCGGAATATCGCCCTTGACGATACGCTGCGCCAGACCTTCCACAATGGCGGTCTTGCCCACGCCCGGCTCGCCGATCAGCACGGGGTTATTCTTCGTGCGCCGGCTCAATACCTGCATCAGCCGCCGGATCTCTTCGTCGCGCCCGATTACCGGATCGAGCTTGCCGCGCCGCGCCTGCTCCGTCAGATCCAGCGCATAGCGCTCCAGCGCCTGGTACTTCGATTCCGGATTCTGATCGGTCACCCGCTGCGTGCCCCGCACCGCCACCAGCGCCTTCAGAATGGCATCGTGGTCGGCCCCCATCTTATTCAGCAGGCTGCCCGCCGGATCGTATTTCCGGTCGGCGATGCCCAGCAGCAGATGCTCGGTCGAAATAAACTCGTCCTTGAACTGTTCGGCTTCCTTCGCCGCCGCATCGAAAACCTGCTGCAAAGTCGGCGCCACATATAGCCCCGCCGGCTGGCCCATCACCTTGGGGATGCCCGCAATTTCGCGCTGCGCTTCGCTCAACAGATCGTCGGGCCGCACGCCGCATTTCTCCAGCACCGGACGCACAATCCCCTCGCGCTCCGACGTCAGAGCAATCAGCAAATGCAGCGGATGCACCGCCTGATTTCCGTTCTCGCCGGCGATTCCCTGCGCCTGCTGGACGGCTTCCTGAGCCTTTTGGGTCAGCTTCTCAAACCGGAATGGCATTTCAATTCTCTCTCCGCAATTCGTCCGCCCCAAAAAATAAACGCGGCGGGGGAGCCGCGGACCTGGCTCAACCCCGCCGCCACTTACCCTTTTAGATGCGCGATCAGTTCACCGGACTCTGAATCGCGACTTTCACCTGCCGCGGCTTGGCCGCTTCCTTCTTCGGCAGCGAGATGGTGAGCACACCATTCTTATAATCCGCCGCAACCTTCTCGGTGTCTACAGTCGAGGGAACTTCGAAACTGCGCACAAACTCGCCGTAGCTGCGCTCGATGCGGTGCCAGCCCTTCACGGTCTCGTCTTTGTTGAAATTCCGTTTGCCGCTCAGGGTCAGCGTGTTGTTCTCCACGCGCACATCGATGTCTTCCGCCTTCACGTCCGGCAGATCCGCCCGCAGCACCAAGGCGTCTTCCGTCTCGAAGATGTCGACTGCCGGGGACCAGGGACGGTTGGTTCTCGGTTCACTCATCAGCCGGGTTACGGCATCCTCAAATAGCCGAAGCCCATGGAGTGGGTCGAGGGTCACTGCTGTACTCATAATGTTTCACGAATCCTTTCTTCTCGTTTTGGATTCAGGCTATTCATTTAACCTCATCCAATTAGAATGATAAAGTATGAGTGTTTAACTGTCAAGCATATTGAGTCCATCTAAATAGCAGCACACCCCCGATCAGCATCAGAGCCAAACACAGCCCGTCCCACAGCCCCACCACCCCCCAGCCTTTGACGAAACAGAGCCAGTACCCCACCGGCAATCCGATGAACCAGTAGCAGACCAGATTCCACACCATGGCCGTCCGCGTATCGCCCAAGCCGCGCAGCGCGCCGGTCGCCACGGTCTGCAATCCGTCGAAAACCTGAAACACCGCCGCAATCAGGAACAGACTGACAGATAAGGAGATAACCCGACTGTCCACCGTATAAACCCGGGCGATCTCCCGCGGCAGAATCACAAATGCCAGCGCCGAGCCGATCTCGTAAGCTACCGTGATTCCCAGCGCCACCCAGCCAGCCCGGTACGCCCGCTGCCGATCCTTCGCCCCGATGGCTCTACCCACCGACACTGCCGCGGCCGACCCGATCCCCAGCGGAACCATGTACGTCACCGCAGCCGCATTGAGGGCAATGGTATGGGCCGCCAGGCTCACCGCGTCCAGTTTACCCGCCAGCGCCGTCGCCAGGTTGAACACCCCGACCTCAAAGGCGATGCTCAGCGCCGCCGGCAGTCCCAGCCCCAGCAACTTGCGGATTTGCGCGAAATCCGCCCGCCCGCCGGCGAAAGCTTCAGGATCGCGCAACAAAACGGCCCCCAGCAGCACCCCCGCCAGGTAGATCCGGGCCATCACCGTGGAAAGCGCCGACCCGCGAATCCCCATGGCCGGCGCGCCCCAGTGCCCGTAGATCAGAATCCAGTTGCCCAGTACGTTGATCAGGTTCGACGACACCAGGGCGAAGGTCACCGGCCGCACATAATGGATCCCCTGCAGATACCGGCGGAAGGTGGTATACACCAGTAGCAGCGGCAGACTCCACACCAGCACCCGGGTAAACCCGATGGCCGGATCGCGCACGCTGGCGGTGACCCCGATTACGCTGAGCAACGGCGCCGTGCTCAGAATGCACGCGGCAAGCAAAGGGGTTACCGAGGCTGCCAGCACCAGACCCGACACCAGCGACCGCCGCGCCGCAGGCCAGTCGCCCGCCCCGAACGCCTGCGAAACCAGCGTGTCGAGGCCGGACATCAGCCCGATCCCGAAGATCGCGAAGGCGTAGAAGAAGGCACTGCCTATGCTCGCCGCGCCGATCGCCGCCGCGCTGTCGGGAAGCTGCCCGACCATGATGTTGTCGACTACCGACATCGACATCCAGCCCAGTTCCGCAAACGCGAGCGGAATCGCGATGCGGAGCATGGTTCGAATATCCTCCCGGTAACGGCTCACCTGTCCAGTGTAGTGGCGGGAGGTCCGAAGCAGTTGTTCGAACGCCGGGCTCACGGTAGGATAACCGAGTGCGCCGCCTGATACCAGCCTGCTTCCTGGCCCTTGCCGCGTTCCTATGCGTTGGCCGGGCAAAGGGAAGTTCGATCATTTACAGCATCGGATGCTGCGGCGGTTCGCCTTGGAATTTGTATCAGGTATCCGCGGCGGACGGTGCGTCCACCTACATAGGTCCAATCGAAGGCGTTCAGCTTGTAGGCACTCTCGCTGCGGCCCCGAACGGCACGTTGTTCGCAGCGGGGAGAGCTTCTTTTTCGATCCTGAGCTGCTGACGATCAACTCCGCGACGGCTACGGCTACGTTGGTGACCTTGCTGACGGGGCTGCCCAATGACGTGGGAGCGTACAGCTTCGCGTTCAGCCCGAACGGGACTCTGTTCGCCACCTACGGTGGAGAATTGTTTACGATCGATGTGAACAGCGGGGATGCCACCCTGGTGGGCCAGACTCCGGGTGGGTCACTGGCGTTTTCGAGCGATGGCACGCTGTATTCCTCAAACGGGGGCGATCTTTACACCGTAAACCAGAGCACGGGCGCGGCGTCGTTGGTCACGACCCTCGCCTTCGATTCCGGTTTCGGTGAGACCGGGTCGCCGAATCAAATGTCCCTTGCCTTCGATCCGGCGGACGGCACGCTCTACACATTGGCCGAATGGGCGGGAGTTGAGCAGTCGTGGCTCGGGACAATCGATATTGCAACGGGCGAAGTGACGCCTATCGGAATCACCGGTTTTGTGGGTCCCGGTGGTCTGGCAATCGAGGCCTCCCCTGAACCGGCCTCGGGCTTTTTGATTCCGGTGGGACTGTTCATCCTGGTGGCCCTGCGGCAATCCCTGGCTGGTCGGGCTAACCCGTGCGATTATGAGAAGTTATGCGCCCTCTTTCCCTCGCCCTCATCGGCGTCGCGCTCGCAGGTTTCGCCGCCCTCGCGCAAACGCCCCCCAAGCCCGATCCCGACACCCTGATCCTCGCCGACGGAGAAAAGCTGATCGGCCATCTGGTACGCTCGACCGGCGCGGCCGTGCGCTTCAAGAGCGATGTGTTGGGCGAAGTTTCGGTCGACTGGAGCAAGGTGAAAGAGCTCCATTCGGCGCAGAAGTTCGCCGTTCTTACCAAATCGGCCGTGGCCGCGCAGGAAAAGGCACGCGGCAAGCGAGTCCCCCTGGCCGATGTCCCCGAGGGCAATATTTCCGTCGCGGATGCGAAGATCGACGTGGCCACCACCGCCGGCGCGAAAACGATTCCGATCGCCGATACCGCCGACGTGCTGGATGTCCAGACTTACGAAAAGGCGTTCACCAGCCACCCCGGCTTCTTCTCCGATTGGAACGGCGCCGTCACGGCGGGCGGCTCCGTCGTCGAGGCCACCCAGACCAGCGAAACTTTTAACGAATCCATCAGCCTGGTCCGGGCGCTCCCCGCCGAAGACTGGCTGGCGCGCAGGAATCGCACCGCCTTCGATTTCAGCAGTTCCTGGGGCGAGCAGACCCAGCCCGGCACCCCGAGCATCAAGACTTCCATCTACCACGCCGATGCCGAGCGCGACGAATACGTCTCGACGGCAATGTTCGGCTTCGGCCAGGCCCAGTTCGATCACAACTACTCGCAAGGCCTCGACCTGCAGCAGACGTACGTAGGCGGAATCGGCTGGAGCGTTTTCAAACGCGACAACGAAGGACTCGATCTAAAAGGCGGTATGAGCTACATCCAGCAGGAGTTTGCGGGGATGACGAAGACGCAGAACCTGGCCAGTTCCGTCTTCGATGAAAAATACATGCGCAAGGTCTTCAAGGGAGCCATTTTCACGCAGGAATTTTCGGTGAGCCCCACGTGGAGCAACAGCAAGGCGCTGTCGGCGCTCGGCAATGCCCGGCTGACGCTCCCCGTGTACAAGCGCCTCGCGGTCACCATCGGCGTGATCGATACCTTCCTCAACGATCCGCCGCCGGCCTTCAAACGCAACTCGCTCCAGGCCACCGCGGGTCTGACGTATTCCCTGAGGTAGTGTGGAACAGGCGCTTTCGCCCGTTCATCGGGACCGAAGGCCGGCAACGTGTTGCGCGGGCTTGCGCTCCTCCCGCCTCGGTCCCGCAGCCTACTTCTTCTCAGCCACCCGGACTTTGGCGTCTTCGAGTTTCTTCGAGACCTTGCTCAACTCCTCCGGATCCTGCTCGCTGGGGGATGCCGACTTCATCTCGGAAACAGAAGCTTCCCACTGCTGAATGGCTTCCCGAATCTTGCCCTGCTTGAAGTAAACCTCGCCCAGATGGTCGTGGACAGTGGCGTCGTTGCCGATCTTGTCGAGCGCCTTGCGCAGCAGTTCCGCCGCCTGGTCGAGCCGGTTCTGACGGAAGTACACCCAACCGAGGCTGTCGAGATACGCGCCTTCTCCAGGCTGGATCTCAAGCGCCTTGGCGATCAATTGCTGGGCCTCTTCCAGACGTACGCCGCGCTCCGCCAGCATGTAGCCGAAATAATTCAGCGCGCTCGCATTGTTGGGGTCGCGCGCCAGCACTTTCTTGAACTGCTCCTCGGCGTCATCGTATTTCTTCTGCCGCTCGAACATCGCCCCACGCGCGAACGTGATATCCTGCCGCTCCTGGTCGGTGGTGGAAATGGCCTCGGCCGCTTCGAGCGTCTTAGTCTCGTCTTCGAAGCGCTTTGCCTTATCCTGAACCTGCGCGATCTGCAGCAAAGCCGCGCGATCCTTACCGGCATTGGGCAGCTTCTGGAACTCGCCGATAGCCGCGTCGAACTGGCCCATCTCCTCCAGCAACTCGCCGCGCACGAAGATGATGCCCTGTTTCTCCTGCGGGGTCGTCGACGCAGCTTCGGCGGCGTCGAGCGTCTTACGCTCGTCATTGAACCGCCTGGCTTTGTCCTGAACCTGCGCGATCTGCAGCAGAACGTCGCGATCCGTGGCAGCATCCGGCATCGCCCTGAGCTCGTTGAGCGCCGCGTCGTACTGCTCCTGCTCGGAGAGCACTCCGGCGTGCGTCATGGCTACAAGGCGGTCGTTGGGAAATTTCTTCAGAGCGGCGTCGGCCACCTGCCGGGCATCCTTGTAATCCCTCGCGAAGGCGTACAACTTCACAATCTGAATCTCCACCTTCGAGGCAGCCCCGGGGTTCAGCTCCGAAATCTGCCGCAGCGTAGCCGCTGCATCCGGAGTTCTCTCGATTTTCCCCTGCATGCTCGCCAAGTGCCCCAGCAACTCGATCCGCTGAGCGCGTTCCTGATCCGTGTACTGGGTCTTTTTCGAATCCGTCAGCAACCCCTGAAGAATCGTAACCGCTTGCGCGGTCTTGCCTTCCGCATCGAGCAAATCGGCTTCCGCCGCCCGCACTTCGGGACCATTCTCGATGGCCTGCGCCTTCGCCAGCGCCGCGTGCGCCGACGCAAAATCGCGCTTATGCTCGTAAAGATCCACCAATTGCAGTTCGAGTTCCGGATTCTTCGGATCCTCGGCCTCCAGATCCTGGAACGCCTTCAGCGCCTCATCCGCGCGATCCGCCGCCAGCAGAGTCGCCGCATAGTGACGGCGCACCTGAACGTTATCGTTGGTCAGAGGCAGCGCCATCTTCCAGGCGTCGGCCGCGTTCGAAAACTGCTTATCCTGCTCATAGAACTCGGCCAGTGTCGTGACCGTGCGGGGATCCGGATTTTTGTCCACCGCCTGCTTCAGCATCTGGATGGCATCGGCCATATCGCCGCGATCCGCATAAACCGCCGCCAAGCCGCTCAGCGCTTCATCGTCGTTGGGATCGGCCGCAATCACCGCGCGATAGGCTCGCTCCGCGCCCGCCTCGTTGTGCGACACCCGGTAGAGCCGCGCCAGCATCGACAGGCTCTCCGTGTCCTTCGGATTCAGCTGCGTGATTTTCTCGTATTCGGCAACCGCTGCCTTGAGCATCGCCTGATCGACCCTGCCCTGACCCTGGTCGGGATCGCCGATCTGCCGCGCGTAAATTCTGGCGAGAATCTTGTGCGCCTCGCCGTTGTCCGGGTTCTTCTTAATCAGATCGTTGGCCAGTTGCGTGGCGCGCTCAATCTGCCCGGCCTGGATATAAAAATCGGCCAATTCCTCCGCGATGTAGCTGGCATCGGGATCGAGCTTCATGGCCTGCTGGTAGAAATCGATGGCCTTGTTGACGTACTCCCCGCGATTGCCATACGCGCTCGCGAGCTCTCCATTCAGGTGCGCCATCGCGAAAGCATAGTAAGCCGCCGCGCGGTTGTCGGGCTTGTTCGCGGCGGGGGGCGCCGCCGCCTGGTCCTGGCAAAAAGCCGGCGTCACGGCGGCGACACACGCCAGAAACGAAAACACAACCGCGACATGCCCGCTACGGATCATTGATTTACCTTCCTTGTCTCTTACCTGGCAACCCACCCGTCATCATTGTATAACGCCGATAATGGGAAGACCGTTGCAACTTCCGCCCCTGGTCGCCATCGCCGGTCCCACCGGATCGGGAAAGAGCCATCTCGCCCTCCTCACCGCCGAACGATTCAACGGGGAGATTCTGAACTGCGACTCAATCCAGATCTACCGCTACTTCAACATCGGCGCCGCCAAGACTCCGGAAAACGAGCGGCGCGGTATACCTCACCATCTGATAGATGCGCTCGATCCCGATCGGGTTTTCACCGCCGGTGATTTTGCGCGCATCGGCAGGCTCATCCTGCATGAAGTGGTGGCGCGCAACCGTCTGCCCGTGGTTACCGGGGGTACCGGCTTTTACCTCCGCGCTCTCATCGAGGGCTTGGCGCCGGGCCCGCTGCGTAACGAAGCTCTGCGCGACCGCCTGATGCAGCGCGAAAAACGGCGCGCCGGCTCGATCCATAGGATTCTAAGCCGGTTGGATGCCGCGACAGCCGCCCGCATTCATCCCCACGATTTTCCGAAAACCCTCCGCGCTCTCGAAATCTGTCTGGCCGAACGGCGTCCCGCCACCGAGGTTTTCGCCGCCGGACGGGATGCCCTCCAGGGCTTCCGCGTCGTGAAGATCGGGCTCTTTCCGGATCGCGAACAGCTTTATCAAAGACTCGAAGCGCGGCTCGATGCTATGTTCGCCGGCGGGCTGGTCGAAGAAACAGCGTCGATTCTGGCGCGCGGCTTCCCCGAATCGGCCAAGCCATTTGAATCCATCGGCTACAAGCAGGCCCTGCAGGTTGTAAGAGGCGAGCTCTCTCTGAAAGACGCTTTGTTCTATGCGCGGCGGGACACGCGGCGCTACGCCAAGCGCCAGATGACCTGGTTCCGCCAGGAGCCAGGCATCGAGATTTTCCGCGGTTTCGGGGACGATCCGGAGGTCGCCGCCCAGGTGCTCGAGCGCATCGCCTCGTTTCTCGCCTGTTAACCTTGAACCAGTGACGCGTTGGATTCAGGCCCTGTTCTGCCTTTTGCTGCTGGCTTCCTTTTCTAAAGCGGCCGATACCATCGCCGTCCTGCCCTTATTCAATACCGACGAAGCGCAGTCCTCGAATCTCGACTGGATCGGCGAGAGCGCGGCCGAAACCATTCACGAATCCCTCTCAAACGCCGGACTTCTGGTGCTCGCCCGAGAAGACCGCGCCGAAGTCTACCGAAGGCTCTCTCTACGCGCGGGCGTAGTCCTGACTAAAGCCTCAGTGATAAAAATCGGCGAGACCCTCGACGCCGGCCAGGTGATCTACGGCGCCTATAAAGTCGACGGAGCGGAATCCGGCTCTGCCAATCTGCAATCGAACATCCGCCTGACCGTCCATGTGGTCGACCTCAGGAAGATGCGCGAATTGCCCGCCCTCGATCAATCGGGCCCTTTGTCGGATCTGAGCCAGATGCAGATGAAGCTCGCCTGGGAGCTCTTGAACCAACTGGAGCCCGAAAGCGCTCCTGGAGAGGAGGAATTTCTGCGCGGCCGCCCCGCCGTTCGGGTAGACGCCATGGAAAGTTACGTACGCGGCCTGATGGCGGCCAACCCCGAGCAAAAGACCAAGCTGTTCACCCAGGCCGTCCGGCTCGACGACCATTTCTCGCAGCCCAACTTCCAGCTCGGCCGCATGCTCTTTCTGAAAAAGGATTACAAGGGCGCCGCGCCATGGCTCGCCAGAGTCACCAGGAACGATTCGCATTACATGGAGGCCGGCTTCCTGCTGGGCATCTGCCGCTACTATCTGGGCGATTTCGACGGCGCCATCCTGCAGTTCCGCATGGTGGCGGCCGAGGTTCCGCTCAACGAGGTCTATAACGACCTGGGAGCGGCGCTCTCCCGCAAAGACGACGGCGCCGCTCTTGAGAACTTCCAGAAGGCGCTCGATGGCGACGAAGGCGATCCCGACTACTGGTTCAACACCGGCTATGCGCTCTGGAAACAGCGCCGCTTCGAAGACGCGGCCGCGAAATTCCGCGCCGTGCTCGACCGTTCGCGCAACGATCAGGATGCCACCGCCATGCTCGGCCGCTGCCTGAAGATGGAAGGTCCGCGTCCCGGCGACACCAGAAGCGAGGACCGCGAACGCATCAAGACCACCTTCGAGGATTCCGCCTTCCGCCAATTACAGGCCGAATTGAAAGCCAAAGCGCCCGCCCGCTAGCAGCGCCTTTTCACCGGCTGCCCCGCGCCCGCTTGAAGAAATAGGCGGGATAGGTCTGCGTGACCACCGCCTTCGGATTGGCCGTGCCGCGCTCTTCGTTGCGATAGACAAACGGCATTACGCTCACCAGTTCCCAGCCCTCCTCGGCCAGAATCTGCAATTCGCGCGGCTCCACCTGCTGGTAAAAGCCCGGAGGGGTTTCGCGCGGGAAAACGGCACGCACTTCGAACGGCTCGTAGACACGATTCTGCGCACGCTGCTGCGCAAATAGGATCAGCACGGCGGCAAGGCCGGCCAGAGAAAGAATCAAGCTGCGCTTCATTCTCATGTGACGCTGGCGGACGCACCAGCGCGCAGCCCGCCTTCCCTCAGGCGACCACTTTTTCCGCGATCTCCACCTGCGCCACTGCCTCCGCCAGCGTGGTCACGACCACCGCCGAGAGCGATTTCCGCAGCCTTTCGAGACGCGCCGGGCTCGATTGCTCGGAGGTCCACAGTCCGGCAACCATAATAGGCGCCACTCCATTGTCCCGGATATCCTTCGCAATTCTGCGCGCGTGGCCCGAGGCGAAAGGAGGAACCGCGGAGATACATACCACGTCTTCCGGCTGAGCTCCCAGCGTTCGGATCAGCTGCCCCGGCGACTCCGTAACCGGGAAAGCGATCGCCGGAAAACCCTCCTGGATCAGAAAATGAGAACACATGGCGGCGGCGATTTCATCCGCCGCGTCGTGCGCGGGAATGCAGAAGACCCTCGTGGTACGCACTCTCCGGTCCCCCGGCGCCGCCTCGGCCTCGGCGAGTTCCGTCACGAATTCGTTGATGCTCTCGACGATGAAATCCTCGCGTTTGTGGTCCAGCTGGCCGGTGTGCCGGTCGCGTTCGGCCATGGCCAGCGCAGGCAGCACAATCTCGTCGAAGACCGCGATTAAAGGCTGATCTTTACCAAGATTATCGAGCACATTCTGCGCGTCCTGCTGATCGAGAGCCAGCAATCGCTGATAAAAGATCACCGCGGGGGAGAGGACCGGCTCGTCGCCCAGCACCACGTTGAGAAACTCCAGTTGCGGCGTGTGGCGGCCCAGCACGCTCAGGCACACCGTGAGCGGCGTGGCGAGCACCAGCCCGATGGGTCCCCACAGCACGGTCCAGAACACCGCCGACACCAGAATCGCCACCGCGGAAAGACCGGTGTGCACCCCATACAGAAGCGGTTCGATGAAGTTCGCGATGATCAGTTCCGTCACCGCGAACAGCGCGATCACCGACAGCGGCATGCGCCAGCCTTCGCTGACCGCGAGCGCCAGCACAAACGGCAGAAATCCCGCGATCGCCGGGCCGATGTAAGGCAGGAAGCGCAGAAAAACTCCCAGCACGCCCCACAGGGGAGCGCTCGGCACGCCCAGCAGGTAAAGTCCCGTACCGATGACCGTCCCGAAGCCGCAATTGACCAGGAACTGCATCATCACATACCGGCTGACGCGGTACCCGGCATCGTCCATCGCTTTGGTCGTAGCCTGTAGTTTCTGCTGCCCCATCAGCCGGAGCAGCCGGTTGCGAAGATTTTCCCGGTCGATCAGCATGAAGAGCGTGAAAACCGCAATCAGACCGGCCGTGCCGAGCGGCGCCAACAGCTGTCCCCCATAATCCTTGAGGTTCTGGACCATGTTGCGCTGTTCCACGATCTGCACCGGCATGGGGATCGGGCCGGCCTGCCCGTTCGCCGGCGCCGCCAGAGTCCCCTCGCCGGTGGGAGCGAGCATCTGCTTTTCCATATCTTCGAGATTGTCGATCATCTCGCTGAAGTCCTTCGACCCCCCCTGCAGCGCGATCACCTTGCGGCGCACGTTGTCGCTGTAACGCGGCAGGCTGCGCACAATCTGGATGAACTGGTTAACCACCACCCAGCCCACCACGGTCACGAGCGCCGTCGCAAAGACGAAGACCAGCAGCGCGGCCGGTATACGCGGGATGCGCCAGCCCTCCAGCCGTTTGAGGATGGGGCCCAGCAGAAAGGCAAGCAGAAGCGCAAACGCGAAGGGGATCAGCAGCTCGCGCGCAAAGTAAAGCACCGCGATGGCGATAGCGATGCCGACCACGGGCGAGGATGTGCTTGGGGTGTCGTCGGTCCGTGCCATGAACAGGCCGATCTTACCAGCTTTCATTCGATTTCACAGACCAAAGTGAAAAAGGGCTTTTCCTTGCCGGTAAATGCTTGGGAAATCGGCACGCGTCCAACCGAGCCGCGACCGTGAGGGAGCGGCAAGAAGCCTTTCTCGGCAGCCTGCTACCGGCGCTGCAGGTCTTCCGGAAAAACTCCATGCCCCTCCGGCGGAGGGAAAAGGCTCTTGAGGGCTTCGAGACGCTTCCGCAGAAACCGGCTGGGAAGCTGCCGGGGCCCGGTCTCGACGTCGATATCGCAGCAGATGCCGTGCAGAAAAAGCGTCAAACTGTCGCGAAACGATTCCCGCGCATAATCGCGAAAGGGCTTGCCGTCCCTGCGCGCCGCCATGGGACGCCGCAGCAGCGTCTGCTTCAGGTGCCAGCTCCGTTCGTCCACCTCGCCGTGCACCTCGCCGCTCAATTCCTCGCGCAGCAGCCGCTGCCAGGCATCCTGCACATGCGACGGCCAGCGCTGTGACAGCAGGGCCGCCAGTTCGTCGTAGAAGAAATAGTGGTAGTCGGCCACCTGCTCGTCTTTTACGGTGAAGAAAAGCGTGGCGAAATCGTCCCCCGGCACGCGCGTGGAAAACGCCAGCTTCGGCTCCACCGGCTTCTCGTTCACAACCGAGACGCTTCCCTTCGCGGTGAGCCGCTCCAGATAGGGCGCCAGCACTATGCCGATTCTGGGCAGCAGTTCGACGGCCGCGGCGGGCAGCGCGCTCACCGGGTCGTGGATATATTGGCGCAGATCCTCCTCGGCCACCGGAAACATCGGGAAGTAGGAAAAGCGGCTGTTGACGGGAGTCATCTCCGGCCGGAGGCGGCGCGCGAGTTCGTCAACCGTGGTACGGGGACGGCCGTTAGCAGAGGGCATCTTCAGGGAAAGGGAGGATTCGCCTTGATTGTAACAAGGGTACCGGGGGTTACCCTGAAACATACTTGCGCCAACCGCCACAATCTATCCTGATATCCGCCGGCGAAGCCTCGGGCGATTATTACGCCGCCCAGTTGCTGGCCGAGCTCCGTAGCCGCTGGCCGGATTGCCGATTCTTCGGCTGTGCGGGTCCCGATCTGCGGGCCGCCGGAGTAGAACCCATCATCCGCAGCGAGGATCTGGCCGTAGTCGGTCTGGTGGAAGTTCTCGCCCACCTGCCGCGCATCTGGGGGAAATTTCGCGAACTGGTGGCCTCCGCGACCTCAAGGAAACCGGATCTCGCCATCCTCACCGACTCGCCCGATTTCCACTTCCGCGTCGCCCAAAAGCTGCACCGCCTGGGGATTCCCGTGGTCTACCTGATCGCACCCCAGGTCTGGGCTTGGCGTAAAGGCCGCGTCAAAACCATGCGCCGCACCATCGACCGGCTGCTGTGCATCTTTCCGTTCGAAGAAGCCTTTTTCAAGCAGCACCAGGTCCCCGTGAGCTATATCGGACATCCGCTGGCCTCGCGCGTGCGCCCCCAACTCAGCAGAGAACAGTTTTTCCGGAAACACCACATCCCGCCCGACCGTCCATTGATTGCAGTGCTACCAGGCAGCCGCCGCAGCGAGGCGCTTCGACACGTTCCGGAGTTGATCCGGGCGGCCGGCATACTGTCGAAGGATCGTGGCCTCACCTTCATCCTCCCCGCCTCCCCGACCTGCGGCGCGGCCTTCTTCGAGGAGCCTTTACGCGGCAGTCCGATCCGCGCCATCGAAGGCGAGGCGTGGGATACCATGGCGCACTGCGACGTGGCGCTGGCGGCGAGCGGCACCGTTACCGTGGAAGCAGCGCTGTTGGGCGCTCCCATGGTGACGTTCTACCGGGTGACCGGGGTGAGTTGGGCGCTCGGCAAGCTGCTGGTGGACGTGCCGTTCTATTCCATGGTGAACCTGATTGCCGAGCGGGGCGTGGTGCCGGAGCTGATGCAGAGCGCCATGACGGGCGAACGGATCGCGGCCGAAACTGCCCGCTTACTTGACGAAGCACCCGAACGGGAGAAAATGAAGATTGAGCTGGCTGGCGTAGCGGCGAAACTCGCCATGAGCGCCGATCCGATGGTGCTCGCAGCCGGCGAGGTGGAAAAAGTATGGGAAGGTTTGAAGTGAAATTGGCGTTGGCCGTATTCCTGGCGGTGACGTGTGTTTATGCCCAGGACGACAAGCGTCCGAAGATCGATGTCGACAGCTACACCATCGACGCGCAGATCAATCCCGACACCCAGACTCTCACGGCGCGCGCCTCCGTGCGCTTCACTCCCATCGACCGCCTCTCGACCGCGGTCTTCGAACTTAATAACAACCTGAATATTTCCCGCATCGTGGACGACCGCGGGACGCCGATTCCCGTGACGCGCAACCAACAGGAGAATTCTCTGCGCCTCGCGTTCCCCAACGTGTTGCCACAGGGCCAGCCCCAGGTCATCACCTTCACCTACGACGGACGCTTGACCGGCAACGAAGAATCGCCGATCTACGGAATCAAGTTCGCCGTCATTCAGAACGATTTCGCGTACCTGCTCTACCCGGCGCGCTGGTTTCCCATCAGCGGCTATACCGCGGACCGCTTCACATCGAAGATGAACATCACCGTGCCTGACGGCTTTCAGGTGATCGGCAGCGGCAGCAGTTCGGTTTCCGGCAACACTTACACTTTCGAATTCAACAAGCCTTCCTTCCCCGGCGACATCGCGGTAGTGAAGGGCCAACCGGTTAAGAATTCCTCCGAAGGCCTCACCACCACGCTCTGGTTCCGCGGCCAGCAGGCCGAAGAGGCGAACGCGTACGGCGAGGCGGTCGCCCGCATGATGAACCACTTCACCAGTCTCTTCGGTCTGGCCCCCTACGCCAACATGACCGTCGTCCAGATGGTGGATGGCGCGCCCAACGGCTATGCCGCGCCGGGCCTGATCTTCCTCGCGCCCTCCGTGATTAACAAAGACGTCAACGCCAATGTGCTGGTGAATCAGATCGCGCGGCAATGGTGGGAAATCGACGTATCGCCCGTCGACCGCAATCACATGTGGCTCGAAAACGGCATGGCGCTCTACTCGGAAGCGCTCTGGACGGAGCACGAGAAAGGCGCGTCGGCGCTCGATCAGCGGATGAAGGACATGGCGATCACCGCGCTCACGGTGGATAACGTCCCGCTCATTCAGACCGCGCGCCTTGAGGACTATTCGCCCGAATACTGGGCGCTCAGCGGCAGCAAGGGCGCCGTCGTGATGCAGATGCTGCGCAGCACCATGGGCGATGAGAAATTTTTCAAGGCGGTGAAGGCCTTCCTCCAGCAATACGCCTGGAAATCGGCCAACACGGCGGATTTCCGCGGCGCCTGCGAAGCCGCCACCGGCGAAGATCTCAAATACTTCTTCATCCAGTGGGTATCGAACGATGGCGCGCCCGAGTTCAAACTCGAATACACCATCTTCCGCACCCAGAAAGGCTTCCGCGTGCAGGGCAAGATCTCGCAGGATCTCGATACCTTCCGCATGCCCGTCGATCTGCATATCGAGACCGAAGGCAATCCCGAAGACAAGCGCATCGAAGTGATGGGAACGTCGTCGGAGTTTTCCATCGATACCTTCGGCAAGCCGAAAAAGATCACCATCGATCCCGGCAACAAAGTGCTGCGCATGAGTCCCGACGTGCGCGTGCAGGTGGCCATCCGGCGCGGCGAGCAGTTCGCGGCCGTGAACGAATTCGCCGAAGCGCTGAAGGAATATCAGAAGGCGCTCGATACCCAGAAGAACAGTTCGCTCGCGCATTACCGGGTAGCCCAGATATTCTTCCAGCAGCATAACTATCAGTCGGCGGCCAATGAATTCCGCGACGTAATCAACGGGGACCTGCAGCCCAAGTGGCTGGAAGTCTGGACCCATATCTTCCTCGGCAAGATCTTCGATATCTCCGGCGACCGCCAGCGCGCTGTCAACGAGTACCAGCAGGCGCAGCGCACGCGCGATAACACCCAGGGCGCTCAGGAAGAAGCCGGCAAGTATCTGCACCAGCCCTATAAAGACTCGGGCAAAGACGCAGTGTAAGGCTCAGGTTTGAAAATTGAGCGCGTTCAGCACTTTATAATCCTGCACAACGGCGTATCCCTTCGACGCGAACTCCACCATGATCTCTTCGAGAAAGCGCTTGTGGTCGCCGACCGTCAATCCCCGCACGTTCTCGAACAGAAAATACTTCGGCCGAAGCTCCGCAACGATGCGCACGAAGTGATACACCAGGCTGTTCCGCGGATCGTCGAACGCGCGCTTCCCGATCATGCTGAAACCCTGGCAGGGCGGTCCGCCGAAGACCACATCCACATCCCGCTTGCCGATTTGCGAATGGGAGCGAATATATTCGCCGTCGATCTCCGCCACGCTTCTGCAGATGGTGGCACATTCCGGGAAGTTGAACTCATGCGTCGCCGCGTGGATGGGATCGTACTCCACGGCGGCCATCACGGAGAACCCGGCTTGCTCGAATCCGAGCGATAACCCGCCCGCGCCGGCGAAAAGATCGACTCCTATAGGTTGTGACCGCATTTGCTTTTCGAGGGCGTTCGTTCTATTCTAACCGGCAGGTGCGCCCTCGATGAGACCCTGGACCGTGATTTTGATCCTTCTGGCCTGGGCCGCGTATGGCCAGCAGTTCACGCCGGAAAAGGAAGCCGCCCTGGGCGAACAAATGGCCGCGGCTTTCCTGAAAGACACCACGCCCGTCGAGAGCAAGTCGCTTCAGGTCTGGGTGGAACAGACGGGAAGCCGCCTTGCCGCGCACGCCGAGACTCCGTTCAAATTCCGCTTTGTGGTGATCGACGGCGACACGGGTCCGACGCATGAGCCGCGCTCCTTTCCCGGCGGCTATATCGTTATTTCCGCGCAGCTTCTTCTCGCGTGCCGCGACGATGCCGAATTCGCCGGGATGCTGGCTCACGCCATGGCGCACGTGGCGAATCGCGACGCAACCCGCGTGGCATCGGCGGTTAACCAGGACGGCCGCGTCCCGCTGCTTCTGAGCTTTCCGGGCAACGGACCAGCAGTGCCCATGGCGTACCGGCCAATAATGCGTCAGTATGAAGCCGAGGCGGATGCGACCGCCGCCAGGATGATGCGGGAAGCCGGCTACGATCCGCCGAGCGGCCCGAGCGACGAATTCCGCCGCATTCAGGATCAGATTCGCCCCGTCAGGCAATAAGCCAAATCTGCTACCATCCTGACACCGATGGAAGCCATCCGCATCCTCGATGTCACGAAGACATTCGGCCCGACCACAGCCGTCGACAACCTGTCGCTCACCGTCCCCGAGGGCTCTATCTACGGCTTTATCGGACCCAACGGCTCGGGCAAAACCACCACCATGCGCATGGTCGTGGGCATTTTCCATCCCGATCGCGGCAGCGTTCGCGTCTTCGGCAAGGAAATGCGCGAGGCCGGCTCCGGCTTAATCGGCTACCTGCCCGAAGAGCGCGGGCTGTACCGGAAGATGGCGGTGCGCCCGCTGCTTGAATTCCACGGTGAACTGCGCGCCGGACGAAACGTAACGGCTGAAGTGAACGCCTGGCTCGAAAAACTCGGCCTGGCGGATTGCGCCGAGCGCTCCCTCGAAACTCTCAGCAAGGGGATGACGCAGAAAGTTCAGTTCATCGCCGCCGTCATACCCGAGCCGCGCCTCGTGATTCTCGACGAACCCTTCACCGGGCTCGATCCGGTGAGCGCGGAGTCGATTCGCCAGGCGATTCTGGAGCTGCGCCGGCGCGGCACAACCGTCGTCCTCAGCACCCATGACATGAGCCTCGCCGAGACTCTGTGCGATTCCATCTTCATGATCTTCCGCGGCAAAAAGGTTCTCGATGGTTCGCTGGCCGCCATTCAGGATCGGTACGGCAACGACACCATTCGCATCTCGGCCGACAATGGCGCGGCGCATCTCAACGACCTGCCGGGCGTGGAGTTCATCCGCGATCTGGGCCAGATGCAGGAACTGCGCATGGCGCGCGGCCGGGATTCCCAGGAGGTCCTGCGCACCCTGGTATCGCGCACTCGCGTAACCAGCTTCTCGGTCGCGAAGCCGTCCCTCCACGACATCTTTGTCCGCATTGCCGGACCCGGCGGAGACGCGTCGTGAAAAAAATCCTGCTCGTCGCCAAACGCGATTTCATCGCCTCGGTGCGCACCAAAGCGTTTGTGTTCTCGCTGGTGGCCGCGCCCGTGTTGTTCGGCGGAAGCTTCATCGGCCTCGCGTTGATGAAGGGCAAGCCCGATATCAAAGAGCGGCGCATTGCCATAATCGACCACACCGGCGCGGTCGCCGCGGCCGTGATCGATGCCGCCCGTGAACGGAATACCAGGGAGTTGCACGACAAAGTCACGGGCGCGCAGGTCAAGCCCGTTTATACCTTCGAAGCGCCGCCGCCCGATACGGCAAATCCGCGCGCTCAGTTGCTCGCTCTGTCCGAACGCGTTCGCAGCCACGACCTCTATGCATTCGTCGAAATCGCCGCCGGCGCGCTCGATCCCTCCGATAAACCGCGCGACGATCGCTATCTGTTTTCGTGGTACTCGAACGAGAGCGGCCTGGGCGAAGCGCAACGCTGGATGGCCGGCCCGCTCAACGACGGACTCCGGCGGGTACTGCTGACGAGGCTCGGCGTCGGCCCGGGCCATTTTGACGATTTGCTCGGCAGCGGCCGGATCGAGAGCATGAAACTGCTCTCGAACGACGACCCGGTCGGCGGCCGTAAAGCGGATATCGAAGCGGCTATTCCGGTCACCGTGACCATGCTGCTGGCGCTGATCGTAATGATGACGGCCGGCCCCATGCTGCCCGCCATTGCCGAGGACAAAATGCAGCGCGTGTATGAAATGCTGCTGGCATCCGCCACGCCCTATGAATTGATCGCGGGTAAAGTCCTGGCTGCCGTTGGCAGGTCGCTCGTCAGTTCGGTCGTCTACATCGGCGGGGCGATTTTTCTTCTGAACTCCATGGCCATGATCGGTGTCGCGCCATTTTCCCTGATGCCCTGGTTTGCCATTTACATCGTGGCGGAGACCGCCATACTCTGCGCGTTCGGGGCGGCGCTGGGCGCGGCTTGCGGAACTTCTCAGGATGCGCAGAGCCTCGCTATTATTCTGCTGGTGCCGGTCATGATTCCATTATTTCTGCTCGTGCCGGTGCTCCAGCAGCCGAACGGCGCCATCGCAACCGCGATGAGCCTGATCCCGCCCTTCACGCCTGTGCTGATGCTGCTGCGCCAGGCCACGCCCGGCGGCGTTCCGGCATGGCAGCCATGGGTTGGATTGGCTGGCGCCGTGGCCGCGGCTTTTGCTACATCGTGGATCGCGGCGCGCATTTTTCGCGTGGGGATACTGATGCAGGGTAAGCCGCCGAGTCCGGCTGAACTGGCGCGCTGGGCCGTTCGCGGTTAGCGCCCGGTTAGCGCCGGCCAACCCAGCCATTCACTCACCCGTCACCCGGATGTCAATCGACTGACACATCCGGCTGCGACCATGACCTTCTAAGGGCTGAGGGTCAATTTATGAAATCATTAACAAAAGTCGCATTGCTATTCGTGTCTCTGCTCGCCGCCACTTCGGCGTTTGCGCAGTACGATACCGGAGAAGTTCTGGGAACCGTCAAAGATCCCAGCGGCGCGGGTATCCCTAAAGCCGCCGTCACGCTCACCAATCAGGGCACGTCGATCGAAGCCAAAACCACCACCGACGAGAGCGGCAATTACGATTTCTTCGACATCCGCGCAGGCCGCTACACCGTCACCGTCGAAGCTACCGGCTTCGCCAAAACCGCAGCCTCCGATGTGAATGTTACCGTCGGCGCCCGCCAGCGCGTCGATCTCAGTCTGCAGGTCGGCAACGTTTCGCAATCCGTCGAAGTATCGGGCGCCGCCTCTCTCGTTGAGACCGACACCAGCGAACACGGCCAGGTCATTGCCACCCAGGCCATCGTGGATCTGCCTTTGAATGGCCGCCGTTACGCCGATCTCGCGCTGCTTGCGACCAACGTCCACGTCTCCCCCATTGCCATCTCTTTCTCACCCAGTGGCACGCCGCGCGAAGGCGCCTTCAACGTCAACGGCATGCGCAGCACCTATAACAACTTCCTGCTCGACGGTGTCGATAACAACTCCTACGGCACCAGTAACCAGAATTATTCGAGCCAGGTGGTGCAGCCTTCGCCCGACGCCGTCGCCGAGTTCTCCATCGTCACCAGTAATTTCAGCGCGGAATACGGACGTGTCGGCGGCGGCATCGTCAACGCGGCCATGCGCTCGGGAACCAACCAGTTTCACGGTACTCTCTACGAATTCCTGCGTAACACCGATCTCAACGCGACCGGCTACTTCCGCGCCAGCACGCTTCCCACGCTCCACCGCAACCAGTTCGGTTTCAGCGGCGGCGGCCCTATCATCAAGGACAAACTGTTCTTCTTCGCCGATTATGAGGGCTACCGGCAGCTGCAGGGTTACTTCAACGCTTACTCGGTCCCCGACCTCAATGACCGCAATGGCATCCTGCCCGTCACCGTAATCGATCCGCTGACCCAGGCGCTCTATCCCGCCGGAACGCAGATTCCGCTTTCGACGATCAATCCCTTCGCCGCCGCGGCGCTTGCCGGCATAGCCGCTCCCGACAATGGGAACCCACTCACTAACCGTTCCAACAACCTTGAGGAAATCATTCCCATCAGGGACTACGCCGACAAATACGATGCCAAGCTGGATTATCAGATCGCCAACAACATGTCGTCGTTCCTCCGCTTCAGCCAGCGGAAAGACATCTCATACTATGGACCTGCCGATCCCGGGCCCTCCGGTGGCGACGGCAACGGATTCATCCATGCCATCCAACAGCAGGCGGCTATCGGCTATACCTGGTCGGTGACACCCTCCTCGCTGCTCGACGCGCGCTTTGGCTTCGATCACGTGCTCGGCGGGAAGGAACCCCCGTATCTGGGCGGACCCAACGTCGCCTCCGAGTTCGATATCCCCGGCTTGCCCAGCAGCCTCGCGGGCGGCTTTAATTCGCAGATCATCGGCGGCTTCAGCAGTCCTACCATCGGCCGGCAGACCAGCAATCCGCAGTTCCAGAACCCTACGTCTTTCAATCCCAAGCTGAACTACTCGCTGATCAAGGGCCGCCATTCCATCAAGGCCGGTTACGAGTTCCTCGCCATCCGCACGGAAGTCCTCGACATCAACCCGCTCTACGGCTCCGACACGTACACCGGCGGATTCAGTAAGCCCACCGCCGCCGAGTGCGGTTGCACGCCCGCTTCCGATTCCACCAGTTACGACCTCGCCGACTTCTACTTCGGTCTGCCTAACTCCATCGCGCTCGGAAGCAACCTCACCACCAACCTCCGTCAGCACGTCAACTCCCTCTACGCCCAGGACGATTGGCACGTGACTTCCAAACTGACCGTGAACATAGGCCTGCGCTGGGAGTTTGCCACTCCGGTCTGGGATCGGGATAATTACTGGTCGAATTTCAATCCCGCCACCAACACGCTGGTCCGTGCCACCAACGGCAGCCTCTACGACCGCGCGCTTGTCAACCCCGATTACTCGGACTGGGGACCGCGCCTCGGCATAGCCTATAGCTGGGATTCGAAGACTTCCATCCGCGCCGGCTACGGCATCAGCTACGACTTCTTCAACCGGCCGGGCAGCGCCGAAGAAGGCATCAACGGACCCCTTGCCATCTTCGGCCTGCTCAGTCAATCGTTCACGCCCGGCGGCCCGGTGCCCTCTACCTTCCTCACCACCCAGAACAGCTTTACCACTAATCTCGCCAGCACCTTCAATCCCATTAACTCGAATAACGTCTACATCCCCGCCAACACCAAGTGGCCCTACGTTCAGAATTGGGTCCTTTCCCTGCAGCGCGAGGTTGCGAAAAACACCGTGGTGGAGCTGGCCTACACGGGCAATCACAGCCTGCGCCTGCCCATCATCGCCGACTATAACCAGGCCGCGCCCAACGCGGTGGGAGGCACGCTGGGTGTGCAGGCCAGAGTGCCGGATCCGAGTTTTGGCCCCATCACCTGGGTAGATCCGGCCGGTAACAACGACTACAACGGCTTATCCGTACGGGTCGAGCATCGCTTCAGCCAGGGCCTCTACTTCCTCAACTCCTTCACCTGGTCGCATGCCATGGGCGATTCCGAACAGGCGCTCGAATACTATTCCACCAATACCGCCGCGACTCCGCAGAATATCTACAATCTGCATGCCGAGTACGGACCCACCAGCTTCGATGTCAAGCTCCTCAACGTCTCGAGCGTGGTCTACGACATTCCCGTCGGCAAGGGCCGTCAGTACTGGGGCAACATGAATCCGGTGCTCGATGGAGTGCTCGGCGGCTGGCAGCTCACCGGCATCAACACGGCCAACACAGGCACCCCGATCAACGTCTACTACACGCCCTCTTCCGCCAACGACGTAACCGGTCTGAGCAACGAATATCGCGGCGAGGCCATCCTGCGCCCCAACGTCTCCGGCAGCGCCACCAGCCAGTCGACCGCGCAGAGTCTGCTGACCTATTTCGCTGGCTACACGTTCACCACGCCCCCGGCTAACGCCCCCTTCGGCAATCTGGGACGGAACGCATTTCGCGCGCCGGGTCTGGAGCAATGGGATCTGGGCATATTCAAGAACTTCGCCATTCACGAGAACATAAAGCTTCAGTTCCGCAGCGAGTTCTTCAACATCCTGAATCACACTAACTTCGGGTTGCCCAACCAGCAAAGCAACAGCACCGCGTTCGGCACCATCGCCACCACCTATCCGGCGAGGCAAATCCAGTTTGGATTAAAACTCCTTTTCTGATCGGCGCCTTACCGAGCCGCGACCGCAAGGAAGCGGACTATGCTTCTTACCGCAATATCCGGTACAGATTGCTGTAATCGTCCGTCCACATACGCAGGCCGGGAATCGCATCGATCTTACTTGCCCCCTTGAGCTCAGGTTGATCGAAGAATCCCGGCCGCGAAGTAACCAGAACCCAATCCGAATCCGACTCCTCTCTGGGATTATCGTCCGGAGTCTCAAAGCTAACCATCTTAGCGATCTTGCCCGATTCCGCCGCGCCCAGAGCAACCACCGGCCCGAGCGAAAGGTACCGGTTCGAAACATGCACCGCCAAAACCCCATCGGGCTTCAGATGCCGCCAGTAGAGCCGGTAAGCCTCGCGCGTCAGTAAATGCACCGGAATCGCATCGCCCGAAAATGCATCTACCGCCAGCACGTCGAAATTCTGCGGCGTCTCCCGCTCGAGCGACAACCGCGCATCCCCCATCACCACATCGTGCGGAGCCAGGCAATCGCGCAGAAAAGTGAACTGCGTCTGCGCTATCTTCAGCACCAGGGGATTAATGTCATAGACCCGGTAATGATCCACAGCCCGCCCATAAGTAGTGAGCGTCCCCGCGCCCAGACCAATCACCCCAACCTTCATCGGCCCCTGCAACTGCAAAGTCCGGATGGTAAGTCCTATGCCCGACTTCTCCGCATAGTAAGTGGTCGCGATGCGCGAGTTCTGCGGCCAGAGAAACTGCTCGCCATGGTCGATGGTGCCGTGCCGCAGGATCCGTATCGGGCCCATGGATTGGTCGTTCGTCGCGTCGTAAACCACCAGCGCGCCATAAAAATTGCGCACCAGCAAACGCGAATGGCCCAGGTTCTTCCATGTATCGCGTGCCAGAAAGGCCGTAATGCCCACCGCCAGCCCCACCGCCACCGAGAAGATCACCAGATTGACGCCCATGGTCCCCCAGGTCCGCCACAGCAGATAGAGCGACAGCACGCCCGTGATCGCCAGCAGCACGATCGGGTCGTAGGATGCACTCAGGAATGCCGGAGCGCCCCCAAAGCGCCCTGCCACTACACGCCATGCGCAGTATGCGATCAAAATTCCCGTCATCGCAATCACCGCCGGACGGTCGTAAGGCGCATCGAGAAATTTGGCGGCCTTCGTCTTTTCGCCGGTTACCCGCCACAGGAGATGTTCCCGCCACATCAAATAGAGCAGCACGAAGCAAGTCAACGACAACACTACCGGCAGGTCGTAAAGCGCGTTGAACAGATAAGGCGCCGCAAACCCGATCAGCAGTCCGCCGATCGCCCCACCCACCGCCACCATCAGATAAAACGAGGTCAGGTAAGCGGGCGCGGGCCGCCGCCGGGCCAACTCGCCATGGCACACCATGAACAGGACGAACAGCGCCGTGCAGAAGAATTCCACCGCTTGTTTAAGATCCGCGATGCCGCCCTCGTCCGAAATGGCGTAAGCCATCGCCGGCAGCGCCAGCGCGCCCAGCACCACAAAGACCCGTCGCCGGTACCAGCGGTCGCTGTCGAAACACAGAATAAAACTCAACAGGTATAGGCTCAACGGCAGTACCCACAGAAACGGGATCGCCGCCACGTTCTGCGTCAGATGATTGGTTACCGCAAGCAGCAACGCCGAAGCGCACGCCGCCAGCGCCATCCACAGCAGCCGCTCGGACCATGCGGGTGGAGGCCCTGGCTCAGCCGCGGCCACAGGCGATTCGGCATGCGCGCGACGCGCGAGAAACGCCACCGCCGCGCACACCAGCGCGAACGTGCCATAGCCGATCGACCACGTCGAGGCCTGCCGGCTCGCCGTGAGATAAGGTTCCACCAGCACCGGATACGCCAGCAATCCCGCCATCGACCCGGCGTTCGATAACGCGAAAAACCGGTACGGCATCGCCCCGCCATTCGCCCGCGAATACCACGACTGCAGCAGCGGACTGGTCGAAGAAAGCAGAAAGTAAGGCAGCCCCACCGTCGCCGTCAACAGCCCTAAAATCCTGAGCAGCGGATCCTCCGGCCCGTTCGGCTTCCACCACGGAT
This sequence comes from Bryobacteraceae bacterium, assembly GCA_050015835.1. Classification (GTDB taxonomy): domain Bacteria; phylum Acidobacteriota; class Terriglobia; order Bryobacterales; family Bryobacteraceae; genus BOG-234. The sequence goes on along the minus strand of JBEKAQ010000040.1, from coordinate 14,131 downwards.
TCGGCAGAATGGGAAGCGAAAAAAGGCTCAGCGCCAGCAGGCTCAGATGGATCACGGCCTGGCGCGACCCGCGCTGCCCGGTCAGCCAGTGCGCATAGGCGTATCCGCCCAGCAGCGCCATCTGGAAGAACAGCATGCAGCTGGTCCACACCGCGGCCGAGCCGCCGAACCACGGCAGGATCAGTTTGGCGATCAGCGGCTGAACCTGGAACAGCAGGAACGCGCTCAGCAGAATCGTGGCCGCGAACAGAATCGCGGGAACCCCGGCTTCACTTATAGGCGGCGATGCCGGTGACTCGCTCTCCGATGATAAGGGCATGGATGTGGTCGGTGCCTTCATAGGTCTTCACCGTTTCGAGATTGCACAGATGTCGCATTATAGGATACTCGTCCGTGATCCCGTTCGCACCCATCAGATCGCGGCTTACCCGCGCGCAATCGAGCGCCATCGCCACATTGCTCCGCTTCAGCATCGAAATGTGCGCCGGCTCCAGCTTCCCGGCATCTTTCAGACGTCCGCAGTGCAGAGCTAAAAGCTGCGCGCGCGTGATTTCCGTGATCGTCCCGGCGAGCTTTTCCTGCACCAGTTGATGGCTCGCGAGGGGCCGGTCGTCGAACTGCTTCCGCAGGACTGTATAGGATCGAGCGGTCTCATAGCAATCCATCGCCGCGCCCAGCACGCCCCATCCGATCCCGAAGCGAGCCTGCGAGAGACAAGCGAGAGGAGCTTTCAAACCTTTGGCGCCGGGAAGCAAAGCCGAATCCGGAACCCGGCAATCCGTGAACGAAAGGCTGGACGTAACGGACGCCCGCATAGACCATTTCCCATGAATATCGGAAGTGGTGAATCCCGGAGTGCCCCGCTCGACAAGGAGCCCGCGGATGCCGTCCTCGGCCCGAGCCCAAATGATCGCGACATCGGCAACCGAGCCGTTAGTGATCCAGGTCTTCTCCCCGTTCAGAATCCAGTCCGATCCATCGCGAACCGCGCGCATCCGCATGCCCGAGGGATTCGACCCAAAATCCGGCTCCGTCAATCCAAAGCACCCGATCGCGCGTCCCGACTGAAGTGCGGGTAACCACCGAGCCTTCTGCCGATCGGAACCGAATTTCAGAATCGGATACATAACGAGCGACCCCTGCACGGAAACAAAGCTGCGAATCCCCGAATCGCCCCGCTCGAGCTCCTGCATGAGCAGGCCATACTCGACGCCCGACAAGTGAAGGTTCGCCCCCAGAAATCCAAGCTCGGCCATCTCGGAGATTAATTCAGAAGGAAACCGCCCATCGCGGAAGCAATCGCGGATCACAGGAACAACGCGTTCATCGGTAAACCGCCGAGCCGTCTCCCGGACCATCAGCTCCTGTTCCGAGAACTGCGAGTCAATCAAAAGATAATCCACCCCGCGAAATCCCATGAAGCCACCAGTCTACTGAACCCACACACTGTCGGCGGGTTTGTAGGCTCCAGAGTAGCCTGTGCCCAGGGCGGGGCGCGACACCTGAAGGGCGGCGGCGGCGGCGGTTACGGACAGGCGAGCCGGTTCGATGATCTCCGTTCGGACGAAATCGCCGGGGTGCGGCGGGGTCTTCATGGGCATAGTTCGGTACTCCCTGTTGCTAGTCTGGAGGGTCCGGACGCGGGATTTCGAGGTAATCGCACAATTCGGCGAGAAAGAGCTGATAATTCGCTCTTTCCGCGGCAGCGGAGTTTTGCCATCGCAGGATGAACGGGTGGACCGGCATGAGTGGCGAATCGGGTCGGACTGCAGGTGCCAGTTTAACCGATGCGGCGTTTGGCGACGCCTGGTGGCTGTGCCGCGGGCTCAGACTACGTCGCCAAGGTTGGGAGCTTCGGTGTTTCCTGCAATACATGCCCGGCCGGGGGCGAATCCGGCGAAGGGGAAGGGGGGAAGAAGGCGAAGTGAAGACGGCCCGTTCCTCCCCCGGGCCGCCCCGAAGGCAGAACGCTCAGGAGGGGAGACGTTCGGTCTTCGTGGTACACCAGCAGGTACTGGTGTACTACCTTCATCGTGTGCCCGCCAGCGCCAGGAATCTACTCGAATTTAGTACTGGTGGTACCGACACGACAAAGCCGGCAGCGATCATAAGTGCGCGATATCCGGCCAGCCGGCGCAGTTTCGCACGCGGCGCAGACTAAATGCGTTCGAGGCGGGTATCGGCGTCGCCGAAGCGGTCCAGCTTGATTCCGTAGCGGTCCATCAGGGACAGGTACAGGCTGCACGCCTTGCGATTTTCGTCGCCTGCCTGGGTGTAGTCGAGCGTGCGGCCGGTCTGGAGCGTGCCTCCAAGACCTCCGGCGAGCACCATGGGCAGCCTCGAGTTGTTGTGCGTTCTGCCGATCCAGAGGTTCGAGATGAACATCAGGCAGGAGTTGTCGAGCACGGTGCCGTTGCCTTCGGGCATGGAATCGAGTTTCGAAGCCAGGTAGGCGTACTGTTCCACGTGGAAGCGCGTGATCCGCTCGTAAGCGTCATTGTTATTACTGTGTGAGGCGCCGTGGTGGCCTTCCTTGACGTTGAGGAAAGGATAGTACATGGCCGAGAGATCGCGCGAGATAATGAGCGAGGCGACGCGGGTTTTGTCGGTCTGGAAGGCGATGGCGATGAGGTCGCACATCAGTTTGGCGTGCTCGCGCAGATCTTCCGGGAGCCCGTTGGCGGGGCGTTCCATGGCCCAGACGGGAGTCGACTTGCCTTTGGCTTCTTCCGCCGCTTTGTCCTGAGCCTTACGCATACCTTCGACGCGCTTCTCGACTTCGCGCACGCTGGTCATGTATTCGTCGAGTTTGGCGTTGTCGCCGGAGCTGATGCGGCGGCTCAGGCGGTCGGCACGCTCTTTGACGCGGTCGAGGATGCTGATATTCACGAGGCTGCCGCGATTTTCAAACAGCATGTCGAAGGCTAAGGCCGGATAGCATTCGTTGGGAACGGGCGAATCGGGGCTCTGCCAGGAGATGTGAGAGCTGTAGGCGAGCGAGAAGTTGGACTCGTGGAATCCGGTGATGGGCTGTTCGCAGGCGAGCACGAGGCTCGATTGCAGGGTGTCCTCGCCGACGCGATTGGCGATCATCTGATCGACCGAGATGCCGGAGTGGAGGATGGCGCCCTTTTCGAGATGCGCGCCGGTCAGGAGACTGCCGGTCTGCGGCGGGTGAATGCCGAGGCCCATGGCGCCTTTATTGAAGAGGCCGTGGATGACGTTGATCTTGCTCTTCAGGGGATCGAGAGGCGAGAGCGACTTGCTGAGCTTCATGTCGGCGCCCGAGCCCTCGCAGTTCCAGTGATCCTCATTGACGCCGCAGCCGAGGAAGACCACTCCGAAGCGTTTCGGGAACACCGCCGCGGCAGTGCCGGTGGTGGCGGCTCTGGCTGCCGTCGTTGCCGCGAAAGATTCAAGCCAGGGCAACGCCATGGTGACTCCAGCGCCGCGGAGGATGGCGCGGCGGGGAATCCGGTGCGCGGAGGGTTGGCTTCGATCAGGCATCTTCAATCACCTTTCTGTGAGACCGTCTTTTGATTGCGCCGGTTCAGAAACTGCGGGCTGGTAACAATTGTATCTATCAGGGAAGAGAATTTGTACCCACCGGAAGTTAGGTTGGTGCGCATGGCGTCGAGAAGCGGTTCGTCCGAGAGCAGGGGCATGCGTCCGAGAGCGTAGGCGAGCATCTTCTCGTCCAGGTTGTTCAGGAAGTCCTTCTGGCGATGCTCCCTGATATAGGTGCGCACGCCTTCGAAGCCGGAGCCTTCGCTGCCGCCGGGGAAAGTCGTTTTGGTATCGACGGGACGTCCGGCGAGGTCTTTGGTGCGCGCCTCGCCCACCGGTCCGTAGCCTTCAAAAGCCATGCCGACGACGTCAAAGCGCAGATGACAGGCGGCGCACACCGGGTTCGAGCGGTGCTGTGCCAGCACTTCACGGAGCGGCAGATCGGTTTTAGCTTCGTCGTGCGGAAGTTCGGGGACAACGGGGGGTGGGGGCGGGATGACTTCGCCGAGCACGCGGCGCACTACCCAATATCCTCGCTTGACGGGGCTCGTGCGGAGACCGGGCGCGTTCTGGGTGAGAAATACGGCCATGGGCAGAATGCCTCCCCGACCGTACTGATCGGCGTGATCCACACGGACCCATGTGCCGTTATCGCCTTTGACCTCCGGCATCCCGTAATGCTGGGCGAGGAGGGGATTCACGAAGGTGTAGTTGCCGTACAACATGTCGAGCACGGAACGGTCGTTTGTTATCACGTCCTGGATGAAGCGGATGGGCTCCTGGAACATGGACTCGCGCAGTTGATCGTTGAAAGTGGGGAAGCGTTCGCGGTCGACGGAATTGAGGGTTTCGAAACGGCGGAAGTCCAGCCAGTTGCCGCCGAACTCGGTGGCGAAGCCGCGGGCGCGATCGTCTTTGAGCATGCGGCGCACCTGGGTGAGGAGCACGGCGCGATTCGAGAGGTCGCCCGATGCGGCGTGAGCCATCAGTTCCTCATCGGGCATGCTGGACCAGAGGAAATAGCTGAGCTCATTGGCGAGCGCGTAGCCGGAGAGCGGGACGGTTGCCGAAGCGGGGCGGGTGGATTTGCGCGGTACGCCGCCGAAGCTCACGTCGACCAGATCGGCTCGGTAGAGGAAATCGGGCGAGACGAGCAGGCTTACGATGGAGGAGCGCATGGCTTCTTCGTGGGTGAGACCGCCTTTCTCGCGCAGCTCGTGGTAATAGGCGAGGATCTCGGCGCGTTCGTCGGGGAGCAGAGGCCGGCGATAGGCGCGCGCGGCAAACTTCAGCAGGGCGTCGAGGTGGCGCGGCTCGGCGTCCTTGCGGGCCTGCTCGACCCAGCGAATTTCGGCGTTGATGGTGTCGAAGTGGACCTTGATGGCTTCCATGACGGCGGGATTGTTGGCGGGCGCGGCCAGGTTCAGGAAGTGATCGCGGTAACGGAAGATGGTTGCCTGGGAGGTCGATTCGGCGAAGGTCGGCTTCTCGAGCGGAGGGCCCCCGCGGCCGCCGCCACCGGCGTCGAAAACGAACTGCTGCCAGGTCCGAATGGTGTAATCGGCGATGAAGTCGAACTCTTGCCAGAGGGTGTCGAGCTCTTTCTTTCCCTTGTCGTCGAGGATGAGATCGGCGAGCGTGCCGTCGTCGCGGAAGTAGCCCATGACGTTGTGGAAGCCGGCTCCGAGCAGACGGCCACTGTCGTTGGTATAGCTGTCGACGGGATAGAAACGGCCGCGCTCGCGCGCATAGAATCCAGTGGGGAAGACGGAGCTGAAGCGTGCGAAGGCCGCCTCATAGCGGGCACGCTGTCCGGCTGGAACGGCGAGATCGGGATCGTTCTGCCGATCCTTGATGTAGTCGGCGATCGCTTGTTTGACGGCCACTTCTTCGCCCTTGCCGAAGGTGGGGCCTTTGGTGACGATCAATTCCGGCGGCGGCGGTTCGCCTTCGAGGCGGAGGGCGGTGCGGTCGAAATCACGGCGGTGGGCGGCGATTTCCCGATTTCTCCACATCACGAAGGCCTGCGAGTTGGGGTTCTGGCCGGGCGCGGCGGGGGTGTTGAATAAGTACTCGGTGTGGCGGCGGATGCGGCGCACGAAGTCGCGCATCTCGACACAACCGTTGCGGGCGATATCGGGCTGGTTGGCTTGCGGGGTGGGCAACTCGCGCCACATAGCCTGGAGTTTCACGGTGGGTCCAACTTCTTCTTTCGTCTGATCGAGAAGCTGCCAGACCATGGTGAGATAGCGGGGCGCCAACTTATTGGCGGCGGCGATCGAGGCCAACGTGGCGCGGGGTTGTCCTAACTCGATGCGGTGCTTGTAGCGCCAGGCGGCCTCAAAGTAATTGGCAAAATCGGTGGGCTGACGGTCGTAAAAGCCGACAATACGCTCAATGGCGTATCGTTCCCGATCCGTTTCGACCAGCATGGGATAAGGCGCGAAGTCGATTCCATCGGGCTTGAGGACCAGGTGATCGGCCGTCTGGCGCGCCGCTTCGAGGTACTTGGACATCAGGCCGGGCGATATGGTCAACGACTCGCCCGAGTTATCGAAACCGGCTTGATTGGCGGGATCGACGGGGAATTCTTTGGCGGGGCGGAGATCGACTCCGGTCAGATCGCGGATGGTGTTATTGTACTCGGCGTTACTGAGGCGGCGGTTGAGCACGGGTCCGGGATCGCCGGCGTTCCTGCGGATTTCCTCGGCGCGGACCGACTGAATCCATTCGACGACCTGGCGGCGGGCCTCGGCAGGGGGCTGGGGCGCCTGTTTGGGCGGCATCTCATTGGCGGTGAGCCGTTTCAGCACGAGTTCCCAGCGCGGGTAGTCGCGGACCACGGGGGCGATCGAGTCGTAGGCGCTCAGGTCGAACTGGGCAGCGGCGGAACTGCCGCTATGGCAGCCGACGCAGTACTTCGCGATCACGGGCCGGACCGACTGCGTGAATTGCTGGTTGAGAAGAGGGTTGGAGGCGCCGAAGACGGGGACGGCGGCCAGGGTGAGGAGGACGGCTCGGAGTTGCATTAGAAAACTCGTTACGATGATATAGCATTTTATGGGTCACAGGTAATTTGCGCTTTGCTATGAGCAGGTTGCAGGTTGGCTGCGCAGGGAGATCGGCTGCGGCGTGTTAGCGTCCGGGCAGCGAGGTGCATAGTGGCAGGCAAATGGATGTCAGCAAACGGAAGGAAGGCCGGGAGACGCGTCCCTTTAGAGGTGGCGATCCCGGGCGCGCTGAGGAGAAATCAGGAGAAGCTGGGGCAGCCGGATGGTCCGGTGGGAGATTTCATCCGGCTCATAAAAATGAAACGACATTTTGTGGACGGCGCGGCGGAGCGGCTGCCGGTCGAATGGGTGGAGGGCCTCGAATGAGACGGGTGCGCTATCTGGTGGCCGCGAGTCTGGATGGATTCATTGCGGGGCCGAGCGGCGAAGCGGACTGGATTCCCATGGATCCCGAGGTTGACTTTGAAGCCATCTTCAGTCAATTCGACACGATATTTGCGGGGCGACGGACATTCGAGAACATGGCCAGGACGGGTATGACGAATATGCCCGGCATGAAAACGTTCGTGTTTTCGCGGACAGTGCGCGCGGAGGATTATCCGAACGTAACGATGGTGGATGGGAGCGCGGAAGAGGCCGCATCCAGGCTCCGGGCTGAATCCGGAAAGGACATCTGGCTGTTTGGCGGCGGATCGCTTTTTTGCAGTCTGGCAGAAGCGGGGCTGGTGGATACGGTTGAGGTCAGCATGGTTCCGATCCTGCTGGGTGAGGGAATCCCGCTGCTGGCAGGCCCGGCAAAGCGCATGGGACTGAAGCTTACCGGCCATAAGGTGTACAAGACGGGCATTGTGTGCCTGGAATATGAAATTCCGCGAATGGCCTGATAATTTGAAATTCTATGGCCGATCGCGATCTGCTTCGTCACACTTTAGCTACGCTCGCCTATCGCGGGGGTAAGGTTGTACGCGAAGCGACGGAGACGTTTGCGGAGTTTCGCGTGTCCGCGGTGGGCCGGACACCCGCGCAGGTCCTCGCGCATATCGGGGATCTGATGGATTGGGCGCTACCATGGCGGAGGGCCGGCAGAGATGGCACGATTCTTCGCCACTGGCCTGGGATCGGGAAGTGGCGCGCTTCCATGCTTCGCTGGGGGCTTTCGATGAGTACCTGGCGTCCGGTAAGCCGTTGAACGCACCGGCCGAGAAGCTTTTTCAGGGGCCGATCGCGGATGCCTTTACGCATGTGGGACAGCTTGCGATGCTGCGGCGGCTGGCGGGTGCCCCGATCAAGGGCGAGAATTATTTCGCAGCCGATATCGAGGTGGGCAGGACGGGCGCGGAGCAGGCGCGGCCCCATCACGAGTTCGAGTGACTTAAGGCTGGAGCTTTTGTTCCAGATTCGCCTTGACGCCCGGCCACTCGGTCTGGAGGATGCTGAAGTAGACGGTGTCGCGCAGGCGGCCGCTCCATGTGATCATGTGCTGGCGCAAGGTTCCCTCCTCGCGCGCGCCAATGCGCAGTATCGCCTCGCGGGAACGCCGGTTGAGGGCGTCCGTTTTTAGCTCAACGCGCAGGCAATTCCAGATTTCGAAGGCGTGCCGGAGCATGAGGTATTTGGCCTCGGTGTTGACTATGGTTCGCTGCCAGCGCTTGCCGATAAACGTCGCGCCTATCTCGACCCGCCGGTTGCCGACATCAATGTTCATGAAGCGTGTGCTGCCCACGGATTTTCCCGATGCGATCTCAATGGTAGCGAAGGGAACGGCGGCGCTGGCAGCCTGCGCGGCCAGCGCCGTCAGGATGTAGCTGCGCATCTGTTCCGGAGTGGTGACGCGAAAGGGGATGAGTTCCCAGAGATCTTCTTCAAGCCCGATTTCGCACAAGCCGGAGAGGTGCTCTTCGCTCAGAGGTTCCAGACGGATGGCACGTCCCTCGAGCGTGAACGGTTCAACAAGCATGGCTGTCTGAGGATACTACCGGTGATCGGGACATGGGCTAGACTATCCCTTGGACACGGCAGGCTTGGAATCGGGGGAGCTGATTCGCATCGAGAAGCTCTCGAAGGTTTACCGTTCGGGCGGCGTCGATCTGGTAATCTTTCACGATCTGGCGCTCGATATCGCGGGGGGCGATCGGGTGGCGATCACGGGCGCGAGCGGGGTGGGGAAGAGCACGCTGCTCCATCTCATCGCGGGGCTCGACAAACCCAACCAGGGGTCGATATACTACAGGGGTAAGAATATCGCCGAACTGTCCGAGCCGAATCTTTCCGCTTTCAGGAATCGCGAAATTGGATACGTGTGGCAGCAGCATCATCTTCTGCCCGAATTCACCGCCTGTGAAAACGTGATGATGCCGCTGCTGATTCGCGGCGTCGGCCGGTCGAATGCGGAGCCGACGGCGCGGGAGTGCCTGGAGGAAGTGGGTCTCGGTGCTCGCATCCACCATCGTTCGGGCGAGTTGTCGGGCGGAGAGCAACAGCGCGTCGCCATTGCGCGGGCGCTGGCGGCGAGCCCCTCGCTGCTGCTTGCGGACGAACCGACGGGCAATCTGGATGAGCGGACGGGCGAGATGATTTTTCAATTGCTGACGGACCTGCGCGATCGGCGCAATCTGACTACGATCCTGGTGACGCATAATCTGCGCTTTGCGCGGGTCTACGGGCGGGTTCTTGAACTTGAAGGAGGAATGCTGCACCCGATGGAGGGGTACTGAGAGTGGATTACGAAACGAGCTTTGCAACGGAATCGGTACAGAGAGTATCTTAGTTATTAGGCTTCTTGTAAGCGGTCGAGAGCTGGAAGGGGGACCCAAACCACATGTTTGAGCGTTACACGGAAAAGGCGCGGCGCGTAATCTTCTTCGCCCGGTACGAGGCCAGTCAGTTCGGCAGCCCGTACATTGAGACCGAGCATCTGCTCCTCGGGCTCCTGCGGGAAGATAAACAGCTGGCCAACCGGTTTCTCCGGTCGCATGCGGCTGTGGACTCCATCAGAAAGCAGATTGAAGGGCATACCACGGTGCGGGAGAAGGTATCGACTTCGGTCGATCTTCCGCTCAGCCATGAGTGCAAGCGGGTGTTGGCGTATGGAGCCGAGGAAGCGGAGCGGCTGAATCATAAGCACATCGGGACCGAGCACCTTTTGCTGGGGCTGCTTCGGGAAGAGAAGTGTTTCGCGGCGGAGATCCTGCATGAGCGCGGTTTGCGCCTCTCGACGATTCGGGAAGAGTTGCAGCGCTCGCAATCGGAGAAGGTAGCGGCCAATCGCCCCAAGGAAAGTTCGCTGCTGGCCGAGTTTTCGCGCGATCTGACGCAGTCCGCGATGGATAATGCGCTCGATCCGCTGATCGGCCGGGATTACGAACTCGAGCGGGTGGTGCAGATTCTGTGCCGGCGAACGAAGAACAATCCGGTGCTGATCGGCGAGCCGGGCGTGGGCAAGACGGCTATTGTGGAAGGCTTGGCGCAACGCATTGCCGAGGGAGATATTCCTTCGTTCCTCGCGGATAAGCGGATTCTCGCGCTCGACCTTTCGCTGATTGTGGCGGGGACGAAATACCGGGGCCAGTTCGAGGAACGGCTCAAGACAATCATGAAGGAGTTGATGGAGAACCAGAACGCCATCATCTTCATCGATGAACTGCATACGCTGGTGGGCGCGGGGTCGGCGGAAGGTTCGCTCGATGCGGCCAATATCCTGAAACCGGCGCTCTCGCGGGGGGAAATTCAGTGCATCGGGGCGACCACTCCGGCCGAGTTCCGCAAGTCGATCGAGAAGGACCGGTCGCTCGAGCGGCGCTTTCAGGCGGTGAAGGTTCCGCCGCCGAACGAGGCCGATGCCGTGAAGATCATGTATGGCATTAAGGACCGCTATGAGAAGTTCCATGCGGTGGGCTATACGGATGAGGCCATTGAATCGGCGGTCTACACTTCGAGCCGTTATATTCCGGATCGGTTCCTGCCGGACAAGGCGATTGATCTGATCGACGAAGCGGGGGCGCGCGTGAAGCTGCGCCAGACCACTTTGCCCGCCGACCTGGCGGATATTCAGAAGCGCATCAAGTTTATCGTTCACCGGATGGAGAACGCGATCGCGAATCACGAGTTCGAGAAGGCGCGTTTTTACTCCGATGAGGAGCGCAAGGAGCGAGAGAATCAGCGCCAGTTGCGCGAGAAATACAATCTGGACGATTCTTCGACCGGAATTGTCACGAAAGAAGACATCGAGGAAGTGGTGGCGCGCTGGACCGGCGTGCCCATGACGGCGATCAAGGAAGAAGAGATCAACAAGCTGCTGCGCATCGAGGACGAGCTGCATCGGCGGATCATCAGCCAGGAGAAGGCGATTTCGGCGCTGGCGCGGGCGATTCGGCGGTCGCGTGCGGGGTTGAAGGCTTCGAACCGGCCGGCAGGGTCGTTCCTGTTCCTGGGTCCGACGGGTGTGGGGAAGACGGAAGTGGCGCGTGCGCTGGCGAATTTCCTGTTCGGCAGCGAGAAGAGTCTGATTCGCTTCGACATGTCGGAATTCATGGAGAAGCATTCGGTGTCGAAGCTGATTGGTTCGCCTCCGGGATATGTCGGTTATGAGGAAGGCGGCCAGCTCACGGAGCGCGTGAAGCGTTCCCCGTATTCGATTATCCTGCTGGATGAAATCGAGAAGGCGCATCCGGACATTTTCAATATCCTGCTGCAGGTGTTTGAAGACGGCCAGTTGACGGACGGGCTGGGCAACCAGATCGACTTCAAGAACACGATTATCATCATGACTTCGAACCTGGGGGCTCGGTTCCTTGAGAAGCGTGGGCATCTGGGCTTCCAGGCGCCGCAGATCGAGGGGCAGGTTTCGAAGGTGGAAGACCAGGTCCGCGGGGAAGTGAAGCGGGCGTTCAATCCCGAGTTCCTGAACCGGCTGGATGAGATGATCCTGTTCCAGTCGCTCACGGATGACGACCTGATCAAGATTATGGTTCTGCTGGTGGAGGGGATTAATAAGAACCTCGAGCAGAAGCAGATCAAGATCTATCTGAAGACGGATGCGGCCAAGTACATCCTCGAGAAGACGTGCGGGGATCGCAGCTACGGGGCGCGGCCTTTGCGGCGGGCTCTGCAGAAGTATATAGAAGATCCGCTTTCGGAAGCGCTGATTCAGGGGATTCTGCCTCGGCCGGCCGAGTTTGAGATTTATCTGGGCGATACGGGGATTTACTATCGCCAGGTGAATATGACTGTGCCGGAAGCGGTTCCGGTGGCCGTGGGGGATGGCGGGAGCGAGGCGGAGATTGAAGCGGTGGCGCCGGCTCCTGGGGTTGCGCTTTATCCGTTCTGAGGCGCGGTACCCTGAAGACATGGAAGTACACTTCACGTCGGAGCAGGAAGCGCAGCTTACGCAGATCGCTGCCCAGGCCGGGACCGCCCCCGAACGGTTGGTGACGAACGTTGTTGCCCGGTATCTCGACGAAGAAGCCCGTTTCCTTGCCGCTGTGGAAAAAGGGATAGCCGCAGCCGAGCGCGGTGAGTTCATCGGAGAAGAGGAAATGGATGCCCGCCTTGAAGCGATGCTCAAGGCCTGATGCGCATTCGTTGGACCGTTCCAGCCGCCGACGATTTAGCGGGCATAAAAAGCTATCTCCTGGAGTACTACCCGCAGTTTGCGAGCCGACCGTGCGCACGATCTATGCGCGTATCCGTTCCCTCAAATCCGCGCCCTGGCGAGGCAGACCTGGACACCGCAGCGGCACGAGAGAATTGACGCTTACGCCTCTCCCGTATGTCGTGGTCTATTCAGTGAAAGCTGAGACCGTTGAAATCCTGCATATACACCATGGGGCGCAAGACTGGCGTTGACGTCAGGGTGCACGTTTCCTTTTCGACAAGGGCGTGCGACTGGCGCTGGCCGTCTGTCGGCATCTCGGAGATCATTCGCTTTCCTTGAGGCTCTGGTAGGCGCTGTTGAAGAAGACCAGCGGCCTTCCCGCGGTATAGCTGGCGAGGCGGACTTCTCCGATCAATATCGTATGGTCGCCGGCTTCAAAAGTGCGCGTCACCGAGCATTCGAGCTGAGCCAGTACTCCATCGAGCAGGGGGACGCCGAATTCTCCGGGATGCCAGTCGATACCCGTGAATCGATTCTCCGAAACGCTGGAAAAACGCCTCGAGAGATGCTCCTGATGCTCGGCCAGAACGTTGATGGCGAAGTACGGGCTCGACAGGAAATGGCCGAGAATGGCATTGCGCAGATCGATGCTGACGAGGATCAGCGGGGGATCGAGTGAAACCGAGGAAAACGAGTTCACCGTCATACCATGGGGGTGGGATTCATCGTCTACCACGGTGACGACGGTGATCCCGGTGGCGAAGCGGGCACAGGTGCGGCGGTAGTGCGCGGGGTCGAGGGGCGGCGGGGGCGTCGGCACAGGATGGCGTGGGACCCCATGGCTTGACATCGAGATAACCCTAATTCTATCATCGGTTTGTCTGCGTAAGGCGCACAGGGAGGGCTGTTTGATCAAGCTCGACATCATCAACGAAGTCGTGAATAAGACCGGCATCACCAAAACGAAGGCTGAAATGGCCGTGGAAACCGTCTTCGAGAAGATGAAGCGCGCACTGGAGCAGGGCGACCGCATCGAGTTGCGGGGATTCGGCGTGTTTACCGTGAAGCCGCGCAAGACGGGTATCGGCCGCAATCCGCGGACGGGCGCGGAAGTTTCGATTCCGCCCGGCAAGGCCGTTCGCTTCAAGCCCGGCAAAGAATTGCAGACGCTTCAATAGCGGTTGGCGTGCAGCCGGAATCATTTGTGTCCCCAGAAAACCAAGCCGGCGACGAAGCGTTGGTCAGTGCCGACTCGCGCCGTTTTCCGCCTCCTCTGCCTGAGTTTCACTACGCGGCGCGTCCCCCTCAGCGGGCTCCGAAGCGGCGGCTCTGGCTGCACTTCGTGCTGTTGCTCGCGACGTTGTTCACCACCACGCTGGTGGGCGCGCACATGCAATACAACTTCAGCCACAACCTGCCGTTTTTCGACATCGACCGCGTAACCGACGTATTCCTGGTGGGGCTGCAGAGTCCGGCGCTGTTCGCTACGGGCCTGCCGTTTTCACTGACGCTTTTGACGATCCTGATGGCGCATGAGCTGGGCCATTATCTGGCCTGCGTCTATTACCGGGTGGACGCGACGCTGCCGTTTTTTTTGCCTTCGCCCATGCCGGTGACCGGAACGTTCGGCGCCTTCATCCGGATACGATCGCCGATTCACAGCAAGCGGATACTCTTCGACGTCGGCATCGCGGGGCCGATCGCGGGATTCATCTTTCTGCTGCCGGCGCTGGGCGCGGGGCTGGCGTTTTCGAAAGTGCTGCCGGGCATCAATCACCAGGGGACCCTCCAATTGGGAGTGCCGGCGCTCGAATGGCTGGCGCAGAAGTTGATTTTTCCCGGCGTGGCGGCTTCCGACATCTACTTGCATCCGGTGGCGCGCGCGGCCTGGGTGGGAATGTTTGCCACCGCCTTGAATCTGCTGCCGGTGGGGCAGTTGGATGGCGGGCACGTGGTGTACGCGCTGCTGGGGCGTTCGCAAAAATGGATTACTAATTTTTTCCTGGTGGCGCTTCTTCCC
>JBEKAQ010000039.1:0-42503 GCA_050015835.1 Bryobacteraceae bacterium | reverse complement strand
TGATAGACCGCTTCGAGGCACCAGAAGCATCCGCCGCCCAACGTCACCACTTCCTGCTCGGCCATATGTATTCAGCATAGAATGGCGAGTGTGGCGGGCATCTACATCTCGTGGCCGTTTTGCGCGCAGAAATGTACGTATTGTAACTTCGCGTCGGGGGTTCAACCGAACGATCTGGAAGACCAATACTTCGAGGCGCTGCTGGCGGAGATGCGCGCGCAGGGCTGGCAATGGAAGCCCGAAACGTCGTTCATCGGCGGGGGCACTCCCAGTGCGATCGAGCCCGCCAGGATCGAAGCGCTTCTCGATGGACTTCCGGGACGGCCGTGGCTGGAAGCGACCATTGAAGCGGCGCCGGGTTCGCTGACGTTCGAGAAAGTGGAAGCGTGGAAGCGCGCCGGAATCAATCGTGCCAGCCTGGGGGCGCAGTCGTTCGTCAAGGCTGAGTTGGCTCGCACCGGCCGCAAACACGATGCGGCAACCGTGGAGCGGGACGTGGCGCTGCTGCGGTCGAACGGCATCGAGAACATCAATGTGGACCTGATTGCAGGGTTGCCGGGGCAGACGCCGGATAGCTGGCGCACTTCACTCGATGCGGTGATCCGCCTGAATGTCCCGCATGTTTCGGTTTACATGCTGGAGGTGGATGAGGATAGCCGTCTGGGCGCGGAGATTCTGCTGGGCGGTAAGCGCTACGGGGCGATCGATGTGCCGTCCGAGGACAGCATCGCGATGTTTTATGAAATGGCCGTGGATTTGTTGGCGCGGCATGGGATCGAGCGCTACGAAATCTCGAACTTCGCGCGCGCCGGCGCCGAGTCGCGGCACAACATGAAGTACTGGCGTCGCGAGCCCTACGTTGGGTTCGGGGCCGACGCGCATTCCTTCGACGGCGTCTTGCGGTGGCAGAATGTGGAGGCCGCGCGCGAATATGTCGATCGGTGGAGTAAAGGCGAGCCGATCCGCCTTGAAACCAGCGCGCCCAATCCGCTGGAAGAGAAGTTCTTCGTGGGACTGCGGCTCTCCGAAGGCGTAGCTCCCGATGAATCCGACTGGCGGCGTTTTGGCGCGGCGTTCGAGCGCTTTCTTTCAGGCGGCGTGATCGAACGGAGCGGCGATCGCCTGCGACTGACGCCGCGCGGAATCATGGTGTCGAACGAAATCTTCGAGGAGTTCCTGATTGATCGACCTTCGTAGCGACACGGTCACCAAGCCTACTCGCGCCATGCGGCAGGCGATGTTCGAGGCGGAGGTTGGGGACGATGTCTACGGTGAGGACCCGACCGTGAACCGTTTAGAGCAGCGCGCGGCTGAGATCGTTGGGAAGGAAGCGGCTCTGTTCGTCCCCACCGGTACGATGGGCAACACGATCGGGATCAAACTACTCACCGGGCATGGTCAGGAAGTAATCTGCGATTCGCGCGCGCATGTGCTGGATTGGGAACTTTCGATGATGGCGTGGTTCTCGGGTTGTCTGGCGCGGGCCGTGCCGACCGAAGACGGGATACTTACGTGGGAGCGGATCGCACCGTTGGTCAAGCCGGTGAGCCCGCACTCGGCTCCTACCGGTGCAATTGCCATCGAGAATACGCATAACATGGCTGGCGGGCGGGTTTATCCGCAATCGGTGATCGACGAGATAAGCGATCGCGCGCATGAGCGAGGCATTCCGGTGCATATGGATGGCGCCAGAGTATTTAACGCGGCGGCGGCTGTGGGGCGTCCGGTGTGTGAGATTATCGCCAGGGTCGATACCGTGATGTTTTGTCTGTCGAAGGCGCTGGGTGCGCCGGCTGGGTCGATGCTGGCGGGTCCGCGTCAGTTGATCGATATTGGCCGGCTGTTGCGGAAGCGTCTGGGCGGCGGCATGCGGCAGGTGGGCGTTCTGGCTGCCGCGGGGCTGATCGCGCTGGAAGAAAGTCCACGCCGCTTGACGGTGGATCATGCGAATGCCCGGTACCTTGCCGATAGATTACGGGAGATAGAGGGGATTAGTGTGTTCCCTGTGGAAACTAACATTGTGATTTTCGATGTTAGTGGAACGGGACGATCTCCCCACAATATTAGCTCGGCTTTGAAGGCTCGGGGAGTCCTTATGAACGGGTTTACCGACAAGCTAATGCGCGCTGTAACTCACTATGATGTTACCCGGGATGAGTGCGCGGCAGCGATGGATGCACTGCGGGATCTGATCAATGCGTAGACAGAAGTGCCCGCAGACGAGCGTCGACGTCGTCCCGATCTACTAATCCCCCTCGATAGGCCGCTGCCAGGCGCCTTGTTGGTCGATTATGAAGGTGTTGGGCATATTTTCCGATTCCGTATCGCTCCGCGGTTGAGCTGTTCCCGAGGACCATTTGGTAGGGGACCTTAATGGAATCGAGAAACGGTTTGACAACCTTCCACCCGTCATCGTCCAGTGAGACACCCACCACGGCCAGACTTTTAGCGCCATATGTCTTCTGGAATTCAGAAAACAACGGCAGTTCCTGTTTGCAGCCTCCGGATTATAGACACTTAAACGACCGCAATGAATACCGGATTGGAGCAAGACTGCTTCAGGAGGAAGTTGATACCAGCCAACCGGAGCGCCGGCAACGCACAGCATTTGAGAAGCTCGTCGCAGACACCCAGAAGGCGTGCTTCGTTTTGTCGTTCTCAGAGAGGGGAGATTGGCTCACAGCCAATGGCGCGCATACTGCCTTGGCGGAAGCGGCTACGCTTTGGGATTTGAACGGCAAAACGCACTTTTCGCTTCGGCACAGTAACATAGCTTCAATCTCATACGTTGCGAGTACGATCCTAAAAAACAGCAAAAGCTCTGCCGGTATCTTGTCCAGAGTTTCACAGAAGGGATGCTCACGAGGCAAAGCTGGTGGCCCGGAAAGGAATCAGATGTCTTCTCCGTACGGTATCGGAGGTAAGCAGCTTCGTATTTTCACTACTGAACCTGCTCAGATGCTTGCCAGCTTCACTGATGCAACTCGTAAAGGTGTTGAGTTTATTCGCAGTATCGAAGGCAGGCCGAATTCGGCTTTCACGTACACCTCTTCGGCAGTAAGGCGACCAATGCATGTACCGGCTCCCGAGAAATCCGTCCTCGTAAACGCGCTCCCGTCGGCCCAGCCCACTTGACGAGCGGCCCTCGCCGTCCTGGAGGCATTGCCAACAAGCGTCGGGGCGGCAAGATCCTCGCGGGCGCGCCAGACTTCATCGACGATGGAGTCGCGAGCCATCAAGCATTCTCCGGTGAGTTGCAATCAGCGTTCGTGCGGGTCTTCGAGGTAGGTGTACCCGTGCAGCCCTTCTTCATAGAAGCGGAGCAGGCGGCCCGATTCCTCGTAGCCCAGGCGTCCTTCGCGAACCGCCGCTTCCACGCTGCGGCGCAGGCGCGCGATCAGCGAATCCGTCTTGAACTGCACATAGTCGAGCACTTCGCGCACGGTATCGCCCTTAATCACCTCATCGAGCATCACCTCGCCCGACGGGCTGAGCCGAACGTGCACGGCGTTGGTGTCGCCGAAGAGATTGTGCAGATCGCCCAGAATCTCCTGGTAAGCGCCCACCAGAAAAGCGCCGAGGTAATAATCGCTGCCATTGTATTCGTGCAGCGCGAGTGTCCGCTTAACGTCGCGGCGGTCGATGAACTGATCGACCTTGCCATCGGAATCGCAGGTGATATCGCCCAGCACGGCATGGCGCACCGGCTTTTCGTTGAGCCGGTGGATCGGCATGATGGGGAAAAGCTGCTTGATGGCCCAACTATCCGGCATGCTTTGGAACAGAGAGAAGTTGCAAAAATAGGTATCCGACAGCATAGCGTCGAGCCCTTCGAGCTCTTCGGGAAAGAAATCCAGCTCGCCCGCCATTTTCTGAATCTTGCGGCAGATGGCCCAGAAGAGATTCTCCGCGATACAGCGCTGGTCGAGAGGCAGATAGCCGAGGCTGAAAAGGTTGAGCGCCGAATCGAGCGCCTGCTGGGAATCGTGATAAGCCTCGAGCAGATTGCGCGAATTGACGGAGCGGAAAGTCTCCTGCAGATCGATAAGGGGCTGCTCCGGGTCGCCGGGCAGTTCCTGCGGAGCTTCTTCCTCGCCGGGCCCCGACACGCCAAGGACGTTGAAGACCAGCGCGCTGTGGTAGGCGGCGATGGCGCGACCGCTTTCGGTGACGATGGTGGGGTGCGGGACATTGGTCTCGTCGCAAATGTTCTGCGCGTGATAGACGATATCGTTGGCGTATTCCTGCAGGGTGTAGTTGACGCTCGATTCGAAATCGGTCTGCGAGCCGTCGTAATCGACGCCCAGCCCGCCGCCCACGTCGAGGAATTCGAGACCGGTGGCGCCTTCGCGCCATAACTCGGCGTAGATGCGGGCGGCCTCGGTCACCGCGCCCTTGACCTGACGGATATTGGTGATCTGGCTGCCGAGATGGAAATGGAGCAACTTGAGGCAATCCGCCATGCCCCAGAGTTTCAGCTCCTGCAGCGCGCGCATAATCTCCGTGATGCTGAGCCCGAATTTGGAACGGTAGCCGCCCGACGACTTCCAGCGGCCCGAACCGCGGCTTGCCAGTTTGGCGCGGATGCCGATGGTAGGCCTGACACCCAGGCGCTCGGAGTATTTCGCGATGAGGCCGAGCTCGGTGTATTTTTCGACGACCGGAATGACCCTGCGCCCGATTTTCTGGGCGAGCATGGCCATCTCGATGTACTCGTCGTCCTTGAAGCCGTTACAGATGATGGGCGTTTCGTTATCCGCGAGCGCCATGACCGCGAGCAGCTCGGGCTTCGACCCGGCTTCCAGACCGAACTTATAGGGCTTGCCGAACTCGAGCACCTCCTCGACCACCTGGCGCTGCTGGTTGACCTTGATCGGGTAGACGCAGCAGTAGCCGCCATTGTACTTGTGCTCGCGAATGGCGGTGTCGAACGCGTCGTGAAGCTCCCCGAGGCGATGCTTCAGTATCCCGGCGAAGCGCACCAGAATGGGCAGCGAGATGCCGCGCAGCACAAGTGTGTCGATCAGCTGCTTGAGATCGATGGCGCGCGCGGGGTCCTTCTCCGGATGCACCAGAACGTGCCCTTCGTCGCTGATGGAGAAATATCCTTTGCTCCAGCTTGCGACATCGTACAATTCACTTGCGTCCTGCGTGGTCCAGCGATCGGTGGGCTCCAGCACCAGCGAGTTTTTACGGCCGTTTCTTTCCAACTTTTACAATCCCTCGTTCGGTAATGTCTGAACTTTTAGTGTCCTTCGGAATGACGGCCAGGGCAACAAAAAGTTTCCGCGCCAGCCCCGATGGGATATGCTGTCCTGAGTTGGAGGAGACAGACCATGAAGTTCATTCCGATCGCCTGTTGTTTGTCGACATGCCTGGCAACATGTTTGGCGACATGCGTGGCGACCGTCTTGTCGGCGCAGACGAAGCCGTTGTTCACGGAAAATTTCGAATCGGGCCAGCTGGACCCCAAAGTCTGGGGCCAGCGCGTGGACGGCGTGGCCACGCTTAAAATTCAGCGGGATCAGGTGGCGCACGGCAGGTATGCGCTGCAGATCCACTACCCGGATATGGCGCCGCGGAGCTATGCATTTATCGTTGCGCCGCATTTGCCGGACGCGGTGAAAACGCATTTCTTCGGGCGCGCTTATGTGAAGATCGATCCGGCCACTCCGCCGTCGCACACGGTACTGCTCTTCGCCGGCGGCCCGGACTGGCCCATCTCGAAGTTCGAAGAGATCGGCGTCTCGCGCAATACGTTCCAGCCGTCTTACCAGGAGAACAAGTCGGGGCGCGGCCAGGGTCGGGGCGAGGATGTCAAGCATGCGGGACCGGTTCCGCTGGGCAAGTGGTTCCTGCTCGAGTGGGAATTCAACGACAATCCTTCGACGTTGACGATTTGGGCCGATGGGGAACTGTCGCAGGTGATCCAGGGCGACCAGAAGACCGATATGGCCTCGTTCACGTGGCCCAGGGGCAGCGATACCGTTAAAGACCTGGTGGGTGGATTCGTCGAGTTCGGGTTCGGGACGCGCGTGTGGGGAAATGTGCCCACCGCGTTCGACGTTTATTACGACGACATCGCCATCGGCACCCAACGCATCGGTCCGGTCAAATAGGCCGCGGCTACTATAATCTTCCTGTGGATCTTAAAGGAAAAGTGTGTCTGGTGACGGGCGCGACCCGTGGGATTGGCGCCGCTACGGCGATCCGGCTGGCGCGCGCGGGCGCTGATATTGCCATACAAGGCAGGGACGCGCAGTCCGATGCCGCGCGGGAGGTTCGTTCGGCGATTGAGGCGCTGGGCCGGCGCTGCCATGCGATCGCGGCGGATATGGCGCGGCCCGCCGACGCAACCCGCTCGGTCGAGGAGACCGTCGGCACGCTGGGGACCATCGACGTCCTGGTGCACGCGGCCGGGGCGGCGGCGATGGGAAGTTTGCTGCAGGTTTCGGAAGAAGTGTGGTATCACGCCTTCAACGTCCACGTGCATGCCGTGTTTCATCTTTGCCGAGCCGCCGTTCCGCACATGATCCCGAAAAAAGAGGGCGCGATTGTTCTGATTTCCTCCACGGCGGGAGCCCGGGGAATTTTGGGTGCGCTGGCTTACGGAGTGGTCAAAGGAGCACTGCCGCAATTTGCCCGCGTGCTGGCGCGCGAACTCGCGGACCACAATATTCGTGTGAACTGCGTTTCGCCGGGCGTGATTCGGACGCGTTTCCAGGATTATCTCACCGAGGCGCAGGTCAGGAATAATGTTGAAAATCGGATTCCACTGCACAGGGAAGGGACGACCGATCAGGTAGCTCAGGTGATTGAGTTGCTTGCCACCAACGATTTTATGACCGGCGAAGATATCGTAATCGACGGCGGCCTGACCATGCGGATCGCGTGAGTTTCAAAGAATCTTTTTCAGCACGTGGCCGACGCCTTTGACCGAGCCAACCGCCACGTCCTTGCCTGCTTTTGCCGCGCCGGTACCAACATCGACTCCGGCATCGATCGGGTGAAGAGTCGCCAGATCCGCCGCGCCTTTAGCCGCGCCCGTGGCGGCGTTGCCCGCACCTTTGGCAACGCCGCCCGCCGCCGTACTCACGCCACTACCCACCTCGGCCGCGGCTCCCTTTTTGGGCTTCTTAGCCTTGACCGGTTTAGCCGCCTCGGGCTCAGTCGCTTTACCGGATGCCGCGAGCGCTTGACCAAATGCCGCCGGCGCCAGAGCGAGCAGGGAAAACAGGACCAATACTTTCATATCCCTGTATTATCGGCGGAAGTGGCCGCGGGGACCAACCCAGCCGGCTCGGGGCGCAGCCCAATAGCCTGGACGCCAAACACGCCCCGGACCCCGGAACCCGGCCACCCACGCGTATCCCGGACCCGGTATCGGAGGCGGCACAAAGGCCGCAGCCACATAAGCCGGGGCCGGTGCATAATATCCGTAACCGGCGACGGGCACTCCCACGCCTACTCCAATTCCGATGGCAACCCCGGGAGCCGCAAAAAGGCAGCTTCCCGCCAGCAATAATCCTGCAAGCAGCTTCGTTTTCATGTTCGTTACCTCCTTACGCGAACAAGAAAAGCAGTCGGATTGCCAATATCCACTGCCTTTAGAATCAGTTGGATAGATGAATTCAGGCGCGAGGTGAACTGGTTCCGCGGTGCTTTATGGCCACCAACGGCCCGGGGTTAACCTTTGGCGGGCGGTGGGAACTTCTTGAATATGCCCGCCACGGTTTTTTCCAGCTTCTTCGCGTTCTTCTCCGGGTTTCCGGTGAGCGTATCGCTCGCATCGGCGTGCCAGATTACTTTCTTCGACCGCGCATCGAAGATGTCGATGTGGAGCGTCCCGATAGGCGTCACTTCAACGGTCGTGGTGGCGTATCCAGGACCTCCGCCCACCCACCAACCCCGGTGGTACCAGCCTCCTCCGAAGCCTCCCCCGTACCAGGTCTCGAACGTCCGCTGCGTGCGCGTCGAGCCGACCGCGGAGATGGACGCATCGCCGCCCGAATCGACCTTACTCCAGCCTCTGACCGTCAGTTGATTGTCGATGGCGTTTCTGACGCGATCGTTCCAGATGGAATCCTCTACGTTCACGCCGATCCACGAATAAGTGTGATAGTTGCCGAAGTTGACCGAGTGGTCGTAGTCCACCAGGGTTTTCGCAAACAGGCAAGTGACGCAAGCCAGGACCGCCAGAAATCGCCAATTTTTTCGCATGACCAAACTTCTCCTGGCACGGTACCAGCAAGCGGGCCGCCATTCGCGCAGTGCGGATCAGGAAATCCCTTTGAGAACGTGCCCGTGTTCTCCGTCCTCGAAGACCAGCCGCGCCTTTCCTTCCCGATGCGCGGAGGGTGGCCGTATAAACTGCAAACGCTCACCAGTCTTTGTGTTCACGAGGAGCACGATGTCCGAACCCTCGGCCTGTTGAATCTGATATTCCCCGGCGGGCATGGTTGTGTGATTCTGTACCTGGAATTCGAAAGGAATTTTAAATTTCTCCGATTTAACCGTGGAAGCTTGCAGCGCCACGCAAGCCAGGAGTATAGACGCACCAATAGCTTTCCGAATCATATTGTGACCATCCTTGTTAATTGGCTTTTGAAGCGTGTTCGCTTCTATTGACAATACGCACGAGTGGATGAAAGGTTCGCGAAGAGAGCAAACTTTCCTTCGCGTTATTCGTACCTGAGCACACGCGCGGGGTCGCAACCGGCGGCGCGGCGGGCGGGAACACATCCGGCGACCGCCACGACTGCTTTGAGCGCCACCACAGCCGCCGCCATGAATTCGGTCACAGACCGAATGCGGCCGGGTATCTCACCTTGCCCCGAATTCCGCCCAGAGCGCCGGGACTGAGCTCCATCCCCATGAAGGCGTCGGGAGAAACGGACTTTCGACGGAGACATAACGAGCGCGCCAAGCCGTTCGGCTGGCGGAAGCGAGAGGTCAAAGGCAGCCAGCTCCGGAATACAATCGTTAATTTAGGCAATTAAGCACTGGCAATGTGGGACAGGCGCTTCCGCCTGTCTGTCCGCTCTCAAGCCATCACCTTCAAAAACGCGGCCTGGAACTTCTTCATCTCCTCCGCCGTGCCCACCGTGACGCGGACGTAATTCGGCATTATGGGCCATACGCGCCCGACATAAACCTTCTCCTGCCGCAACGCCAGCACCGCTTCCATGCCGGGCCGCTTCACATCCACCATGAAGCAGTTCGAAACCGACGGCACATACCCGAAGTTGTGCTTTTCGAGGAAGCCGAAGGTCTCTTCGCGAATGTCGCCGATCAACTTGCGCCGCTCCGGCGCCAGGTTCTTCTGTTTCAGACTGGCGGTGGCCGCGACCATCCCGGTAATCGGCATAAAACCGCGGCTGAAGCCGCCGATCTTCTCGAGCAAGTCGGGACGAGCCAGTGCCGCGCCCGCGCGCAATCCCGCCATCCCGTAAATCTTCGAGAACGTCCGCAGCACCACGACGTCTTTGTCTTTTGCCACCAGATCCGAATTGAACGGAGCTCCCGCGATGTGCGTGTAAGCTTCGTCCACCATCACGATCGAGCCTTTGGGCTTGTTCTCCACCAGCCACTCGATATCTTGCTTCGGCGTGAGCGTCCCGGTCGGATTGTTGGGAGTGCAGATGTAATACAAGCCGGCATTGGCGCCGCCGGCAGCCAGCATCGCCTTCACGTCGTGCCTGTAGTCTTTCGTCAAAGGCACGCGGATAGTCTTTGCGCCGATGAACGCAGCCGCCAAGGGGCCGGATTCGTAACTGGGATCGGCGATCACCAGCGGCTTGGTGGGCGACGTGAACGCCAGCACGCTCTGATGCAGCGGAGCGCTCGATCCCGCATATACCGTCACGTAATTCGGCTTGAGCCCTTCCTGCTCCGCCAGCAGGTTGCCCACTTTATCGGCCTCGCCAAACAGATACCGGCCGCCCATGTCGATGATCCTGCGCGCCGCCTCGCGAGCCTCGGCGCACGGCCCCATCGGGTTCTCGTTGGCGTTGATCATCACCGCGTCCGGCGGCGCGTTTTCGACTTTCGCGAATTGCGCCAACGCCGGCTCGTTCCAGAACGGCATCGACGCGCCCGCCGTGATCAGGGCAGCAATCCGGCCCAGGCTGCGGCGCGTAAATCCGCGCTCCAGAAAATCGTTTTGTTCCCGTGCGGTAAGCGTCACGAAGAGAGTCTCCCGAAGCATGATTTCTCCGGACATGGAGAGTGGTACGCGCGCTGGGCGTTGGACGAGCCCACGTTACCCCAATCTCGGTGTTAAAGTCAACCGCGGAGCTCCGTCTCGCCGGGACGCGTAGTGTGAAGTAATAGAAACAAGAACTATGCTTGCGCACGACGCTTGGAAACCGGCATAAGTGTTTGCGTCGATCCTCATCAATGCGGGTCTGGGGATTGCCCGTGTTCTCTGCCCGGACCGCTTCATAGGACGCACAAGTGGATGGACCCGTAATGCCGTCCGCTGGTCCGGTTTGCTTATGATTGGCGTGAGCGTTGCCTGGGTCTGGGCCAGAAACTCAAGGTAGCCCACGACCGCGCCGCCTGCTACAATCTCCAACTGATTGCGCCGTCACCCGTCCGTCCCCTGGGTCGCCCCCTTTGTTGTCTTCATCGCCTTGCTGGCCCTCCAGCAAATCGTGCCCATCCCGGCGCCCGTCCGGTTCATCGTTTCCATCGCTGCCATCCTCGGCTTCTCCCGCCCGGCCCTGCGCGGCTTTCCCGCCCATCCCGCCCTCAGCGTCCTCCTCGGCCTGGCCGTCTTCGCCATCTGGGTGGGACCCGACATCATCGCCCCCGCCTGGCGTCACTCCATCCTGTTCGATAACCCCCTCGTGGGACACCCGGTCGGCAACACCCCGCCGGCGTCGAAAAGCGATCCCGTCTTCCTCTTCTTCCGCATCGCCATCAGCGTCGTCGCCGTCCCCATTCTCGAAGAACTCTTCTGGCGCGGCTGGCTGATGCGCTGGCTCATCGATTCGCAAAACTTCGAACGCGTGCCCCTCGGCCAATACCTGCCGTCCGCCTTCTGGCTGGTCGCGGTCCTCTTCGCGCTTGAACACGGCTCTTACTGGGATGTCGGCCTGGTCACCGGTATCGTCTATAACTGGTGGATGGTGCGGACGCGCAATCTCTGGGACTGCATCCTCGCCCACGCCGTCACCAACGCCGCGCTCGCCGCTTACGTGGTGCTTGCGGGACAATGGCAGTACTGGCTCTGATCGAGCTCTTTTTAAAAAGCAAAATAGCCATGATTCAACTCACCGGAGCCGGCAAACGCTTCGGCCCCAAAATCCTTTTTCAGGACCTCAACTGGCTGATTACGCCGAAGGAGCGCGTCGGCATCGTCGGCGCCAACGGCACCGGCAAATCCACGCTCCTCAAAGTCCTCGCCGGCATCGAGACCCTCGACTACGGCTCCCTCAACGTGATGAAAGGAATCCGCGCCGGGTACCTCCCGCAGGACGGCATCACGCTCACCGGCCGCACCGTTTTCAACGAATGTCTCTCCGTCTTCGAAGAGATCCGCGCCCTCGAAGCCGAACAGCAGACCCTCGAACGGCGCATGGGAGAACTCGATCACGAAAGCCCCGAATACCTGCAAATCGCCGAGCGCTACCACCACGTGCAGGCCGAATTTACGGCGCGCGACGGCTATAACATCGAATCGCGCGTCGGTTCGGTCCTCACCGGCCTCGGCTTCGGCAAGGAAGATTGGCAGCGCCGCGTGGAAGAGTTCTCCGGCGGCTGGCAGATGCGCATTGCGCTCGCCAAGCTGCTGCTCGAAGAGCCCAATCTGCTGCTCCTCGACGAGCCCACCAACCACCTCGATCTCGAAGCGCGCAACTGGCTCGAGCAGTATCTCGAAACCTACCCCAACGCCTTCGTCCTGATCTCGCACGACCGCTATTTCCTCGACGTCACTGTCAGCCGCATCGCCGAAATCTGGAACAAGCGCGTCTTCTTCTACACCGGCGGTTATTCGAAATACGAGTCGCAGAAAGAAGAGCGCCGCCTCCAGCTCGAAGCTGCGTATCGCAATCAGCGCGAGCGCATCGAGCAGCTGGAAGCCTTCGTCAACCGCTTCCGCTATCAGGCCACTAAGGCCAAACAGGTCCAAAGCCGCATCAAGGAGCTGGAAAAAATCGAGCGCATCGAAATTCCGCCCGACGAGAAGACTATCCACTTCCGTTTCCCGCAGCCCAAGCCCAGCGGCCGCGTCGTCGCCGAGTTCAGGAACGTTTCGAAGAGCTACGGATCGAAGCACGTCTTCTCCGGCGCCTCGTTCACCATCGAGCGCGGCGACCGCATTGCGCTGGTGGGCGTCAACGGGGCGGGGAAGTCCACCCTCATCAAAATCCTGTCGGGCGAAGAGCCGGTCTCATCCGGCGAATACACCCTCGGGCACAACGCCGAGCCCGATTATTTCGCCCAGGATCAATACAAGGTTCTCGATACCGAATCCTCCATCCTCGACGACCTCGCGACCGTAGCCCCGCGCGCTAACAGCACCGAACTGCGCAGCATCCTCGGCTGCTTCCTTTTTTCCGAAGACGACGTTTTCAAGCGTATCGGCGTCCTCTCCGGCGGCGAGCGCAATCGCTACGCGCTGGCCCGCATGCTCATGATGCCGAGTAATTTCCTGCTGCTCGATGAGCCCACCAACCACCTCGACATGCGCGCCAAGGACGTCCTGCTCACGGCGCTCGAGGAGTTCTCCGGCACGGTGGTTTTCGTCTCGCACGATCGCTATTTCATCGATAAGCTGGCCACCCGCGTATTCGAAGTGGCCGACGGCGCGATTCACCTGTTTCCCGGAAATTACGAGGATTACCTGTTTCGCAAGGGGGTCCTCGCGGCCCCGCCGCCCGCGCCCGTCACGAAACAGGAAACGCCGAAGCCGGCCAGGCCCGGCCAGTCCGCGCCGCCGCAAAAAGCACCCAGGCCGCCTGAAAAGGAATCGGATAAGCAGCGCCGCCTGAATCCCATCAAGCTGCGTCAGATCAAAGAACGCCAGCGCGCCATCGAAGACGAGGTCACACGCCTCGAAGTCGAAATCGCCGATTTCGAACACGCATTATCGGCTTTCCACAGCGCGCAGGAAAGCATCGATATCGCCGGTATTCTCGAATCGCGCCGCCAGGATATGAAAAATCTGCTCGCCGAATGGGAAGAAGTTTCCCAAACCATTGAGGCCAACCGCTGATGCTTCACATTACCGAACAGCAAGTCATCGACATTCTTTCCATGGCGAAGGCCATCGAACTGGTCGACCAGTCGTTCCGCCAGCTCGCCGACGGCACCGCCATCAACCACCCACGCCGCCGCCTGATTCTGCCCACCGGCTCCATCCTCCACTACATGGCCGCGGGCAATTTCGAATATTTCGGCATCAAGATCTATTCGAGCAATCCGAAAACCGGCGCGCACTTTCAGTTCCTCCTGTACCGCGCTTCGAACGGAATTCAGATCGCGAACATAGAGGCCAATCACCTGGGACAGATTCGCACCGGAGCCGCCAGCGGAGTGGCCACCAACTACCTCGCCCGCGCCGATGCCGACACCCTCGGCGTAATCGGCAGCGGCTTCCAGGCCGAGACGCAGATTGCGGCCATGGCTTTAGTGCGCAAGCTCCGCGAGGTCCGCGTGTGGAGCCGCAAACCGGAACGCCGCGAGCGGTTCGCCCGCCAGTGCGCCGGGAAATTCGGCCTGCCCGTATACGCCACCGAAACCGCCCGCGAAGCGGTAGAGAACGCTCGGATCGTGGTCACCGCCACCAACTCGAAGGAACCCGTGCTCGAAAGCGCGTGGATCGCGCCCGGCACGCACATCAACGCCATGGGCTCCAACTGGCTCACCCGCCGCGAACTGCCCACCGATCTCGTCATGGATCGCGCCGATCTGGTCACCGTCGATTCCGTCCAGGACGCCCATCTCGAATCGGGCGATCTGATGATCCCCTTAAGTGAGCGCGCGGGCGCCGCGTTCCGAGCCATCGACCTCTGCGAAATCGTCGCCGGGCGCAACCCAGGCCGAACCTCCCCCAGCCAGATCACCATCTTCAAATCGAATGGCCTCGCCGCCCAGGACGTTGCCGTGGCGGGATATATTGTGGAGCATGCCTAAGAAGCTGCAAAACATCCTCGTGATCGATGTCGGCGGCACCAATGTGAAGCTGGTCGACGCCCACCATGACGCGCCGGTCAAGATCCCCTCCGGCCCCACTATGACGGCCCAGCTCATGATCGCCGCCGTGAAGGAAGCCACCGCCGGCTGGAACTTTACCGGAGTAGCGATCGGCTATCCCGGCCCGGTGCTGCGCTGCAAGCCCATGGCCGAGCCGCGCAACCTCGGCGGAGGCTGGATGGAAACCGACTTTGCCAGGGCCTTCGGCTGCGAGGTGCGCATGGTGAACGACGCCGCCATGCAGGCCATCGGCAGCTACGAGGGCGGCCGCATGTTATTCCTCGGGCTCGGCACCGGCCTTGGATCCGCCCTGATCGTCGAGGGCGTTCTCGCACCCATGGAACTGGCGCACCTCCCGTACCGCAAGGGCAAAACCTACGAGGACTACGTGGGCGCGCGCGGCCTCGAGCGGTTGGGCAAGGCCAGGTGGCGACGTCACGTGGATACCGTGGTCGATCAGCTCCGGCACGCCATCGAAGCCGAATACGTGGTGCTCGGCGGCGGTAATGCCAGACTGCTCAGGAAACTGCCGGAAGGCGTGCGCCTGGGTTCGAATACCAACGCCTTCAAGGGCGGATTCCGCCTCTGGAACGAATATCCCCAGGCTTAGGTGGAGCAAGGAGGAAGAATGCCTTGCAATTGGACACCGTCCCACACTAACAGTCGGCGTCCATTACAGTCTAATCTGACAGCCGGGTGGAAGAAATCCAGGTAGAGCAGAGCGATGAAATCGTCATTGCCAGAGCGCGCCGTGGAGATCGCGACGCATTCCGCATGCTGGTGGAACGCCACGCCCGCCCTGTCTTCCGCCTTGCGTTTCGTATGACAGGCAATGAAACCGACGCCGACGATGTGGTCCAGGAGACCTTTCTGCGAGCATGGAAACAGATGGGAAAATTCGATGGACGCGCCTCCTTCGCCACCTGGCTGCACCGCATTTGCGCCAACTGCTCGCTCGATCACATCCGGGCGCGGCGGCGCAGGCAGAACGCCTTCGGCGATGCGGCCGACCCGATGGCGCAGGTCGCCGCGGAGAGCCCGTCGCCTGAACGGCTGGCAGTGAGTTCCGAGATCGCCGCCATGCTCCTTCCGGCGCTCGGCCAACTGAGCGAGATCGAGCGGGCGGCTTTCATCCTGCGCCACTATACGGGCATGGCGATTGACGATATCTCGGCCGCGCTCGGCGTTCAACCCGGCGCCGCCAGGCACAGCGTTTTTCGGGCCGTCCGGAAACTGCGCCGGGCCCTCGAACCGGTGATGGGAGCCACACGATGAAACATCTGACCGAAGAAGACTTGATCCGGCTTTATTACGGCGAATCGGGCGCTCCGGATGGCGCGCGGGACCATCTCGGTGAATGCCGGGAATGCAGTTCGGCTGCCGAGTCGCTCGCGGCAACGCTCAAGGTCTGTAGCGAGTGGAACGTTCCGGAGCCGGGCAGCGGGTTTGAGAGAAGCGTCTGGGCCCGTCTTGTCCCTCAAATGCCGGGTCGCGATCGTACCGGGTGGTTCCGCGTCTGGGTCGCAGCGGCCGCGATGGCGGCATTGATTGCCATCGCATTCATCGCGGGAAGGACCACTCCCTCTCCGCAGCCGTCCCTCACCGCCGGTCTTTCCAGCCAGGCGCGCCAGCGCATTCTCGAAATCTCCCTTGCCGACCATCTGGATCGCGCCGCCATGCTGCTTACCGAAATCTCTAACGCAACGGACACCGACGCGGAAGATTTCTCCTCGGACCGGGCACGCGCCCAGGACCTCGTCGAAGAAGGCCGGCTCATGCGTCAACTGCTGGCGAGCCAGGGCGAGAGCGCCACGCTCGCGTTTCTCGACGAAGTAGAGCGCTTCATGCTTGAGGTCGCCAATTCACCCGATAAGGTCGGGCCGGAAGAAATCCATCGGTTGCAGCGGCGCATCGGAGCCGGATCCCTGCTCTTCAAAGTGCGCATCATCGAATCGAATTTACGGAACGAGGGACAGAAATCATGAAAAAATCTCTGGCGATCGCATTACTCGCCGCTGCTTCCGGCCTGGCGCAGCAAGCGCCCCCGCCGCCCGCACCGCCCGACGCAAAGGAACTGGCGCGCCAGATCGGGGATCAGGTCGGAACTGACGCCAGGCAGGCAATGAAGGATGCGGAAAAGGCCCGTACAGACCAATCCAGTGTCTCCTACGACTCCGGCACGCTCGCGCTCGATGAGCATAAGTACGACGAAGCCATCGGCCGCTTCGACGCCGTCATCGCCGCTAAGTCGCCCCGCGCCGATGGGGCGCTCTACTGGAAAGCCTACGCCCTGAATCGTGCCGGACGCCGCGACGAGGCTCTCGCTTCCCTCGCCTCTCTGCGTCACGACTATCCGAACAGCCGCTGGCTCAACGACGCGCAGGCTCTCGAAGCCGAAGTGAAACAAGGTTCGGGCCAGGCCATCTCTCCGGCCGACGAAACCAATGAGGATCTGAAACTCATGGCCATCAACAGCCTGATGAATGCCGATCCCGAACGCGCCCTGCCTCTTCTCGAAGGCTTGCTCAAAGGCAACAGTGCGCCCCGCGTGAAAGAGCGCGCCCTCTTCGTCCTCACGCAGAACCGGTCTCCGCGCGCGCAGCAGATTCTCGCCGAATACGCCAAAGGCGCGGGTAATCCCGATCTTCAGTTGCGCGCCATCCGCTACATCGGAATGTCCGGCGCCGCCGATGCGCAGCAACAACTCGCCGGCATCTACGCGGCTTCGAACGATAACGAAGCGAAGCGCGAAATCATTCGCTCGCTCGCGGTCTCGAAAGCCAGGTATCCCCTTTTCAACCTCGCGAAGAATGAGAAGGACGAAGGTCTGCGCACGGAAGCCATCCGGCAGCTGGGCGCCATGAAGGCCACCGATCAACTGATTCAGCTCTACGCTTCGGAAACCTCCGCCGATAACAGGATTCAGATTGTTCGCAGCCTCTTCGCCGCCGGAGCTTCGGATAAACTGCTCGACCTCGTCCGCAACGAGAAAGACCCGCAGGTCCGCAATGAAGGCATTCGCGCCCTCGCCATGTCCCGCTCGATCGCGCCTGAAACCCTGGCCAGCCTCTATGCGGCGGGCGCCGATCCCAGGGCGAAAAGAGAATTGATTAACAGCCTGCATCAGCGCGGCGACGCGAAGACGATGGTCGATCTCGCCCGCAAAGAGACCGATCCCGCCATGAAAAAGTACATCGTGCAGGGCCTCGGGACCATGAAAAATAAAGAAGCGACGGACTACATGATGGAGCTTCTGAAATGAAGCCTTCGAGACGCACGACTGAGACGCCATCGGAGCCGCACGAATCGCCATGGCGGCCGGGAATCTCCGGCTCCGACCAGGCGACCCAGAGCGGACCCGCGCCGGACCGCGCCAACTCCGATTGGATGGAACCGGAGAAGGACCGGCGGCTCTGCTCGCGCTGGTCCGCATGGAAAAGTCGCAAGTGGATGAGCTCCGCATCTCATCGCCCGATTGCCGCTTTGACGCGGGCGGTTTGCCGTTCGTCTGGCTCGATAATGTGCCGCCGAGAGCGTGGCATGGCTTAAATCACAGGTTGCCGGAGCGCATCCGGACCGCGCCATCTTCGCCATTGCGCTGCACGCCGATCCCGTCGCCGATCGCGCTCTCGAAGAACTTGTCGCAACCACCCAGCCGGAACACGTTCGCGAACGGACCGCCTTCTGGCTCGGGAACGCGCGCGCCGCGCATGGCGTCGACTTGCTCAGGCGCATGCTGGCGACCGACCCATCCCCAAAGGTCCGCGAGCAGGTGATCTTTGCGATCGCGCAAAGTGAGCGGCCAGCCGCGATGGAGGCTGTAATCGATGCCGCGAGAAATCACAACGACACGCACATTCGCAGCCGTGCCCTCTTCTGGATCGCGCGGAAAGCCGCAGGCAAGCAGGCGCAGGAAGTAATCGGCAACGCGGTCCTGCACGACCCCGATCGCGCCGTGAGGGAACAAGCCGTCTTCGCACTGAAGCAGTTGCCCGAAAATCGGGGCGTACCGCTGCCGATCGATGTGGCGAAGACCAATTCCGATCCGTCAATCCGCAAGAAGGCGATGTTCTGGCTCGGACAATCGAAGGACCCGCGCGCTCTCGATTTCTTCGCGCAGGTTTTGAAACCGTAGCCGACACTCACGGCGTCCGCGCGAATATTTCAAAATCGATATCCACCGGATCTTTAATCCTGATCATTCCGCCGCCGATGCTGATGGGCTTGATCCCGAAGTCCGTCTGCTTGATGACGGTGTGTCCGGTGAACGATTCGCCCTCGCGCTTTACCGCCACGCTCACCGGTTTCGAGACGCCGTGCAGCGTAAGCGAACCCTCCACTTCGAACTGGCTGGCCCCGGCCGGACTGACATGTGTGGAGCGAAACACGATCTCGGGATACTTAGCGATCTCGAGCGTCGTCTCGTCCATATCTTTCTGGATCTGGTCGCGCGTCCTGGCATCCACCTTGGGATCGGGCTTCACGATCATGGCCGCGCTCAGCACCTTGAACTCGACCCGCAAGCCCGCTTCGTCGATCGAGCCCGAGGCGATACGAGCGCTCACCCAGTGGTCGTGCGCGGCGGCGGAAAGCAGCCCCGCCTTCCCGACATGAATCGTAATCGAACTGCGTTGCGTGTCGATAGCCCGTTCCTGCGCGGCCAGAGGAAGGGCCGCCGTCAGCGCCAGACAGAATCCTGTAGCTCTAAGCCGCATAAGAATAAACCCTCCGCAAATTCCGTTCGAACAACTTAGCCGGAAGCATCCGCGTTACTACCTGCCGTCCGCCGGCCATCAACGGATTCTCCCACTGCCCGATATTTCCCATCAGCAGCGAACGCTGCTGCACATGGCGCGTGCGCTGCCGCCGCAACGACTCATACCGCCGCAGGGCCGATTCGATCGAAGCTTCTTTACGCAGCGATTTCGCCAGCACCAGCGCGTCCTCGAGCGCCATGCAGCCGCCCTGCCCCAGGTTCGGCGTACACGGATGCGCGGCATCGCCCAGCAGCGTAATCCTTCCCTGGCCCCAGCGTTTCAACGGCGCCAGATCGTATGCGCCGTTCTTCAGAATGGCCGCCTCCTCCGTTGCCTCGATCAGACGCTCCACGGGATCGTGCCAGCCCGCGAACATCCGCAACAGCTCCCGTTGCCGGCCCTCGGGCGCATCGGCATGCCCGCATTCCACATTCGCCGCCGCGTACCACGTGAACCGGTCGCCGCCCGTGTTGAGAATGCCGAAGCGCTTTCCCAATCCCCACGTCTCGCTGTTCGAGCCGCTGGGAACCGCGCCTCCGAGGCGCGCCAATCCGCGCCAGATCGTATAACCCCGGTAAATCGGCTCATGCATCCCGACTAACTGGTAACGCACGCGCGACCGCAATCCGTCGGCTCCGATCGCCACATCGTGCTCCGCGCTGACTTTCGATCCCCCGTCCGTGACAAAGTGAACGCGCGCTCCCCACGGGTGCCGCTCGAGCGATTGGAACTCGTGCCCGAGACGAATCCCCTCCCGGGGAAGCGCGGATGTCAGCGCGGCCAGCAGATCCGAGCGGCGCGTACACAGCGCGGGCACTTCAAAATGCCCCAGCGCAATGTCCATCAGAATCCTGCCGCCCCTCGCGCGCACCAGGAAATGCTGGTTCGGACCACTCGATGCCGCCACTGTTTCGAGCAGTCCGAGCTCCCGCAGTACGCGCGTGGCGTTGGGCCACAGCATCATCCCCGCGCCCACCTCGCGCAACTCGGGCGCTCTTTCATAAACCGTTGCGTCGAAGCCGGCGCGCCGCAGCGCTAACGCCGCGGCGACACCGCCGATCCCCCCGCCGACGATTCCGATGTTGAGTGTGCGCCGGTTCACTGGCCGGAAAGCTCTCGGACGCGCCCGTCCCGCCGCCGGTTCCGCATCACTTGATCACGACGCGGCGCCCCAGGATCATCTTCACCAGTAAATGATCTGTGCCGCCGGTCAGCCCCACGCCCACGCCGAAGTTGAACTCCCACTTCGGGCTGACGTTCAGATCGGTCACCGCGAAAATCTGCTGCTGCTGTTGCTGAATCGGATCGAATCCCGTAAGCGGACCCAGCGCGCCGTAATATTCGAAACCCGCATTGACGGCCTTCGTGATGTCGTACCCCACTTTGACGTTGGGCGAAAACGTCACCCCCTGCGGCACCGAAGGCCCGTGAAACGACCGGTCGATGGTGGGATTCAAACACAGATATAACCTGCCGATGGTCTTATCCACGATCGGCCGGATCTCGATCGTCCACGTGTCCGGCGAATACACCGCGCGCTGATAACCAACCTCCGTTGAGAGACTCACCCCCACCGGCCAACTCCACGATTTCGGAACGGCCACGCGCGGCCGGATGTGATCGCCCACCCAATTCCATCCCACCCGCGTATCCGCGCTCGTAAAAACGTAGAAGCCGAGCTCGAACCAGTCGTTGAAGCCATGCGTGATTTCCAGCGTTTCGTGCAGTTGGTGTTCGGTCGGATACTGGCCGTCGACCACCGTCTTGCTGCCTTCGAAAGTAAAATTGCTGTGCAGTTCGAACATGGTGGCCCCGGGATCGACCAGGTCCGAACCATACACCTGGATCTCGTAACTACCCTGGGCATGCAGCAGCCCGAGCGGCGCGGCCAGAGCCGTCAACAGGAAAATCTGCGCTGGTTTCATTGCTTCCGTGCCCCATTATATTCATGCGATCATGGCAACGAACGCATGTGGAATGGCGTCGAGCGATTCAGCGGTTTCATGCGCAGGCTCATCATCCCGATCTTTATCGCCACGTGCGCGCGTGCCGGCGCCACACCGGACGGCAACGTTGCGTCCGACGCCGATCTGTACGCCGGCTGGCTCCGCATGTATGACTTGAAATTCGACGAAGCGCATCGTATCTTCGCCGCGTGGAAACGGAGCCATCCCGCCGGCTCGCTGGGTCCCGCTTCGAACGCCGCCGCGTATCTCTTTTCCGAACTCGCCCGCCTGGGCGCTCTCGAATCCGAACTGTTCGTCGATGATGCCCGCTTCAGGGAGCGTGTGAAATTGCGCCCCGATCCGGCTCAAAAAGCCCTCTTCACCCAGGAAATCTCGAGCGCCGAACGGCTGGCCGATGCCGCGTTGCAACGGTCCGCCACGGATGAAACCGCGCTGTTCGTCAAATCTCTCACCTTCGGCCTGCGCGCCGATAATGCCGGTCTGATAGAAAAACAGTCGCTCGCCGCGCTGAGCTTCACCAAAGCCGGCCGCGTCTATGCCGACCGGTTGATTGAGGTCGATCCGCGCGCCTTCGACGCCTGGCTCGGTCTGGGTGTCGAGAATTATCTGTTAAGCCTGAAGCCGGCGCCGCTGCGCGTTCTTCTTTGGATGACCGGCTCCGATGTCGATCGCGACAAGGGCCTCGAACAGATTCGCAACGCCGCCCGGTACGGCTACTATCTGGAGCCGTTTGCCAGGCTGTTGCTCGCCGTAGCTGCGTTGCGCGACCACGACGCCCCGCGCGCGATCGAGATCCTCGGCGAACTCCATCGCCGCTTTCCGGATAATGAACTCTACACGCGCGAAATCGACCGTAT
This sequence comes from Bryobacteraceae bacterium, assembly GCA_050015835.1. Lineage (GTDB taxonomy): Bacteria > Acidobacteriota > Terriglobia > Bryobacterales > Bryobacteraceae > BOG-234. Next base: position 20,720 of record JBEKAQ010000039.1, on the reverse strand, counting down.
CAAAGGCCTGCATTGACCGATCCCGCCTCCCCGCAGTTTCCGGTAGACGTCGACCGTGTCCGCCGGCACTACGACCGGCTGTCTTTCCTCTACCGGATGTTCTGGGGCGAGCACCTCCACCATGGCTACTGGGAAGGCGGCGAGACCGTCGCGAGGGCCCAGGTTCAGTTGATGGAGCGATTGGCGCAAATGGCCGGCATCGCGCGCGGCGTCAAAGTTCTCGACATCGGTTGCGGCGTCGGAGGCTCGGCTCTATGGCTCGCGAGTGAGTTCGGATGCGATGTCACGGGTATGACCATCAGTCCGGTACAGGCGGCGATGGCAACGCGAAAAGCCAAAGCCCGCGGGCTCGCCGCCAAACTTTGCTTTGAAGTGAAAGACGCCAACCAGTGGATTCCCCAACCGGAAACCTTCGACGTGATCTGGATCGTGGAAAGCAGCGAGCATTTCCCCAACAAGAAAAATTTCATTAAGCGCTGCGCCGCTGCGTTGAAGCCGGAAGGCACGCTCGCCGTCTGCGCCTGGCTTCGGCGCGAGGGGGCCATGCAGCCGGGTGAAGAGGAAATGGTCGCCGCCATCGCCGAAGCCATGATGAGCGCCAGCCTCGACAGCCTCGGCGCTTACCGTCGGTGGATGATCGATGCGGGTCTGACCGTGACCGCGGCCGAGGATATTACATCTAACGTCGCGCCGACATGGGACCACTGCGGCCGGCTCGGAGAAAATCCCGTCCTGAAATTCCTCGTGCGCTTTGCCGACGCTCCCACCCGGCGCTTCGTAAAAGCCTTCCCGCTGATGCGCCGGGCCTATGCAAGCCGCGCCATGGCGTTCGGATTATTCGTCGCGAGGAAGCCCGCCTCGGCCAAGGCCTACTGAACCGTCAGATAGATTCCGTTCTGCGTCGTATAGTCGTTGGTCGCTGCCTGGATCAGGTTATCCCCGCTGCTCACGGCCGGCACCACCACGTTGAATTGATACAAGCCCGGCGCCACCACCCCCCCGTAATTCACCGTGGCCCCCATGGCGCTTCCGATATTGAAGTTGGGTAGGGTATAGACCGGAGCCGCACCTGAAGCGGGCAAAGGCTGGCCGGCCGGAACGGTCGGATCGCTCGGCCCGAATCCCGTGCCATACAGAACCACCACCTCTCCCGGCATCACCGGCCGCGATGGAAATGCGGGCTCGAACGCGCCCGACGGTCCGATGTAGTCGAATCCCAGGCCGCTGTTGCCCGGCCCGGACGTGAACACCACCGCCGCCGGATACTTGCTGCTGAACAGACTGAATGAGGGCGCCACCAGCCCCAGCGATATGTTTGCCGTAGCCGTTCCTCCAGCCGTCGAAACCGTGATCGGTACTACCGCTCCCGTATTGCCGGGGTCGTTGGGAACCTGCGCGTTGATCTGCGTCGGGCTCACGTACCAGAGGTTGGCGGGTAATGAATCGACCGTTACTTCCACCCCGCCCAGCTGTGTCGGAATGGGATAGGTCCCGTCCCACACGGCGGTGCCCGGCGCCAGATTCGTTCCGTAAATCGTGAACCACGAATTGGGGCTGATGATCGGAAACGAGCTGTAAATGGACACTACACCGTTGTTCGTAATGCTGGGCACGGCCCCGGAACTGGGCGTCATTACCCGGATACGCGCGTCCTGGTATCCGCTCGCCGCGTTGGCGATGTAGATCGCGCCCGTACTGGTCAGCGCGATGCCCTCGGGGGTGTCGAGCGACGCCGCGCCCGCCGGTCCGCCATCTCCGCTGTTGCCCACCCCCTGGTTCCCCGCTATCGTGCTGATGATCCCGGCGGGAGTCACCTCGCGAATAATCTCGTTTCCCGTATCGGCGAAATAGATGTTGCCCGAACCGTCCACCACCAGACCCTCCGGCGAATTCAGTTCGGAGTAGATGGCCAGGTTCTCGTCGCCCTGGGAGAAGCCGCTCTCCCCGTTTCCCGCGATCGACTCGATAGTGCCGTTGGTCGTCACTTTGCGAATCAGATTGTCCCCGGAGTCGGCGATGTACAGGTTGCCGGAACTGTCGAGCGCCATGCCCACCGGAACGCTCAACGAGGCGTTGATGGCCGCCCCACCGTCGCCCACCATGCCGGACATCCCCGTGGTGCCGTTGCCCGCGACGGTGTTGATGATGCCGTTCGTAGTTACCTTGCGGACCCGGTTATTGCCCGCATCCGCGATGTACAGATTCCCCGCCGAGTCCACCATCAGTCCCCGCGGAGAGTTCAGGTTCGCGCTGGTCGCCAGGCCGCCGTCGCCGATCACGCCATTATTGGGGCCGCCGCCCGCCACCGTCGTGATGATGCCGCTCTTGTTCACCATGCGGATGCGATTGTTCTGGGTATCGGCGATGTAGAGGTTGCCCGCGGAGTCCAAAGCCAGGGCGGTGGGCCCGTGCAGCTGAGCGCTCGTGGCCGCGCCTCCATCGCCCATAAACCCGCCCGTAGTGCTACCCGCATACGCCGAGATCACTCCCGTGGACGCCGAGACCTTGCGGACCTCGTTGTTCCCCGTGTCCGCGATGTAGATATTTCCCGCCGCATCCACCGCCACGCCCGACGGCGAATTGAGGAACGCGTTGGTCGCCGGCTGTCCGTTCCCGATACCATTGAACGGGCTGTACGCGACGCCGCCCGCCACCGTCGAAATAATGTAGCCCTGCGCCAGGCACAGCGACGGCGCGAACAAGGCCACCGCCGCGATGTAAAGCTCTCTCTTCAAACCAACCCCCTTAGGAAAACCGCCAAACTCACACCCGACTGATCCAACATAGATGCGGCTGAGCGAAAACCGGTTGCGTCCGCGCCCGGTCACAAACCGCGAAAATATTTTTATCCCCTGCTAATCAAAGACTTTACACCCCATCGGCGCACTCGCGAAAAAACGGCTATGCAAAACCCTCGTGTTACTTATGGCTCATGAGAGTGGACCGCTTCCTTCGGCGCACCCACCACCTACGGCAGCCGCCATCCCGGGAAGAGCGGTTGTTGCACGTAATCAATGAGGGACGGGGCGCCAGATCCTCGACAAGAACTGGACCCTTACTGTAAAGGGTCACCATGCAGGGGAGCTCCAAATCAGTTTAGCGTAAGGCAGGCGTCACGTCCTGCCTTACGTTTGACTTACCCGATCTTTGAAAACTTTAACTTCGATGACAGCCCGCTGATGGGTTCCCTCGCCGATTACCGTCTCGCCCATCAGGGCCTTGACGTTGAACTCCGCGCGGCGATCGTTCACTGCCGCCAGTTCCGCCTGGAAAAGTACCGTTGCGCCCATCGGCGCCGCTTTCCGGTGATAGACGTTGACGTGCGTCCCTACCGTATCGAACCCAGGGTCCAGCATACCCAGGATCAGATTCCGGCACGCCGCTTCCATGAAGCCGATCATGCGCGGCGTCGAGAGCACCCGCGGGCCTTCCGTTCCAAGGAACGTGATCGCATGATCGTGACCCACCACCAGGCTTTCCTCGCGCACGGCCCCGATCCGGTAATCCGCCATCCGCTAAGCCCGCAGCCCCGCCAGTACGCCCCGCATGTAGGAGAACGATTTCTGCATGCCCGGCATCGGGTCGTCTCCGTCGATTTCGTATTCGAGCGAACACACGCCCTGATAGCCCTGCTTCTTCAGCTGCTTGAAAATTGCCGGGATCGGCAGCGCGCCCTCGCCCACCGGGCATTGCGAAAACGCCGGCTGATCGCGCGGGCCCGTTGGATCCCGCAGATCCTTAAAGTGCATCTCGTAAAGGCGCGGGCCCGCTTCCGCGATTGCCTTCACTACATCCTCGCCCGCGCGCGTCGCATGCCCGATGTCGAGGCACAGCCCCATCCGCGCATCCATATTTTTCACCGCATCGAGCACGCTCTTCGCCGTCGGAAAATTCTTGTCCTCGGGACCATGGTTATGGATCGCCATCTTCATGTCGTATTCTTTCGCCAGCTTCTCGATGGCCCCCAGATTCTCGTGCCGCGGCGCGCAGATCATCATGGGAAATCCCACCGCCTTCGCGTATTCGAAATGCTGCCGCAATCCCGCCTCGTCCGGCTCCGCCAGCGTGATGTTGCCGCCCCCGATCACCTTCAGACCGGCCTTGTCGAAAGCCTTGCGCCCCGCCGCCAGCGCGGCCGGAGGATCGGTCTGCGGCAGGTGGAACTCCTTGACATCCACGTACTCGATGTTCAACTGCTTCACATGCTTGATGCACAAATCCCGCTGGAATTCGCGGAACGAATAGGTGGCCACGCCGAGCTTGATGTCGCCTGGCGCCATTTCGGCCGCGGCGGACCTGCCCGCCAAAGGAGCCGCCAGCGCGGCGGAGCTGAGAAGAAAGTTCCTGCGATTCATAACCACAGATCATATCGCTTGCCGGCCCCCGCCGCATCCGCTTCCGTCGGATATGGTAAGAGCTTATGCCGGAGCCGGTCCCCACCGATCCCCCCCACGTTCCGCCCTGGATCGCGTTCCGGCGCACTTTGTTCCACTTCGACGCCGGTAAGATCGCACCCGAGATCGCCATTCGCAACACCATCGGCTTCCTCGCCGCCGTCATCCTCGCCACTCGCTTCGGATCCCCTTCCGCCGGGGCCGTGGCCGGCATCGGCGCCCTCAACGTTTCTTATTCCGACAGCCGCGATCCCTACATCGTGCGCGCCCGGCGCATGCTCCTCTCGAGCGCCCTTTGCGGATTGGCCGTGGCCCTCGGATCGCTCGCCGGCCACAACAACGTCGTCGCCGTGCTGGCAGCCACCGCCTGGGCCTTCGGGTCGGGCATGCTGGTGGCGCTCGGCACCACGGCCGGCAACCTCGGCGTCACCACGCTCGTCACCCTGGTCGTCTTCGCGGCGCGCCCCATGCCTTTCCTGGAAGCGCTCGAAACCGCCCTGCTCGCGACCGCCGGCGGCTTGATCGAGACGCTGCTTGCCCTTGCCTTCTGGCCCATCCGCCCGTACCAGCCGGAACGCCGCATCGTCGCCGCCCTCTATACCGCGCTCGCTTCCGTCGCGCGCGCGCCCGGCTTGCCCTTGAGCGCTCCGCCCATGAGCCGGCAGATTTCCGAAGCTCAGGAGGCGTTCACCGAACTCGGCCGCGATCGCGCCCCCGAGGCCGAGCGCCTCGTCTATCTCCTCAACCAGGCGGAACGCATCCGGCTCTCCCTTTTAACGCTCGGCCGCTTGTCGCGCCGTACCGCCCGCGTCGAACAGGGGCGCGCGGCCGCGCGTTCCCTCGTGCAGGTTCTCCAGGCCGCCGCCCTCACTCTCGAATCCGTCAGCCGTGCCGCTCTCGAAGGCAAGCCGGCCGGAGACGTCGCCGAATTTACCAGTGCCGCCCGTGCGTTCCGCAAGACCGACTGGGGAGAAGGCCAGGCCTCTGCGTCCCGCTTCTTCGCCGCGCTGATTCGCGATGCCCGACTGCAGGTGGATGCGCTCGGCGGACAACTCCGCTCCACCTCCGGAATCGTTTCGCAAACCGCCTTGCGCAGCCCCACGCGCGATTCGTGGAAGCTCCGTTTCACCGGCAGGCTGGCCAAACTACAGGCCAATCTTTCTCTCCACTCCACGGTTTTCCGGCATGCCCTGCGCCTCGCCGTGACCCTCGGCATCGGCGACGCGCTCGGCCGCGCCCTGAGCATCGAGCGCACTTACTGGCTCCCCATGACCATCGCCATCATCCTCAAGCCCGACTTCACCACCACCGTCAGCCGCGGCGTTATGCGCCTCGCCGGGACCTTCGCCGGCCTCGTCCTCGCCACCGCCATCTTCCACTTCGCGCACACCGGCATCGCCGCCGACATCGCGCTGATGGGCGTCTTTACCTTTCTGCTGCGCTGGCTCGGACCCGCCAACTACGGCATCTTCGTAACCGCTCTCAGCGCCATGATCGTGCTGCTCGTCGCCGTCACCGGGGTCGCGCCGAAGGACGTGATCGTCGCCCGCGCCATCAACACGGCGGCTGGCGGAGTGCTCTCCATGCTCGCGTATGCCCTGTGGCCCACGTGGGAGAAAACGCAGGTGGGCGCCGCCCTCGCGGACATGATCGACGGCTATCGCGCTTACTTCCGCGCCGTGATCGCCGCCTGCACGGGAACTCCCGTGCCCGACATCGACCGAGTGCGGTTGCAGAGCCGGCGAGCGCGTTCCAACGCCGAGGCTTCGGTGGATCGGACCAGCTGCGAGCCCGGCATCGCCCCCCGCGAACGGAACGCGCTGAACGCCATCCTCGTCAACTCCCACAGCCTGGCGCATGCCGCCATGGCGCTCGAGGCCGGTCTTGATCGAACCAAAACCGCGCCCCCGCGCAGCGCCGCGCTGGTCTTTGCCGAACAAGTGGATCTTACGCTCGCCGCCGCCTCGGATGCGCTGCGCCATCGTACGCCTATGTCCGGCGACCTGCCCGACCTGCGCGAGGCCCACAACCGCATCCTCGAAGCCCCCGAGGCGCAGGCCGACCGATACGCGCTGGTAAACGTCGAGACCGACCGGATCACCACCAGCGTCAATACCCTCCACGAGCAGATCGATGCCTGGATAGCGCTAGGATCGAAGAGGATTGGACCTGCTTGAAGAACGACAACGGATACCGCCCCCTGCTCGCCGACGCGCGCTTCGAAGCCTTCCTCTGGGCGCAGTTTCTGGGCGCTTTCAACGACAACGTTTACAAGATGATCGTGTCCATCTTCGCCGTGCGGGTGGCCGCGGCCGGCGCTCAGGGCAGTGCCCGGTATCTGGCCATTGCCGGCGCTGTCTTCGTGATCCCGTTCCTCCTCTTCGCCGGATATGCGGGCGAATTGGCGGATCGTTTTTCGAAAACCCGCGTCCTCCAGATCACCAAGTCTCTCGAAGTCGTCACCATGCTGATGGGCCTCGCGGCGCTGCTCGCCGGGCGCATCGACCTCCTGCTGATCGTGCTCTTTCTGCTCGCCACACAGGCCAATTTCTTCAGTCCGGCCAAATACGGCATCCTGCCCGAGATGATCTCCGAGGCCAATCTCTCGCGCGCCAACGGCCTGCTCGAACTGACCACCTTCGTCGCCATCGTGGTCGGCACCAGCTTCGGCACGTTCCTTTTCGAGCGCTGGCAGGGACGGCCCGGCCTGATGGGTACGACGCTCCTCGCCATCGCCGTAGTGGGCACGCTCTGCAGCCTGCATATCCGCTTGATTCCCGCCGCCGCAACTTCTCCCGGGCCGTTCCATTGGAATCCCTTCCACGAAATCGTCCTCGGAACCCGTGAGCTACTTGGCAAAAAAGCCATGGCGCTGGCGGTGATCGGTATCTCCTGGTTCTGGTTTGTGGGCGCGCTCTTTCAGATGGCGCTGCTGCTGGCGAGCCGCGAAGTGCTGCACGTTTCCGAAGCGCACGTTGGATTTCTCGTGACCGCGCTGGCCGCCGGGATCGGTGTGGGCAGCATCGTGGCGGGCGCCATTTCGGGCGACCAGATCGAGCTCGGACTGGTGCCGGCGGGCTCGGCTCTGATGGGTTGTTTCGCCATTCTGCTCGGCATCACGACCAGCTACGCATGGGCGCTGATCTGGCTGGCCGGAGTCGGATTCTGCGGCGGTCTTTTCGCGGTGCCGTTGAATGCTTATCTGCAGGAGGAGGCCGGCGCGGCGGAAAAAGGACGCATCCTCGCCACCAATAACTTCGCCAATATGGTGGGCGTGATCGCCGCCTCGGGCGTGCTCTGGCTGCTGCACGACGCGTTGCACTGGAATGCCGGCCTCATCATCCTCGCGCTCGGCATCGTCATGCTGATCGGGTCGCTCGCGGTCTCGAGCCTGATGCCGGCCGTGGCCATCCGCTTCGTGCTCTGGTGCATCTCGACCTGCCTGTTTCGCGTTCGCGTGGAGGGCGCCGGGCATGTCCCCGCCACCGGCGCCGCGCTCATCGTGGCCAACCACGTCTCGTACGCGGACTCGGTATTTGTGGGACTGACGACGCCGCGCATCATCCGCTTTGTGATTTGGCGTCCCATTTACGAGATTCCCCTGGCGAAGCGCGTTTTCCAGATCCTGCTGGCCATTCCGCTCGACCCCAAATCGCCCCGCGGCACCATCCACGCCCTGCGCAGCGCGCGCGAAGAACTACTGCGCGGCAATCTGGTCGCCATCTTCCCGGAGGGCGAGATCACGCGAACGGGCGAGTTGAATCCCTTCGAGCGAGGCTTCGAGCGCATTGTTCAGGGCACCGGCGCGCCCATTGTTCCCATGCATATCGAAGGGATCTACGGGCACCCGCTGAGTTGCAAGGGCGGCGCGTTGCTGAAGAGCTGGGAGCGCGTGTGGCGTCCGCGTATCACGGTGCGGATCGGCGAGCCGATCCACGCGCCTCTATCGCCGGCGGAGCTGAAGCAGGTAGTCGAAGACCTGGCGGAAGACCGCGAAGGAGTCGAGCGGTAGACGATCAGGGTGCCGAGAGGAAGCGCAGGATCTCGCGCATCACGCGATCGCTCTGATTGGTTTGGAAGAGAAACTGAGCGTGCGCGGAACCATCCAGAACGATCAATTCCTTCGGCTGCGGAGCTTTTTCATACTGCGCCCGAATGCCCGGAAGCCGTGGTCCGCCGTCGCCCGCATCATCGCGGGCGACGATGAACAGGACTCGTGACTTCAGCTTTTCCGCCGAAAGGTTCGGAGCAGCACCGAGGAATACGATGCGGTCGATCTCACCGGGTGCGGACTTGATCGACGCATCGCCGGCAGCTCCGCCTCCGAAGCTACCCCCGACGACCGACACCGTTTTGACGCCTTGCGCCTTCAAGTAGCGAACCCCGGCGAGCACATCGTTCTCGAAGGGGGCGCTATCGAAATCAGCCTGGCGCGGACCGGTCGAACGGCCGAATCCCCGAAAGTCGATCGCCAGGACGCGGAACCCGGCGGATACGAGCGCGTCGGCCTGCGCGCGCCAACTCTCCTTGTTGAATCTGCCGCCGTGAGCGAGTACGACGCCGCGGGCGCCATTTCCGCCGCCGGAGCCATTTCCATAGAGATCGCCATAAATGCGTCCACCGTCCTGGGTGGGGAATGAGACGGCTTGCTGCGCGGCAGCCAGCGTTGCCAGCATGAGAGCCGGCATCGCCAGCATGATGGGGACACGCGCGGCGCGAAGGGCGCGCATGCTAATCGCCCGAAACGCGGCGCGGCGCCGGGCTGAGCGATCCGAACCATGCCCTGACGGCGGCCCAGTTGGTGCGCAGCAGCGACAGGCCCAGCATCGCGAGAATCACCGCGATGGCCATCACGGTTGTCTCGGCCAACGTCAGGTTTTCCTTGAAGTAGCCGAGCCAGCGGCCGTAGACCAGTTCGATATGCACCCAGTAAACCAGCAGGCTGGTCATGCCGAACTGCCGCACCCAGCTCCACTGCTGTGGTGTCATCTGCAGATTCCAGACATACGAAAACGCCAACAGCATCAACACGGCGCCCAGTTTGATGAAGATCAGCGCGGGGCTGTTGAGCCAGAAATCGGAGGCGCTGTACATCGACAGCGACATATTCGAGATGCTGTAGGCTGCAAAGGCTAATGCGACGCCGCCCCAGCCCAGCCACTGCATGGCGGGCGCGACATCCTCCGGTTTGAGACGCCGCAGAATGCTGCCCATGCTCATCCCGAAGGCCACAAACGCCGCCCACGGGAAAAAGCTGAAGAACTGATGATCAGGGATGAAATAGTTGCGAACGATTTCCGGTGTGCCCGATACGTCGAGAGCCGAAATCACCGGCGATGCCGCGGCGATGGCGACGCCCAGAATAGCGCAGAGCCGAATCCGTTCCACCGTTCGGAACACCGCCATGACCGACAGCACCAGCAGCGCCAGACCCATGCTGTTCAGAATGTCGACACGGAAGATATCCGTCCACGGGCTCTTGTCGAACGACACAATCCAGAGTTGCAGGCGGAACGCGAAAGCCGCCGCGAAGAGATATCCCGACCGGCGAATGGCCGCGACGACACGTTTGCCGGGCGGAACGCCCTTCCGTTCCTGGCTATCCATCAGGAACGCGAAGGTCACGCCCAGCAGGAACAGAAACACGGCCGGCGGCATCCCTCCCGCGAACTGTGACATCAGATAGGGACCGCCGGTGCGCAGATCGTTGCGCAGGAAGGAATGAAACACGTGTCCCTGCAGCATGGTCACGGCGGCGATGCCGCGCAGCCAATCCAGATAGAGCAGACGTTGCGAGGGAGGCTTCATTTGCCGATGGGAGTTATTTGAACCCCACTGCGGGTCTTGAGTTTCAGGTCTTTGTCGGACAGGGATCCGGTCAATTTCATGTTGGAATAAGTGGCAAGCCGGTAGTCGCCCGACGCCGAAGTCGCAAACCGCTGTTGCACCGCCAAACCCGAAGCCCCGATCCAAAGATCGGCCTGCTGAATCATTTGACGCGCTTCGTTCGATGGCTTGGGAATCAATTTAATGTGGTCCGCGGTCACTCCGGCGACATTCTCGGCGCCGATGTACGTTATGTCGTAGGATGCTTTGAGTTCGCCGCTGGTTGCGCCAAACCCCAGCAGGAGCGCCTTATCGAGCGCCCCTCGTTTGCTCGATGCGTCGTATACCTGCACCACGTTGGCATTGGGCAGATAGACTTTGACTTCGGTGCCTTCCACTGCGACAGCCTTTTTATCGGGCCGGGTGAAATCGAGCAGGATGCGCGTATCGCCTGGCTTGGCCCGCTTCAGCTTGATCGATCCATACTCGGTGGAATCGTCGTTGACGATGGCGGTATGGACCAGATCCGTCAGGTCGGCCGTCATGCCCTTGAACACCTGCGCTTCCTTGTCCATGCGCGCATAGACTTCGCTCAATGGATCGGCGGCGAGACAAAAGGTCAAAGATGCGAGGAGGGCCGCGTATCTGGGAACGTTCCCTGTCATCGCAACGAATAGGCCATATAGCCCTTGATTTCCTTCTCGGAATCGTAGATCGGCTCGATGCGTGTGAGCACCTGCGTCTTGCCGGTTCGTGAGCTCAGAATCTTCCCCAGGGTAGAGAGCCGCTGCGTTTCGGGAACTGAAGTTACCAGCTCCGGTTCGATCCAGAACAGGGCTTCGCCCTGGCTGGGCAGCGAAGTGATCTGACTCGCGTATTGAATTCTCGGCTGATCCCGAAACCACTCTTTGGGCGTAAACGCGATGAAAATCAGGATCAATCCGCACATTACGTCGTACTGCCAGACACCACGCGGATAGTCCCATAGAATGAACCGTTTGAGGCCCGCGAGCACAGCTTTCAGTGTAACAGCCGATCAGCCGCCGAAACCGAAAGGCGTTCGCTCGCCCGCCCTTACGCTGGCACTTAGCGTGCCGATTCCCTCGATGCGCGCCCGCACCGTGTCGCCCGGCTTGATGCGCGCGCCTTTGGGACAACCCGTGGAAATGATGTCGCCCGGATTGAGCGTGAAGAAATCGCTGTGAAAAGCCACCAGACCGAGCGGCCGGTGCTTCATGTTCCGGACGAAATCGCGCGAGCAGATGCCGCCGTTATGCTCGGTGATCACTTCCAGACCGTCGATGTCGGGCACCTCGTCGGCAGTCACGACGACCGGTCCAAAGCTGAAAAAGGTATCGATGCTCTTGGCCCGCGTGAGATAGCGCGGGTTCTTGCGCAGCACGTCGAGCGCCGTCAGGTCGAGCGTAGTGGTGAATCCGTAAATCACCCGACGGGCCTTTTCTTCGGGCACGAAGCGGCAGCTGCGGCCGATGACGACGGCCAGCTCGCCTTCGGCGTCGACGTCGTTTGAAACCTCGGGCGGAGGCAGAACGATCTCGCCGCCGGGCTGGAACATGCACGAGGCGGGCTTCATGAAGCTGCCCGGCTCCTCCGGCTGAACGGCGTCGATGTCGGCCGCGTGAGATTTGTAATTCAGACCGATGCACCAGATCTTGGGCGGTACTTCGTAAGGCAGGCGCGGCTCCACTTCGTTGAGAGCGATGGGTGGCACGCGGGCGGTCGGGATCTCGCGAATATCCTGGCGAATGATTTCGAGAAGATTGTTGGGGAGCTGGAGATCGTATTTGGTGTTGATCTCGAGGACGGGGACGACGCCGGCGGGAGTCAGAACGCCGGCATGGTCCTGCCCGGCATAGCGGAATGTCATCAAGCGCATTTACAATCGAGCATAGCGAATCGCCCTGTGTGGAATCGTCCTCGCGCGAGAATGGTTCTGACATGCCTGAGATCGGCCGTTTCTTCGTTCGGAATCGGGCACAGTGGCGTGGCCGAACGGTGGATCGCTGCGCCGACCTACTTGTGGCGTGCGATGAGCATCGACAGCGGCAGTATGGCGGCGATTGCCAGGGCGAGGATTTGTCGGTCGGTCATTCCGTTCCGCGCGTTACCTCTTCAGCTTACCTCGCACCGGGCGTGGCACAATGAAAGTCATGAACGCACCGATGGCCAGCGGTCCGGCCGAACTCTTTTCGCACATCGACGATGAAACGCTCGATCAGGCTCTGCTGCAATCGGGCGCCGTCATGACCACCCTCGACAGCGTCATCAACTGGGGCCGCAAAAATTCCATCTGGCCGATGGCGTTCGGGCTGGCCTGCTGCGCTATTGAAATGATGTCGATGAGCGCCTCCCGCTTCGACATCTCGCGATTCGGCGCCGAGGTGTTTCGCGGCTCTCCCCGCCAGAGCGATCTGATGATCATCGCGGGCCGCGTCTCGAATAAAATGGCCCCGGTGATCCGGCATCTTTATCAGCAGATGCCCGAGCCGAAATGGGTCATCTCGATGGGCGCATGCGCCACCTCCACCGGGGTCTTCAATAACTATGCGCTGATTCCGGTGAACCAGGTGATTCCGGTGGACGTTTACGTTCCCGGCTGCCCGCCGCGGCCCGAGCAACTGATCCACGCAATCATGATTCTGCAGGCGAAAATCGGTGATTCCGCCGGCGCTTTCCGCCAGGCGCTGAACATCGGCTGATCGGCAATAATGGGGCACCCGCTGCAAGTTCTCCTTGTCGCAGACCGCGAGGATGAGGGGGCTCCCATCGCCGGCGTTCTGTCCCGGGCGGGCTATCAACCGCACATCCAGCGTGTCGATACGGAAGACGCCCTGCGCGAGCAGGTGGCGGCGGGCGGCTGGGACGTTATCCTGGCGGACTCGGCGTTTCCCGGCCTGAGTTGCCACGCCGTTCTGGAGATCCTGGGGGCGAGCGGCCTCGATATTCCGTTGATCGCCCTCTCGGACACGGCGAACGAAGAGACCATCCTCGACCTGCTCCGCGCCGGGGCCCGCGATTACGTGGCAAAGGACAATCTGTTTCGTCTGCCGTCGGCGATCCAGCGCGAGTTGGTGGAAGCGGAGGGACGCAGGCAGAGAAAACGGCTGGAGGCCGAGTTGCATCAGGCCATGAAGATGGAAGCGGTGGGCCGGCTGGCCGGCGGAGTGGCGCACGATTTCAACAATCTGCTGACGGTCATCACCGGGTTTGCCCAGTTGGCGTTGCTCGACGAGAATCCCGCCCGCGCAGGCCTGGAACAGATCCTCCAGGCGGCCGAACGCGCCAGCGGACTCACCCGCCAGCTGCTCGCTTTCAGCCGCCAGCAGGCTCTGGAACCGCGCATTCTGGATCTGAACCAGTTGGTGCGCGAGACGGAGAAAATGCTGCGGCGTCTGATCGGGGAAGACGTTCTGGTGATCACCCGGCTGGCCGAGGAGGTTCTGCCGGTAAAGGTGGATCCGGGCCAGATCGAACAGGTAATCCTGAATCTTTCGGTGAATTCGCGCGATGCCATGCCGCGCGGCGGCAAGCTGATTCTGAGCACTTCGCGGCGCAGGCTGGAAGGCGCCGCGGCGCGCCTGCACGGGCTGACCGACAACGATTACTGCGTGTTTTCGGTGAGCGACAACGGCAGCGGAATCCCGGCCGCGGTGCTGCCCCACATCTTCGAACCGTTCTTCACGACCAAGCCCGAAGGATACGGAACCGGCCTCGGCCTTTCCACCGTATACGGCATCGTGCAGCAATCCGGCGGAGCCATTCACGCGTATAGCGAACCGGGCGCGGGCACCACCATGACGGTATTCATTCCGGCGTCGGCGGAAGCCCAGGCCGCCCGGATCCCGCCCTCGGCGGAAGCCCCTGTCAAGGGCCACGAAACGATACTGATTGCCGAGGACGACGAAAGCGTTCTCGATCTGGTCGCGGAAAGTATGACGGCGCATGGTTTTCGCGTCTTCCGGGCCGAAAACGGCGAACAGGCGCTCGAAATCCTTCATGCCAGAGGACCGGCGGGCGTGGATCTGCTGATTACCGATGTGGTGATGCCGGGGATGTCGGGACCGCTGCTGGCCGCCCGCGCCACGGAGTTACTGCCGCGTATGAAGGTCCTTTTCATGTCCGGCTATACGGAAGACGTGATCCGGCACCACGGGATCTCGCGCGGCAACGCGGCGTTCCTGCAGAAGCCCTTCGCGCCCAACGAACTGGTGCGCAGAGTCAGACGGCTGCTGGACGCCCGGGAGCCGTCGTCGAAGGGACTTAGTAAGGGCGCGGGACACTCTGCTGCAACACCTTGATTTACGGCACCAGCATGACCGGGGTACTCCAAAAGGCTGCCTTTTGATCCGCCGGATCGAGGACCGTAACCTGGCAGGTGTACTTTCCGGGAGGAAGCCTGGTCAGAGTAAGGTCGAACTTGAGCGGCGCCGTCTTCAACCTGTTGGCTAAGCTCTCGGTTATGGGAAGCGGCGGGGTTTCAAACGCCTTGGCCTTCCCGCGATAGAAGGTGACGAACGCCACCAGAGGCTGAAACGCCGCCGCGGAAGGTTCGTAGGCCTGCAGATACACATACATGTCGCGGCTCCGGCTGAACACGCGGGTCACGCTGGGGAGTAGTTTCTGCCCGTCCTGGATCAGGGGATTGACGCTCTCGGATTTCATTTTGTCTTTGGCCGTATAGAGCGAATCTTTCAGATCCTGCCGCTGGCCGCTCAACACCACCGAACTGATAGGTATGCGCTTCTCTTCCTTGTTGAGGTTGGGGACGACGAACCTGAGCAGATAGGTTCCGATGCGCCCCGTCTCGTCGTCGCGGGCGAGGAACTTGATCGAGTACTTACCTGGCAGCAGAGTAAAGCCGGTGTCGTAAGTGATGGGATGCTTCGCCAGCTCCGACGCGGTTTCGCTGGTGAGCTTGACGTTCACGTTGTCGCGCACGTTGCTGACCGTGGTGCCGAATTCGTCTTTCACTTCGCCGATGAAATCGATGAGGGTATGCTCGGCGCCGCCGCGTTTGGCGATGGCCAGTTCGCTGCCGGGAATCTTGACCGCCAGCGGTACGAAATACTCGGCGCGATTGAGCTGGAAGTAATTCACTTCCATGGCGATGGTCAGTTCGGTCATGGGATCGCCCAGCATCAAAGCTTCCTCGAGCTGCCTTTCTTTATCGGCGGTGGTGAACTTACTGAACGTCTTGCCGGCAAAGTAGCCCTGGCGGTAGGCCAGCTTGACGGAAGAATCTCCGTTCAAAGCGATCTTAATGCGGCGGAACTTACCGTCGAGCGTCGACTTAGTGGTGTAGTACCCGAGGATGTAGTAGCTTGAGATAGCCTGCTCGGCCTGAGTAATCCCCAGCGCAAGGTCGTTGTAATCGAGCAGCGCCTTGCCGCCGGTATCGGACGCCAGCGCGTAGAGAGTATCCTGCGATTGCTGGAAGTTGCCGGTGTTTACCAGCGCCGAGTTACCCGAATACATGCCAAGCCCGCCGGGAGATCCCCTGGTAGCGTCGCCCAGAGGCGCCGAGGCGACCAGACCGCGCGCGTCGACCGCATAGATAGACACATTGGAGCGAATGGCCGCATTAGTGGTGGCCTGCATCTGCGCCTGGTTATTGATTCCGTTCAGCGTCATGCCGCTGGCAAAGTAGACGAACGATTTCTTCTCGCTCAGAGACGCCAGCATTTTTACGGAGGTCTGCAGCGCGGCCAGCTGGCGGTCGGTGTTGAAGATGTTGAACTCCGAATCGTCCTGGCCGAAGGCGGCGCCTGTGTCGGCGGTACTGTCGTCGGCATTATCGGTATCGAAGCCGCTGCCTTCTCCAATCACCATGGTGTCGATGCTCTTCTGCAGGACAGCGCGATCGCCGGTGAAATCGTTCATCACTTTCACGGCGGCTCCGGTGTATTCCATGATCGCCATAACATCCGCCGGCGACATGGTCTTGATGAATTTCTGCGCGGCGGCCAGGGCACGAAGCTGATCCGGTTGCGGCATGGCGGTCATATCGAAGTACAGGACCAGGAGGCGGCGGTTCTTGTAGCGGATATCGCCGGAGGTCTCGGGAGAGATTTGATTCGAAACGGCTGGCGGCGCGGCGGTGTCGGCGGGGCGTACGGCGAAGGTGGGAGGCGAATCTTCCACCTTTTGAAACTCGCAGAACTGGATGGTTTGGGGCGTGCCATCCTCGGTAACGGTGAAGTCTTTAGCGGTGAGACCTTCGACGATTTTGCCGTCCTTGTCTTTGACGACGACGGTCTCGACGACTAACTGCGCGGTGGAACTGAAGGTTACCACTTCGCCGGGGGGAGTCGACTGCTGCGACGACAAAGGCAGGGCCAGAGTCATAAGAAGCGCGGCGGCAATTCTACCGTTCATATCTCAGAACCTCACTCGCAGATAGAGCTGAACCTGTCGCATGGCATTGGCAATGGTGGGCGACCCGAACTGACCATTCACCGTAGTATTCCACGACTGAAAGGTAACATGATTCAGAGCGTTAGTGGAATCGAAGCGTAAGTCCATATTCAGCCGGTCGCGCAGCCGGAAGGTGCGCGCCAACGACGCGTTGAGACTGAACTGAGCGGGTCCGGTAATGGAGTCTCTTCCGGCGTTCCCCCACTGACCCGTCGCAGGTTCGGCGACAGCGGCGGGATTGAGGAATAATCCGGGCGGCGCCGCATAGAGTGGCGCTCCCGTGAAGTCCCCGCGATAGACTCCCCCGAATGCCGTCCCGGGTATCGGGATCGGGTAGAGAGGCGTCAGCGGCAGGCCGGTACCGGCCGTGATCTGAGTAGCCACAGTCCATTCCTTGAATAGGCCTCCGCGCCAGCCGCTGAGCAGGGTTCCGCCTCCGACTCCGACGCCGGTGCTGTATTGGAGTTGCGCGTTCAGTAGTTGGCGCTGGTCGAAATTCGAAAGTCCGCGCTCGGCGCTCAGGTCGAGCCAGTTCTGGGCGATTACGGGAGTACCCTGGTTCTTGCCCCCGAGCGCCGCGTCGTCGATAGCCTTGGCATAGGTGTACTGCAGCGTTGCGGTAACGCCGTTATGCAGGCGGCGGCGTAACTGAAGCTGGCCGGCATCACGGGTCGAGTTACCATTCGACGTCATATAAACGTATCCGCACTCGGTACAGGGGCCGGATGGGTTGGTGTTGGGAAGGAATTCCTGCGGGGCGCGCGTGCCCTTGATTCCCAGGTAAGTCGCGGTCAGAATCAGCGACTGGGGAAGGTCGCGCTGCACGGAGGCGCTCCACGTCTGTGCGTAACCTACGCGAAAGTTGGGATCGATGGCAAAGGTTGGCTGAGTTACGGCAGATGAGGGATTGAAAGCATTCGCCAGCGTTAGATTGCCGGGATTGGGTTCGCTCAGAACCTTCGATTGGAGCGACTGCTGCGCCATTTGCTGGGCGATCGATTGATATACCGAGGTATTGTAATTGACTCCATAGTTCACGCGCACCACCAGCGACGAACCGGAGATGGGACGCCACGCGGTACCGATACGCGGCTGGAAGGCGTGTTTATCGGGCCGTACCAGGGAGTCGGGATACCTTAGCCCGGTGAGCGATCCGACCGGGTCGGTTGCGGCCACCGGCGCATAGGCGCTAAAGCCCGGGGCGATGTCCAGATTAACCAGACGTCCCTGCAGCTCGGTCATGGGCGCGCTGTACTCCCAACGGAGCCCGGCATTCAGAGTAAAGCCGGGGCTGACTCTCCAGTCGTCGTTGATGAAAGCGTCATAGAGAGAATCGCGGAAGTACTTGTCGGCATTTCCATAAGCAATTTGGATGGTATCGGGTACTCCCTGCTGGAAAGCCGCAAAATCCGATCCGTCCGTGCCGGTGAATCCGAAGGTACCGCGGGCGTTTTGCTGCGACAGTTGATTGAACTGCTGGCGGCGGAAATCGCCTCCGATGGTGATGTTATGCGGTGCGCGATTCCAGAACGTACTGTCGGAGATAGAAGTAGTCTGATTACGATTGGAGGATTCCTGGACGTCCGTCAGCGACACTATGCCGCTTGAGAAGGTCAGGGTCGGCGGTCCCCAATTCAGGGGATCCTGATCGTTGCCGGCGATGCCCGCGTTACCCGAAACGTTTTCGCGGCCGGCGAAATACGGCGTCGCCAGTGTCGACTGGCGATTGAATTCGAACTTGACGGTAGTGAACAGCCGTTGGCTGAAGCGGTGTTGCCAATTCAGGGTAGTGTCGATTCCCTGAATTGCCGTGGCATCGTCGAAGGCAAAGATGCTGGTCGATTGCGAACGGGTGTTTTGATATGCGAAAGTACCAAAGACCTGATTGGAGCGGCCGATGGTCTTCGACAGGCGCGACTGGACGCTGTCCTGATCCATCATGTTACGAAGGGGAGTCTGGTAGTTATAGACCGAGCTGCCACTGAAGTTGGGCAGCGGGTAGAAGTTCAGCAGGTAGGCCGCCTGGGGCGACACGACGCCCTCGCGCTGCGCCAGTGTCGGCACGAGGGCTGGCTGAGTTGTAGAGTTGCGATTGCGCGCGAGTTGGTAAGCGATGTAGAAGAAGGGCGCGGAATTGGCGCTGATGAGGTGCGGGATGCGCAGCGGACCACCCAGGGTCGCGAGGCCCGTGAGATTGTTGACGGAAGGCTTGGGCGACTGGCCTATGATCGAATAATTCTGCGCGTAGAGCGCCGAGTTACCGAGCTCGAAACCGAGGCTGCCGTTATAGAGCGAACCGGCGCCCCTGCGTCCATTGCCGAATGCCTGCGATTGCGAAAAGGGCGAGGCCGCTCCATTGTTCTGGCTGCCGTTAATGGCGAGAGCGTCGGTGGCGCTCTGGTTGAGATCGCCTGGAGGGGGCGCGGAGTTGTCGCTGGCGGCCGGCGGCGGATTGGCTGAGGCATTCAGCTCGCTGCGTTGATACGCCGACGATGTGTTCACGGGCTGGGGCGGATTGACCTTCTTCTTCCCTTTCGCTTGCGGGGTCGCGGGAACTGGCGGAGCCTGGACGGAAAGTGCAGGGGGAGGCGCGGGTGCGGCGGCGGCCTTGATCTCATCGAGCGGGAGTAACTTGAGATCCCATTCGGACGCGGCCATGTTTGGTCCGACATTTACATCCTGTTTGAGGGGGGTGAAGCAAAGCATCTCGACCTGAATGGTCCAGACGCCGTCGGACAGATCGGGGTAGGAGTAAGTGCCGTCCTCGCCTGTCAGGGCCAGCAGCTTCTTATCGCCCTGGGTCGCCGTGATACTGGCGCCGGGGACGGGCAAGCCGCCGAAGCGGACAACGCCGTGGTACTCGGCAGCCGCGAGGGTGAGGATACTCAGGCAAGAGAGTATGCCGATTCGGACCACTTGTGATTTGATTGCCATCCGCGCGTACTCTCAAGGTCCCCATTGCGCCCAATTCAGCAAGCCTTCGAAGAACGTATGCCGGCGTTTTGCATTTTGCGGGCCAGGTCTGTCAGTCTGCGCACCGCTTGAAGATTTGACGCTGCGGTGCGTCAATTCGTTCGAAGGTTTGCGAAGTTAATTTTCCGTGGGCCGCTCGACGTGATCGATGACGAGGACTTCAACGGGTCCTTTAACGGATTCGAGTTTTAGTCCGAGCTGCTCCCGGATGGCGGTGAAGAGCGAGGGACCGGTTTGGTCGCTGGGTGTCGGTGCGCCGTCGGTCTCATCCGGCGTCCACTCCAGCCTGAAGTCGTAATAGCCTTTCAGGCCGGTAGCGTCCTCGACCGGGCGTCCCACGCGTGCCGACAGGTTTTGCGCGACGAGCCCCATCGTCACCTGCTGGCCGATCATCAGACCTTTTCCCCCACTCAGCCGCATGTCCGTGGCATCCTTCCATTTCTCACGCTCTTTGAGTTTCGGGCCGCGCGGCCCCACCACCAAGGCGTACTCAGGGAGGTCCTGCCTTGTGTGCTGAAGTGTCAGCCTGAATCGCTCCGCTAACAATCCCTGGAGCAGCCGCCTGAAATAGCCGATGTTATCGGGATTCGGGTTGGCCGCCCGTTCGGGCGTCGCAAGGATGTCGTAGCCAGCCGAGTCAATCCAGCCCGGTCCTCCGGAGATCTGGTAGTCCTGAACGTTATAGGCGAACTGGACAAGATACTTCAATGTTTCGTTCGTCACCGTAAGCCTCCCGCCGGGCGATACGCGCATGGAAGGGGGTTCGCCCGGCGGACTCGGTTTGATCGAGGCCACTTCGAATTTCGGTGTGGCGGCGGACTGGGCGACCAGGGCACAGGCTGTCGCCGATAGTAGCGCCGCGGTCATGGCGACTCCTGGTCCGGAGAGCGTTCGCGAGGCCGCCGGGGATTGGCCCAGCAACCTTCCGATGCGATACGTCAGCGAACCTCCGTTCGCAGCTATGGCGGTATTGAAGTGGGCCGGACGGAATGATTCCAGTTCCGCTAATGCCCGCGCATAAGTGAGTGCTCCGCTGCCTGCCGATACCGCTATGTCGTCGCAACATAATTCGCGCTCGGTGCGAATATGCCC
>JBEKAQ010000038.1:0-43348 GCA_050015835.1 Bryobacteraceae bacterium | reverse complement strand
GTAACGGGCGGCCCGGTTCCGATTGTGGAAGGCGTCACCGAAACACTGACCACGGGGCGGACGGGCCAGTTTGCAGTCTCATCGGAAGGAACGCTCGCCTTCAGCCCGGGAACGGCTGCGGCCGCGCCGCCGAGCACGCTTATCTGGGTCGACCGGCAAGGTCATGAACAGCCTATTTCCGCCAAGCCGCAGGCGTACCTCTACCCGCGACTCGCTCCCGACGGTACCAAGATCGCCGTCGGCTCCCTGGACGAGGAGAACGATATCTGGGTGTTCGATCTCGCGAAAGAAACGCTTACGCGATTAACGTTTGGACCGGCCGTCGAAATACACCCTGCCTGGACATTGGACAACAAGGGCGTGCTCTTCAGCTCGAATCCATCCGCCAATCTGGCATCCGCGCCAACGGATATCTTCCGCAAGGCGGCCGACGGCACGGGAGTGACGGAGGCTTTGACGCACGGTCTGGAGGGCGGATATCCCATGTGTATATCGCCAGACGGAAAATCGCTCATCTTCAGAAGGTTCAATCCCAGTGCTGGTTTGTACGTCTTACCGCTGGAGCCGAAAGGCGAGGCGCATGCTCTGATTGCCGATCCCAAATTCTACGTGCTGAACGCCCAGGTCTCGCCTGACGGCCGCTGGATCGCCTACGACTCCAACGAATCCGGCCGCTACGAGGTCTATGTGCGGCCGTTTCCCGCGGTAGACACCGGCCGATGGCAAATCTCCGCGGAGGGCGGATCGAGGCCGTTGTGGGCGCGATCCGGACGCGAGATCTTCTTCCTGAACGCGGCGAACCGGATGATGGCGGTTCCCGTTCCGGCGGGACCGAGCTTCACTTATGGCAAGCCAGAGGCGCTGTTTGATTTCACCCCGTATTTCAGTGCCAGGTCAACGGGCCGGATGTTCGACATTTCCCCCGATGGCAAGCGCTTCCTGGCGATCAAGCCTGTCGGCAGCGCTGCGGCGGCGCACCCGTCCATCGTTGTGGTTTCGCATTGGTTCGATGAGGTGAAAGCAAGGATGCCTCATCTGTAACGTCGCTACAGGACTTCCCCACCCGGAACCCGCGCCTCGGCGATCTCCACGTTCAGCGTGATTTCCTTGTGATTGCGCATCACCGTGAAAGTCACCGTCTTATGCCCGGCTCGAACCAGGCCGGAAATTTCCCGCGGGCTGGTTACCGGCGTTCCGCCGACCTTGGTAATCACGTCGCCGGCTTTCAATCCCGCCTTCTCCGCCGGGGTGTTGGGCGAAACGGTCCGCACGAGCACTCCTTCGTGGACGCCGAAATAAGCGGCAAGCTGCGGCGTCAGCGTTTCCCCTTCGAATCCTACGCGCGGGGATTGGCCGGGTATACCCGGGAACGGCATTTCCGGCATCGTCGGCATGGGAGGCATGGGAGGCATCGGCACCGTAAATGTACCCTCGGGCCCGAAGGCGAAATACTGCACGGGCCTCGCCTCCACCGTCGCCGAAATATTCTGCGTCGATCCGTTGCGCGAGATGGTCAGGTTCACCTTCGTGCCCGGCGGCGTGTCGCCGATGGTGCGGGCGAACTGTTCGCCGCCTTCCACCTTCTGGCCATTCACCTCAAGGATGACGTCGTTCTCTTTGAGCCCGGCCCTCGATGCGGGGCTGTTTTCGTCCACATGGGTAACTTCCACGCCCGACTCGTCCTTGAGCTTGAGCGCCTTGGCCCGTTCCGGAGTCAAGTCTTCGAGCCCCACGCCGAGCCAGCCGCGCCGCGACATGGCCCGCGCCGTCACCGAACGTCCACGGGGCGTGGGATTGGGCGTGGGGTTCTGCGCGATAACCGGCAGAGTTACCAGAATTGCAAGAATTGTTTTTACGAACATTTCACTCTATTGGACGAAATCATGTTTAATATGTGCCGACCGAAGCTTTCATTTCTTCCAGCAGCTTGGTCGTCCGCGTCCGCACATAGCTGTTGTCTTCCTTCTGCACCACGTCCTGCAGCACGCCGACAATCGAATCGTCGTGATGCGCGGTCAGCAGATCGATGGCCTGCACGCGCACGTTGGGATCGTCGTCCTTCAGCAGAACATTGGCGAGAGTTTTCCGCACCGTGGCATCGGCGGCATAAGACTTCAGTCCCTCGAGCGCCTTCAGCCGGACGGTCGCGTTGGGATCGTGGGTCAGGGCGTCGATCAAAGCCTGGCGCACCTGCGTGGAATCGCCGCCGCTCTGCAGGACTCCGATCGATTCCACACGCACCCCCGGATTCGATTCCTCGCGCACCGCCGTAAGCAGCAGATCCTGAATCGCGCGGTCCTGCAAGGTGCCGGTCACCACGTGCCGCCGCACTTCATCCACGGCGATCTGCACTTTGCCCGACGCATCGGGTTCCACCGAGCGCACGCTCGAAAACATGGGCTCTGCGAGACCCGCCTGCACGCCGCCGAATTTTGCAGGTGTGAAGCGGGCGGCGAAAAATCCCAATGCCATCAGGGCCATCGCGCCCACCGGAATGCGGAAGGGAATATCGAGACGCCAAAAGCCGCGCAGCATTTCGCTCCAGTTTCGATGCGCCGGCTTTGCGTCCTCGCGCAGGGCGTTTCGCAAGCTAACCCGGCACGCACTCAGAAGAGAAGCGTCCTCGACATCCTCGCGCTGGTCGATCATTTCCAGAAATGCCCGATGGCGCGCCAGTTCGCTGCGGCAATCGGGACACTCGGCCAGATGCGCTTCGACGCGCTCTTCGACTTCCGAAGAAACTTCGCCATAACAATAAAGAGGGATTTCGCGGCTGATCTCGTGGCAACTCATATAAACGCTTCCAGACTGGATCTCATTTTCTGCGTGGCGCGGAACAGGCAATTCTTGGCGGCTTCCTCGGTGGTGCCGATAATTTCGCCGATGGCGCGCAGGCGCAGACCTTCGTAGTGGCGCAATTCAAAAACCGTCCTTTCGCGCGGCGTCAGAGCGCTCAACGCGCCGTCGATCTTCCCCGCCAGTTCGCGATTCCACATCTGGCGCTCGGGATTGCCGTGCGCCCCTTCTTCCTGCAGCTGCGCCGCGCGGTCGACCAGACCTTCGGAGGTCTCTACCATGGTCGACTCTTCCTTCCGGACCTTGCGCCGCCGCAGCCGATCGAGACAGATGTTAGTCACGATGCGGTAGAGCCAGGTATGAAACGAACAATCGAAGCGAAACGAGTGCAGATTTCGGAAAACCTTGAGAAAGGCTTCCTGATACACGTCGCGGGCTTCCTCGGGCGACCGGAGGAGGTTGGTGGCCAGGCGGAGCACACTCTGGTCGTACGCCCGCACGAGGCGCTCGAAAGCGTCGTGGTCGCCCTGCTGGGCTGCCCGGATCAGGCCTGCTTCGTCTAAAGGCGCAGCCAATCTGGCACTCACCGTTTCCGCGGCATCGTGCATTGGTTCCTGTTTAGGTAGACGCGGCTGCCGCAAAAACGTCACGGTAGAGGGGAGCCTGGTGCGAACGGGGAGGGTCGAACTCCCATGCCCTTGCGGGAGGGCGAACGCAGAAGGAAGGGGCGAACAACCACAACTTCCATCACATTCCGCAGGGCGTTCAAGACCCTCCAGCGAACGATTTGCGTCGGTAGACAACGACGCGCTTCATTGCCCAGTTCATCTCTGTCCCCACCCGAGCCGGTTATCGATTTGGCAACCTGACTCCGAAGCGCTGCTCTGCAACCACTTCGGGTGCTTCCAGGGGCTGAGAGACGGGGAACCCCTGCTCGCGCCCCCGGATCGTCGGCCAACTGCTGAAGCTCCGCGTCCGAAGCGATGCGGCGTCCTTCTTCCCGCGGAAGCCCGGGATTGACGGGCTCAAGGCCTTGCCGCCGCGTAATACCCTTCGCGCGCCGTCACGACCATCCCGGACTGCTTCGTCGTGACCTTAATCGTCCGGAATCCCGGCGCCGAATCGGTCTTGTCGGACGTGTACCCGATGTTGTATTGATTGCGCAGCTCTTCCTGAATCCGGTCGTAGATCTCGTCGATCGGCGTCCTCTTCGACACTTCGAAGAACGAGCCGCCGGTTTCCTTCGAGATCTGCTTCAGAATCTTCTTCCCGTCGGGGCGTTGCTGCGTCGGCATCCGGTTCATACCCCCGCGCCGCATTCCCCCGCGTCCAAAACCACCCATCGGCGATTGCATTTGCTGCCCATAAGCGTCCTCGTCGGAGAACAGGATCGAATAGACCAGCGTGTCCGACTTCTGCGCCGCCGCGATGGCTTCGTTCAGATAGGTCTTGCTGCCGTTGTCCACGCCGTCCGTCAACAGGATCAGCGCTTTTCGGCCCTGCTGCTTCTTCATCAGATCGTCGGAGGCAAGAAAGATCGCATCGTAGAGGGTGGTGCCGGCGCGCCGTCCGCCGCCCCCGCCGCTCGGATACCCACCGCCCCCGCCTCCCCCACGCATTTGAGGCCGCGCGTCGTCGGGCAGTTCGAGCTTATCGAGCGCCCTCTGCAACGCGGGCCGCGACGCAGTCAGATCCTGCAGCAGCTCCGTATCGTGGTCGAAGTGGATCACGAAGGTCAGATCTTTATCCACGCGCAGAACCCTATCGAGGAACCGATAGCTGGCGTCGCGTTCCTCGCCAAGCACTCGCCGCTGGCTCTGGCTGGTATCGACCAGCAGTCCCAGGGTGAGCGGCAGATCGGTCTCTCGGGCAAAGTACTTGATCGCCTGGGGCCGCTCGTCTTCGGACAGATTGAAATCGTCCTTCCCCAGATAGTTGACGATCTTACCCTGTTTATCCCGGACCGTGGCCAGCACGCCGACCACCTTGACGTCGGTGGAAAAAGTCGCCTCCTGATCGTCCGCCCACAACCGGGCAGCGGGGAACGCGGCGGTCACCGACGCCAGAAAAGCGCGGCGGGATGGGGCCGACCGCAGGTTTTCAGATAGACTTTCGCGCACAATTAAGAATACTCCCGTTCAGAGACAGTCGATGCGCCAAATGATTCCCCGGTTACGCTTACCGCGCTTTACCGCTCGAATCCCTGACGAAAAACGCCGGTTTATCGATCTCCGGAGGCACGGCCACATCGAAAAATCCCACCATCATCTCCTCCTGGCTCTGTTCCCCCCACGTCACCTCCGCCGAGGGATCGGGATTGAGCGGATTGTTCGCCGAATTATCGAAATAAGCTGTCCACAAGAGGGTAGTGCCCGCCCGCAGCGGTCGCGGTGTCTTCAACTGGTAAGTGAGCTGCCAGTAGAAGTTATAGCGATCGACCTTCAGCAGCGTGTCGACCCGCCCGTGCATCCCCAGCTCCTGATACTCGAACCCGCTGCCGCGCAGGTGCATATGCGGAAACATGCTCAGCAGCAGCGCGTCCCGCGGCACCGTGCCCGATACCGACACCCGGTAATTGCGGGCGCCGGGAGGAATCCGCAAATCGTAATTCGACATCTGCAGCGTCAGCACGCGCGCCGCGGGCGGTTCCTTCGCGAAGAGCATCCGCACCTCCGTCCGGTCTTTCGCGGTAGTGCGCTTCGACGTGTAATGCATCTGCAAAACCAGATCGGAACCGGCGGGGATCTTCTTCGCCATTCCCTCCGGACAAAGCATGATGGGCGCGCCGGGCGTGTAGATTGCCAGAATATCCGAAGTGGTTTCCGCCGCTCTCCGCTCGTTGGGGGGCGGCGCATACATCACCCCCGCCGGGACATCGCGCAGCCACGCCGAGCCCGGTTCCCGCACATACAGAACCGCATGATGGACCACGCTCCGGTCGCCCGGCCGGATCTCCACCGCATTCACCCACCGGTCGACCGGAAATCCGGGGCTCAGAATTATGTACTGATAATCGATCGAAGCATTGGCGTGCACCGTGAACGGTTGTTTCATGCCGGTCGCGAGATCGGGCGAAGGGATGGCGCTTCCGGCCGGCCATTTGATCGGGCGCGGGGCGTCGCTTTCCGTTCCTGCGGGCGATCCCGCATCCACCCACGCCTGAACCGTGGCGATCTCGTCCCCGGAAAGAGTCGGGTCGTTGGCGAATTGCCCAAAATGCGGATCGGCGAACCAGGGCGGCATCCTGCGCAGCGTCACGGCTTCCCGGATGGCTTTCGCCCACGGCCGCGCCTGCGCATAAGTAATCAGAGGCATGGGCCCGATCTCGCCCGCCCGATGGCACGTCTGGCAACGCTGCTGAAGAATCGGCAGAACGTCTTTGTAGAAAGTAGCGGCGTGGCTGCTTACTCCCGTCAGCAGGAGCGCCGCGAAGAAGCTACCCCGCTTCACCGCCCCAGGTGCAGCCATCGCTTCATATCGGGCGTGAATTCATGAAAAACATTGATCCCCGCATCGATGAGGATCGTATCCGACCCAGCGACAAATATACTCGACCCGGTACGGTAATGGCTCGGCCACCACAAGCGCGACACCGCCGCCGCCCCGTAATCGCCGAAAAATTCGCTGTAGGCGGGCATCATTCCCCCGCCGTCGTCGTGCCGCCAGATGGTATGCAGAAATGCGTCGCCGAGGCGCCCCTGGTAAGTGGTGCGGGTAGAGCGGAAATACCGCGTGTCCTCGTGGTCTATGGCCTGCACCGGAAACATAATGCTGCGCTGCACCGCGTACTGTCCCAGATGCGATCCATATCGCTCCGCGTAAGCTCCCCACCCCTGACCCCATTTGCTCGGCCGATTGCGCGCCTGGTCGAAAGCCGCCCCGATTCCCGCGAACACTACGTTGTCGAACTCGAACAGGTGCCGCCAATCGTAGACCAGCTTCTCCTTCACGGTCAGCGCTTTCCACCCGGAAGAATCAGGCCCGGATTTGGCGTGGGAAGGGTTCGGAGCGGGCGCTGTGGAGGGAGTAGGGTCGGCCGGAGCGTTGGTGTCCGCTTGCTGGGCCAGCACCAGTCCCGCCGTGGCCAGTGCGAGTATGAATGGTCGAACCGTCATTTACCTGTTGACGCCTCCCTGCGCCGGTGGCGTTTCGCACCAAAATCCCCGATTGTGCCCTATGTTACGGAACAAGCCCGGCAATCTGCAGTTCCGTCAACCGGATGAGGCGTGTCCAAAGGCCGTCCGGCTTGGCGTCGAACACCAGATCTTCTTTTCCATCAAATATGTACCACCCACCCAGCCGCACCTCCCGCTCCAACTGCCCGCCGCTCCAGCCGCAATATCCCACGTAGACTCGGAGATTATCCTCGCTGTTCACCTCCTTCAGCGCACGCTCCAGGCCCTGTTTCGAAGTGAGCAAATACGTAGTCCCCAGCACGTGCGTCGAGTCGCGCGGTTCCGACGGCGAGCGCAGCAGCGCCATCACACCGGTAATCTCCACCGGTCCGCCCACGAAAATCGGGTCCGAATGTTTACTGGAGTCCTTGAGATTGTGCAGGGCGCGGGCGATCGGAACCGTGCTCCGGCGATTGACGATCAGCCCCAGCGAAGAACCGCGGTCATAGTGGACCAGGAGGACCACCGATTCGGCGAACAGCGGGTCCGGCGCATCCCGCGGAACCACCAGTAATTTGCCCACCGCAAGATCCTCGGCCTTGCGGGATTGTGCCGGCAACGAAGCGGGCGCAAGCAGGATCGCCACCGCGACGAACCGAACGCAGAGGAACCGGAAGCCCACATCTGCACTATATAACGAAAGGCCAGGAGCCAGATAGTACGAGGACGATTGTGCCGCGCACGCGGTTCGCGTTATACCGGAATTGGCAGCGGCCCTGGTTTATCCACACAAAGCGCTAACTAACCCCGAGAGAGGATTCGGTCGCTGCCCCTCCCCCAGGGCGCGGTGTTATAGACTGCGCTTGTATGTTCCGTTCCCTGTCCGTAGCCGCGTTCTGCGCCCTCCTGCTCTCGTCTTTCCTTACACAAGCGGCCTCTGCGCAGACCTCCGCGTCATATTTCCCCGGCAGAGGTAAATGGGAGAAGAAGGCGCCCGCCGAACTGGGCCTTGACGCCGCCAAACTTCAGGAGGCTGTCAGGTACGCCCTCGCGCACGGCAGCGATTGGGACTTCGCGCGGGATCAGGTCAAGACGTTTGGCCCCCCGCTCGGGCCTCTGCCGGCGCAGCGCGCGTCGACCAATGGCATCATCCTGCGCCATGGATACATCGCCGCCGAGTTCGGCGACATCAAAGCCGCGGATCCGGTCTACAGCGTTGCCAAGAGCTTTATATCGACGGTGTGCAGCGTGGCGGTTGCGCAGGGTCTGATCAAAAACGTCAACGATCCCGTCGCCAACTACATCCGGGACGGAGGCTACGATTCGCCGCACAACGCCAAAATAACCTGGAAAAACCACCTGCAGCAGGAGAGCGAATGGGAAGGCAATATGTGGGGCAAAAACGCCGATTTCGTAGGCGTCGAACAGTTCGGCGACGGCAAGATGCGCCCGCGCGCCATCCGCGAGCCCGGCACTTACTATGAGTATAACGACGTCCGCATCAACCGCTTCTCGCTCTCGCTGCTGCGCCTGTTCGGCAAGAGCCTGCCGGACGTGCTCAAAGAAAACATCATGGACCCCATCGGGGCGTCGTCCACCTGGCGCTGGGTGCCCTATAACAATTCGACCGTCGATATTGACGGCAAACGGATCGCCTCGGTGAGCGGAGGCACGCGCTGGGGCGGAGGTCTGTGGATCGATTCAGAGGATCTGGCCCGCTTCGGACTGCTGATCCTCAATCATGGAAACTGGAAAGGAAAGCAGCTGGTTTCGGCCGAATGGCTGCACGACGCGGTCCAGCCCAGCGCCCATGGTCCCGACTACGGCTACCTCTGGTGGCTGAATACCCGGAAGAAGGAGTGGCCCAGCGCCCCGACGTCCAGCTTCGCCGCCATCGGCAACGGATCGAATACCATCTGGATCGATCCCGACCACGACATAGTCTTCGTCTGGCACTGGTTCCAGGGCAATTCCATGGACGGGATGCTCCGGACACTCATGTCCGCCGTCAACGGCGCGTAGCCCCGAAAGAGGCTACACTAAGCTCAGATGGGCTCGGAACTCAGAACTTATCTCGAGGATATGGAAGCGCGGACCAACGTGGAGATGCAGCGACCGGGAGACCGCATCGCTGCCGTAATCGCCGCAGAATTTGGCAAGTTGCGTAGAGATATGCAGAGCGGGTTCGCGCGCGTCGACGAACGCCTGAGCCACCTGACCGAGCGGCTGGACCGCCAGGGTTTCATTCTTGAGGGCGGTATCAAAGCGCTCGGCGGACTTCTCGAACACGTCGCGACCCGTCACTAATTGACGTTGGCCAGAAAAAGGCGGCCTTACCCCCGGCCAGGCTTGGGCCAAACCACGCCCTGATCCTTCTTCGTCACCGGTGCCAGCCCCTTATAAATAAACTTCTGCACCCTCTGCCCGCGATAGGTCTCAGTGGTGAAAATATTGCCCTTCGAATCCGTCGCAATGCTGTGCACCGCGTAAAATTCGCCCGGCTGCCGCCCGCCATCGCCGAAGCTCGTCAGAATTTCCATCGTGGCGCGCTTGACGATATGGACCTTCATATTCGTCCCGTCCGCCACATACAAATACGACTGCTGCGGATCCTTCGATAGCGCGATATCGAACACCGCCCCGTCGCCGATTGAGTTCTTCTCGATGAACAGCTCTTTGACGAACGTGCCGTCGGTATGGAACACTTGGATGCGATCGTTGACGCGGTCGCACACATACAGCAGTCCGTCGTTCGCCAGCACCACGCAGTGCACCGGAGTGCGGAACTGCTGGGCGGGCGGATCGTTCGGATTGTAGGGCGGCTGTGGCGCATCGTCCGGCTTATGGCCATACGCGCCCCAGTGCCGTTTGTACGCCCCCGTATCCGCATCGAAGACAATCACGCGCCGGTTGCCGTAGCCATCCGCCACATACAGCTCATTGGTCTTCGGGTCCACCATCGTCTCGGCCGGCAACCGGAGATTTTCCAGATCATTGCTGCCTTTGCTCTGGCCCGGCTTCCCGATCTGCTTTAGGAATTTCCCCTCTTGCGTAAATTTCAGCACCATGCTGTCGTGCACGGATCCGGCGGCCGCCATGCTGCTTTCGTTGGAAGGGAGCGCAGCCGGCGCCCCACCCCGGCCGTTTCCGCCAATCCACACATTCCCCTTGTAATCTACATTGATGCCGTGGTTCGACGACGGCCAGTCGTAACCCTTGCCCGGTCCGCCCCAATGCCCGATCAGATCGCCCGCTTCGTTGAATTCAAGAACCGGCGGCGCCGCCGCGCAGCAATCGCCGTTGGGAGGATTCATGGTCAGGTACTGTTCTTTCGGCTCGAGCGAACCCTGGCGATGAATGATCCATATATGCTCGTTCGAATCGACCGACACGCCGATTACCGAGCCCATCACCCAGTGGTTCGGCAGCGGCTTGGGCCACATAGGATCCACTTCGAATCGGGGGGCTTTCTCTCCCGTAGCCTCGGCCGTGGCCCGCTTCTGCAACATCGAAGAACCCACCGCGAGTGCGGCAACCAACGCCATAAAGGCGGTGCCGGTAAAGTACTTTCGCTCCATCGCTTTATCCACTCCCCTGCTTCGGGTCGCCCAATCTGTGGCGCCGCGTACGTTATGATACTCGATTCCGTTCCGGGGGGACAGGGTTTTTGCGCTCCTTTCTTACGCTCTTAGTGGTCGCGGCGTCGGCGGCGGCTCACGACATTCCGAGCGACATCGCCGTTCAGGCGTTCGTCAAACCCGAGGGCCACAGCCTGCAGTTGCTCGTTCGCGTGCCCCTCAAGGCCATGCGCGATATCGATTTTCCGGAGACCAAAGACGGCTATCTGGATATCGCGCAGCTCGCGCCCCAGCTCCCCGACGCCGCCCATCTCTGGATCTCCAATTTCACCGACCTTTATGAAGGCGGCGCCCTGCTGCCCAAACCCCGCGTCGCCGCCACCCAAATCTCCTTCGAGGCCGACCGCTCGTTCCTCTCGTACGACCAGGCGCTCGCCCACGTCCGGCAGCCCCAGCTCCCCAACAGCGCCCACGTCTATTGGAACCAGGTCCTGTTCGACATGCTCTTCGAGTACCCCATCCAGTCGGACCGCTCGCGCTTCACCATCGATCCGCGCCTGCGCCATCTGGCCGCGCGCGAAGTAACGGTGCTGCGTTTCCTGCCGCCGGGGGGGGCGGTGCGCGCCTATGAATTCGTGGGCGATCCAGGGCCGGTCCCCCTCGATCCGGAATGGCATCAGGCTGCCGCCCGCTTCGTCAAGCTCGGCTTCTTCCACATCCTCGACGGCACCGACCACCTGCTGTTTCTCCTCTGTCTGGTCATCCCGTTCCGCCGTTTCCGCTCCCTCGTGGGAGTCGTGACCGCGTTCACCATCGCGCACTCCATCACGCTCTTCGCATCCGCCTATAACCTCGCGCCCGACGCCCTCTGGTTTCCTCCGCTCATCGAATTTCTGATCGCCCTCTCCATCGTCTACATGGCGCTCGAGAACATCGTCGGCGGCAGCACCGTGCATCGCCGCTGGCTGATGGCCTTCGGATTCGGCCTCGTGCACGGCTTCGGTTTTTCGTTTGCCCTGCGCGAGACGCTGCAGTTCGCCGGATCGCACCTGCTGACGTCGCTGCTCTCGTTCAATATCGGCGTGGAGCTGGGTCAATTGCTGGTGCTCTGCCTGCTCATCCCCCTACTCGACGCGCTTTTTAAATATGTGGTCGCCGAGCGCATGGGCACCATCATCCTTTCCGCGCTGGTGGCCCACACCGGCTGGCACTGGATGCTCGATCGCTGGGATCGCTTTCGCCAGTTCAAAATCCACGCGCCTGAGCTCGACCCCGCGTTTCTGGCCAGCGCCATGCGATGGACCATGTGGATTCTGATCGCCGGAGGATTAGCTGGGTTGCTCTTCCGTCGACTCCGCGCCGCCCGCCCGTTGGTCAATTCGGAATCCCGTTCAGACTGAGCGCGATTCCCGGTCTCCAACTTCAAGTGGCGGACAGGGGCGCGAGCAAATCGGCTAGTGCGGCAGGCAGGTCCGGGAACCTGAATTCAAACGGCATTTCACGAAGCCGACGCGAAACCAGGTAGCGTCCATAAATGGCGAGGTCCGGATCGGCACCTAACAGCGGTGCAGCCATTCTGACCATCCAGCGGAACGCCGGCAGCCCGATTGGAATCCCCGCTGCCCTCCGCAGCTCTCGCATAAATACACGTTGCGAGACCGGATTCGGAGCCGTCGCGATGTAAACGCCCTGCATATTCGCGTCAGTGAGCGCCCGCTCAAATAAGCGATTCATATCGGTCTCATGAATCCAACTCATGCCGTGCCTGCCTGTTCCGATCGGACCGCCCAATCCGAGCCTAACCAGCGGGAGGAGTCGTGCAAGTGCACCGCAGCCAGCGCCGCGATCGCGGCCGATAACGAAGCTCGTCCGCAGGATGACAGCGCGCTGATCCGGAAGCACGCTCGCGTGAAACGCGTCCTCCCACGCCCGACCAACGAACGGAGCGAACCCGCTGCCGAACGGAGAATCTTCATCGCAGACCAACTCCGGCGGATCGCCGTAAATGTGTGCGGTGCTCATCTGCACCCACACGGGTGGAGGTGAACTGATCGAACGCACCGCCTCCCCCAGCACTCTCGTGGCCTCAACGCGCGAGCGGAGGATTTCGTCCTGGTGATCAGGGGTCTTGATGCAATCGACACTACGGCCCACCAGGTTGATTAAACAGGCGGCGCCATCGAGTTCACGTTTCCACTCCCCGAGGCTGCGGGCATCCCACGGAACATGCCTCCACGCTCCCGCGACTTCAGGCTTGTTCCGCGACAAAACAACGACAGACTCTCCGCAACCCGCGAGGTGTTTGGCTAGAGAGACCCCCAGAAATCCGGACCCACCCGCGATCACGATGTGGCCTGACGGGTGTGTATTATTCACACGTTTAATTCTATCCTTCGCAAAGACAATCTGCCCAACGTCATGCCCCACCGGCATGTCCGTAAACGCCAGGTTCTAACGCGCATCGCGGTGAACTTGACGAGCCTCCCTCCCCTTTTCATCGCCCCGGCACCCTTTTTCTCGTTGCGGCACAATGAAGAAAGGAGCGTGCCCCATTGGCGAACCTGACCATCGAAGTGCCGGACGAACTCGTGAGGAGCCTTGAGGGAATCGCGGCCTCCCACTCGATGAGTATTCAGCAGTTGGCCCTGGAACGGCTACGCTCACTCGTCGCCAGCGCCTCTGAGCCTCAGGCCGGAACTGCCGCCGAACTGCTGCGCGTAATGCGGGAACCGCCCGACCTCAGCGCCGCCGACATGGATGAGCTCGATGCCGCCATCCTGGCTGGGCGGCTTCCGGTTCGAACCCCCGATCTCTTCTGAACCGGTCCTCGCGACTTATCTTCTGGATACCAGTGCGATCAGTGCTCTCATGCGGGGCGACGCGGGAACGGCGTCGTGGCTCGCGACGCTCGGCGCAGACGACCGACTGGTCGTCTGCGCCATCGCCGGAGGTGAGACTCTGTTCGGAATTGAAAGGCTTGCCTACGGACGCCGCAGAACCGATCTCGAAGACAAGGCCGCAAATGTCGTCGCGGTATTACCGTGTGAACACATCCCGCCCGCGGCAGGTGACCGGCATGCCAGCGTAAAGATTTCTCAACAGCGTCGTGGCCTTTCGGTGGATCGAGTGGCCCGCCTCGCCTGACCCAAAACCTTACGACGTCGCAGGCGCCAACCCCAGCCGCACCCCCGCCCCAGCCGGAATCCCAGGCAAAAAGATAATCCCCCCGGCATCGGCCACATCCTCGATCATCTCCTCGCCGTCCACCTCCAGGTGATACGCCCGCTTCGGCTCAAGCCCCACAATAAATACGTCGTCCGTAGCCTCGTCCGTCTTGCGCCGCGGCACCCGGAACTTATTCGCACTGCGTCCGAAGAACACGGTAGCTTCCTCGATATCCATCGGCTCGTGCGCCACCGCCGGATCCACCTGCGTCACGCTGCCGTCCCGGAACAACTGCAGTTGCCCATCGAAGAATCCGATCCACGACGCGTCGTCCTCCCACGCGGACCGCACAAATAACTGCCCGCCGATCTCATCGTGCAGCGCCAGCGGAACATGGTAGTAACTCAGGCCCGGCTGATACGGATTGGCCCACATCAGCTCATAGGTGATTCCGAAAGTCCCCCGCATCAGGAACCGGTCGCTCATCAGGAAACCCTGCAGGAGCTGCGTCTCGGGAGAATTCGAATCGTAAGCCACCATGGCCAGTTCCGCCGCGCGCGACAGCGCCGCCTTGGTCAGATCCGGTCCGTTTTTCTGAATCTCGCGGTCGGCCGGAATGCGGAATTCGTTCTCCGAAGCCGGCCACGGCGGTGGATAGTGCGCCATCAGGTGCATCAGCGGGTAATCTTTGAACCACGCGGGAAAGGTGTCGCGCAGATCGAAATTGACGTTGTCGCGAAACGCGTGCAGCAGCTCCATCAGAGCGCAGGCGTCCGCATTCGTCACGCGCAGGCGGGCATCGCGCAGCGCGGCGATAAACGTCGCCAGCCAGAATTCCTCAAAAACCTGGCCCAGCACCTTCTCCGCCAAATCGGGCTGGGCATCGTTGATCGCAATCGCCGCCAACACCTGGTCCCGCGCCTGACCGATGGTTTTTGGCGCGCCACCCCCAACCGCCCGCTGCAACTTACCGAAGACCCGGGCCTGCTCCGCCCCCGTCAGCAAAGGAGCGCACCAGTCCGCCACCAATGCGATCTGCCGGATATCGTTTCCCGGCCCCGCCGCCCATGCCACCGCCCGCTTGCCGGCGTCTTCGTCCTGGGCGATCTGATAACGAAGAGCCGCCGCCCATCCGGCTTCCGGAAACGGAGCATTGCCGTTCCACAGCGCCTCGAACTGCTCCCAGCGCAAAGACTGCCGTTCCCGCTCGCGCCGCAGCAGCTTCAGCCGAGCCGGCCGCAGAAACAACCGTGGACTCTCCGTATACACGCGGAAACCGTCCGGGCGGTTCTGCGCCCGCAACCGCAGGGAAGGCAACCCCAGCAGGGACACACAGGCCATCCGGCGCGTCATCATTGGTAGTCCCCCGGTTCTACCTCTTGGATAGGCGCCCGCATTTTGATGCTTCTACGTGCCGGATCGCTCTCACAACTGGCGCAGCCATGCCCTGAAAATCTCGCGCCCATTGATGATTTCGGCAATATCAATCACGCTGACGATTAGAACAGGGGCAAAAGTCCACTCCTCAACCGCCATCGCGTCCCAACCTGCCAG
Organism: Bryobacteraceae bacterium; assembly: GCA_050015835.1. Taxonomy (GTDB): domain Bacteria; phylum Acidobacteriota; class Terriglobia; order Bryobacterales; family Bryobacteraceae; genus BOG-234. Next base: position 28,140 of record JBEKAQ010000038.1, on the reverse strand, counting down.
CGTCCCCACGGCGTGAATGAGCATGCACACCACTAACGTCGATGTATTCAGCAGCACCCACAGATTCAATCGTCCTGCTATATGACGTCGCCTGGTGGCTTGTATCGTGGGGCCACCGCTTTCACAGCAAAACGACGATCAGCCGACACAGAATGAAATACGTAGTCCAACTGAATCTTGCCCTGCCTCGCGTGAAGATGGGGACCGTTCGAACGGTCGCCTCCCGGATCGCCAAGCCCACAATCACTCCGTACAGCCAGAGGCATTGCTTGCGAAGCTCCTTTACATCAAGGGCGGTCGGTGATTCCGTGTCTTGTTGCGCGTTGATCGTGCTCGTTCTCTCGATGGGAGATGGCCCTTACAATGATCGGGAGCAAAGCCCCGAGGCCAAACAGAATTAACGTTGCGGCCATTAAGCCTTAGCTCCTTCCTGTCGAAGATGAGTATAGACCGACGCTGTAATAGTGTAAAGAAAAATTCGACATCTTGAAATAATCCTGCAACTTCAGTTTGGCAGATCCGAGCTGTTAGGGATATTGCCTCCCCCCAGCCTAATGGTACTAAGGGATACCTGAGGCTGTGACGGGACGAGAACTTTCGCTCCTTACTAATCATAGATTTCGAAGGAATTATCGTAGGTTTCAACTCCCTCTGACATCCCACAAATGCTGCCGATCACGAAGACCAGCGACGGGTCCCGGCTGAAGCGGACCTTGCGCGCTCGCCAACCGAAAGAGGATATTTTTCGTTTTCCTGCGTGTGATAAAGGCGCTCGCCTGTATCGAGAGGAGCGCCACTGCGCGTCCCGCGTCGCTTGCAAATCCACCCCGGGGTTCCAGCTCGCAACGGGAAGATATTGCGCTACTTGCGCCACTTCATTCGGAGATTTTGGCCCGCAATCGGCAGTGCGCGTGCAGGCATTGCTATCATTACTGATTAGTCTGTAGTCTCCCTCAGCGTAAAAATCGGCGAAGGCAGTACGCCGCAACGCGTGTGGACGCACAGGCGTCTCACGGAAATTGGATTGATGAAGACCCTTCAGATCGTTTTCGCATCGCTGCTTGCGGGCGGCTTTGCAAGCGCACAGGATTACACCATTTCGACCATCGCCGGCCTCCCCAACGTGCAGGGCTGGTGGGGCGACAATGCGGCCGCCAACCAGGGGCAGCTCGATAAGCCCTGGAGCGTCGCCGTCGATAGTAAGGGGAACTTCTACATCCTTGATTCTTATACCTCCGTCGTCCGCATGGTCACCGCCAGTACAGGCATCATTGTCACCATTTCGGGCAACGGAACTCCCGGCTATGAGGACGCGCAGGATGTCTACGGATGCCCGGTGAGCGGCAATGCCGGGCCCGCCAACAGCACCACCGCGCCGAGTTGCATGAGCGAACTCGGCTATCTGCCCGAGAACGTTGCGGTCGACAGCAGCGGCAACGTCTACGTCGCCGACACCAACAACTTCCGTATCCGCAAAGTCGATACCTCGGGCAACACCACCACGTTCGCCGGCAACGGTACGCGCGGATACACCAACGACGGTATGGCGGCCAGCAATGCGGAGTTGTATTTTCCCGCCGCTCTCGCCTTCGATAGTTCCGGCAATTTGTATGTCGCGGATTATGGCAATCACACGGTGCGCAAAATTGCCGTGACCACGTCGAACGGCGTCGCGACCAGCGGCAACATCACCACGGTGGCCGGCAACGGCGCCTTCGGATACAGCGGAGACGGCGGAGCGGCCACCAGCGCTACGCTCGGCAACCCGATTTCGCTGGCCATTGATTCCGCCAACAACATCTACATCGGCGATGTCTACAGCCATACGATTCGTAAGGTCACCACCGACGGCAATATCCACACCCTCTATTCCAACATCACAGCGCAAAGTCTGGCGGTCGATGCGGCCGGCAACATTTATTTCGTCGACGGCCTCAGCCCCACCGTGCAGAAAATTCTGCCTGGCGGGACCATTCTGACGATCGCCGGGATCCCCGGCCAGCCAAGCTACGGCGGCGACGGCGGCGACGCTACCGCTGCCCAACTCAATCTCCCCGAAAGCGTGGCCGTGGATTCCTCCGGCAGAGTCTACGTCGCCGACATGAACAACGATATTATCCGTCTGCTCACGCCGGCTCCGAACTCTCTCGGCGCGGTCACCAACGCCGCATCGGGCTTTCAGGGCGCTATCGCGCCGGGTGAAATCGTCGCCGTTTTCGGATCCGGGATCGGCCCTTCCACCCTGACGGAGTTCAGTGTCGTCAACGGCTATATCGCTTCTCAGATCGCCGGCACGCAGGTATATATCAGCGGCTATTCGGTTCCCTTGATCTATGCGTCTCCGAACCTGATCGCCGCCATCACCCCGTTTGAAATCGGCAACTCCACCACGGCGACCGTAACGGTGGTCAATCAGGGCCTGCAAACAAATACCCTGGTAGTTCCGGTCGCAACTGCGGTGCCGGGTATCTTCACCGCCAACGCCACCGGCTCGGGACAAGCGGCCGCCGTCAATCAGAACGGCAGCCTCAACAGCGCTTCGAATCCCGCCTCCCGCGGCACCTTCGTCTCTCTCTACATCACGGGTGCGGGACAAACTTCACCCGCCGGAACGGATGGACTCATCGCCGGCTCCGCCCCCTATCCGCAAACCGTTCAGCAGGTCACCGCGCAGATTGGCGGCCAATCGGCGATGGTAACTTACGCCGGAGTCACCCCCAGCGTGGTGCAGGGCCTGACCCAGGTGAACGTCCAGATCCCCATGGGCATCCAGCCCGGCAGCGCCATTCCGGTAGCTCTCCAGGTAGCCGGAATCAACGCCCAATCCGGAGTCACCCTGGCCGTCCAGTAATGTGGGACAGGCGCTACCGCCTGTCCATTCTTGTCGTACTCTTCCATGGGAAGATGAAATATCCATGAAAGTCGAGATCGAAGGTGTCACCCTGCACCTCGCCCACCCCGATGAACTGCCGGTACGCTGGGTCGGACAAGAGGAACTCATGCGTCAGTTACTGGCCGCATGGATGGTAGTGACCGAAGCCGATATCCCCATGAGCCCGCGGCTGATCGGCAAGCCGGGCGTGGGCAAGACCACGCTCGCCTACGCCGCCGCCAAACGCATGGGCCGCGACGTTTTCATCATGCAGGCCACCATGGATACGCGCCCCGAAGACCTGCTCGTAACTCCCGTCCTCGAAGGCGCGGGCCGGCTCCGCTATGTGGCCTCACCCCTCGTGAGCGCCATGCTGCTGGGCGGCATCGCCATCCTCGACGAGGGCAATCGCATGAGCGAAAAGAGCTGGGCCAGCCTCGCCCCGCTGCTCGACAATCGCCGTTACGTCGAAAGCATCGTGGCCGGAGTCAAGATCAAGGCGCATCCCCACTTTCGCCTCGTCACCACCATGAACGACGACTCCTCCACCTTCGAACTGCCCGAATATATCCATTCTCGCCTGCAGCCCCAGATCCTCATCGACTTTCCCGAAAAAGACGAGGAATATCAGATCCTCAAGGAAAACCTGCCCTTCGCCGAAGACCGCATCCTGCAGTACGTCACCGATTTCCTCGAGCAGGCCCACGCCGCCGACGAGCGCTACAGCGTGCGCGACGGTATCAACATCGCGCGTTATGCGATCAAGCTGAAGAGTCTCGCGACCGGCCGCGAGCATGAGCGGCTGGCTCTCGAAATGGCGCTGCTCCAGACGCTGGGTGAGGAGGCGCTGCGATATGTCCGGCGAAACCGGCCCGTCGCTTCCTGATTTCGGAGAGGTTCGCAACAGCGCCAGCCTCGAACGCGGCCGTTTCACTTATCTGCCCGTCGTCCCGGGACGGCTCGAATTCGCGATCGAAGTCAGGCGCCGTATCCTCGTTGAACGCCCGCAGGTAGTTGCCGTCGAGCTGCCGGCCACGCTCGAAGACGTTTATCTGAACGCGGTGCAGCGGCTGCCGCAGATCTCGGTAATTTTCTACAACGACACCGCCTATCGCCGCGATCCCGAAGCCCAGCAATCGGTCTACGTCCCCGTCGAGCCGGCCGATCCGTTCGTCGAGGCCATTCGCAGCGCTCGGGAAATCGGCGCTGAAGTTGTCTTCGCCGATCCCGATTCCACCGAACGCCCGCACATTCCCGATACTTATCCCGACACCTACGCCCTGACCTCGATTCCCCTCAGCCAGTATGTCGAGGCCTATCGCCTTTACCCCTCCGAGCGCACGCCCGAAATCGAGCAGTTCGCCGAAGGCATCGCCTGGAAGCTGCAGGGCGCGGACCCCGAAGCGCGCGTCATGGTCGTCATCTCGCTCAATCTGCTCGACCCCGTGCTCGACGCCATGGAACGCCCGCAATCCGAGCCCTCGCGCCGCCGCCGCGAAGAATTGCAGCTGGTCAATCCCCACCCCGATTGCCTCGGCGAAATTACCATCGAATATCCCTTCCTGCAGGAGCGCTACGAAACTTTCCGTCTCGAAATCGCTACTCCTGTGCCCGGCAGCATGGTCGATCGCCGCCACGCCCAAATGGCGCTCTTCCGCGAATCCGAAACGGCTTACGAACTGAACACCGGCGAGAAGATGCACGCCTGGCAGCGCCGCCTGCTCGCCCGCTACAGCCGCAATCTCGCCGTCATCCATCACGATCTGACGGCTTCTCTCTACGACCTCGCCATCGCCGCCCGTTCCATCGTCGACGAAAACTACGCCTGGGACGTCTGGGAAACCGCCTCGCGCTACTCCATGCAGCAGACCGTCGGCGATCTCGAAACCGTCAACATCTCGGGCGATGAAGTCTGGCTGAACACCAAACGCATCCGTCTGCGCCGCCGCCTGCCCAGCACTAAACGCCGCATGGGCCATCTCGGTCTGAAGCGCCGCAAGAAAGAGAAATTCCCCGGCCAGTGGGCGGGCGAACTGAATGGCACCAGCATCTGTTCCTACCCGCCCGAAGACATCCTGATCGAAGATTTCGGGCGTTTCCTGAAGAAAAAGGGTAAGAGCATGCTCTCCGAGGAGCGCGCCACCGTCGAGCCCTTCACCGCCTCGCTGCTCGACGGCATCGATCTCCGCGAGACCATCCGCAACTGGCACGATGGCAAAATCTTCGTGCGCAATCTGCAGAAGATCCACGGCGAAGTCGGCTCCGTCATCGTGATCTTCGACGAGGACCGCGACGGCCGCTATAACTACATGACCACCTGGCTCGGCGAGCACCAGAATGAGTCCGACATGGCCTACTACTCGACCAATCCTTTCGACCATCTGATCGGACCCGGCATCGGCCGCGCCGAGTACGGCGGATTCCTGATGAGCCTGCCCGCCCGCCGCATGTACGACGTCTGGGCCGATCCCGACTACGATTTCGCCGAAACCAAAGCCGAGCGCCTCCTCCTCGCGGGCATGGATTACTCCATCCAGAAGTACGTCGTGTACGTCGCCGCCAAACCGCCGCGCTCGGTCTTCCGCAACATCGCCGCGCGCTTCGCCCGCAACATCGTTTACATCCCGATAGGCCAACTCTCCCCGGTGACCATGAAAAAAATCCGGGTAGTCCACGTGCTCGACGGCTACGACAAAAGGGAAACCGCCAAGGAATTCATCTGGTGAAACCATGGAACCTCATCGACACCACCCTCACCCCTGACGGCAAAACCGTTTCGCTGCACGAACACGACGGCACCCGAACCATCCGAGTGGATGGAGCCGATCTCATGTCGACCCGCCGCCACGGCTCCGAAGAAAAACTAGCGGAACTAGCCTGTGCCCATCTCAAGGGGGTTCGTGCACCGCGAGTTCTGATCGGAGGGCTGGGCTTCGGATTCACCCTAAAAGCCGCGCTACAGGCGCTCCCCGCTGATGCGAGGATCATAGTGGCCGAGATCCTGCAAGCAGTAATCGCCTGGAACGTAAAGGTCGACGACGCCAGAATAACGATGCTCAGCAAGGACGTAGCCGAAATCATCCGCGATCACGGCGCGGGTTTCAACAGCATCATCCTCGACGTAGACAACGGCCCGGCTGCCCTCACCATCGAAAGCAACGCGCACTTATACAGCTACGACGGCCTGCGACTCGCCCGCGCCGCGCTGCGCCCCAACGGATGCATAGCCATCTGGTCCGCCAAACCCGATCCGAAGTTCGCCAAACTCATGGCCCGCGCCGGCTTCACTGTCGACATTCACCGCGACCGTGCCCACACCATCTTCCTCGGCCGCCGGTAATATACTTGAGGCCATGCTTCACCGCTGCCTGCCGCTCTACGCCCTCGCCGCCGCGAGCCTTTTCGCGCAGACCCGTCCCCCGATAATCGGCGTGGCGCATGTCGCCCTGAGGACTAACGATCTCGCGGCCGCGCGCCAGTTCTACAAAGGTGACCTCGGTCTCATAGAGCAGCCCATGGCCGTTTTCAGAGTCAATGACCATCAATACATTCAACTGTCCGCCGATCTAAAAGACGACGCCGACGACCGCCTCATCAACGTGGCCTTCGAGACCACTGACGTAAGACAGTTGCGCGATTACCTCGCAAGCCGGGGCATGCAAGCGAGTCTGTCTGGCATGACCCTATCGGTAAAAGATCCCGAAGGCCGCATAATTGAGTTCGTTCAGTATGATTCCAACGCTGGCCACGCCCCCTTTCTCCAGCACCGCATCTCCGCCCGCATCATTCACGCCGGCTTCATAGTGCAGGATCGGGCCGCCGAGGATCGCTTCTACAAGGACATCCTCGGCTTCACAGAAATGTGGCATGGAGGAAAAACCGACACCGAGATCAGTTGGGTCGACATGCGCGTGCCCGATGGCGACGACTGGCTGGAGTACATGCTCAACGTCCACAACCCCACTCCCAAAACGCGCGGGGTAATGAATCACCTCGCGCTGGGAGTCCCCAACATGGAGGTGGCCTGCAAGAGCCTGACCGATCGCGGAGTGAATCTGACGGAGAAACCGAAGATCGGGCGCGATGGCAAATGGCAGCTTAACCTCTACGACTCGAATCTGACGCGCGTCGAATTGATGGAACCGAAGCCGGTCGAGACGCCATGCTGCTCGCCTATGGGAACGCGTTAACTACTTTGGCGGCTTACTTTGGTTCGATCGCAATCGCCCACAGATCGGTCTTGCCCACATTCTGCCCGATGTGCGTTCCGCCCAGTCGCCATGCGATCTCGCCAGTCTTCAGCGTGGACGGCTCTTCATGGCCATCCGGCATGAGATGGCGCAACTCGGCGCCGGACAGACAAATCACCACGCGATTCTTGTGCGTGTGCTGAGGTTCCCGCGTCCCTGCCGGTATCCGGATGTCGTAAACCCGCGCATACTGGTTCTCGAACAGCACCTTGTAATTGGGCGATAACCCGGCGTTGCCCCAGGTTTCAGGCAGTCCGGCCGACTGAAAATCGATCTGCACGAAACGCAGTGCGGATGTGCCGGCGTTCTTCAGGGTGCGCGCTTCCGCCGCCACAAACGACACCTCGCCTGGCACAGTACGCACAACCCGGCCGTTGATTTCCAGGGTCCCGGGCTGAACGAAAACCAGTAAGCCCGGCTTGCCGCCACGGTTTGATCGCACTTCTCCGGGCGCCAGCGAAGTCTCCGCCACATTTACCTTTTCATTGCCGATCCCCGGAAGCCACGCCACGGTCAACATCGCCAGACAGAGAAGATTTCGCATTGCGCTTCACATTATCAAATGGCTCACGGAAGAATTCGCTCCGTCGATGATTCATGGCCCGGCGCAAATTGTTCCGCCGCCGCGCGCAGGTAAGGCCGGAACTCGCGCTTCCAATAACCCATAAATCCCGCCGCTTCGATCTCCGCCAGCGCGGCCGAATAATGATCGAGAATCGCCCCACCCACCATGCCGGTGGTGCGCCGCGCGGCCGAATGAGCCGCTTTCGAAAGCCAAAGCAGATTGGCGGGCACATGCGCCAGCGTGGAAATAGCCATCAGGGACGAGATGGTGAACACCGTCCGGTTCTGCGCCCGCGCCGAGGCGCGTATTTCGTCCCAGGTGCGCTCCAGCAGATCCACGCCGGGAATTCGGTTGGGCGGGATCTCTTTGACTTCGGACTTCAGCGTCTCCCACTCGCGCCGCAGTCCAGGCACGTCGATCGGCGGCATGTTCAGCGTCAGCGCCAAATGTGAGCCGGTCTTCTCCAGGCCGCCCAAAACGTGTTCCATGGTTTCGAAACGCGCGCCCGGTTCCAGCAGCCCTTCTTCCTCTAAAGCCGTTGCGATTCCCCGCACCAGCTTGTGCCCTCCACCCGCCACATCGGCAAGCGCGGCCAGCACCCAGACCGGCGACGCGTGGAACGCCAGAATGCCCAGCAGATCGATGCCGTGGCTCGCCGTGCGCTGCAACACGAAGTTCTCCGCCGAACCGCCGGCGGCGTCTGGTAACGGATAGACGCCTTCCACCTGCCCCACCTCTTCGATCAGGAACCGCAGCGTGACTTCGACCATCGCCCGATACAGCGTGGTCCGCCGCACCGCCGCCGGCAGCGCGACTTCGCCGATCTCGCGCAACAGCCCGCCCGACAGAGCGCTCAAAGATCGCACCACCCGCTCCGGCAAAGAGAGGATGTATTTATATCGCGTACCCTTTCGCTTTACCTCCATAGCCGTTTGCGATAGCATAACCGATGCCCATGAAGACCTTCCTTTTTCTGGTTCCCGCCCTGGCGCTGAGTCTCCTCACTCCCGCCTCGGCCCAGCTGGCGCCGCCCAACGAACAGGGCATGACGATGGGCCACGTCCAATTGAATGTCACCGACGTCGAAGCGCAGAAAAAATTCTGGATGAGCGAATTCGACGCCGTGCCACTGGCGCGCGAAGGTTTGACTGGCGTCAAGGTTCCCGGCATGCTGATTTTGTTCACCGTGCAAAAGCCGCTTCATCCCAGCACGGGAACGGTGCTTGATCATTTCGGCTTCAAGGTGCGCAGTCGCGATGAAATGGTGAAGCGCATCGAGGCCGGCGGATACAAAGTCGATCATCTCTTTAAGGGTTCCGAAGGGTTCCCCAACGCCTATGTGGTCGGCCCCGATGGAATCACCGTCGAGCTGCAGGAAGATAAAACGCTCAAGGTTCGCACGGAGGCGCAGCACCTGCATTACCTGACGCCCGATTATCTGGCCCTCCGGGACTGGTACATCGATACCTTCGGCATGGAGCCCACCACGCGCGGCCCGCACGACAGCGCCGATATCCCCGGCATGAACCTGACCTTCGCCCCCACCAGGAGCCGGCTCGATGTTACCAGCAAAGGCGGACTGATCGATCACGTGGGTTTCGAAGTCGGGAATCTCGCCGCCTTCTGCCAGAAGCTGGAAGCGAAGGGCGTGAAGTTCGATCAGCCTTACAAGAAGATACCGAGCCTGGGTATCGCCACCGCGTTTCTGACCGATCCGAAGGGCGTTTCGATCGAGCTGACCGAAGGCCTCGGGGCCTATTAGCTGGTAAGATGAAGAACGGCACGCACCCGTAGCTCAGCTGGATAGAGCGTTTGCCTCCGAAGCAAAAGGTCGCCTGTTCGAATCAGGCCGGGTGCACCAATTGAACCAGGCACGATGAAAACGCCTTCTTACCGCTCCTTTACAGTCGCGGCTCAGAAAGACGCGTGCTGATTCCGAAGCATTTACCGAGCCGCGCGCGTCAGCAAGCGGTATCGAAAGGCTCTTTTTCAGCAGCCTGCTAGAATTAAAGATCACCCGCTTTTCCATGCCGCAGAAGCACAACAGGGTGGTCGCCATCTACCCGGGATCGTTCGACCCCATCACCACCGGCCATCTCGACGTCATCGAGCGGGGCTCGCGCTTATTCGACCGCATGATCGTCTCTATTCTTCACAACGAGTCGAAGGCGCCGCTGTTCAACGTCGAAGAACGCATCGAGATGCTGACCGAGGCGGTTCGCCCGTACCCCAACGTGGAGGTCGATTGTTTCCACGGTCTGCTCGCCGATTACGCCTTGTCGCGCCATGCCAGCGTGATCCTGCGCGGCATCCGGGCCATCTCGGACTACGAAAACGAATTGCAGATGGCGCTCATGAATCGCCGCCTGCAGCCGGGTCTCGAAACGGTTTTTCTCCTCGCCGGCGAAGCCTTCTCGTTCATCAGTTCCAGGCTCGTGAAGGAAGTGATCGGCCTCGGCGGGAATATCGCGGGACTTGTGCCGCCGCTCGTCGAACAGCGCTTGCGCGAACGCCTCAGTAAAGCCATATGACACCAACGTTAGAAGCAACCACAACCAAGCCCATCGTCACGGCGGATCGCATTGCCGCCATCAGCGTTTCTTCCACCATGAAGGTCATGGCGGACGCCGATAAACTCCGTCGCGAAGGAGTCGACGTTGTCGATTTCAGCGCCGGCGAGCCCGATTTCCCCACGCCCGACAACATCAAGCAGGCCGCCGTGCGCGCGCTCGATCAGAACTTCACCAAGTACACGCCGGCTGGCGGTACGGCCGAGGCCAAACAAGCCGTCGTCGATCGCCACAAGACCGAATTCGGCACCGACTACAAGGTTTCCGAGTGCATTATCTGCGTGGGCGGCAAACACGTGCTGTTCAATTACACCCAGGCGCTGGTCAACCCCGGCGACGAAGTGATCATCCCGGTACCCTACTGGGTCACTTACAAAGACATCGTGAACTACGCGGGAGGAAAGTGCGTGTTCGTCGAGACCGACGAGCAGGAAGGCTTCAACCTCACCGCAGCCATGGTGGAGCGCAATATCACGCCGAAAACGCGTATTGTCATCGTCAATTCGCCCAGCAATCCTTCGGGCGCGGTGATGGCGGACGCGGAGTTCGAAAAGCTCTACCACATTACTTCGAAGCGCGGCATCTTCCTGCTGACCGACGAGTGCTACTCCCATTTTCTCTACGACGGGAAACCGTACTCCGTGGCGTCGATTCCGAATTCCAAACCCACCGTGCTGGTAGCCGGAACGGTCTCGAAAACCTACGCCATGACGGGCTGGCGTATCGGCTACGGGCTGGCCCCGGAGCCCATTATCGGCGCCATGCTGAAATTGCAGAGCCACTCCACCTCGAACCCCACTTCATTCGCCCAGAAAGGCGCCATTGAAGCTCTGCGCGGCCCCCAGGATTCCGTTCCCCAGATGCTCGCCGAGTACCGGCGTCGCCGCGATTTCGTGGTTCCGCGCCTGCGCCGGATCCCGGGCGTCCAGTGCTCCATGCCGGCGGGTGCCTTCTACGCCTATCCGAATCTGCGCGGCGCGCTCGACCGCGGCGGCATCAAGACGCCTCTGGAATTCGCCGATCGTCTGCTGAAGGAAGCGAGCGTCGCGGTAGTTCCCGGCGAAGCCTTCGGGACCAACGACCACGTACGCATTTCTTACGCGACCTCGATGCACGAACTGGAACGCGGGCTCGACCGCATCCACAAGTTCGTGGAGAAGCTGGGGTGACCGTACCCGCGCGGCTGGCCGCCACACCTCACGATAAGGTGTGGGGCTCGCCGTATACCGAACCGTGGTATCGGAATTCGGAGCGCCGCAACATCGGAGAAGTCTGGTTTCGAGCCTCGGATGAAGTGCCTCTCCTGGTAAAATTCCTGTTTACTACCGGTAAACTTTCCGTTCAGGTTCACCCCGATGACGACTATGCCCGCCGGCACGAGCGCTCGCGCGGCAAGACCGAGATGTGGCATATCCTGCGCGCGCAACCGGGTGCCCAGGTCGCCTTGGCCCCACGTGAGCCGATCACGCCCGAACGGCTGCGCGAAGCTGCGCTGACCGGCGAGATCGAGCATCTCCTGCGCTGGATTCCCGCTCACGCCGGAGACACGTTTTTCATCCCCGCGGGCACCATTCATGCCTTGGGGGCCGGCCTGATCCTCTGTGAGGTGCAGCAGCTTTCCGATGTTACGTATCGCCTCTACGACTACGGCCGTCAGCCGGGCGCGGAGCTGAGGGAACTCCATCTCGATCACGGTCTCGCGGTGGCGCGTTGCGAGCCGTTCGACGGCCGGGTCAACGCCATGCCGCTGGGCAATGGACGCGAATTACTGGCCCAATGCCAATACTTCCGCACCGAGCGGTTGGTCGTCGAAGGCTCCGTGGAATGCCCCGCGCCGGCGAAGAACACGCTCTGCATCGCGCTCGAAGGCGAAGGCGAAATCGCCGGTCAGCCTTTTCGTGCGGGCGAAGGATTTGAACTTGCGGCCGGCCGCAAGCCGGTCCGCATATCGAGCCCGGCCGCCACCTTTCTGATTACTTCGGAGCCATAACCGTCCGCACCAATGAAACCGTCGCCGAACCCCACGGCGCGATGCTGACGGGCGCGCCCAGGCCCGCGTTCAGCCGCATCCATTCCGGCTCCGCGTACTCGACATTCCGGCTGTCGTCGAATGCGTACGCGAGGTAATCGCCGGGTGGAACGTTGACCATCGTGAAGCGCCCATCCTCGCCGCTGCGGGCCTGTAATGGCGGAAGATTGCCGCGCAGCAGCAGGATCTCTGCCGCCGCCGGTTTTCCATCGGCATCGGCGACGCTGCCCTCAAGCTGACCCCCATCGTCGGCGACGGCAACTTCAATCGGGCCGGTCGAGCCTGTAATGGTGAGCTCTTCGCCACGGATCTCGCGGCCCTCGAGGCTGACGGATTGGATGTAATACGGATCCGGCCCAACGTTCACGGTCACGCGATATTTGCCGGGCGGCAGAGCGGACCAGCCAAATGCAGAGTCGCTTGCATCCCATTCCGGCATGCCCGCATAGAAGCCTGGGTCGGATGGAATCAGGTTTGCGTTCACCTTCAGGCTCTCCGGTAACTTTCCCCTGGCGTAGCGGACCGTCCCCGTAACTTCCACGCTGGGAACGAACGTGAGCTCCACGCCTTCCACGTCCGCGGCTCCCACATCGATCCTCGCGGCGGCGAATCGAGTCGCGCCATCGAGCACCGCCAGACCTTCAATCGTGTAAGATCCCGGAACCACGCCGGCCAGATCGAATTTACCGTCATGGGCGATTTCGGACACCTTGCCAATTTCGACCACGATGTGCGCTCCAGACGGCGCACCGAAGATGGTTCCGCGCACGTGAACGCCGGGCACAGCGGGAAGATGGAAGTCCTCGCGGTGTTCCTCTCCCGCCTGCAAGGGAAACGCCGGACTGCAAATCTCTCCATACGGGATGTGGCTGCCGCCTCCCATCGGGTACGTCACCTGACTGGAGCGCGCGCACACCATATAGCGGCCCGCGCGCAACTGCCCGATGCGGTATGCTCCCGCCGTATTGGCATTGACGGATGCGGATCCGCTCATGACGCGCCGCCCCTGTTTCACGACGGAATTTAAAAGCTGCACCTCCGCCTTGGCTATGGCGTCGCCCGCTTCGTCGAACACCGTGCCGGAAATCACTGCTTCAGACGTCATGCGGATCTCGCCGGCGTTGCCCGTGGCTTCAAGAAAACCCGCGTGGTTCACGGTGAAGCGTGCGCCCCCGCATGGCAGACCGGCGATGCTCCACGCGCCGGTGGCATCGGTAGAGGCGCCTCGCTCCGGCAGCGCTACCACCTGCGCATGCGTGATGGCGACGCCTGTGAGCGCGTTCACCACCGTCCCGTTGGCCGTGCAATCGTGGGGCTGCGCGGCGGCGAAACCCGCAGTCAATATAGCGATCGGGAAAAAACGCATGGCCTCCGCCCTACAATAACCTCATGTACGCGACGTTTGGAAAGGCGGGCCGGTTGCCGCATGGCTGAGATCGAGTCCCTCCTGACCGAGCAGCCCAACCCCGCCACCGTGCGCATCGATACGCTTCCCACTCTCGAGGTGCTCCGCGTCATCAACGCCGAAGACCAAAAAATCGCCGCTGCGGTTGCCGCTGAATTGCCCAACATCGCCCGCGCCGTGGACGCAATCGTCGAGACGTTCCACCACGGTGGCCGTCTTTTCTACATCGGCGCGGGCACCAGCGGAAGGTTGGGAGTGCTCGATGCCGCGGAATGTCCCCCCACCTTCAACGTGCCGCCGGATCTGGTGCAGGGCATCATCGCGGGAGGCGAATCCGCCCTCTCGCGAGCTACCGAAATTACCGAAGACGATCCGGCCATCGGCGCACGCGACCTGCAGAACCGGGGTTTCCGCGCGTCCGACGTGCTCTGCGCAATCGCCGCCAGCGGCCGCACTCCCTACGTTCTCGGCGCTGTCGATGAGGCCAATCGCCTCGGCGCCCTGACCGTCGGCATCAGCTGCACGCCCGATTCCGCACTGGCCTGCCGTGTGAAGATAGCAATCACGCCCCTGCCGGGCCCGGAAGTGATCGCCGGTTCCACGCGTTTGAAGGCCGGCACGGCGACGAAACTGGTCCTCAATATGCTGACTACCGGCGCGTTCATTCGCAGCGGCTGCGTCTGGGGCAATCTGATGATCAACGTACAACCGAAAAATTCCAAGTTGCTGGATCGCGCCCAACGAATCATCGGCGCCGCCACAGGCGTCTCATATCAAGAGGCCGGCCACATGCTCGCGGCGGCCGGAAACAACGTGCGCGCCGCTATTACGCAGTGGGAAGAAAGAAAAAGCAGACAAATAAATGGATAAATTCGTTATTGAGGGCGGCACACCGCTCGAGGGTGCGATTCCCACCAGCGGATCGAAGAACTCCGCCCTGCCCGCGCTGGCCGCCGCGCTGCTGACCGACGGCACAGTGGTGCTCGATCGTATCCCGCGCGTGCGCGACATCCGCACCATGGAACGGCTGCTCGTCGACATCGGATCGGATATCCAGGTCGACCAGGAGCGCGTCACCATTCAGACCGCGAAGATCGTATCGCCCGAAGCGCCTTACGAATTGGTGAAGACTATGCGGGCGTCCAGCCTGGTGCTCGGCCCCCTCGTGGCTCGAGCCGGCCGCGCGCGCGTCTCCATGCCCGGCGGGTGCGCCATCGGCGCCCGGCCCATCGACTTCCATCTGGCCGGCCTTAAGCACCTGGGCGCGGAGATTTCCCAGGAGCACGGTTACATCGAGGCCGTTGCCCCTCACGGACTGAAGGGCGCGCACATTGTCTTCGATCGCATCACTGTCACGGGCACCGAAGACATCCTGATGGCCGCCGTGCTGGCCGACGGCGAGACCCTCATCGAAAACGCCGCGCGCGAGCCGGAGGTGACCGATCTGGCCGCGCTCCTCGTCAAGATGGGCGCGCGCATCGAGGGCGCGGGTACCAGCCGCATTCTCGTCCAGGGCGTCTCGAAGCTTAATGGCGCCACCCACGAGATTATCGCCGACCGCATCGAGGCCGGAACCTTCGTGGTGGCGGGCGCCATCACCGGCGGCGACATCCTGGTCACCGGCTGCATTGCCGAACACCTGGGCGCGCTGGTCGAAAAGCTGGCCGAGGCCGGCGTGGACGTCGCGGTAGTCGATCCCTCCACCCTTCGCGTCCATGGCAACAGGGCATTGCATCCGGTGGATATGACGACTGAAGAGTATCCGGGCTTCGCGACCGATCTGCAGGCGCAATACATGGCGCTCATGACCCAGGCCGACGGCATCTCCATCGTGACCGAAACCATCTTTGAGAATCGCTTCATGCACGCCCAGGAGCTGATGCGCATGGGCGCCAATATCCGCATTGACGGCCGGACGGCGATCATTGCCGGACGCAGCCGCCTGACCGGCGCGGGCGTGATCGCATCCGACCTGCGGGCCAGCGCATCTCTGGTACTGGCGGCTATGGTGGCGCGTGGAGAGACCGTCATCGACCGCGTTTACCATATCGATCGCGGCTATGAAAAAATCGAGGCCAAACTTTCTGCTGCGGGCGCCCATATCAAACGAGTAGAGTAGATAGGAATGGCCCATAATCCCGGATTTCTCACCCTCGTCAACGACGCGAAAACGCGCATCAAAGAGACCGATATCGACGGCTATAAGCGCATGCTCGACCAGGGCGAGGCCGTGGTACTGGTGGATGTTCGCGAAGACCACGAATGGAATGCCGGGCACGTCAAAGGCGCGGTCCATCTGAGCAAGGGGACCATCGAGCGCGACGTGGAAGCGAAATATCCGGATAAAGACGTGAAGCTGATGCTTTATTGTGGCGGCGGATTCCGCTCCGCGCTGGCGGCGGACAACCTCGTGAAAATGGGCTACACCGAAGCCATGTCGCTCGACGGCGGCTGGCGCGCCCTGAAGGAATCCGGCCTGCCCCTCGAATAAGTGGGGCAGATTTCCGCTCTGCCCGCAACCGTGTGAACAGGCGTTTACCGGGCGCAGCGGAATCCCATATCGCGGTGCGCCGTCTCAGGCGCAGCCCAGAGCCGGTTCGACAGACGCAAATCCCGCGCAGGATTGAAAAACGAAGCGCCCCGCGGGATCCTCATGTCCCGGTTCGCTTCGTAACTGTCCTGCACCCACTCCCAGACATTGCCCAGCATGTCGTACAAGCCGAACCCATTGGGGCTCTTTTGCGCCACCGGATGAGTTTTGTCCCGGGCGTTGCCGTCGTACCATGCGATCGATTCCATTGGACCGTATCGCGAATCTGCCGATCCCCCGCGCGCCGCGTACTCCCACTCCGCTTCGGTCGGCAGCCGCATGCCGATCTCGGTACAGTATCGTTGCGCGTCGTACCAACTAACCTGATCGACCGGGAGAAGCGGCCCCCGGTAGCGGCTCGGATTCATCCCGGTTATGCGTAGATATGCCTGCCGTGTGACCAGCGTCTGCCCGATCCGGAAGCCCCTCGCGATGGTGACCTTGTGCCGCGGCGGCTCTCATGCGAAGCATTCGGAATCGCCGGCCGAGCATCCCATGTCGTAGACGCCCGCAGGGATTGAGACATAGGTCAGGCCATCCCGCGGCATGACGGCCAACGCAAGAAGAACTCCGAGGGGCATGACAGTTATGGTCCTTATCGCAGGGTGGCCATGGGATCGACCTGCGTCGCCCGCTGTGCCGGAATATAGCTCGCCGCCAGTGCCACCAGGATCAGCAGAATCGCCATGCCGGCGAAAGCCCAGGGATCGGTGGCGCTCACCTGGAACAGGAAGGCCTTCATGATCCGTGAAAGGATAGAGGCTGCGGCAACGCCAAGTGCGACGCCGGCCAACGTCATACCAAGTCCCTCCCCGACAACCAACCGCAGAATACCCGAGTGCTGAGCGCCCAGCGCGCGCCGTATGCCGACTTCATGCGTACGCTGCGCTACTGAATAGGCGATCGAACCGTAGAGCCCCACCACCGCCAACAGCAGCGCTACGCCGGCGAACAGGTTCAGTAACAGCATCGTCAATCGCTGCCTCCCCAGTGATGCGTCGATCAGGTCGTCAATGGTCCTGACGGCTGAGATCGCCTGCTCACGGTCAATCGCCGATACCTGACTGCGAACCGTGTTCACGAAGCGAAGTGGATCTCCCTCGGTCCGGACTACAAGATACCCCGTGGGAGCCGGGCTGAGGCGCGCGGGGAGATAAACTTCCGGCACCACATCGGCGCTGAGGCTGGCCTCGTGTACATCCGCCGCGATCCCGACGATTTCAATCGGCCAGGAGCTGGCGCCAAGCTGAATATGCTGTCCGATCGGGCTGGCGCCCTGTGGATAGTCCCGCCAGAAGCGGCGGGCCAGGGCTTCGTTAACGATCAGGACGGGCGGCCCGTCTTTAAGATCGCGATCCGTAAACAGGCGGCCCTTCCGGAGCGGAATGCCCAGTGTGTGGAAATAGTCGCCTGTGACCGTTTGCAGTTGCCCCGATGGGCGCTCGGTAAAGTTAACGGGCGGCTGTTCCGCAACGTGCAACGCGATCAGCTGGTACGGCATGGTGGGCAGTGTCCGCGCAACGGCGGCGCCGCGAACGCCGGGCACGGCTTCGACCCTGCTCAGCAGCGTTTCGAAAAACCCCGACATCTTCTGGCCCTTGTCGTAGCGCGCCGCAGGCAACGGAATCTGCGCCATGAGGAGATTCGCCGGCTGAAATCCCGGGTTAACGTTATGCAGCCGCACGAAGCTCTTCATCAGAAGCGCCGCGCCAATCAGCAGCACAAGCGACAACGCGACCTGCCCGGTAACCAGAAGCCCTCGCGTGGTTAACCTGCTCCCGAGCCAGCCCGGTCCCGCGCTGGCCGGCCCGGAGCCTTCAACGCGCTCTCGCAGCGCATCCGCCAGACCCGGCCGCGAGATGCGAAGAGCCGGAAGCAATCCAAACACCGCCACGGTCGCGAGCGACAACATCGCAGTGAATGTCAGCACGCCGCCATCAAGCTGAATCTGCCAGGAGCGGGGCAGATCGAAAGCGCTCATCCGCGTAACCACCTTCAACAAACCATCGGCCAGGCACAAGCCCACAGCCCCGCCGAGCAGAGCTAAGACAAGGCTTTCGGCCAATAGCTGCGCAATGAGCCGGCCGCGCGCGGCTCCCAGCGCCGTCCTGATGGCGAACTCACGGCCCCGCACCGCCGACCGCGCAAGGATTATATTCGCGACGTTGGCGCAGGCGATGAGCAGCACGAAACCGACGCATCCCGACAGCATCCGGAGCATGGCGCGAACATTCGCGACCAGCTCGTCGGCGAGCCTCGATATCCGCATGGTTGCGCCTGGAGCGGCATCGGGCATCCCCGCGTGCGCCGCTATATATTGATGGTTCAGCACGTCGAGTTCGGCATTGGCTTGCTCGATGCCGGTCCGGGACTTCAATCTGGCGAAACACACGATCGAGGCCGTACGGGCTCGCGATTCCGGCGGCACGATGCACCACTCGGAAGGTCTTGTCAGCCAGATGTCCACGCCGGAAAACGGAAAGTGGAAGTTCGACGGCAGCACTCCGATAACGGTGTACGGCGCGGAATCGAGAGTCACCGTCTTGCCGGCGGCCCGCGCGTCCCTCGAGAACACCTGCCGCCACAATCGTTCGCCGATCATCGCCACGGGCCGGCCGCCGGGCCGATCCTCTTCCTGAAAGAACCTTCGTCCGAGCACGGGATTGACGCCGAGTATGCGGACGAAATTGGCGGAGACCCTCGCGACGCTGACGGGCTGCGACTCCGGCCCGGCCGACATCGTCATGTTTTCCGGGAGTCCGAACGCCCCGATGGCCTCGAACGATCGGGCTTTCGTCCTCAACTCCTCGTACCGGACCGGCGTAAATGTCCTGAGGTTGCGATCGTTTTCCATGGACAGCTCGACGAGACGGTCGGGGTCGCGGTAGTCGAGCGGCTTCAGCAGCACCCCGCGAACGATGGTAAACATCGCCGCGTTCCCGCCAATACCCAGGGCCAGCGTGAGCACGGCGGCCACGGCAAAAGCGGGATTTTTCCGCAGCGCCCTGAGCGCATAGGCTACGTCCCGGAAGAATCTTTCCAGCCGGTGGAAGGTCCACATTTCCCTGAGATCCTCTTTCAACAGACTCGGATTGCCGAAGGCCTGCGTGGATCCCCGTTCTTCGCGAAGAGAGAGATGGAACGCGATCTCATCGCGCAGGTCTCTGTCAAGCCGCTTGCGGTCTCAAAGACCGCGAATGCGCAACCGGAGGGCGGTGAATATTTCCCGCATGTCACGCTTCCATAGCTCGTGCCACCGCCCCGCTCAGCCGGACCCAAGCGGAGGATTCGGCGGCCAGCCGCTTCCGCCCCGCCGCCGTAAGCCGGTAAAATTTGGCACGGCGATTGTTGGCGGAAAGCCCCCATTCGCTTGCGAGCAGACCCTGAAGTTCCAGGCGGTGCAGCGCGGGATAGAGCGCGCCTTCCTCCACGCGCAGCACATCGCCCGAACGCTTCAGAATCGATTCGGCGATATCGTAGCCGTGCGTCGGGCCGCGCCGGACTGCCCGCAGCACCAGCATGTCAAGCGTGCCCTGCAGAAGACCGGACTCTTTGTCCTTCTCTTTTCCCATAAGGGCCTTATGGGAAGTAAGCAACGGCGGCACACGAAATGCAAGCGTTGCACTGGGCCGTCACAATACCACCCGATCGTCCCCCTCCCGCCGCGTCGCATGCACCCGGTCGAGATACTCGAGCAGCGGGATCGCATACTTCCTCGAAATTCCGGTCCATTCCTTGAAAGCGGGAACGCTGAAGCGCTCTCCCACCCGCGCCCGCAGCGTCTCCCGCAGCCCTGCCACCGCCGACGCGTGGAACACCAGTTCGTCCGAAATCCTGACCAGCTTTCCTTCCCGCAGCAAAATCTGCAGAATGGAACGCGCCCGCGCCGCTTCCACGCCCGACAACTTCAGCACATCCTCCACGGCGGGCACCGTCAGCCCCGCGCGCTCGAACGCCGTCTCGATCGCCCCCCGCGCCTGCTCCTCATCGAGTTTCAGCACCACCCGATGCCCGCGCAGCCGCACCACTTCGCCATCCTGCACCACTTCCGGAGTCGTCGCCAGAATGTGTTCGAAGATCTCGGGCGCAGCCCGCGGGATGACGCGCCCCTTCAAATCCTGCTTCTGAATGCCCGGAAGCAGCGTATGGTCGCGATGAAACTGCCGCACCGTCTCCGCGAGATGCTGCCTCAATTCCGCCGCGCGCGCAGTCCCCATCAGCCATTCTCCCGCCGTCTCGATCGCAGCGGATTGCGCTATCTCGCGCATCCCGGTCAACGCTATCAGCCGGGCTTTTTCCATTCCGGCGCCCTGCTCGCCGACCAGCCATTCTACCCGCGCGCGGGCATCGCCCTCCGCCAAAGCGGTCAGCCGCGCGGCCTCATATTTGCGGCAGTTGGTGTCCACCACCACGCCGCCTCCGATCGTCACTACCGGCGAAAACATGCGTATGATGAAGCGGTCTCCCGGCAGCACCAGCGCCGGCTCCCGCAGCACAATGCGCGCCCACGCCGATTCGCCCGGCTTCAATCGTGCCCGTCGATCCAGCAGCCGCACCTCCGCCTCCATCCCGGCCGATCCTATATGCAGATGCACTGGCGCCCCATTCTTCAGCGCCTTAGCCGAAGCCAGCAGATCCAGCCGGCAATCGAACTTCGAGACCGCCGTGAACAATCCCGCTTCGCTCAGCACCATGCCGCGCTCGATTTCGGCGGGCTCGATATCCGCCAGGTTAACCGCCGTGCGTTCGCCGGCGCGCGCGCTTTCCGCCGCCTCGCCATACACATGCAATCCGCGAACCCGCAGTCGCCGGCCCGTGGGATACAGTTCCACCTCCTGTTCGCGCCGCAGCGTTCCTGCAACCAGCGTGCCGGTGACCACGGTGCCGAAGCCCTTCATGGTGAACGCCCGATCGATGGGCAGCCGGAACCATCCCGCCGCGCTTTTCTCTCGTACCGCCCGGGCGCGCGTTTCGAGCTCACGGCGCAGATCCGCCAGCCCCGCCCCGGTCGTGGAACTCACCGCGACCTTCGGCGCATTTTCGAGAAACGACCCTGCCACAAACTCATCCACTTCGAGCCGCACCAGTTCGAGCATATCGGGATCCGCCAGATCCGCCTTCGTCAGCGCGATCACGCCCGCCTGCACGCCGAGCATCCGGCAAATCTCGAAGTGCTCCCGCGTCTGCGGCTTGATCGATTCGTCGGCGGCGATCGCCAGCAGCACCACGTCGATGCCCGACGCGCCCGCCAGCATGTTGCGCACGAAGCGTTCATGGCCGGGCACGTCGATGAAACCCAGCCGGATGTCCTTCGTAAGCTGCAGGTGCGCGAATCCCAGGTCAATCGTAATGCCCCGGCGCTTCTCCTCGGCAAGACGGTCGGCGTCGATCCCGGTAAGGGCCCTTACCAACGCCGTCTTGCCATGGTCGATGTGACCCGCCGTCCCTACGATAATGTTCCTCATCGGTCTATGGTTAGTACACCATTAGATCCACTGGGAATCGGTTTCGCTGGCTCCTCTCACTCGGTTTGCATATAATAAGCGCGCAAGCCAAGTGTGCTTGTAATTTCTCCAGGACTGAGAAAGCGCCAAATGCGCCCTGTATACGTATGCGCCTGTCTGCTCGCCGGCCTCCTTACGGCCTTCGCCGCCGATCTGCCCCCGTCCCAACCCGATCTCACGGTGGTTCTCGATTTCAAGGGGTCTTTTACTTCCCCAACCATCAGGGAGATGCAGCGGGAAGCCTCGCACATAATCGGAGCTTCCGGCATCCAACTCGGCTGGATCCGGCGTGACGACGCCGTCCATTCGACATTCAACGATCTCGTAGTGATCACCTTCAAAGGCTCCTGCAACTACCTTCCGGCCCTCCTCTCCAACCGGCAACCGGGCCCGTACGCCAGCACCTGGATCGCCGCCGGCGCCGTGCAGCCCTTCGGTGACGTGGATTGCGACCGCGTCGTAAACTTCGTCCGGATGGCCATGGGCGGCGCCGATTTCCGCCAGCCCGATATCCTGGTCGGCCGCGCGTTGGGCCGCGTGGTGGCCCACGAATTGGTTCATATGCTCACGAAATTGGACCAGCATGCGCGCGAGGGTGTTGAGAAGGCGGCGCTCTCCGGCCGGCTATTGATCGCGGCGTCTCTCTCGCTGAGCGCATTCGACGTCGACCGGCTCCGGCTGGAACGAAAACAGCCCTGACCATAGCGGAACCGAAACCTTCAAACTAAACTGGTAAAGATACGGCTACCCTCATGAAGCGCGTATCCCTCACCACCTGGATCCTGATCGCGCTCATCGCCGGTGTTCTTTTCGGCGCCGCCTTTCCTGACCCGGCCAAAGCAACAGGCATCCTGGGCGTCATTTTTCTGCGCCTGATTAAATCCATCATCGCGCCTCTGCTGTTCGGCACTCTGGTCAGTGGCATCGCCGGCACGGGCAACCTCAGGACCATGGGCCGCATCGGCGGCAAGGCGATTCTCTACTTCGAAATCGTCACCACAGTCGCGTTGTTCGTCGGACTCGGCGCGGTGAATCTCGTCAAACCCGGCGTCGGCGTGCAAATTCAAAAGGGTGCCGGCGCACCCGTCGAGGCCGCAGCCTCAACCCTCCCGCAGATTCTGGAACACACCTTCCCCACCAGCATCGTCGACTCCATGGCGAAGGGGGAAGTATTGCAAATCGTCGTGTTCGCGTTCCTCTTCGGCGCCGCCTGCGCCACCGTGGGATCGAAAGCCAGGCCGGTCGTGGCGTTCTGCGAATCGCTCGCCGAAGTGATGTTCAAATACACCGGCTATGTGATGCTCTTCGCGCCCTTCGGCGTATTCGGCGCCATGGCCGCGACCATCGGAGACAAGGGCCTCGGCGTCCTCGCCAACCTCGGCAGGCTGGTGCTGACGCTCTACGCCGCCCAGGCGTTCTTCGTTCTGTTTGTCTTCGGCGCCGTTATCCTGCTCGCCCGCATTCCCCTGCGGCGCTTCATCAAGTACGTGCGCGAGCCCTTCCTGCTGGCCTTCTCCACCGCATCGAGCGAATCCGCGTTCCCCATCGCGCTCGAAAATATGGAACGCTTCGGCGTCCCCAAACATATCGTGGCCTTCGTCCTCCCCACCGGCTACAGCTTCAATCTGGATGGCTCTGCGCTCTATCTGTCGATGGCCGCCATGTTCGTCGCCCAAGCCGCCGGCGTTCACCTGGGCCTGGGGACCCAGCTCGCGATGATGCTCACTCTCATGCTCACGAGTAAAGGCGTGGCCGGCGTCCCCCGCGCCGCCCTCGTGATTCTGGCCGGAACCCTCGCCGCGTTCAACCTGCCGATTGAAGGCGTCGCCCTGATTCTGGGCGTCGATACCCTCATGGATATGGCCAGGACATCGGTCAATCTGCTGGGCAATTGCCTCGCTACCGCGGTGGTCGCGCGCTGGGAAGGCGTGGACCTCAAGGTCGCCGGAGCCGAGGCCGACGCCGAAGCCCTCCAGGCCGAAACCGTCACTGCGTAACAGTGGCCTTCCACGCATCGAATCCGCCCGTAAGATTCGCGATATCGCGAAACCCGGCGCGGCGCAGGATGCTGGTGGCGATCGAACTCCGGTATCCGCCCTTGCAATGAACCACCAGAAGTTTTCCACGGTCGAGTTCCCCGGTTCTCTCCGTTAACTGCCCCAACGGAATCCGTACCGAGTTCGCAATCGCCCCCGGCTCGATCTCTCCCGGTTCCCGCACATCCAGCACCCCGATGCTCTCCCGCTCCCGCATCTCCGCGAATTCGTGCACCGTGATCTGCGGAATGTAATCCAGCTCATTTCCGCCCCGAATCCACCCCGCGATGCCGCCGTCAAGATATCCTCGAACGTTCTCCATCCCCACCCGCGCCAAACGCAGTTGCGACTCCCTCAAATGATCCGCGTCCTCGCCCACCAGAATGATGCGCTGGTCGAGCCCCAACAGCCGCGCCGTCCACGACGCGTACTGCCCCGAGAGCGCGATATGCAGGGACCCCGGAACATGCGCCACCGCGAATTGCATCGCCGGACGCGTATCGAGAACCAGCGCGCCCTCCGCTTGCAGGCGCAAGACTTCGGACGCATAGAGCGGCACAGGAGGCGGCAGCCGATCGAGCGGAGTCGCGCCCTGCCGATTCAATTCCACCTCGCGCCCGAAGTACTCCGGCCGAGGCGGCAGATTGTCGGTCAGAAGATGAATGAACTCCTCGCAGCTCGCTGCCTGCAGCGCATAGTTGGTGCGCTTCTCCTTCCCGGTCGTCGACGAGCGCTCGGAGCCCATCTGTCGCCCGCACAAAGACCCCGCCCCATGCGCCGGAAAGATTTCCGTATCGTCGGGAAGACCGAGCAGCTTCTCGTGCAGGCTCTGATACAGCAGGGCGGCGAGCTCCTGAGGAGTATAATCGCCAGAGAGATCCGGCCGCCCCACACCGCCGACGAACAGAGTATCGCCCGTAAACACAGCGCGGGGCCGCGAGGGCGCCGCCAGATCCGTCAGCGCAATACACACGCTCTCCATCGTGTGGCCGGGAGTCTGTATGAAATCGAACCGGCAATTTCCGAACTGAATCGAATCGCCATCCCCGACCTCCGTGTGCGGGAACGCCGCGCCCGAGCCCTTGCCCAGGTAAATCCGCGCCCCCGTGCGCTCCGCCAACTCGCGATGCCCGGAAACGAAATCGGCGTGCAGATGGGTCTCGATAATATGCTCGATCTTCAACCCCCGCTTGCGGGCCGCGTCGATGTAAATATCCACGTCGCGCTGCGGGTCGATCACCGCCGCAACCCCTTCCGAACCAACCAGATACGAAGCATGGGCGAGGCAGCCCAGGGAAAAATTTCGACGATTACAGGCTCCATCGGCACGTACCAGAGTAAACTAATTTTGATGTCACTGCGAATCAACGAAGAAGCTCCCAATTTTACTGCTGAAACCACCGAAGGCCCCATCGACTTTCACCAATGGATTGGCGATGGCTGGGCCATCCTCTTCTCTCATCCGAAAGATTTCACGCCGGTTTGCACCACTGAGCTGGGCTATATGGCCCGCCTGCAGCCCGAATTCGCCAAACGCAACACCAAGGTGATCGGCCTCAGCGTGGACCCTGTTACCAGCCACGGCAAATGGGCGCTGGATATTGAGGAAACTCAGGGCTATAAGGTCAATTACCCCATGATCGGCGATCCCGAACTGAAGGTCGCGAAGTTGTATGACATGCTGCCCGCCGATGCCGGGATCACCTCCGAAGGCCGTACCGCCGCCAACAACGCCACCGTTCGCACCGTGTTTATCATCGGCCCCGATAAGAAAATCAAGCTGATGCTCGTCTATCCCATGAGCACTGGCCGTAACTTCGACGAAGTGCTGCGGGTGCTCGATTCCATGCAACTCACCGCCAAGCATAAAGTGGCTACGCCCGTGAACTGGAAGCACGGCGAGGACGTGATTATTCTCCCCTCGGTGCCCGAAGAAGAAGCGAAGCAGAAGTTCCCGGATGGCTGGAAAGCGCCCAAGCCCTATCTCCGCATCGTCCCGCAACCGAAATAAGCTTCACACCAGAATCTTTACGCAACTGGCATCGAAACCGCGGTGTCTACCAAGCATGGACATCCGAAGCTTCGTCGCTCTCATCCTTTGCGCCGCGCTCCTGCCCGCCGCCGAGTTGCCGGTCCGCACAGTCGTGCTCTACAAGCACGGTGTCGGCTACTTCATGCGCCAGGGCACCCTCGGCCCCGGCGAATCCGCCCGCCTCGATTTCAAGGCCGAGGAAATGAACGACGTCCTCAAATCGCTCACCATCAATGACAACGGCGGCAAAGTGACCGGAGTCCGCTACGATTCCAGCATTCCGCTCGATGAGAAACTCAACGAATTTCCCTTCCGTATTAATAACGGACAGCCGCTCAGCTCGATGCTCGATCAGTTGAAAGGCGCGCGCCTCGAAATGGAATTCGGCCCACAAAAAATCTCCGGAGAAATCGTCTCCGCCCGCATGGTGCCGGGCGACAAAGACCGCGCCGAACACGAACAACTCACCCTCCTGATGGACTCGGGCGAACTGCGCAACGTGGATCTTTCCGCCGCTTCGGCCATCAACTTCACCGATGCGAAACTGCAATTACAATTCCGCGATTACCTCGCCGCCCTGACCAGTTCCCGCTCCAAAGACAAGCGCAGCGTCTACATCGATTCGACGGATTCGAAATCCCGCGACGTGCGCGCCGAATACATCATGCCCATGCCCGCATGGAAATCGAGCTATCGGTTGTTGCTCGGGGAAGGGAATCAGCCGGCCACGCTCGAAGGTTGGGCCATCGTGGATAACACCACCGGCGAGGATTGGACCAATGTCCGCATGTCCCTGATCTCGGGCAAACCGATTTCCTTTATCAGCGAGTTATACGATCCGAAATATATCCGGCGCCAAACCGCCGAATTGCCCGAAGACCAAGCCGTCGCGCCGACCATTTATTCCGGCGCTGCCACCAAAGCCACACCCTCGCCCGCCGCGCCGCCGGCTATGCGTGCAGGTGGCAACGTCGTCGGGGGCGTTGGAGGCGGCCGCGGCGGCGGTTTCTTCACCCCTAACGCGGGATTTGCTCAGTCGGAGGCTCTATCCGTCGAGAGTTCCATAGCGCCCGCGGGCCAAGCTACCGAAATCGCCGATCTCTTCGAATACGCCATCGCCACCCCGGTCACCGTAAAGAAGAACGAATCGGCCATGCTCCCCTTCCTGCAGCAAAAAATCACCGCCCGCAAGCTGATCATCTTCTCCGATGCCTCGAAAACCAACCCCCTCAGCGCCGCCGAACTCACCAACAACACCGGCCGAACCCTCGACGGAGGCCCCATCACCGTCTACGATGCCGGAGCCTACGCCGGCGAAGCGCTCGTCGAAACCGTCAAGAACACCGATAAGCGCTTCATCAGCTACGGAGTCGATCTCGGCACCCGCATCACCACCAATCTCAACTCCCACACTGACAACATTCGCGAGCTGCACGTCCACGACGGCATGCTGGTGACCCGCGCCGCCATCGTCCAGAAGAAAACTTATTCCATCCTGAACGTCGACGCGCGCCCCAAGACCCTCATCATCGAATTCCCTGTCCGCCAGGGCTGGAAACTGATCGACACCGCGCCGCCCATCGAAACCGCCCGCGACGTCTATCGCTTCGAGATCAAAGTCCCCGCCAGCGGCTCACTCGATTTCCCCGTCACCGACGAAAACGTCTACGATCAGCAGGCCTCCGTCTCCTCCCTCACGCCCGATTCGCCGCTAGTCTACATCCGCAACAAAGCGATAACCGACGCGGCCCGCCGCCAGCTCCAGGCCATCGCCGATCTCAAAACGAAGATCGCCGCCAGCGACGCCGAGAAGCATCGCATCGATGGCGACGTCACCAATGTCACTCGCGACGAAGATCGCAACCGGCAGAACATTTCGAGCCTCTCCGCCGTCAGCGGGCAGCAACAAATCGTGCAGGACTACGCCCGCAAACTAGCCGATCAGGAGAATCAAATCGCCAAACTGCGCGACCGCCAGACCCAGCTCGACACCGAACGCGCCGCCCTCCAGCAACAACTCGACACAGCTATCGATAAGTTGCAGTTCTGACCCGCCCCGGCTCGGTAACAAAGAGCCCCACGCTACACTCAACTTAATGCTTCACGACGACGCGATCCGCGCTGCCGCGGAGCAGAATGGCGTCCAACAACAATTCTGGGACGTCTTCGGAAACCGGCACACCACCGCGCCCGAAACCAACCGAGCCATCCTGACCGCTTTGGGCTTCGATTGCACCTCTCAGGAATCTCTCCGCAACTCCCTCGCCGGCATGGAAGCCGCCAACTG
>JBEKAQ010000037.1:0-44428 GCA_050015835.1 Bryobacteraceae bacterium | reverse complement strand
CGTCGCCATCAAGGTTTCCTCCCAGGTATTCAGCGACCGCTTCGAACGCGAAGCCCGTGCCGTGGCGGCGCTGAATCATCCCAATATCTGCACGCTTTATGACGTCGGTCCCGACTACCTGGTCATGGAGTTCGTCGACGGCGCTGAGCTCAAAGGACCGCTGCCGCTCGATCAGGCGCTCCGCATCGCCATCCAGCTGGCCAGCGCACTCGACGCCGCGCATCGCAAAACCATCACGCATCGCGATCTCAAACCCGCCAACATCCTGACTACCAAATCCGGCATCAAAGTTCTCGATTTCGGACTGGCCAAAATCGGGCAGGACGCGCAGCCGCCAGGGCCGGACGACGTCACCATATCTTTTCCTTCGGCTGCGTGCTCTACGAAATGCTCACCGGCAAGCGAGCCTTCCGCGCGGAGAATCAGGCGACCCTGATCGCCGACATCATCGCCCGTGAGCCGGAGCCGATCACGCTGCATCGGCCCATGATTCCGCCCATGCTCGAGCGGGTGGTGAAGAAGTGCCTCGCCAAGGATCCCGACGACCGCTGGCAAAGCGCCGCCGATCTGAAGAGTCAGATCGAGTGGGTGCTCGAAGGCGGCTCGAATGCAGCCATGCCGGCGCCCGTGCTGCAACATCGCCGCAGAAATGCCCGCCTGGGCTGGATTCTGGCCGGTGTTTTCGCCGCGCTGCTGGTGGCCGCGGCCTTCGCCTTAATCCACTTTCGAACCGCGTCCGCACCCCCCGCGCTGGCTCGCTTCGAAATCCCGTTGCCGGAATTGACTTCCTGGGGCCAGGCCGATTTCCCTGTCGTCTCGCCGGACGGTTCCAGCATACTGTTTCCCGTCAACAAGCGCGATGGATCCCGGACGCTCTATCTGCGACAGATGAATTCCGTGAAGGCCGTGCCCATCGCGGGAGCCGCGGGCGTTTCCGCAAACGCCAACGGAACATGGTCGCCCGATAGCCGCTCCATCGCATTCGTGTCGGCTGGCAAGCTGATGCGGCTGGACGTGCTCGGCGGCCAGGCACAGACACTCGCGACGCCCGCCGCTGTAGCCCCTGCCTGGAGCCCGGCGGGAGTCATCCTGTTCACCCGGGGAGAAGTTCCCTTCCCGCTCTATCAGGTTCCCGCGGCGGGTGGAGAGCCGAAAGGCGCCGGGTCCGGCCCATCGGGTTTCTATCCCCATTTTCTGCCCGACGGACGGAGCTTTCTCTACCAGTCCTACACGACGAACGGAGGCGAGGGGCTCTACGCTGGCTCCCTCGATTCCAAAGAGGTGAAGCGTCTCACGACCGGCAGTTCGGGTGTGTTCGTTCCCCCGGGTTGGCTGCTGAACATTCGCGGTTCCACGCTCGTCGCTCAGGCGTACGATCCTGGCAAGCAGTCGCTCTCCGGGGACCCGATCCCCATCGCCGAACGGGTTCTTGTCACTCCGACGACCGTCGGAGGAGGTTTTTCCGTCTCCCAAACGGGCGTGCTCGCGTACCGGCAGGTGCTTCCGGCCCCACCCAACGATCTCACCTGGTACGACCGGCAGGGCAAGC
The DNA here is from genome assembly GCA_050015835.1 of Bryobacteraceae bacterium. Taxonomy (GTDB): domain Bacteria; phylum Acidobacteriota; class Terriglobia; order Bryobacterales; family Bryobacteraceae; genus BOG-234. Next base: position 42,879 of record JBEKAQ010000037.1, on the reverse strand, counting down.
GCCTCGGCAACGTGGGCGAGCCCGGGATCTATACGAATCCAGCGCTCTCCCCCGATGGGAAGCGGCTCGCAGTTGGCCGCAATGACCCGGCAACCGACACCCGCGATATCTGGGTGCTGGATCTGACACGTGGTGTCAGTTCGCGCTTTACCTTCGACAAGGCGGATGATTTTAACCCCGTCTGGTCTCCCGACGGGTCCCGCATCGCGTTCACTTCAACGCGCAAGGGCTCTCGGGATATCTACTGGAAGGCGGCCGGAGGCGCTGGTGAAGACGAACCGGTCGTCGAAACCGAGGGGATCAAGAATCTGGAGGATTGGTCCCCCGACGGAAAGCTCCTGTTCTTCAATCTAAACTCCCGCGAGATCGACGCCGCGCCTGTCGCCGGGGATCGCAAACCCTACCCGGTTCTGAAAGCGCCGTTTGTTCAGGACCACGCGCACCTGTCCCCCGATGGGCACTGGATCGCCTATGTTTCGAGGGAGTCGGGCAGAACCGAGGTCTTTGTGCAGAACTTTCCGCCGGCGGGCGGCAAGTGGCAGATTTCGACCAGCGGCGGAAACGAGCCGGCGTGGCGCCGTGACGGCAAGGAGCTGTTTTTCATCAACGATACGAAATTGAATGTCGTTGAAGTGAAGACCAACGGTTCGGCGTTCGAAGCAGGGATACCCCAGGAGTTGTTCGACGCGCCGCTGGTGGTCGGGACAACCCGCCGCAACCGCTATGTGATGACGCCCGATGGCCAGCGCTTTCTCTTCGTCACCACGCCGCAAAGCTACGACGCGACGCCGTTCATCGTCGTGCAGAACTGGCAGACCCTGCTGAAGCACTAATGTGGGACAGGCCCTTTGGCCTGTCCATCTCTTAAAAACACGGACAGGCGGAAGCGCCTGTCCCACATTAAGTGCTACGCTGAACAACATTCGATGTTACCCCGTCGCACCTGGCTGAAATTGATTGCGGCGCTGGCCGCAACGCCCGCCGTCCAGGCGCAGACTCCCCAACGCGTCTCAAAAGAAATGGTAGTGGCGGCACTGGCGACCATGGGTCTGACGCTCACCGATGCGCAGCTCGATATGATGCTGCCGGCGGTCAATCAATCGCTCGAGCGCTATGAGCAGCTGCGGAAGCTCGATATCCCGCTCGACACACCGCCCGCCATCTCGTTTTCTCCCGTATTGCCGGGATTTTCCGTGCCGCGCGGGGCATCGAAATTCCGCCCCGGCAAATCGCCGGCTCTCATCCGCTTCGCCAAACCGGACGATCTCGCATTCCTCCCCGCCACGCAGCTTGGCGCGATGATCCGGGCGCGGAAGATCACCTCTACCGCGCTCACGAAGATGTATCTGGATCGGCTAAAGACCTACGGCCCGAAGCTGCACTGTGTCATCACGCTCACCGGCGATCTGGCGCTCGACGAAGCCGCCAAAGCCGATGCCGCCCTGCGCCGAGGCAAGCATCTTAGCCCGCTGCATGGCGTTCCCTACGGCGCCAAGGACCTTTTCGACACCAAAGGCATCCTCACCACCTGGGGCGCGCAGCCCTACCAGAGTCGAGTCCCGGACGCCGATGCCACCGTAATCGAAAAGCTGCGGGCGGGCGGAGCGGTGCTCGTGGCCAAGCTCTCCATGGGCGCGCTCGCGCAAGGCGGACTCTGGTTCGGCGGTTTGACCCGAACGCCGTGGGACTACGACCAGTCCTCCAGTGGATCCTCCGCCGGTTCCGCTTCCGCAACCGCCGCGGGCCTGGTCGGATTTTCCATCGGTACCGAAACCCTCGGCTCCATCGTGGCGCCCAGCACGCGCTGCGGAGTGGCCGGCGTGCGTCCCACCTTCGGACGCGTCAGCCGCACCGGCGCTATGGCGCTCACCTGGACCATGGATAAGATCGGTCCCATCTGTCGCTCGGTGGCCGATTGCGCCGAAGTGCTGCGCCTCATCGCCGGTCCCGATGGCAAAGATCTCACCGTGGTCAACGCGCCGCTGAACTGGAACGCCACCCGGTCCGTTCGATCCCTGAAGGTCGGCTATCTCGAGAGCGATTTCGAAGCCTTGAACGGCAACCAGAAACTGGTGTACGATGCCGCTTTGAACGTCCTTCGCAGGACCGGAGTGAAGCTGGAGCCGATGACGCTGCCGGAATACCCCCTCCGCGCCATTAATCTGGTGCTCGACGCGGAGGCGGGCGCGGCTTTCGACGACTTGACGCGCGATGGGGGCCTCGAGCAGCTCACGGGGCAGGCCGCCTCCGACTGGCCCAATCAGTTCCGCACCTCGCGGCTGATTCCCGCCGTCGAATACATCCGCGCGCAGCGCGCCCGCACCATTTACATGCGGCAGTTCAACCAGCTGATGAGCCAGTGGGATGCGTTTGTATCCCACCCGTCTGGTACCAGCCTGACGGCGACAAATCTCACCGGCCACCCCCAGGTTGTTGTACCCTGTGGCTTCGTGGACAATCTTCCGCGCGGATTGCTGTTTACCGGACGTTTGTTCGAAGAAGGCACGGCCATGCGCCTCGCATACGCATATGAGCAGGCAACGGATTGGCACACCAAACACCCGGCCCTTCAGGTATAAGCTTCGGGTGTGCGCTCGCGCCTGCCTGCTGCTTGTGGCTGCCGCTCCCGCCGTGCCCGCGCCGCCCGGTAATCTCGACCCCGCATTCACCCGGCTGCCTTTCAATCAGTGGCTGACGCAGGGCAAACAGACGCAGATCCACTGGTCGGTGGACATCCCGCCGGCGGAACTTTCCACGCACCAGAGATTGATCATGCGCATCGCCATTCACGTTGACGGGCGCGAACTGGAGAAGCGCGGCCCAGGAGATCTCACGGCGCTGCTTCAATTCCAGGACGGCGACGGCCGAACCTGGCAGAATCACATGGCCCTGCGGCGCGAAGACATGCTGCCCGGCGTACAAACGCGCGACCTCAGCCTGTTCCAGTACGCTTTCGTTCTGCCCGGCGACTACACCTTATCGATTGCGCTCTGCGACACCGCGACGCTCGAACACAGCGTGACGCTGCGCAAGGTGCACGTGGCTCCGCTGAAGACCGACCCGCTGCCGGATTCCTGGACCGGTCTGCCCAGCGTGGAATTCATTCCGGGAGTTACCGAGCCGCCCGATGTGTGGTACTTGCCCGGCAATGGAAATCGCCTTCGCCTTCCGGTGGCGACGCATCGCCCGGTGCACGTTCAGATCCTTGTAAATACCACTCCGACCCAGCGATCGGCCGGTTCCGTGACGGCGCTGCGCTCCAACATGAGCGTGCTGATCCCCGCGTTGAAGATTCTGTCGCAGATGGAGGTTGCGAACGGATCCATCGACGCCGCGCTGCTCGACCTGACGCACCGCCGGGTCAGCTTCGAACAGAAGAACGTGCAGGCATTGAACTGGGACGCGATGCGAAAGCTCTTCGTCGATATCAAGCCGGGCATTATCGACGTGCGCGCGCTCGAAGGCCAGTGGAAGATGCGCCGCTTTTTCTGGGATGAAGTGAATCGCCGGCTGAATGCGAACGATGGATCGCGGAATGTAGTGATTGTCCTCAGCGGTCCCGCGTTTCTGGACGACCAGGAGCCGGTTGAAACGACGGCGTTGCCGAGCGATCCGGAACGCCGTCTTTTCTACATCCGCTATCGCACGATTCCTCCGCGGCCGCAGCATCCGCGGCTCCGGCCGGGGGCGCGTGGACCGTTGCTGACGCCTCCGCCCACTTATCCGATGCCGGTCGACGATCTGGAACATACCGTCGAGCCTCTGAATGCCCGGCTGTTCGATGCTACGTCTTCGGAACAATTCCGGCGCATACTGGCTGCCGTGATCGATCAGATGTCCGAAAATTAAGCTATGGCGCGAAAGCTGGCCATCCTCGTCTGCGCCGCCGCGCTCGCGACCGCGCATGCCCAGACCGGTATGCGCGACCGCTATTTTACGCGCTATCCGTTCGATGCCTGGAAAACCGAGAAAGCTCCGCCGCGGATCAAATGGTCGGAGAGAGTATTGCAGACCGGCCTCTCGGTTCATCAGCGCCTGACCGTGAAAATTCAGATTGGCTTCGAGCGCCGCGAAATCGAAAAGCGGCGCGGCCGGGGCGATCTGATTGTCTTCCTTGAAATCGTGGATGCGCAGAACCGCCCTTGGCGGCTGCACCAGACCATCAACCTGGCCCACATACCGCCGGAGGCGAAGGCGCACGATGTGGCCTATGAGCAGGAGGTTTTCGTCCTGCCCGGCGATTACAAGATCTATCTGGCCGTGTGCGACAGCCATACGCTGGAGCACAGCCTGGTGGAGCAGACCCTGCGCGCGACCGGGCTCAGGGACGACCCGTTGCCCGATGCGTGGCGCGATCTGCCGGCGGTGGAGTTTGTGCGCCTCTCCGGTCTGCCCGAGGCGTGGTTTCAGCCGTCTGTCAAGGGCCGCTTGCGACTCCCCCTCGCCACCAACCGCCCGGTGCACGTCAACCTGATCATGAACCTGACGCCTTCGGAGCGCTACTACGGTTCGACTCGGAGCTTCCCGCGCAACATGAGCGTTCTCGTCCCGGCACTGAAGATGCTTTCCGGAATCGAGCTTCAGGATGGCTCGCTTGACGTGAGGCTGCTCGATCTGACGCGGCGGCGCGCCTGGGAACAGAAGAACGCCCACGGCCTCGATTGGGCCGCGATGCGCGAACCGCTCGCCAACCAGAATCCGGGCGTGATCGATGTGCAATCGCTGGCGGCCCGGGCAGAAATGCGCCAGTTTTTCTGGGATGAGGTAGTGGGGTGCGTCAATCCGAAGGACGAACAAGAGCCGCTGCGCGTGGTGATTGTTCTGAGCGCGCCGGTATTTCTGGAACGCCAGTACAGTGTGGAACCGGCGGTGGTCCCCAGGGATGCGAACCGGCGCGTTTATTATCTGCGCTATCGTGCGCTGCCGCCGCGTCCCGTGTTCGATCCATTCACGCAGCAACCGCGTCCCATGGTAACCTCTCTGCCAACCGACGATTTCGAGAACACGCTGAAGTCGCTCGATGCGCGCGTTCTCAGCGTCAACACGCCTCAGCAATTCCGCAAGGCCGTGGCCAATATGCTGGCTGAAATCTCCCGCATGTGAGAAATGCCCTGGTGCTCCGGATATCGAACCGCGACCGTAAGGGAGCGGCTCCGATAGAATAGGAAATTCGTCTGGAGGGAACAAAAAGAGCTATGGCGGCAACTTGCGATATTGGATTGATCGGTCTGGCGGTGATGGGTCAGAACCTGGTGCTGAATATGAACGACCACGGTTTCAAGGTGGCGGTATTCAATCGCACCGTTTCGAAGGTCGACGATTTTATCGGCCATGAAGCCAGGGGCACTCAGGTGGTCGGCGCGCATTCCATCGAAGAGTTTGTGGGCCTGCTGAAGAAGCCGCGCCGCGTGATGATGATGGTGAAGGCCGGCGACACGGTGGATCGGATGATCGACGCCGTAGTTCCGTATCTGGAACCGGGCGACATCGTGATCGACGGCGGCAATTCGCATTTTCCCGACTCGAATCGCCGCGAGAAGGCTCTTGCCGAAAAAGGAATTCTATTTGTCGGCAGCGGTGTTTCGGGCGGTGAGGAAGGCGCGCGTAACGGTCCCTCGATCATGCCTGGCGGACGCCCGGAAGCCTGGCCGTATGTCAAGAATATTTTTCAATCTATCTGCGCCAAAGTGGAGGACGGCTCGCCGTGTTGCGATTGGGTAGGCGAAGGCGGGTCGGGCCATTACGTCAAGATGGTTCACAACGGCATAGAATACGGCGACATGCAGCTGATCTGCGAAGCCTATCAGTTGCTGAAAGACGGGCTGGGCGCCACCGCGGAAGAGCTTCACGATATCTTTGCCGAGTGGAACAAGGGCGAGCTCGACAGCTACCTGATTGAGATCAGCCAGCACATCTTCACCGTCAAAGACGAAGACGGCAGGCCGCTGATCGATAACATCCTGGACGCCGCCGGGCAGAAGGGAACGGGTAAATGGACCTGCGTCAGCGCGCTCGATCTCGGTATGCCCGTAACCCTGATCGGCGAGGCGGTGTTCGCGCGCTGCCTGTCGTCGATTAAAGACGCGCGCGTGGAGGCGTCGAAGGTGCTGCGCGGCCCGAAGAAGGCGCTCTCGACCGACCGCAAGGAGTTCATCGAGGACGTTCGCAGGGCGCTCTATTGCTCGAAGATTATTTCTTATGCGCAGGGCTACATGCTATTAAAGGAGGCCGCGAAAGATCAGGGCTGGCATCTGAATTTCGGCGCCATCGCTCTCATGTGGCGCGGTGGTTGTATCATCCGCAGCCGCTTCCTCGGCAATATCAAAGAGGCGTTCGATAAGAATCCCCATCTCAGCAATCTGCTGCTGGACGATTTCTTCAGCAAGGTGCTGAACCAATATCAGGACGGGTGGCGGCGCGGGGTGATTCGCGCTATCGAATATGGAGTGCCGACGCCGACCTTCTCCACCGCGCTGGCTTTCTTCGACGGATTTCGGACCGCCCGCCTACCCGCGAACCTGCTGCAGGCGCAGCGCGACTTCTTCGGCGCCCACACTTATGAGCGCGTCGATCAGCCACGGGGCAAGTTCTTCCATACCAACTGGACCGGCCGTGGCGGCAGAGTTTCTTCCACCACTTACAACGTATGAGCCACGGTTTGAAAATTCCCGCGCGCGTGCCGGGCGGTCTGGATTTCCTCGCGCTGGGTGCGCTGGTGCATCGCCTCGATCCCGGCGCGATTCCGTTCCGCAAGGCGCGGCAGTGCGATATCCACGTGAGCGGCGGCGAGTTCAATTGCGCCGCCAACCTGGCCGATTGCTTCGAGATGTCGACCGGCGTGGCTACCGCGATGTCCAATTATCCGATCGGCGATCTGATCGCGGAGCGCGTCCGGGCGATGGGCGTGAAGCCCTTCTACAGGCGCTTCGAGCATAACGGGGTGAACGGGCCCAATATGGCCGCGGTGTACAGCGACCGCGGCCATGGCGTGCGCGCTCCGGTGGTTTTCTACAATCGCGCCAACGAGGCGGGCGCGTTGCTGAAGCCGGGCGATTTCGATTGGCAGGCAATCTTTTCGGGCGGCGTCCGGTGGTTTCACTCCGGCGGTATTTTCGCCGCGCTTTCCGCAACCACCGGCGAACTGATCGTCGAAGGCATGAAGGCGGCGAAGGCGGCAGGGGCGGTCACTTCATTCGACCTCAATTTCCGCGAAAAACTGTGGAAGATCTCGGGCGGCGCCGACCGTGCGGTTGAAACGCTGGGGCGTATTGTCGAGAACGTGGACGTTCTGGTCGGCAATGAAGAGGATCTGCAGAAAGGCCTGGGCATCAAAGGCCCTGCCGTGGAAGCGACCTCGAAGCTCGACACCATCGCGTTTGTGGGCATGATGGACAACGTGGTCGAGAAGCGTCCCAACGTGAAGATCGTCGCCACCACTTTGCGCGAAGTGCATTCGACGTCGCGCCACACCTGGAGCGCCGTCGCGTGGATCAACGGCCACATCCATTCGGCGCCTCATTGCGAACTCGATGTTTACGATCGCGTCGGCGGCGGCGATGGCTTCGCTTCGGGATTCTTCTACGGCCTCATGAACGGGGATTCTCCCGAGGATGCCGTCAGGCTGGGCTGGGCGCACGGCGCGCTGCTGACTACGTTTCCCGGCGACACCACGATGGCTACGCTCGATCAGGTCCGCTCGTTCGCCAAAGGCGGCTCGGCCCGCATTCAAAGATAACCGCAAAGACCAACTCCCTCACGGTCGCGGTTCAGCAAACGTCCCATTCATTACTGAGCCGCGACCATGAGGGAGTGGGAATGCAACTACTGTCCGTCTTTACCGGCAACTTCGCCGCTCGTCGGATTGAGCAGCAGCGTTCCGTAATGCGGATTGCTGAAGTCGAAGTGGGTCAGGATCGGATTGGCGATAGCATCGAACGATTGGTCGCCGATCCTTCCCACGTTCCAGTTATCTTCGATGAAGCGCAGAATCGAAGTCTGGTCGTTCACCACGTGATCCACGTTGTTCTGCTTGGCAAAGGGCGAGATGACGAGGAAGGGCAGCCGCGGACCGTACCCGCAACGGTCCTGATAGGCCCCGGTGGCGGAAGTTCCGCAAAGGCCCGCACCGGCCAGCGTGTCGGTGGATGCGTCGCTCGAAGGATTGACGACCGGCGCCATGACATGGTCGTACCATCCGTCCGAATCGTCATAGGCGATCAGTATCGCCATGGTCTTCCACTGTTCCGTCTGCATCAGAGCGTTAATCGTCTCCACCAGAAATCCCTGTTCGTTGAGCGGAGTCGAAGTAGACGGATGCCCCGTATTGACGGCGCTGGCCTTGATGAAGGTAACGGCGGGAAGGTTTCCGATGGCCACGGCATTCCACAAATCAGTCAGGGCGTACTGATGATTCGCCTGGTCGGTCTGGCCGATCATCAGCGTCGAGGTCGGCGGCAGATGATGCGGATTGGCGGTCGACTGGTAGAACTGGAAAGGATCGTAGTGGCTGTCGTACAGGCTGTCGCAGGTAGCGACTCCGGCGGCCGATACCGAGGTGGGCGTGAAATCGCCGTAGAACCAACCCCAGGTGATGCCGGCGGCGTTGAGAAGATCGCCGATGTTCTTGCCGGACATTTTAGCGACGGGGGCCGTGCCGCAATCGTCATAGCCGGCCGTGATGTTCGCGATCACCGACCCGTTTACAATCTTGCCCGAGACCGATGCCGTGTTGGTCTGGTGCGTCTGTCCCGAAATCAGATTCAGATGTCCCATCACCGTGGTGCCGTATTCGGTACCGAAGAAGTTATCGCTCAGGGAGAAGTGTTGCGCGTAGTTCCACAAGGCGGTCACGGTATTGCCGTCGTAATATCCCATCGCCAGATTCGGTGTGCAGCCGGTTCCCGCGCCGCTCAGAATCGTCGCCACCTTGTCGATGAGCCCGTTGTCATACGCGGTCTGCTCGTCGGCGTAATGATTATCGTTGTCGCAGGTCATCGCCTGGCTGCGGTCGAGGCGAAAGGGCGCCGCGGCATTCGGGTTGTTCTGCAGCAGGCCGGGCGTCAGCCCGTTTACGGACGGCGTATTGGCGGCGGGAGTGAAGACGGGCTCGCCCTCGGGATTCAGCGCACGGGGATAGGTGCCGAAGTAGTGATCGAAGGAGATATTCTCGTCGTAGATTACGACCAGATGCTGAATCGGTGTAATCGTTCCGCCCGCGGGCGTCTGGGCAAGGGCATTACCGGAGCTAGCTACCGAAATCAGCATCCCAGCCAACCCGGCAATCAGATGCATACGTGTACGCATTGAAAATTGTCTCCTTCGGAATTTCAGTGAAAGCATTAAGGCTACATAACGTAAGTTACATCGATATGAAAAATTAATGCTTTGGGCTAAAATAGAGCGGCTCAGACTAAGATGAGGTTCTTTCCCGTCTGTAATCCGATTGTCATCTGTCTTGCCGGGGCGCTTCTGGCGAACGCGGCCGTTTGTCCCCGGCCCATAAGCGGCGGCGCGGTAACTCCGCCCGCGGAAGTTCGATCGGCTAACGGGCGCCTGCAGATTGCCTTATCCTTCCGGAGTCAGGTGGACGACTACGGCCTGACCCGCTATTGTTACATCGACGAGCACGGAACGGAATCGCCTACGCTTCGAGTCAAGCCGGGGGACGAGGTCGTAATCGATCTGAGAAACGAACTCACGGCTCCGCCCGATGAAGGCAAGGGCATGACAGAGCATCACCATGGGGCGAACTCCTGTTCCGCGGGACCCATGACAGCGGTTTCGACAAATCTGCATTTTCACGGTCTCGAAATCCCCCCGTCCTGCCATCAGGATGAGGTGATCCACACGTCGATTCAGCCCTCCGAGCCAGCGTTTCAGTATCGTTTCAAAATCCCGGCAGGGCAGCCGCCGGGGCTGTATTGGTATCATCCGCATCCACACGGCTACAGCGAGGGCCAGGTGCTCGGCGGCGCGTCGGGCGCGCTGATTGTGGAAGGAATCGCGCAACGGAAACCTCAGGTTGCGGGTCTGCCGGAAAGACTCCTGATTTTAAGGGATCAGGTCAACCCGGTGGGGAAGGCGGCGCGCAAGGCGGCCTCCGAAGACGCGGATGACGCAGTCGGAAAAGATCTCTCCGTGAACTTCGTTCCGGTAAGGTATCCGCTCTACATGCCGGCGGTTATGAAAGTAAGGCCCGATCGGCGCGAGTTCTGGCGTGTCCTGAATGCCTCCGCCGATACGTACTTTAATCTGCAGATAATTTCGGTAGAGAATGGGCAGCGCCTGGCGCGTAACCTCGAGTTAATCGCCATAGACGGCGCTCCGGTGGCGGGCGAGGTCAGTGCCGCGCCCCGCAACGAGATCCTTGTCTCGCCCGGTGCGCGTGCGGAATTTATAATAACTACGCCTCGCGCGGGCGCATTTTCGCAGTTAGTCGGCCGTAACTACGACACAGGTCCGGACGGCGCCGCGAACTCAACCAGAGTACTCGCTAACATCGTCGCGGTTAATGATGTTACCGGCGCGGAATCCGTCAACGCCGGCTCACCCGCCCCAACCGAGCCGTGGCGTTTCACCGGCCTTAGCGGGATTCAGCCGGCTCAGGTGCGTAAGCTTTACCTCTCCGAGGACCGCGAGGATCTGCGGACTCCGGGCAAGCCCGCGAAGTACTTCATTACCGTCGAAGGCAGGGAGCCGGCGGTTTTCGACATGAACTTCAAACAACCTGATATCACCGTGCGTCAGGGGACGGTGGAGGACTGGGTTATCGAAAACCGCGCGAAGGAAGCACACACTTTCCACATTCATCAGTTGCATTTTCAGTTGATGGCGCGCGACGGCGTCGAGGTAAACGAACCTGCTCTGCGCGACACCATCGAGCTGCCGTACTGGGATTTAAAAAGCGCCGAGTACCCGAGCGTGAGACTACGGATGGATTTTCGGGCGCCCGAAATAGTGGGCACGTTTCTGTTTCACTGCCACATTCTGGAACACGAGGACGGCGGCATGATGGGCTCCGTGGAAGTTGTGAAGCCGGGATCCGTGGAAGTCGTGCGGCCCAGATAATTACACGACGACGAATTGGTGATCGGGGCACTCTACGCGAACCTGGCTGTACAAGTCGCCGATGAGCGACGGGCCGAATTTGGCGAGGAAGGGAACCATCGAATACAGCCGCTCCTGCAGATGGCCTTCCGGGAACACGAGGCCGTGGAGCGAAAGGGCGTCGCGCTGGGCCTGCGCGTCCTTCGCAAGGATCTGCGCCGCGCTCTTGCGGGCGATCTTGGCCACCTGGTATTCGATCTTGCGCCGGCTGGTGTCGAGCGCCGCCGCCAGCGTGATGTCGAATCTCTGCAACTCGCCTCCCAGATCGTCGAGCGCGCTCGCCACGGTGGCGCGGGTCCGATCCAGATGATGCTTGAGTTCCAGTGGCACCAGGCGGGAGGCCAGAGTATCGCGCAGCGCCGGTTGATTACAGAACAGATCCACGGGATTGAGCCGATACTTCACCATCCGTTTAGCGCTGCGTTCATCGAGCAGGGTGAAACCCGCACGCGGAAACGCCACAGGCTGGCGGCCCAGCAGCTTTTGATAGAGCACCTGCGATTGAGCCAGATAGGCCAATTCGGCAGGGCCACCGACATAGGCCGCCGTGGGGAGCAGATAATCCTGCACCACGGGACGCAATAATGCGTTGGGGGAGAGCTCCGCCGCGCGATCGGCCAGCTCGGCGGAAGACCATTTCCGGTGGGGCGCCACAAATTCGCCATTGGAACGCCGCAGCGCGATTCGCTGTCCGTTTTCCAGCAGGAATGCCAGTGAAGTTCTGCCGTCTACCAATACCTGCGAGTGGTATCCGCGATGGCGCAACTCCCCGCTGCGCGCGATCAGAGCGTCCGCCAGTTCCGGCATGCGCTCCACCGCTTCTTTCATGAGAGGCGCGGCGATTTGCCGGATCGCAGGCAGCATCGGATCGACCAGCAGCAAGCCCCAGGGCGAGAACAGTTCGCTGATCATCGAAGCGAATGCCGATCCCATGGTTGTAACGGATTTGCTGGCTCCCGGCTTGTAAGCGCGCTCTGCCATGGCGACCGCTTCATCCGCGAAAGGCAGACCGGCGAGGGCGCTTCTGAGTTCGGCGACCGGGACGTCCCCCAGTGGAATGCCCCCAACGGGCCGCGTGCCGGTTAGATCCTCTGGCTTCAGTTCCAGCTTGACGGGACTGTGACCAGGGCCGAACACCCACGTATGATTCACTTCCGCGAAATCGTGATCCTCCGTTGCCAGCCAGAACATGGGGACGGCGGGAATGCCACGCTCCCTCAGTTCATGGGCAATGCGGATCGCCGTAAGCGCCTTGTAAATCGTGTAAGCGGGGCCGAGGAACAGCCCAACCTGCTGGCCGCTGACCACCACGACCGTTCCTGGTTGCGCCAGCGTATGGAGAGACGGATTGCCTTCGTTCAGCGGCCTGATCGCCTCCACCAGAGCCGCGCGCCGGGCATCGGGAAAGGTGAATTTCGCCGCCTGTTCGAGCGCCGCTAAATCATTGGGGCGGAAAGGATAAAAGTCTTTGACCCGATCGAAGCGATAGATCAGATCGGTAAAGAGCTTCGAGGTGTTCGGCAGGTCCGTCTGGCGGACACACGTACACTGCATGAGCTTGAGTCAGACTATCAGATGAGCGGGGACGCGAGTCCGCTTCGGAAATCGGGCATTACCCCGGAGTAATTCGCCGGGCGATGTCGTTATAAAGCACGAATACCATCAGCATCATCAAAAAGACGAAGCCCACCTTGAGCGCCGCCTCTTTCACGTTCACGCTGATATCGCGCCCCATCACCATTTCGACCAGCAGCGTCAGGATCATGGCGCCATCGAGGATCGGGATCGGCAGCAGGTTCATGATCGCCAGGTTCAGGCTGACCATGCTCATGAGTGTCAGAAACGCGGCCGGACCGTCGTGCGCGGCTTCAGTGGCTTGCTGGGCGATTCCCACCGGGCCCATCACGTTCTTCGCCGGCATGCGGCGCTCGATAATGCCTCGCAGCAGTTCAACGATGAGGGTGGCGGATTTCGCATTCTGCCGGATCGATTCGCTCAACGCGGCGGGCAGCGAAAGGCGGGTTTTCTGAATGTGCCATTTCACGTCCGAGAGAACACCGATTACCCAGTGGGTGCTGCCATCCATGTTCTTGTAAACCGGAACGATAGCGACGGTGCGAGAGACGCCATCGCGCGTGTATTCGAGGGTTACCGGTTTTCCATCGCTCTTGCGAATCACTTCCGGCAAGGTATAGCGCGAATGGATGGGTAAGCCATTCACCTTCATGAGAAGGTCGCCCTTCTTGAGCCCAGCGCTTTCGGCGGGCATTCCGGCGTAAACCGCACCCACCTGAATCTGGTTCTGACCCTCCCAGCCGGCATCGCCGAGCCCGCTCTTCTCATCGAGAGCCGGCGTCACCGAGACGGCGAAAATGTGTCCTTGCCGCTCGATGCTGACGGTGAGGGGGCGGCCCACATTGCCGATCTCCGTGGCAATAATGTCTTCCCAATCGGGATTGTCCTTGCCGTTCAGTCGGACGATCTTATCGCCGGCCTGAATTCCGGCCCGAGCAGCGGGAGAATCCGGCATCACGTGTCCGATCTGCGCCCCATTGTCGTCGATGATTTTCTCGTAGGAAACCATGAACAGGCCGGTGAGAATCGCCACCGCCAGCACGATGTTCATAAACGGGCCGGCGAACAGGATGATCAGACGCTGCCAGCGCGGTTTGGCAAGAAACCCGTGGGGATCTTCGGCAGTGGCGTCGCCCGGCTGATCCCCCGCCATCTTGACATAACCGCCGAACAGTAACAAAGAGAACCGATAGTCGGTATCGCCGCGCTTGAAACCGAACAAACGAGGGCCGAAACCGAAGCTGAACACTTCTACTTTTACGCCGCAGGCGCGCGCTGCCCAGAAGTGACCCAGCTCGTGGACCAGGATCATGATCCCGATCAGCACCAGCAGCCACCAGATTTCCGTCAGAATCGGCATGATTTCCATTAATCCTTATGCTTCCGCCGGCAGCGCCGAAGGAAGCAGCGCCGCGTTGGCTTCAATCACTTTTTGGGCCATCCGGCGCGCTGCCCTATCCACTGCCAGTATCCCAGCCACGCTGGACGGATCCTCGTACGGCATGCGTTGCAGCGTCTCTTCCACCACGCGGGCGATGGCCGGAAAGCCGATCCGTCCCTCGAGGAAAGCGCTTACCGCAATCTCGTCCGCCGCATTAAGAATACAAGACGCCGATCCACCCCTCCTTAACGATTCGTAAGCCAACCCCAGGAGCGGAAATTTTTCATAGTCCGGCGCGTGGAACTCCCACTTCCTCGCTTCCGACCAGTCGATGCGGGGAACCGGCGCGGCCCCGCGTTCGGGCCAGGTTAACGCATATTGAATCGGCATCCTCATGTCGGTTGCCGAAATCTGCGCAATGACGCTGCCGTCTTCGTATTCCACCATGGCGTGAACCGACGACTGGGGATGGACCACAACCTCCACGTCTTCCGGCGCAAAATCGAAGAGCCAGCAGGCCTCAATGACCTCGAAGCCCTTATTCATGAGCGTCGCCGAATCAATGGTGATGCGATTACCCATCTTCCAAGTAGGATGCTTCAAGGCATCGGCCGGAGTCACCCACTCGAGGGCCTCTTTGGGCGTAGTCCGAAATGGACCACCGGATGCCGTCAGGATGAGCTTCTTAGCCTCGGTCCGGAGTCCCGCCCGCAAACACTGGTGCGCCCCATTGTGTTCGGAGTCCACCGGAAGCAGCTCGGCGCCATGCCGCTTCACCGCATCCATCATCAACTTGCCGCCGGAGACCAGCACCTCTTTATTGGCTAAACCGATTCGCTTGCCCCGGCACGCCGCTTCGTAAGTAGCCTCGAAGCCGGCGACGCCCACAATCGATGACATTACCGTATCGGCTTCGGGCGCTATGGCAACCTGTACGCGAGCCTGCGGTCCGCTCAGCAATTCGGTTTCTGAATTTGGAAGAAGGCGGTGGAGCCGGTCTACGTCGCCGGAGTCCTGCACGACACCCACTTGCGGGTGAAATTCTCGGATTTGTTCAGCCAATAGCTCGACGTTACGGCCCGCCACCAGCGCGAAAACGCGGAAGCGATCCGGGTTTTGCCTTACCACGTCCAGAGTGTTGGTGCCGATTGAACCGGTCGATCCCAATATGGTTAAAGTGCGGGAAGCCATTCGAGGAACCACGACGTAACGCCATCATATCATGAGCCTTGCAGAATCTTGTTGTTTTTTGCGAGACCCATACCCTTGCGGGCGCCGGGGAGGTTGCTTCAGGGGTCTTTCAGTTTAGAGGTTAGTCTCGCTTTGGTGGGAGTTAATTTCCTCCCCGGCTTATTTCCAATACTAATAGAAACCGATTTTGGAAGCAACCAAAAAATGTATATTATTTTCAGAACTCGTGCGTTGGATCACATCAGGCGCGAACTTCGACCCCGGTCAACCCTTCTAAAACCTTAATTGTAGAGCAGATGTCCTCATCGCCGTGTCCCGTTGCGATGGCTGCCTGAAATAGCTGACAGGTCAGGCCGGTCAAAGGCAGTGGTACGCCCAGCTCATCCGCCGATTCCAACATCAGCCCGATGTCCTTATGCATCCACTTCACGGAAAAGTTGGTCGTGAAGTCGCGGCGGAAGACGAACGGAGCCTTATAGTCGATCAGGCCGGATTTGGCGGCGCTGTTGGTCAGGATGTCCAGCATCAGCTTCGGCTCGACGCCTGCTTTGGTGCTCAGCACAATGCCCTCGTTGAACGCCTGGAGGATATTCGACAGGACCAGATTCTGGGTCAGTTTGGCGTGCAGCCCCATCCCCGGCCCACCGCAAAAGTAGATCTTCTTCCCCATGATCTCAAGGAATGGCTTCGCTCGTTCGAAGACCTTCTCGTCCCCACCCACCATAAAGGTGAGGGTGCCGTTGATGGCGCCGGGAGTGGAGCCGGTGCAGGGCGCGCCGAGAAAATCCACGCCGGCCTTGGCCAACTCCTTGCCGATACAGACACTGGCCGAGGGAGCGATCGTGCTGGCGTCGACTACCATCGATCCCGGCTTGGCGCCTTCCCGGATGCCGTTGGCGCCGAGGATGACGTTTTTCGCCATCTTCGTATTCCCGACGCATAAAAAGACGGCTTCGGCATCGCGCGCCACATCGGCCGGTGTCACGCATGCCCTCGCACCGGATTCGGCGGCCAGTTGCTGTGCCTTGCTGCCGGTGTTCGACCAGACGGCGACTTCGTGGCCGGCTTTAAGAAGGTTGCGGGCCATGGGATAGCCCATGAGTCCGAGCCCAAGAAATCCAAGTTTTGCCATAAATCGAATTGTATATGAGGGGGCTGATTCGATTCGGGATGGCGGCTATACTGGAGCGCATAACAACATGAGCGTGGAAAGTCTCTTCCTGAACGCCGCGGCCGCCAAGCTGCGGCAATTTACCGATCAGATCGAGGTTTGCCTCGGTAAACTGAGCGACGACCAGATCTGGGCGCGCGGCCATGAAAATGAAAATGCCGTGGGCAACCTGGTGCTTCACCTCGCGGGCAATGTGCGGCAATGGATCGTGGCCGGCCTCGGTGGCCAGCCGGATATCCGCGTCCGCCACCGCGAATTCTCGACCGAGGGAGGGATCACCGGTGCGGAACTTGGCGCGAAGCTCCGCGAAACCGTCGACGAGGCGGCTCAAGTGATCGCGTGCCTGACCACCGAACAGCTCACCAGGGTATACGAGATTCAGAATCGCAAGACCGCGGGCCTCGAAGCCGTGTTTCACGTCGTGGCGCACTTCGCGGAGCATAAAGGTCAGATCGTTTTCGCCACCAAAAATCTAACCGGCGAAGACCTGAACCTGACCATACCGCGAAAAAAGAATCCCTGAGTTCACTTTGCGTTTTGAGGCCGAGGGGCGGCCGTTCGCAGCTTCGCCCGCAGTTCGTTCAGCTCTCTCTCCATCGACGCAACCTCCGCGTCGAGCTGCGCCCGCTGTGTGTTAAGTGTGCTCAGCTCGCCTAGAAGAACCTCCTCTTGCGCCTCAAGGTGCTTGACCTGAGACTCTGCCGGAGCCTGCGAGTCGAGTAAGGCCAGTTTTCTCTCGAGCTCGGCGACACTCGTATCAACCGCCGCAATTTGCCGGTTCAGATCCAGCAGCGCATCGGGGTCCTGCACCTGATTTCTTGCCGATTTGAGCGCGTCCAGCCTGCGGCGTTCAGTGTCCCTTTCGTCGCCAAAGAAATTTCTGAGGATCTTCTGCCGATCGTCTTGTTTCCGGAGATGCTGCCGCGCCGCCCCTCCTGTAGCCTGAGCTTCCGCGTTCGCCGGCGCGAGCGCGAGGACCGCATCCGCCTGCTCCGCTGCGGCCCGATACTCACCCATTTGCAGTTCCAGCGAGGCCAACGCCAGACGGGCTGGTATATAGTCCGGGCGCAGCTCGATTGCCGTCTCGAATTCCTGCCGGGCCTTTTCAGGTTCTCCGGACTTAACCCAGGCGCGGCCCAGGTTGAAGCGTGCAACAAAATGGTCAGGTTTTGCGGCAACCACCGCCTGAAGCTCCGGCAGGGCACCGCTCAAGTCTCCGGCGTCGAGGGCAATGGTAGCTCTCAGCCCACGCGCTTCGGGATCGGACGGATCGGCCTTGAGAATCTCATCGTTCTTCGCAGCCGCATGCGCCGCTTTGCCCTGCCGGAGAAATGCTTCGATTTCGTGCTTCAGGTAAGGAATCTTTCGCTCCGGGTCCTTGCGAACACCCTCTTCGTATTGCTGGATCGCGTCATCATACTTTCCCTGCTTCAGTAAGGAATCGCCGGCTTCGATATACGACTGGCCGTCATGAGGCGCCTGGGCACGGGCCCAATTTACGCTCAGCGCCACGCAGACCAGCGCGATCGACAGCGCGACAATTCCCGAAACACGCGACGGTCCATACTCGTGCGGGGCGATTCCAAACAGCCTCTGAATGCGGTACAGCAAAGGACCATCCGTGCTTCCCAATGCCAGCGCCGGAGCCGCCGCGCGCATTTTCTCGAGCGCCGTCAGCGCCCGCGCGTAACCAATGGCGTCGCCGCACGACCGCACCGCCAGATCGTCGCAGCAGAGTTCCCGCTCACGCCGGATACGCGCCGATATCCACCAGACGGCGGGATGGTAGAACAACAGCGTTTCGACCAGCATCTGCAGAATATTGACCAGATAGTCGTAGCGCAGAACGTGCGCCAGTTCGTGCGCCAGCACGGCTTCGAGCTGTGTCGGCGTCAGGCCAACGAGACTGGCGGCGGGTACCAGGATCGCGGGCCGGAGCCATCCGATCACGCTCGGCCCATCGGCCATGGCGGAGATTAACACGCTCACGGGGCGGGTCAAACCCATGCGCGCGCTCAGCCGGCCGACCAATGCGAGGACCTGTTCATCCGCCCGCAGGCCGCGCCGCCGCAACGCCGCGACCTGCGTGCAGCCCCACACCATGCGGATTGAAAATAAGAACACGCCCAGCACCCAAGCCGGCAGCGCCCACGTCCGCACCAGCCGCAACCAGGAGACATGTACCGAGATGGCGGCAGGCCCAGCTATCGGGAATGCCGGCATTACGGCGTGCGCGATCGCAGGCACCGGGGCCGCCGGATGGTACACCACCAGCGCCGTGATCACAGGCAGCGCACTAAGCAGCGCCAGTGCCGCGCAACTGGCGGCATAACGAGCGTTCGCCGAGCGCCCTCTCAACAGGAAAAGCAGGACCCACAGCAGGAGGCCTCCGATTGCGCCCTGCCAGATGAAATGGAGCAGTGCCGCGGTGAGCGCGGTTGCGATAGCCGTCATTTTGCGCCTCCTTCTATGCGGTCGAGTAACCTCCCGATCGCTTCCAGTTCCTCGGGTGTCGATTTCTTCGTGGACAGAGCCTGCAGCACCAGCGCCCTGACCGAGCCGCCAAACGCGCGATTCAGCAAATCTCCCAGCAGACGCCGCTGTGTATGTTCCTGCGAATATTTCGCCCGGTAAATCTGCGGGCGGACGGACTCGTCGCGGTCCACCAGCCCCTTCTCCGTCATGATCTGGAGCATCTTCAGAACGGTCGTGTATCCGGTGGGCCTGACGCCGTTCAGGATTCCCTGAACGTCGCGCACCGAGCGTGGCCCGCCCTCCCACAGAACCTGCAGGATCCTCAATTCGGCCTCGGTGGGGCGGGGCGGTTTGGCTGCCATAGGCTCATAATGACGAAAGACATCGTCATTGTCAACGAAAACTTTCGTCATTGGCCGCCGATCTAAAATCGGGAATGCAGGAAGGCATTCCGATCCCGCCCCGCACCGGTGTCTTCGCCCTGATTCGCGAAGCGCTGGCCGGATCGAATCGCGACTTCACGGAAGGCGATCTGCGGCGCGCCATCGTCGTGCTGGCCATTCCGATGATTCTCGAAATGGCCATGGAATCGCTCTTCGGGGTGGTCGATATGTTCTTCGTGGCGCGGCTCGGCGTGGATTCTCTGGCGACGGTGGCGCTCACCGAATCGCTGCTGACCCTGGTCTTCGGCATTGCGCTGGGCCTGAGCATGGCCACCACCGCGTTCGTGGCGCGGCGCATCGGCGAGAAGGATCCCGTGGGAGCGGCGGTCGCTGCGGTGCAGGCTATAGCCGTCGGATTACTGATCTCGCTCGTGGTCTCCGTCGCAGCCATTCTCTATGCGCCGCATCTGCTGAGGCTGATGGGCGCCAGCGCGTCCGTCGTCCACATCGGCGGCAATTACATGCGCGTGCTGCTGGGCGGCTCGGTCACGATTTTCATGATCTTCCTGATCAACGCCATCTTCCGCGGCGCCGGGGACCCCGCCCTGGCCATGCGCGTACTGTGGTTCGCCAACGCCATCAACATTGTGCTCGACCCGTGCCTGATCAACGGCTGGGGCCCGTTTCCGCGGCTCAACGTGATGGGAGCGGCGGTCGCCACCACCACCGGGCGCGGGCTCGGCGTGATCCTTCAACTCGCGCTGCTGTTCGGCGGCTACAGCCGCGTGCGCGTTTATGCGCGGCAGATCCGCATCCGATGGGGCGTCCTCTGGAGCCTTCTCCAGGTTTCCTTTACCGGGATGCTGCAGTTCGTCATCGCGACCGCCAGTTGGGCTGGATTAGTCCGGCTCTGCGCAACATTCGGCAGCGTACCGGTGGCCGGGTACACCGTTGCGATCCGGATTTTCATGTTCGTGATTCTGCCGTCGTGGGGGCTGTCGAACTCGGCCGCGACGCTCGTCGGCCAGAATCTCGGAGCCAAACGGCCCGAGCGCGCGGAGGCTGCCGTGTATCAAACCGGCCGTTACACCATGACGTACATGGGCGCGGTCGCCATAGTATTCCTGCTGTTTGCCCACCACCTCGCCGCCTTCTTCACGGCCGATGCCGCGGTGCAGCAGGTAGCGGCGGATTGCCTGCGCTTCATCAGTATCGGCAATATCTGCTATGCGTGGGGAATGGTGCTGGTGCAGGCATTCAATGGGGCGGGGGACACCAGAACGCCTTCGCTCATCAACTTCTTCTGTTACTGGTGCTTTCAGATCCCTCTCGCGTGGATTCTCGCGGTGACCCTCGACTGGGGTCCACGGGGCGTTTTCACCGCCATTCCAGCCGCTGAAACAGCGATGACGCTCTCGTCGCTGGTGGTCTTCCGCGGAGGCGCATGGAAGAAGAAACTGATCTGACCGCCGCTTTCAGAAGGAGGGAAGGGAGCGCAGGAGCTGCGCCGCGCTGGAGCCGTCGGGCAGACTCACGGCGCCGAGTATGCGGCCGCGCGGATCGAGTGTGCCGATATAACGCGGGGGCGCTCCCGCCAGCACGACGCGGAATTCGCGACCCGGATAAGAGAGCACCCGCCGCGAACTTCCATCCGGACCGCGCAACGTTCGATCCGACGCCGGGGTCCCCAGCTTCCTCAGGACGGAAAAGTAGTCGTCTGCCGGCGTGAGCTGCAGCCAGGATCGGCTGATGCGAAACACGTCGGCTCGCTGGCGCATCTGCATCTGGCGCGCCACGTCGGCAACGACCAGCAAAACCATCGCGCCCAGCATCATCGCAACGCCGATCTTTTTCACCGCATGAATTTCCGGATGCGGCTCGAGGCGGATATTCACTACCGGCGCCAGGCGTTGCGGATGCCGCGTGGCGGGTCGGGAATCGTTAACAGCCATGGGAAGTTCGATGACCGGCCGCAGGCGCGGCGAAACTACACCCGCCTTCCATTCGAGTTCCCGCTTTAAGCCCACTATCACGGCTGGTACGCCGACCGAATCGGCCAGCGAAACGTCGCCCAGAAAAATGCGCGGGATGCAGGCTTCCTCGCCGGACCCGGTATTGACGACCACAAACTCGGCCCATGAAGCGCGCCGGTAGATCCATTCGTTGTGGGGGACGTTCAGGATGGGAGGATAAAATGAGAATCGCCGTCCGCCTAGTTGCTGGAGCGGGGTCGGCAGTGGCGAGATCGACATCCCTTTTTCATCATAGCCGAACCTCCTGACGCCGCGCCGTGACATAATTAACGACGTGAAAAACTCCCAGCGGGTACTCATCGCGGCGCTGGTTCTCACCGTTCTGCCGGCGCTTGCCTGGGCACAGCGTATGAGCCAGCGGTCCTCCGGTTTGTCGATTCTGGTATCCGGCAGGGTTGTGATGGCCGACGGCTCACCGGTTCCGCCCGCTATCGTCATCCAGAAAGTGTGCGGCGGCAGCCCTGAGACGGTAGCCCGTACGGACATCAACGGCAGCTTCAGGTTCCAATGGAGCCGCTCCGTGTCGCCGCTGATGCCGGACGCTTCGGAATCCGGCGCAAGGCAGTCTAACAACGGCGGCTATGGAGGGTCGGATCCATTCGGCAATCGCATGCTCGACTGCGAACTGCGCGCGAACCTCGCCGGTTTTCGCTCCGACAGAGTGGATTTGTCCAAAATCGACGCCGCGGAAAATTTCGATGTCGGTTCGATCGCGCTTCACCGGCTCAAAGACGCGGAAGGGAACTCCATCAGCGCGGCTTCGCTTCAGGCACCCAAAAAGGCGGCAAAGGCATATGAGAGCGGTCTCCAGTCTCTGGCGAAGAACAAGCCGGAAGACGCCGCGAGGGACTTCGAAACGGCCGTTGCCATCTTCCCGAACTACGCCGAGGCGTGGGTCGCGCTCGGAAAATTGCGCGAAGAGCAAAAATCGTATGGGCCGGCTAAAGAGGCTTACGTGAAAGCGGTGGAGGCGGATCCGAACCTGGTGTTTCCGTATACGGAGTTGGGATTTCTCGCCATCCAACAGCACCAGTGGGAAGAAGGCGCCCGCTACCTCGACCGGGCGCTGAAACTGGACCCGGCCGGCTACCCGGAGGCCTGGTACGCCGATGCCGTGGCCGACTACAATCTGAAACTCTACGACGCGGCGGAAGCGGGCGTCCGCGAGTACTTCAGGCGGAATGCGCAAAACCCGAACCCGCGCGCCCATTATTTGCTGGCCATCGCCCTGATCGAGAAAGGAGATCGGGCGGCCGGGGCAACCGAGCTGAAGAAGTATATCGCCCTCGATCCCAACGCTCCCGACATCGGTACCCTGAAGGAGCGCCTGGCGGACCTTGAGAAGGAAATCGGCGACCAGCCCTGAAAGCGGCGGCGGAAACGATTTGCACCTGCATTGCATCTGAGGAGGTGGATGGAGGTGCATATGGAAACTTCTGTGTCAAGAAAGGCGGAAGTCAAGACGGCGGAAGGACGGGTCCACTGCCCGATCTGCACGCATACCGTGCCCGCGACCGTCGAATATACCGACCGCCGTATGAAGGTGGTACGGGGTCAGAAGTGCCAGCGCTGCCACGCCTCGCTCGACGCGGCCGCCTTGCTCTACATGCGACAGGCCGCCTGAGCTTCGGGGCATTTCACGCGGGGTGGTTGTCTCGGCCGCGGCGGTTTGACATAGTAAGAGAAGAGACATGAAACGTAAACCGCCAGCCGGTCCGGATCCTTTGGTCGCGCGCGAGATCATCGAGGGGGCAAAGCGCTCTCTCGAAACCGACCGGATTAAGCCTCACGTGAAGTGTTCGGTTTGCGGCGCCGAGGCCTCGCCGAATGCGAACGAGCAGCTTTGCTGGGTGTGCCGGCGGTTGAAGATCAGCGCCTGGCGCGACGTCGAACAGCAGATGCCCGCTCAGGAATAGCCTTCAGATCTTGCAGGTTTCCGGAAAACTCAGCTCGAAACGCGTCCCGGCGCTGCGGTCCAGCGTGAGCGTGCCGCCGAGTTGCCTGGCGAGGATCATCGCGATGCGCAGGCCCAGTGAATGCGAATCCTGCCAGTCGAAACCCTCCGGCATGCCCGCTCCATCGTCGCCGCAGGAGAGCAAGAGCTGCCCCGATTCGATCCGGCGGAAGTGCACATCGATGTTCCCGCCCAGACCCTGCGGAAAGGCATATTTAAAGGCGTTCGAGAGCAGTTCGTTCAGAATCAGACCGCACGGGATCGCCTGATTCACCCCCAGTTCAATCTCCTCCGCCACGACCCTGAAAGACACCAGATGGCGCCGGGTCGGATAGGATTGGCAGACCTCAGTCGAAAGCTGCCGCACATATTGTCCGAAGTTGACGCGATCCAGATGCTCCGTGGCGTAGAGATACTCGTGGATCAGCGCCATCGACGCGACCCGCTGCTGGCTCTCCGCCAATGCGATGTTGGCCCGCTTGTCCTCGATGGTGTCGGCCTGCAGCCCCAGCAGACCCGCGATCACCGCCAGATTGTTCTTGACCCGGTGATGCACCTCTTTAAGCAGGGTGGTCTTCTCGGAAAGCGCGCTTTCAAGGCTGGCGATCAGGCAATTCCGCTCCCACTCGTCCTTTTGGCGCGCCGTGATGTCCGAAATGAACGCTACGGCCAGTCCGTCTCCCGCGGACTGGGCGATGTAGCTGAGACTGATTTCCACCGGGAATGCCGAACCATCTTTGCGGCGCGCCACCAGTTCCAGTCCCTGCCCCATGGGCCGGGGTGTCGGATCCCGTTCGTAATCGGCCCGATGGCCAATGTGCCCGTTGCGCAGTGTTTCCGGGAGCAGCATTTCCATGGACGCGCCAATCAGCTCGGCGCGGCTGTATTCAAAGAGGCGCTCCACCATGGCGTTAGCGTCCACGATGCGGCCTTCCCGGTCGGCGGTCAGAATCGCTTCATGGGCGTTTTCGAACAGAGACCGGATCGTCGCTTCGCTGGTTCGCAGCGCTTCGGTGACGCGCTTGAGCTCCGTGATATCGTTGCTCACCCTGACGACCGAGGCCGGCTCGCCCGCGGCATTGCGATGCAGCGCCCAGTGGCTCGCTACCCAAATGCTGGATCCGTCGCGGCGGCGCTGCTTGCATTCGCCGCTCCAGCTGCCGCGCTCCATCAACTCGGCTCGTATTTCCTCGAGCGGCCGCGGGAGCTCCGATTCGAGCAGTTCGTGACTCTGGCGACCGATGGCTTCCTGCCGGGGCCAGCCGTACAGTTCCTCGGCGCCGCGGTTCCAGACCAGAATCGTCCCATCGAGCGTATGAATCATGGTTTGCGCTTTATCGAGCGCCGCTGTGAGATCGTCCAGCTGGGCGATCAGCTGCTCACGGCGCGCCGCCGCCCGATGGATATTCCGGGCGCCCAGGCCGAGAATGATCAGCAGGAATGCGCTGCTCAGGATAGCGATCAGATGGGCCCGGTCGGATCGAGCCTGCAGCGCCAGTGAACGTGCATCGGAAAGGCACGCCTCTTCCGCGCCGATTTGTCCAATGAGTTGCCAAATCGATTCCATCAGCGCCTCGCCCTTGCCTGTCTGAAACAACGAGAGGCTCTTTTGCGCATCGCCCTGACGGCGCACGTCGACTGTTTCCGCCATTTCAGTCAGACTGGCGCCGATCGGGGCACGCAGTCCGCCGACCCGGTCGTGGATGGATTTGTTGTATGCGGTCGACGCGTCCAGTGCATCCAGTTCGCTCCGGATCGTTCGCAAAGCCTGGCCGTAAGGTTCGAGATACGCCGGATCTCCGGTCAGGAGGAAGCCGCGCTGGCCGGTCTCCGCATCCTTCAGGGCGATCGGGAGCGCGCTCGTATGCGCAAAGATACGCCGCAACGCAAGGGCTTCATCTCTGTCCCGCTGGTAATCCAGCCAATCGACAGCCGAAAACATCCCGAGACACAACAGCACCAGGAGCGCGGTCAGAATCCACAGCAACTCGGCGCGGCGAAAGAAGACCCTGGTCACACTGCGGAACCCGTCGCGATCAGGCGGAAAGCCCCAGGGCGAGATCGTTGTTTGGCGCCAGCATATCGCCTACGGCCTGCAGCAAATCCGCTTTCACGAAGGGCTTCAGAAGCAAGCGCGCTCCCGGGGGCAGGTTTTCGAACCCGCGATCCAGTTCCTGTGGGTATCCCGACATGAAAATCATCTTGATCCATGGGCGCCGATCTCCCAGAGCACGCGCTACGTCGAAGCCGCCACCGTTCGGCATGATGATATCCGTAATCAGCAGGTCGATAGGACCGTCGTGTTGCTTTCCGATACGAATCGCCTCTGCGCCGTTTCCGGCCTCCAGCACCCGATACCCGGAATTGATCAGGTGATTGCGGAGCAGGCAGCGGATGCCCTCGTGATCCTCAACCAGCAAAACGGTCGCTTGCGGCGCGATTTGGCGGGATGCGGGATCGTGGACGACGGGCAGAGCGGATGCGGCTTCCGCACGCGGCAGATAGATCGTGAAAGTGGCGCCGCAACCCGGTTCGCTATCCACGTGAATAGTCCCACCCAGATCCGTCACAATGCTGTGCACGATGGATAGACCAAGCCCGGTGCCCTTGCCGAGTCCCTTGGTGGTAAAGAAAGGCTCAAACAGATGCTCGGCGGTCTCCGCCCGCATGCCGCTGCCCGTGTCCGTGACGCTCAGAGAGACGAAAGCTTCCACGCTCGCGTCGGCGCCCGGGCGCGGCAGATTCAGACTCGCGGTCTCGATCGTGATATTGCCTTGTTCGGCTATGGCGTCGCGGGCGTTCGCTACCAGATTCATCAGCACCTGCTCCAACCGCACGTGGTCCGCCCGCACCGCTCCCAGGTTCTCGTCAAGCCTGAATTGCCATCTGACGGAAGGGCCAGCCACGCGGCGGAACAGCTCTTCCGTGTCCCGGATCAACTGATTCAGATTGATGTCCTGCGTCTTTACCGGTTCTTTGCGGCTGAATTTCAGTATTTGTTGCGTAATGTCGGCGGCGTTGTCGCCCGCCTTTTTAATCTCGGTCAGCGCCTGCAGAGCGGAGTCGTTAAGGGAGGATGTGCGCAATAGCTCGTCCGCATATCCAAGGATCACGGAAAGAAGATTATTGAAATCGTGGGCAATTCCGGCCGCCAAACGGCCCACCGCCTGCATTTTATGTTCGTGGCGCGTTTCATGCTCCTGCGCCTGCCGGGCGGTTGCGTCGCGAAAGGTGATGACCGCACCGACCACCCTGCCGCCGTCGACGCACGGGGCAAACTCTCCTTCGAGCGGAAACCTCTGCCCGGAACGCCGGGCCGCCCGCAACCCCCGCGGCAACTCGCTGGGCGGCTGCGGATCGGGCGGCGGCGAAAGAATCTGCTGGGCTCGCGCGCCCGAGGCCGCTCCCGTCAGCGGCAGTACCAGGGCGATATCCCGGTTGCGCGCCTCCTCATTCGTCCAGCCGGTAAGCTCTTCGGCGGGGCGGTTCAGGAACTGAATTTTCCGGTTGCCGTCGATCACCGCCATGGCGTCGGCCATGGTACCGATCACGGTCGCCATCCACGCGCGATGATTGCGTTCGTCCCGGTCGGCTCGATGTTTGTGGATGGTCATTTCGATCGAGGTGGCGAGGTTGGCATGATGAATCGGCTTGGTCAGAAAGCCCCACGCTCCCGTCGTTTTTGCCCGTTCGATCGTCTGCCGGTCCGTGTGGGCGGTGAGAAAGAGCACCGGGATGTCAAACCGCTCCCTCAGTTTTTTCGCGGTATCGATGCCATCCGTGGATCCTTTTATGCGGATGTCCATCAGGACCAGGTCCGGCAGTTCCTCCGATATTTTAGTGAGCGCGTCTTCGGAGGACTCCGCAATGCCGGCGACTTCGTAGCCGCTTCTGCCCAAACACGAGGCAATATGACCGGCGATGATACCTTCGTCTTCCACGATCAGGATTCGAGCGGCCGCCGTCGCCGCCTCTTGCTGAAGAGAAAGTTCCACTAACCCTCTTTTCCGACTCGCCGGGGAGCAGTCAAACGGCAATAGTCGCCTTTAACCGTACCATTTCTACACAAACGTTAATATATTTTAAGTATAATTCTGAATGGTTTTAATGTATCGGCCCGCCAGCCGCGCGAACGAGCGGTAAGAGGTGCCCGAAGCGGAGCCGGGTCAATCGGTCATCTGTTCGATCATGTACTTGCCGTCCACGCCTTTTTCCTTCGCCCAGTCGTGATAAACGTGACAGGTCGAGCAGGTTGCGCCGGCTGAATTGCCCGCGGAATTGTGGCATTGCCGGCAGACCTGAATGCCAGGCAGCAAGACGTCCTCGGAAGTCCTGGCGGTCATGCCGCCCGGATGGCACGAAACGCAGGTCATCTCCTGATGCGCCGCATGATCGAACGACGCCTTGTTGAACCAGCGTGAAGCGATTTTAGCCGGAGCCACCACCGGAAATCCGGAAGCGTCGGCGGGCAGCATGGTGTGGCAGCGCGCGCAGGCCGTTTCCCAGAGGGTTTTCTCATCGGCCGCAATCTTCGCCTGCAACCCGTTCTTCGTCAGTCGATCGACAACGAATTTGTGGACTGCGGCGGGCTTGTCGTGCGGAGCCGGGTCGCTTACCTTATCGTCGAAGTTCAGCGGATGGCACGTCATGCAGGTCGCGGCGTACGTGGGAATTGCCATCAGCGCGCGCGAAGAAACGTGGCTGCGCGGATCCACCTTCGCCATGCCCTGCGAAACATCGGCGGGCGGATGGCAATCGCCGCACTTCTGCCCCAGCTCCCCGGCGTGCTTCTGATGACTAAACTTTATCTTTGTGGAATCCACGGCAGCCGTCACGGCGCGGAACTGCGGATGGTCCTTGAAACTATCGATTGCAGCCGCCACCGTCAGCGCCCCGGTCTTCGTCTTCAGGTTCCCGTGGCACTCCACGCACGATCTGTCGCCGCCTCCGGCCAGCCGCAGCGTGCCCGCATGCTCCACGTGGCATTGCGTGCATGCCGGCGTCGTCGTCTGCAAAGCGTTGTGGACGGGCGCATCGTGGCATACGGCGCATTGTTTGTCCGCCACGCGCGCGCCGATACCCCCGCCGGCATGGCAGTTCACGCAGCTCTTACCTACGAACGAATGGGCGGGCGTCAGCGCGCCCGCCGTATACGGCGTCTGATTCCGCTCCGCCGCGTTGACGCCCAGCCAGGCAAGAGCGAGTATCACGGCACCCCAGGTCAGTACTCGGCGCTCCTGCGGAATCCAGGACATCCGCCGCAGATAAGTGCGGTCGATTCGTTGAGCGAGCTTTTTAGTAGTTCGGATTCGGGCCATAGGATCGCGTCAATAGCGTATCGCCACAAGGGCGTGGATGCCGCCCAGCACCAGCAGCGTGATGGAAAGCGGCACATGCACCAGCAGCCAGCCATGCAGCAGGAAATAAACTCTGCGCTGCCGCGACAATTGGCGCTCCTCGGAGCAGATACTTTCGAGATCGCGCAGCGACTCATGAACGGCAGGCGGAGATTGCCTCCGCAGCGCTTCAAAAAAACGCTGCGCTTCGACCGAAACGGAGAGTGGAGAATCGCGGCTGTCGGGGTTGCGCAGAAACGGGAGAATTTCGTGGACGTAAACGCGCCGCACGTTGGCCCTTTCCTCATCGCTCAGAACGATTTCATCTTCCTCTTCGACCACTGCCACCGTTGCCCGGCCCGTTTCGAGCGATGCGGCGGCGAGCGCCGCGGCCTGCGGTTCCGCACACAATTTATCGACGATCGCACTGGCCTCGGCGAGCAACTGTTCGCGAACGTTCGGTATCTCCTCGTAAATGGTTTCCTGCGGAGCCGTCAGGAACATCCGTCTGGGCACAAAGTGCTGGATCGCAGCTCCCGTAATTCCGCTCAATACCACGGCGTAAAGCAGAATCGTCATCACCATCGTCAACGGTCCGCGGGCTGCGAATGCCGCATGGAACAAAATCATCGGGAGACTCAGAGCGCCCAGCCAGAGATGCCCGCGCATCCACGTCTGCGCCCGGCCGATTCTCCAGATCGGCACCTTCTTCCGTGCCCCCAGCAGGCCCGCAAACAGCATCATGCCGTAACCCACGACTCCGTAAGCCAGCCCTGGCAGGGTATTGCCGCGCGGTCCGCCGGGATAAAACAGCGCGTAGGGAATGTAGGCAAGCGCGGCGATAATCAATATCGTCAGCGAAGCAATGAACCAGGAACGGTGCGTTCGGTCTATCCGCATCTGCCCTCTTCAGCGCCTCCCGCCTTCGACAGAGCCTGGAGTTACAAAAGTGTCGTCGGCAATCGAAGGCGCCAGCATAATTTTGAAGAACTGATTCGGCTCCACCCTTTTCGCCGCGTCGTGCGGGCACGCATAGACACAACTGGGCTCCGGTAAATCCGCGCAGAGATCGCACGAAGTCGCTTTCCGTTTTGTAACCACCGCCTTCTGCGTTCCGGTATTGGGCAGTTCGGTCATGGTGATGTTGCCAAATGGGCAATTGCGCGCGCACAGGCCGCATCCCACACACCAGTCCTCGATCACCGTCTCGAGCGAATTGCGCCGCCGGATCGAGCCTACGGGGCAGCCGATCATGCACAAGGGATCCCGGCAATGCCGGCACGAAGTGGGCACCAGATACTTGTCGAACCGCAACCCTTCGCGGATCAGCCGCGTGACCCCGTCGTGGGCGTCGGAACAAGCGCGCACACAGGCATCGCATCGCGTACACTTTTCGAGGTCGATCACCAGCAGGCTGTTGGCTTCCATCAGCCCCTGTTTCAGGAACGAATCGAGCGAGATCGCGGCCACCGCCGAGGAGTGCCGTTTGTTGTGCTCCTCGCGCTTGTTCGCGGATGCGTTCAGGCTCTCGGCGATAACCGGGAATCGCGCCACCATCTCGCGGAATTCCTCGGCTCCGATACGCACCACTTCCACGTTATCGAGCGCCGTCACCGTAAAGGCGTAGGTCCCACGCTTCATCAGCCCGATATCGCCGATATAACCCCCTTTGCCCTGATACGCCAGCACCAGATCGCCGCCCGGATGTTCCTCGACCATCTTCACGAAGCCGATGCGAACCAGGAAAAAGTTCAGTGCCGCATCGCCCTGGCGGCACAGAACTTCTCCTTTCGAATAGCGCACCAGTTCCACCTTATGCGCGAGCATGTCGATGAACTCGGGAGTCAGCGTCGAGAACAGCGGTACCGTGCGCAAATGATCTTCAAGCGCGCGCTTGCGATAATTCTTTTCGAGCTCCGCGCGCAGCGTCTTGTTGCGCTGGATCACGTCGAGCACGTTGCGCAGCATCTCGAGCATGACGCAATCCGTTTTCGCTCTGACGGTGGCCGAGCGCGGATAGAGGTTCATGCATGTCATCTCGCCGAAGATGTCGCCTTCATGGAGTTCCGCCACCGGATTATCCAGCGTCAGATCGATCACCGCATCCATGGGTATGGTGCCGGCGGCGCTTCTCACGCCCGTCGATTTTTTACGCGGCGAAAAAACGCTCGTCAGCTTCTCGACGAATCCTGGACCGCTCGCCGTCCCCGCCTTGTCCTTCGACATCGAAGAGAGGAAAATATCCACCGTTCCCTCGAGAATGTAAAAAGCCGTCGAACCGTAGTCGCCCTCGCGGCAAATGATCTCCCCGGGTTTGAAGCGCCGCTTGATGACCGCGTTCTTGTTCAGTTCGAGAAACGTGCCGGAGATCTTCTGGAAGAACGGGAGTTGCTTGAGCTCCTCCACGCCCACCGGATCGCCGCCGGGCAACACGGTGTGGATAACGCTCTTGTTCGTCAGCGCGCCGGTCGGGCACGACACCATGCATTCGCCGCAGGAGACGCAGGAAGAATTGCCCATGGGACGATTCAGATCGAACGAAATGCCCGCGTTATAGCCCTTGCCGCGCCGTCCCAGCACGTTGTTCTGGCGAATCTCGTCGCAGCCGCGTATGCAGCGGTCGCACAAGATACACGCTTCGTGATCGACCGAGATCACCAGCGACGAATCGTCCTGGCCGCGCGGTGAAATCCGCTTGCTGAAGCGCGGGGTAACCACGCCTTCCGCCGCCGCCTGCGTTTCGAGCTCGCAATCGCCGCTGACGCGCTGCCGGGCGCACGGACTGGGATGATCCGACATCAGCAGCTCGAGGATCATGCGGCGGTGTTTGCGCACTTTATCCGATTGCGTGAAAACCTTCATCCCGTTTTCGGCGGGACGCACGCAGGAGGCCTGCAGAACCTTATCGCCGCAATCGACCGTACAAACGCGGCACACGCCCACGGGTCTTTCATTCTGCGCATGGCACAGCACGGGAATGGCGATCCCGTTCATGCGCGCCGCGTCGAATATCGAAGTTCCGGCTTCCACGACCACGGGCTTGTCGTCGATTGTCAGTTCTATGGTCTTCATGGTCACCTAAAAGCGCATGGCGCAAACGCCCGCAGGGCATTTCTTGTGCAGAACGTGAGCGTCGATCTCCTCCCGGAAATGCTTCAGCGCGGTGGTGATCGGATAGGGAACGAACTGGCCCAGCCCGCAGATCGACGTCTGCTCCATGGTTTCGGCCAGATCGGCCACCAACTGCAAATCCGCCTGCGAGCCCCGGCCGCGCGTCCATCCCAGCAGAATATCCACCAGCTTTTGCGATCCCATCCGGCAGGGCACGCATTTTCCGCAAGATTCATTGCGGAAGAAAATGATCGCGTTCAATGTCATATCGAGGACGCAGCGGGTCTCGTCGAGCACCACGATGGCGCCCGACCCGAGCATGGTCCCCGCCGCCCGCATGGATTTGAAATCGAGGTGCGTGTCTTTGAACTTCTCGAAGGGCAGGAATCCCGAAGCCGCTCCGGACGGCGAGAAAGCCTTTACCTTCTTTCCGCCCGCGGGCCCGCCGGCCAGTCCGAGAATGACTTCGGTAACCGGAATTCCCATTGGGACCTCGAACACGCCGGGGCGCTGAACGTCCCCCGAGACGCCGATGAACTTCAGTCCCGCCGTGCCGTCGCGTCCCTGCGACTTGAACCATGCCACGCCGTTGGCCAGTATCTGCGGCACGTTGGCGAACGTCTCCACGTTATTCAATGCCGTGGGCTTCTGCCACAACCCTTGCGTGGCCGAATTGGGCGGTTTGTTGCGCGGCTCGGCGCGCTTGCCTTCGATGGCTTCGAGCTGCGCGCTTCCTTCGCCGCAGATGTACCCGCCCGGGCTGACAAAGATTTCCATGTGGAACGACAGGTCGGTTCCGAGGATGTTGTCGCCCAGCAGTCCCTCCTGCCGGCAGCGCTCGATTTCCGCCTCGAGGATGGCTTCCTGCTCTTTATACTCGTGGCGAATGTAAAGAAAACCCTTTTGCGCCCCCACCACCAGAGCGCCGACGATCATGCCTTCGATCACCAGATGGGGCAGGTGCGTCATGATGAACCGGTCTTTGATGGTGCCCGGCTCGCTCTCGTCGGCATTGCAGACCAGATACTTCTCGTCGCCCGCGCACTTTTTGACCGCGTCCCACTTGATGCTGGTGGGGAATCCGGCGCCGCCCATGCCCGGCAGTCCGGCGTTCTTGAGAGTCGCGATCACGCCGTCCCAGTCGCGCGTCTCGACCACGCTGCGCAAAGCGCCGTAGCGCTGCTTGCCGCGATACGGGTCCGCCAGCAATTCAACCGGCTGATTCTCGAAGACGGGAATGGGCAATTCAATTCCGGCCAGCTTGCCCTGGATATGATTTTCCACGGTCTCCAGAGTGACATTCCGGTATACCGCTTCATTAATCGTCAGCGCTGGTGCGAAATCGCACTGTCCGAGGCAGGAGCGCCGATGAATTTCCACCGCGCGCTTCCCCATTTTGGAAAAGCGCTGTTCCAATTCGTTGAAGATTGTTTCGGCTCCGTGAAGATGGCACGCCATGTCGGTGCACACTTCCACCATCGCCTGAGCCGGCGGCGTGACGCGGAATTCGGGATAAAACTCCGCAACGCCATTGATTTGATACAGCGGAATATTAAGGCTCTTCGAAAGAACCTGAATCTGATCGGGGGGCAGATAGCCATGCTTATGCTGGATGGCTCTCATCTCATCGAAAAGCAAGGGTTCCCTCCGCGTCGGCAATGGACATTGTGAACCGATTGGATACTAGGTTACACTACCAGTTCACCTCTTTGGAAATCAAGAAAAACGGCCCGCCGCGCCGGATAAGCAGCATGGCGACGACACCGATTTTGTGCTGTGGCAGACGATCCCGCGCCAGGGTTTTCCCTGGTATCCAGAAAAGGCCGTTTACCCTGGACTTTTGGCTGCGGATTCTGGTATGGATAGAGTTCATTTGAGTCTGTGCGGGAGGAGCGAAACACTTCGTTTGTTTGAGACACAGAGTTCCAGTGGTTCTCAGCTTCCAAAGATTCCGGAAAACGAACTATGAGTAATCGTTTGCATTGGTTTGCAATTCT
The DNA here is from genome assembly GCA_050015835.1 of Bryobacteraceae bacterium. Lineage (GTDB taxonomy): Bacteria > Acidobacteriota > Terriglobia > Bryobacterales > Bryobacteraceae > BOG-234. The sequence continues at coordinate 9,166 of JBEKAQ010000037.1, read as the reverse complement.
ACTTCTGCTACCACTCGGATTGTCCGCACAGACTCCGGTGGGTGGAGGGACGGAGGTTCCGCTGCTGCCGCAGGCCGTCCAGCCGCCGCAGAACTGTTTGCCTTGTCATCAGCGGCAGTTCGACGAACTGCGCAGCTCGGTCAAATCCGGCTACCGAAATGTCAGTCCGCTTTTTAACGGCCTCGAAACGGCCGGCAATTTTATTAACGGCGGCCTTCTCCGTCCCGTGTACGGCGACAGCACGGTCATCCTGCCGGACGGGACTCCTCTTAAGACCAACATGTTTACCTCGCCGGTAATGACCGAGGTCCGGCAACTCCAGGCTGGCTTCTGCTACACCTGCCACAATGCGAATATCGAGCGCCTGGGCGAAAATCCCGCGCAGCGCATCGTGCCCGAGCTGGTTTCGACCGCGACCCAGCCACTGGCTGTCGCCGGGGCCTTCCGGCCCGATCTTTTCCGGCCTCTGCGGGACTACGTCATAGCGGATTCGAACGGCAATCAACTCCTGCCTCCGATCATCGGAGGACTGCCCCCCGCCGGATCTCAGCCGGCGCTGGCGGCAGCCGGTATCAGTTGCGACTTCTGCCACAATGAAGCCGGACCCGACATCAACCGCAGCTTCCAGCGCGACGGCTTCGGGAATATGAGCATGCTCCTCAATTCTTCCATTGAGAAGGTGGGACCGTTTGCCGATGCGGTCGCCGTGAAGAACAACTTCCACGTGGCGAGCAAGGATCAGTCAAAGATCGCTTTCCTGAACAGCGGCGCTTTCTGCAACACCTGCCACGATGTGCGGCTGCCCGGCGGCGGTCCTGGGGACTACGCGCATTACGAGTACAATACGAATTCCACGAGCCTCCTCTTCCTCCGTCTGGAAAACCTCTCGACCGAGTGGCAGGTCGGTGCCTATAACAGCACCAACAATCCCTTCGGCAAGGTAATCCGTTGCCAGGATTGCCACATGTCGCTGTTCCCGTTCGCCGGAACCTCCACGTACACGGTGGGAGGCATGACGATTACCAGCGCCACTCCGGCCATTTTCCCCATGAACTTCGCGGCCGTGCCCGGCGTCTCAACCGATCAAAATGCTCCACTCGATCTTCGCCAGGTCGTGACCCACTACTTCGCCGGCACCGACGTTCCGCTGCTGGGCGTCTCGGAGCTGCAGGCGCGTCTCGGCTCCGACTATCCCGACCCTTACGTATCCGGGGTCGATGGCTACGGCATTCCCCTCGCTCTGGCCACGAGGAGACAGGATGTACTCGAAAACGCCTCGCGAATCAGCGTGGCCAACTCAGATACGAACGCCGTGCTCGGTCAGCCCTACACGGCTCGCGTCGATGCCGTAGGTCTCAGTGGACACCGCTATCCGGCCGGTTTCTCGCAGGAACGCACCGCCTATATTCAGATGGCGGTCACGGACAATAACGGCTTCGTGCTTTACCAGTCCGGCTACAGGGTCGATAAACCGCATCCCGACGTCGGCGTAAACGGGCCGGATGGAAACCTCGATGATGAGGATAACGAACATATCCACGTAGTCGTGGATGGTGGCCACGCCGTGCCGGTGGGCAGCTATGCAACAGGTTCGGCCAATAACGGATCGAAAAACCTGGTCTTCGAACTCGGTCCGGATAACGGTCCCGACGACCGCGTCTACGGCGGCATCGACCAGGGTCTCGTGCTGTTCCGCAACGAGCTCACCGTCATCTTCGCCCCCGGCACATCATTGGGCCGCTCCGATGCGACAGGGAAAGCAATTGTTCCGACAACCCCTCACTACGAGGAGACGTTCAACGCCGCAACGGCCAACACGGTCGATAATTACCGTTCGCTGCAGCCGCTGGTGCCGCGCCAGTTCCGCTATACGTTCACCATGCCCACGCAGGAGGAACTGAATGAGATGGGCGTGACGCTCGCGCCTCCGCTGCATATCCATGCGCAGGTTAACGATGAGCACTTCCCGCCGGTTTTCATCCGTTATCTGATCAAGACGACAGGGCCCAACGGTCCCGGCGGGGACAAGCAGATTGTCACGGAATCCACTATCGACAATTATTTGAAGACCAACCTCGATCTGACTTCGTCCGACACTACGGCCACCATTGGAGGTGTTCAGTGAGCGCGCGCAAAGGCCTCCCGATGGTTTCGGCAGTGCTGGCCCTTGCATCGGGCGCCATGGCCCAGAAGACTCTTACAGGGGGGCTGACGACCGGCAGCGGCCCCTATGTTCCCGGCGTGACATTCCAGTCGGACAACCCGAACTACATGAACCGGAATCCTTTCTTTTTCGAAGGCCGGGTGGATTGGAACCTGCTGGGCATAACCACCCCCACCACCGTGTGGGAGTACGTGCAGCGGGGCATTCATTATCAGGACGATCTCCAGGACACGACGGACGCCATCTCCGACTACCAGACCGCCATCTCGATGAACAGTGTCAGCAATGGCACCTGCCAGATATTCACTACCACGCCGCCGGTTTCGCCCAACGTCAACCCGCCTCCGTGCATGTTTACGCCGCGCCTCCGACTGGGTAATCTGCTGATGCAGACCAATCCCAGCCAGGCTATCGCGTTGTTCCAGCAGGTGCTACAGATCGACGCGTTGCGTCTGGGCGTGAACGAATACATCGGAGAGGCGTACGAAGTGGAAGCCGCGGCCGCCACCAGCCCGCCGGCACAGACCGCTTTGCTCCAGAGTGCGATCGCCGCTTACCAGGCGGAGCTCGCGCTCTCGCCCGTGACCGCGACCTACACGTCGCTGACGGGAGATACAGCCAACAACGCGCACGTGCATTGGTCGCTCGCGGGCATATATGCCGAACTGGGCGACACGGCAGACCAGATAACCCAGTTACAAGCCTATCTGGCGGCGACGCAATGGCATTCCGATACTTACCCCTGGCGTATTCAACTCGCTAAAGCGCGGCTGGCGAAACTTGCGCCCAGTGACCGTCCGGCACCACTGGCTGGTCGTCCACGTTAAAAGAGTTCGCCGCCGCAACCACAAAATTGCGCGGCGCCCGAAAAACGGTATTTGAAAAATATCGGCGCTGGTGTACAAAAGGTTCTGACAACCACAATGGCCACTTCACAGCTTGGCGCTTTGATCCCAAGGGCTGCGACACGCAAGGCTCTGCCGTACTCGTTCGCGGCTCTGCTGGTTTTGGGGCAGACCGCTGCTGCCTTCGCGCAGTCCACCGGGACGCCGGCAGCCCCCGCGGCTCCGACTGATATAGGTGCGGCGTGGGATCAGCTGATTACCGGTTTCATCCCCACTGCCCCTGTGGATCCCGTGCTGCAGCAAAGTCAGTCGGGGGCGAGGCCCACTGGATTCGACAACTTCCTGACCCATTTTTTCCTCGACACCCGCACTACGTACGAGCGATACGAGACTAACTTCACGGGCAATCCGACCAATTCGGGCGTCATCAACGCCGCCGATACCGGAACGTTCAATCCCGCCGGCATTCCCTCGCCGGCCGCCTTCCAGCCCGGCGCCAATCGTGTGGGAGAATTCATCGATTTCGGCACCAATGGCTTTGGCTCCGATCGCATCAACACGCATTTCGCGTTCCGCTACCTGCAGGACGTCACCCACTCGGATATCGGATCGCCGGCCCAGAATATCTCCGAGCGGCAACCCGGAAATCGTCTGCTGGAATTCCTCGACGCCACCGTCCAGATCAACAGCAAGCCCACCGATGGGGTGTTTGCGGGATCGACCATCGAGTTCGGCCGCCTGAACATTTACGGCGCCGAATTGGCGTCGCTCGACGGTGCATCCTATAACGTCGACAAGCAGAAATTCGATTTTGAGATCTATGGCGGCCGGCGCTTTTCGCTCTTCTCGGACCCGGAACAGCGGGGCATCGGCGGCGCCAATCTGACGCTGAAGTTTAATTCCGATACGTCGCTCGAGCTCGAAACCCTGATGTATATCAGGGCGTCGAACAAGGCCGTGTTTCGTAAGCGGATCAACAACCGCTGGCTTTTTTCCGAGTACTTCCGGGCCTACGGCGGATCTCCCGTCGATTTGAACGCCGCGGCCATCTATACGTCGAAAAACGGCAGGGACACGCTGCGGTTCGGCTACTTCCAGAAGCTTACCGGCAACGATTACACCTACGACTACACGAGCGACGAAAAGAATCTGGCGGCCAGCAGTCCTCTCTACCGCCTCTATCTCGGGCCGCTTGCCCCCTATAGCCAATTCAACGTCGAGGGACACCACCAGTTCCTTTCCACCCTGCGGGCGGGAGCGGCCGTCGTCGTACGCCACCTGAACAACATGAGCAACATCGGCCCATTCGATACTTCGTTCGAGGACTACCGCTTCAACGGCCAGTACTTCCCCGGCAACCGGATCGAAGTGGATTTCGAATACCATCAACGTAACTCGGATCGGCTTAGCCCTCTCGATAACACCACTCTCTCGGGCGAAGTGGGAACCGGCGAAACCAGCGTCAAAGATCTGACCGCCAATATCCGGCGCGCCTTCGGTGAAGGCCGCTTCAATCTGAGCGGGGGCGTGTACTATCGCCGCATCAGCGAGCAGGACCCCTTCTTCTATCTGACTAATCTGCACCAGAGCGGTGTGCTCGGCAGCGCGTGGGTACGTGTCGACCGCCGCACCCGGGTATTTTTCGACTACTCCCTCGATAACGACTTTTTCCTGCTCGCACCGGATATCAAGAATTCCCAGATGTTACGGCTCGGACTGAACTGGAAGTACTGACCGGAATCCACCATGAAGAGAGCCTACATGTCACGCTTCCCCCTTCGCCCGCTGCTGCCGATCCTGGCTCTTCCGCTGTTCTCGCTTTCTTTACTGGCCCAGAGCGCGCCCGCACCGCAGTCGAATTTCTTCATCCATTCGTTCCATAAGGAGAAGCTGGGCGGGACGCTCGAATGCAGCCTGTGCCATGTCGCGGTTCAGGCTGGTTCGGTGACCCTGAAGCGTCCCGGCCACGATCAGTGCATGACCTGTCACAGCGACGATTTCAATACCAATCTGAAGCAGGTTGTGTGCGCGCAATGCCACTCTGCGTTCCCGCCCACCGGCGCCGCCGACCTGTTGCCGTTCCCCCGCTACAAAGGCAGCCGGGCCATCCTGTTCCAGTTCGCTCATTCGAAACACGTCGACGCCAAGGCGCGCATCGATCCCAAGACCGGCTTTCGCGCCGACTGTACGTTTTGTCATAAGTTCGACGCCCAGGGAGTCTTCGCCACGTTCCCCGGCCACGAACAGTGCGCCGTCTGCCATTCGAAGCCCGGTATGACGCCGCAGCTGAACGCCCAACTGAGCGCCGACACCTGCCGCGGCTGCCACACGCCGGAAGAGATCGAGAACCCTGGCTTCACCGAGACGCGCCAATTCACCGGCGCACATGAGGTTCAGGGTAAGTATGTCAATATTTCGTTTAACCATGTGGCGCACTTCAAGGTAAAGGATCAGTTCGATCTGCACTGCACCACCTGCCACTATGCGATTCCGCACAGCACCGGCATTCAGGACATAACGCTGCCGAAGATGATCGATTGCGTCCAGTGCCACGATTCGGCCAAGTCCATCAATGCCGAGTTCCGCATGTCGAATTGCAAGACCTGCCACTCCGACACCACCGTCACCAACACGGCTGTACCGCTCAGCCACACGAAGGGTGTGAAGCCGGATTTCCACACCGAAGCTTTCCGCACCCACCACGCGGAAGAGTCTTTGCAGCCCGACGCGAAGTGCTTCGTCTGCCACCAGAACGTGGCCGCATCCGCCGGTGGAACCGCGCAGTGCAACTCATGCCATGCGGTGATGCTGCCGGCCAACCACACCTCACGCTGGAAAGACGATCTGCACGGCAAGTATGCAGCCCTCGACCGCACGCAGTGCGCCACCTGCCACACGGCGGCGTATTGCAGCGATTGCCACAACGAACTGCCGCGCAGTCATGAGCCTCTGGCGCAGTTCAAGGGAGGCGCCCATGCCTATCCGGCGATGCTCGACCTGCGCAGTTGTTTAACCTGCCACACCTACCAGAACACGTGCTCGGAATGTCACCAGAACGCGATCGTTTCTCCGGTGTATCCGCAAACCAGGGCGCGGTGAATACTAAAAGCCTGCGCTCCACACGAGTAGCGCAGGCTTTCAAAAGTTCATCCGCGATGATGGACTCGCTTATTTCTTCAGCGCGTGAACCGCGGCGACCAGATTATCGAGGTCCGCACCGGCGATTCCGGCAACGGGCTTCATCTTCCCGACACCCGCGGTAACAGCCTTCTTAATGTCGTCGTCGCTCGCGCCGGCCAGCGGCTTGAGCGTCACGCCCATGGCTTTGGCGATTCCCGGATTACCCGAGCCGTCGGCCGCGTGACAGGTCTTGCACTTCGACGAGTAGGTGGCCGCACCGGCAGCCGCATCCGCGGCCCAGGCTCCCGTAGTCGTCACGATGGCCGCTCCACAAATTAAACCGGCCGAAATCAAATTGCGAACAGTAGTTTTCATGAATCGATCGTTTCCTTCAGGCTGCCAACCAGCCGTGTACGGATAAACATCCGCCTCATAAATGATTGATTCCCGAGTTGGGCGCTGTCAAGGTATTCGGGCGGCCCGCGGAATTAAAAATCCTCAGTCTTTGCTCACCCACGCGACGCCGCGGCTCTAACCGTCGTGAAATCAATAAGCCCTGAAAAGCTACAATTGAGGCTTCTATGGAACTCCGTCCGGCGTCTGCCATTCCCGCAATTGCGCTCATCGCCGCGGCGCTTTCCCCGCTGGGTTTACCTCCATGCCGCGGGGCCCAAAAACCGATCACCATCGAGACGGTGATCGGCAGTGCGCCCACCCTCGCGGGCCACAGCGCCGGGGCGATTGTCTGGGCGCCCGATGGCGCCAGATTCGTGCTGAACGACCGCAATACCCTTTTTCTGTACGACGTAAAATCGGGTCGCCAGCGCGAGATCGTGGCCCTCGGTAAACTCGATAACGCCGCCGTGAAAGCTCCTCCCTCAGCCGTCTTCGACTGGACCAACCGGCGCGTCGGCGAGAGCGACGTTCAGTGGTTCGCCGATGGCAAGCGGCTGCTGGTGGTGGCATCGGGCGATCTCTTTGTGGTGGACGTCAATAAAGGGAGCTTCGACGCCCTCACGCAGACCGCCGTCCCCGAGCGCGATCCCAAGCTCTCGCCCGATAACAAATACGTTTCGTTTCGCCGCGGATCCGACCTGTTCTGTCTGGATGTGGCGACGAAACAGGTGACGCAGTTGACCACCAACGGCTCCGACACGCTGCTCAACGGCCTGCTCGACTGGGTTTATCCGGAAGAGCTCGATCTTGCGACCGCGCACTGGTGGTCGCCCGACAGCCAGTCGATCGCCTACCTGCAATTCGATGTCAGCCGCGAACCCGTCTTCCCTCAGGTGTCGCTGTTGACTACCCACCCTGTGCTCGAGCCGGAGCGCTATCCAAAGGCCGGCGATCCGAATGCCGAAGTACGGCTGGGAGTGGTACCGGTTAAAGGCGGCGCCACCCGCTGGATGGAGCTGGGCGAGCCGCGCGGCTCCCTGCTGGCGCGCGTCGTCTGGGCGCCCTCCAGCCAGGAAATTCTGGCGGAGCGTTTGAACCGCGTGCAAAACAAGCTCGATCTGCTGCTCGCCAACGTGGACACCGGTGTTTCCCGGACGGTCCTGCACGAGGAGGATCGTTTCTGGATCAACGTCAAGGGCGAGCCGATCTTCCTCGGCGGCGACGATGAGTTCCTTTGGACCAGTGAGCGTACCGGCTTCCGCCACCTCTATGTCTGCGGCACGGATGGCAAGGTGCGCAAGCAACTGACCAGCGGCGATTGGGAAGTCGATGAAGTGCTGGGCGTCGATAAGGCGCGCAATCTGGTTTACTTCACTTCCACCGAGCAGAGCCCGCTCGAGCGCCAGATTTATTCGATCGCATTCGATGGTTCGGGCAAGAAGCGCCTTTCGATCTACCCTGGGACGCACAAGGTTTCCCTCGCGCCGACCGCCCTGTATTACATGGACGACTTCAGCAGCCTGACGGCGGCTCCGCGCAGCACCATCTATACCGGCGAGGGAACGGAATTCAGGATCTTCCGGGAGCCGGACGCCGCCGGCGCCGAATACGATATCCTGCCCACCGAAATCGTGCCGGTGAAGACTTCCGACGGCGCGCAGCTTTACGCTCGCCTGATCAGGCCCGCGGGTTTCAGGCCGGGCGTGAAGTACCCGGCAGTGGTAACGGTTTATGGTGGCCCCGGCGCTCAATACGTCAGCAATGCGTGGCAAGGCGTCAGTTGGGATCAGGTGCTCGCCCACAAAGGCTTTGTAGTCTGGCAGCTGGATAATCGCGGATCCTCGGGGCGCGGCCACCAGTTCGAGTCGGTGCTTTACCACGACATGGGGCAGCACGAACTGGCGGATCAGAAGGAGGGCATTCAGTACCTGGTCTCCCATGGCCTGGTGGATCCCAAACGCATCGGTCTCTACGGCTGGAGCTACGGCGGTTACATGACCCTCTATACGGTTACCCACGCGCCGGGCCTGATCAAGGCTGCCGTCGCCGGGGCGCCGGTGACCAGCTGGAGCAACTACGACAGCATCTACACCGAGCGCTATATGGGGCTGCCGGAAGAAGACCCGGAGGCCTACAAATCCACGTCCCCTCAGACCAAAGCGGCGAACCTCGAAGGCACGAAGCTGCTGATCGTCCACAACATGGAAGACGACAACGTTCACTTCCAGAACACCATCCAGATGGCGAACGCACTGGAGAATGCGGGCAAGCAGTTCTACATGCTGGTTTATTCACAAAAGACGCATGGCGTCACGGGGCGGGAGGCGCACATGCAGCTTCTCAACGAGGAGACGTCCTTTTTCGAGGAGAACCTGAAGGGATATGTCGAGGAAGCGCCGAAGGAATCCGATTCGCCGAAGCCGTCCCCGTACCCAAAGGCGAACGCGAAGTAAGACCAATATGGACCCACTCCTTGTATGGGCGCGCCAGCGGCAGCCGGAGGTCGTCGACTTCATACGCCAGTTGCTGGAATGCGAATCGCCCAGCGATTCACCCGCCGATCTGCGGCGCTTCAACGAGCTGTTTGCCGATTCGATTCAGGCGGAAGCGAATTGCCGGACAAAGCAGACGCATCTGCTGT
>JBEKAQ010000036.1:0-44663 GCA_050015835.1 Bryobacteraceae bacterium | reverse complement strand
GTGTCGCCGTGCTCCAACCTAAGCGTACGGTGAATACCGCCTTGAAAGGCTAGCAGCCCGTGTAGCCCGACCCCGGCATCCTTGAAGAAGCCCGAGTGGCGTTTTTCAGGATGATGGAAACGATCCGAAGCACCGAACTCATAACGGCTGAAGAGCCCAAAGCGAAGCGCCGTTTCCGTTCGAAGCAGGAGCGCCGTCAGATCGTCGAAGAATCGCTGCGATCGGGGGCCTCTGTCGCCGTCCTTGCCCGCCGCCACGGCGTCAACTCCCACCAGATCTTTCATTGACGGAAACTTTACCGCGAAGGCCAACTCGACGCGAAGCCCACTTCTATGAAAGGCCCGCCCGCCGCCATTACAGCGGCTGGCGAAGCTGGGCTACCCGGTGCCGGTTAAAACCCATCGTCGAAAAAGCGCGCATGATCCACCGGCGGTTTGAAAACATCATCACTTACCTCCGGCATCGCATCACCAATGCCGCCAGTGAATCCATTAACTCAAAGATCCAGTGGGTGAAGTACACTGCCCGCGGCTTCCGCAGTACCCGCAACTTCGTTACAGCCATCTACTTCCATTGCGGCGGCCTCGACCTTATGCCCTCAACCCACTAAAAAGCCGGAATGCCCCATTAAGGATTACGGTGGACACCGGAAGGCACTGAATCCTCTGGGCCTCAATCTCACCGACATCTGGGACGATACCTCGCCAGCACGCCACAGTCAGTTCAAGGCGCGCTGGGGCATCAATGAACTGAAACCTGTAATGCCCGCCCGATGCATTCAGATTTCGACAAACGAGCGCGATGTAGTGTTTGACCCTTTTGGAGGAGGTGGTTCGACGTTCGAGTCTGCCGAGAAGTTGAATCGCCATTGGATTGGCACCGAGATCGTCGATTGCGATTTGATCCGGGAGCGCTTCTCTCGAAACTTGCCGAGTGCTACACAGGGAGTGCCGCTGGAGTTGGCGGAATTGTTTAAAGAATCCAAGCCGGAGCTGAGGATTCCTGTACCCGCATGCCAAAAATCGCTGAAGAGCAAACCTTCGATGGGGCCGAAGCGCTTATCGACCGACTTGGACTTGATGAACTTCTCGCCGAAGTCCGCAGTATTATAAGCGGCTTTGTACTGCTGGTAGAAGAGAAGAAGGACTCGAACGGCGCCGGCGCGTTACGGAAGAGGATCGACGAGCGGTTCCATGCCGGGCGGGGGGATGGACCAAGAAGACCTCCGGCGGAGTTGATTGGGTAAAGAGACAGGCAATCAATGGTCGTCCCAGGCATATTTGCATCGGCGTGGAGCTTCAGGTCTCGGGCCGAAGCGATCTGATCTCCGTGGACCTGATTCACTTGAGAAATCAGCTGTTACAGGGGGCCATAGATCTTGCTGTGCTCGTTGTGCCCAGCGATGTCCTTGGTATGTTTCTAACCGACCGGGTCGCGAAGCTCTCCGAGGCCATGCGACATATAAAAATGGGTCGATTCGAAGACATGCCTTTTGTTCTGATCGCAGTTGAACATGACGGACCGGGACCGCCTCTGGTAAAGATGAAGTACAAAAGCAAAACCTAAAAGAGGCGGCGGCCCACGGCGCGCACTCACACACCATAGCCTAACACATCATAAAACCATAAAAGTTTCGCAGTAAATACATGAGTCACGTGAATAATAATCATGATTGATCCATGCGAGCAATATCCTTTATCGGCCATATTCAAATAATCAAGGAGAGCCGCTCAAATTACTTAGCCGCGCCTTATGCACTCCTGACATCCGCCCCTTTAGACTCTGAACACGGGGGTGACCTCAATGGATCTGACCACTTTACAAAGTCATGAACTACGCGAGGCCGTGCGCACCAATCGTGTCAGTTTTCCCTCGCAGGCGCCGACCTGGGATAAGCAATCGCGCTGCGATATCCAGTGGCGGCTCGCGGTCCTCTATTTCGTGCGTGGCTGGTCGCTGTTCGATATTGCGCATCGCTACGGACTATCCCGTGAACGTGCGGGACAAATCGTGAGGGCGTGGCGGATTCTCTCGGTGAAACACGGTTACATTCAGGAGATTCCCGCCGGCGAGAGCGCGGCCAATATCCCGGCTTATCCACTCACCGTGCCGATGGCACTGCCCGAATTGCTCTCACCCGATCGCGCGATGAGTGCCGCCGGAGGTTTATACCGCGCATGAATGCCCTGATTGTGCTCGCTCTGTTCCTGGTCTTACTGGTGCTGTCCTGGCCGACGCTGCTCCAACTGATCGCCGCTCTCAGGCTTCAGGATGTCCCCCAGGGTGCCGGGCGCCCAGACTCGAAAACCCTGAAGCACGGCCCGGCCGCTTGAGCGCTCTGACTGCATTTGGCCTCTTCGCCGTCACCGCCATGCTGGTCTGTTACGCACTGGAGAGCCGGAGCCGGTGGTTCATTCTGGCGTTTGCGGGTTCCTGCGTGCTGGGGTCGGCCTATGGTTTCCTGCAGGGCGCGTGGCCGTTTGGCCTGGTCGAAGCGGTGTGGTCGGTCGTCGCCCTGCGGCGCTGGTTGGCGGGAATAACATTAAAGGATGAGTAGATGGCCCGCGATCTTTACCCTGCTTCTCGGCTGTGCCGCAGCCTTCGCGCTGCAGGATAAAAGTGGCAGGGACGCCCCACGTGGCGATGCGGCGCGCGGCAAAGTGGTGTTCGAGATGAGCTGCGACGACTGCCACGATGCGTACAGCAAAGACGAGAGAGTCGGGCCGGGTCTGCAGGGGATCAAAGACGGCAAACTGCCCGATGGCCGAAAGGCCACACACGACCAGATTCTCGACATCGTCAACACCGGTCCCGCCGAGATGACCTCCTTCAAAGATCGCCTCACCGAACAGGAAAAAGAAGACGTCGTGGCGTTCGTCATGACGCTGTAGTCGGCGCGCTGTCGATCAGGCGAATGGATTCTCGACGCCGACCCCGAAGTAGCTCTGCCCGGCATTCAGATCTTCGGACCAGATTCGCGAGCAGTTGGCCCGCTCTGCCGCCGCAACGATCATGCAGTCGTAGAAATGTAACCCATATTTCGCGTGCGCTTCTGCCGCGCGAACTACGATCCGGGCATCAGGCGCAATCAGGCGGATCGGGTGCAGTGCGTTAACCGCGGTCGCGACCTGTTCCGGAAACGCGGGCGGCTTCATATACCAGAATGCCGTTCGTACAGGCCTTCCCGTTTCCTCGTGCGCTTGCCAACGCGGAATTCAAGGTCTCTAAATGTTTTCTCAAGAACATCCCGCGCTCTGCCTTGGCGGCCGAAGGCTGCGTCCTCGCTGGCGATCTTTTCGAGATATTCGCAAATCATGGCGTTAAGCGTCATATGACGCTCTGCCGCGATCCTGCTCACCTTCTTCATGAGGTCGTCGTCGATAGAGACAGTGACGTTCACATCCACATCGTACGCGAGCCCCTCTATGCAAGTGAGGCTGGAATCGGCGCGGTTGACCGGAAGCGCCGGCGGGAGATCGCGAAAATGAGGGCCACGACGAAACCCACGCCGAAGCCGGTCGCGGCGAACGCCGAGCGCTTGGGACAGATGGGCTCGGTGGGAAGACCAGGCGGATCGATCACCTCGACACTGGTGGCGTTATTTCCGAAGCCGGCGGCCTCCGGAGCCGTCAGCGCGGAGCTGAGGGCCGGCGACGGCGCGATGCCGGCGCGCTGTTCGAGAGTAGCGATTCTCGATTCCAGTTGCGCGATCAACGTGCGCTCTTCGCTCAGGCCGGGCAGGCGGGCGAGGTTCTGCAGGCGTTCGTGTAAATTGTTCTCTTCCGCGAAACGGGAGGCCAACGCCTGGACCGTCGCCTGCGCCTTCAGGCGGTCGTGATAGGTGAAGCTGATCCGGAAGAGCGCCGGGGGCCCGCCCGTGGTCGCCAGGCTGATCTGAATGTTACGGCGCATTTCCTCAATTACGTCTTCGATCGGGAGGTTCCTCACGTCTGCCGGATAAAGTTGCAGCCGGGGGTTCTGGATCAAGCTATAAAGAGATGCGCGGCTCATGACAATGCTCTGGCTGTGCAACAAATCCTGGCGTCCCGCCGCGTGCTCGCGGGTGTCGTCATACGAAAGCACCGCCGTCGAGATGTATCGCGGAGTCACGAGGTAAGACGCGCCGAAACCCACCAGTAACCCCGCCACGGAAAGCATCAGCGCCAACTTAGGAAACGACGGAATCGAGAGCTGCATGCGGATTGCTCCTGTGAATAAATCGAAGACTGCGGACCACCCCTGCGGAGCCTCCTCAAGCAAAGCCTCGAACTCAGCCCCATAGCGCTTGCGCCACGCCGCGGGATAAAGGCGAATGAGCGACCGTGCCAGGCGGTTCATGCGTTTTTCAACCTCGCGAGCCCGGTCCTGACGACGTGCTGCAAGCCACCCAACTCTGTCTTAAGATGAAGGCGCCCGGACGGCGTGATGGTGTACGGCTGCCGGCGATCCGTCGATGCCACAGGCCGGATCCAGCCATTCTGTTCAAGCCTGGTAATCGCGCCATACAGCGTTCCCGGGCCGAGCCGAACGCCGGCGAACGCTTCAATATCCTGCATCATGGCGTAGCCGTGTTTATCGCCGTCCGCCAGGCTCGAAAGGACGAGCAATGTGGGGTCTGACATGATTATTACGTTTTGCGTAATATCGTAGCACGTAGCAAATCGGAACGCAACACGCGGCTAGTCGTGGCGCAGCGTGGTCATCGGATCGATGCGCGCGGCGCGGAGCGACGGGACGAACGCCGCCGCCAGGCACGCGGCCAGCACCAGCAGTATGCCCGACAGGAAGGCTGTTGCGTCGAACGTATTCATCATCACGAGCGCGGAGGCGAAGGCGCGGGACGCTCCCAGGGCAAGGGCGCCGCCAATGCCGATCCCCACCGCGGCCAGACGCAACAATTGCTTCAGCACCATCCCCACGATCGATCGTGCCGTAGCGCCGAGCGCCATGCGAATGCCCATCTCGCGCACGCGCTGCGCGACCAGGTACGAGATAACGCCATAGATGCCGGAAACCGTGAGCAGCAGAGCGAGGATCCCGAGGGCCGCTGAAACCCAGTACGTCACGCGAAACGGGTACACACGGCCCGCCACCAGTTCCTGCATCCGGTGAATCCTGTCGACGGCGCCCGGCGCGGCTGCCGCCAGTGCCCGGTCGATACTCTGCCGCGCTGTTTCAGGGTCGCCATTTACCCGCATGATGAGTACGGTGCCCGCCGCGCGGGGATGGGTGGGGAAGTAAATAAGCGTTCGGCTGGTGTAATCTTCGACGAGGCCGGTGTTCATATCGCGCGCGACTCCCACTACCCGCACCACCAGATCGCGCAACGGCGTCCGGCCGCTGAGGCTGCTGCGCGGGTCCGGCAGGAGGCGCAGGGATTGCCCCGGTGCATCGCTGTCCGGCCAAAGGCGCCGCGCAACGGTTTCGCTGACAATCGCCACGGGCGCGCCCGCCAGGGCTTCTTCCTTACTGAAATTCCGGCCGCGAATGATCGAAACGCCGAGCACATCGAAAAATTCCGGAGACACGTAATCGTAAGAAGAGTCGGCGAGCTTCCCGTCACCAACGGAAATCTTCGCGGAGGGAAGTCCCGCTTCGAGAGGAACTGCCGCCGTCGCCGCCAGAGTATTCACCAGCGGCTCCCGATCGAGTTGCGTCAGCACGCGATCCCGCCATTTGTCCAGAAGCTCGATCCACACCACATCGTGGGTGCGGAACCCGATATTGAGGTCGTGAATGCGATTCGCGCCATCAAGCAGGACGCCGGAACAGATGAGCAGCAGCGAGCATACGGCAATCTGAACAATAACCAGTGCGTTGCGCAGCCGTTGCGGACGGAATTCGTGGCCGAAATCGCCGCGTGCAGCCTGCACCACGCTGGTTCTGGTGGCCTGGATGGCCGGAGCAAGCCCGAAGAACAATGCCGAGAGCACCGCCGCCGCCGTCATGAAGACGAAGACACGCACATCGGGGTTGAGCGGGGCGACGCGGACAAATTCGACGAACTCGGCCGGCAGCGTCGCGTACATGAGGCGTACACCCGCGCCCAACATAGCCTGACAGATGAAGAGGCCGGCTACCGCGCCGGGAAGGGCCAGCATGATGCTTTCGGTCAGTAACTGGCGAATCAGGCGCGCCCGCGCGGCGCCGAGCGATAACCGGATGCCGATCTCTCGCTGCCGCGCCATGGCGCGGGCCAGCATCATGTTGGACACGTTGGCGCAGGCGATCAGCAGCACCAGGCCGAAAGCGCTGAAGATCGGCAAAAGAACCGTGAACCCCTCGGGACTGATGTGTACCGATGTGGCGCGCGACTGCAGACCGGCGCCGACCGCGCGATCCGCCTCCGGCAATTGGGGCATAAGGCGGCCGATCGACGGGGTCAGCAGCGCCCGCGCCTGCCGCTCGCCGACGCCGGGCCTCAGCCGGACCACGATGTTGAGCAGCGCGGGCGATTGTGGCCCGGCAACGTCCGCGCCTTCGGCAACCTCGGAGTACATGCTCAGCGGTATCCAGAGATCGCGGGGCTGTTCGCCCAGACCGGCAAAACCCTCCCGCGCCACTCCGACCACCTGGAACGGATAGCCGCGGACGAAAAGTTTTCTGCCCAGAATATTCGGATCGGCGGCGAACAGATTTCGCCATGCCGCGGTACTCAGGACCATGACCGCGTTGCGCCCGGGCACCGCGGAATCCTCCGGCGTCAGCGTTCGTCCCAGCAAGGCGTCCACTCCGAGCATGCGGAAGTAATTGCCCGTCACGAGCTCCGCGAAACACTGTCGCCCGTTTACCCGGACCGGCAACCCGCGAGCGGCATGGAGCTCCGAAAACGCGGGATTGCCGGCCTGCAATTCGTCATACTGACGCCAGGTGAACAAAGCGTGCTCCTTGCCGGCTCGGTTCAGCCAACTCAGCTGGTAGAGCGACCAGGGGTCCCGCACCGCCAGTGGCCGCAGCGCGTAAGCGTTGAAGATCGTGAAAACCGCGGTGTTGACGCCGAGCCCGAGCCCGATGGTGGCTACCACGGTCAATGCGAACAGGGGTGCGCGCCGGAAGCCGCGCAAGGCGTAGCGAATATCCTGGCGCAGCGTTTCAACGGGATGGATGCGGCGTTCGTCGCGGCAATCTTCCCTGACGGCGCTCTCACGGCCGAATTGCAGCCGCGCGGCACGACGCGCTTCCGCTTCGGACATGCCGGCCTCGAGGTTCTTTCGCGTCTGCATTTCGACGTGAAAGGCGAGTTCATCCGCCAGTTCCCGCTCCACGCGGCTTCGAAACAAGGCGGCGCGCAGGCGCAGCCACATGTCACGCCATACCATGTTCAGGTGGCCTCCATGATCCGCCCGATCGCCGCTGTGAGGCGCGCCCAGTTTTCGCTCTCAATCTCCAGTTGCCTCTTGCCCATGGCCGTGAGATGGTAAAAGCGAGCGCGGCGGCCCAGTTCGGAGATTCCCCATTTGGCCTGTATCCAGCCCTTATGCTCCAGCCGGTGCAGCGCCGGATAGAGCGATCCCTGGTTGACCTGCAGCACCTCCAGCGAAATCTGCTGGATTCTCTCCGAGATCGCCCAGCCGTGCATCGCGCCGATCCGCAGCGTCCGCAGAATCAGCAGATCGAGAGTTCCCTGAAGCAGGTCCAGTCGTGATTCTGAGGGCATAGTGTCGAGATTCGACACCAGCATGCCAGCGTTGGTGTCGAATGTCAACAGCAATTCCCGGAAGCGGTCCGCCGGGCCGGATGCTATCCTCGGTTTGGGTCCGCACGATGACGCTTATCAAAGCGCTGTGGCTGTCGGGCAGCGGGTTAGCGCTGTTGACGGGGCTCTACGCCGCCTCGGGTTCCGCTCCGCGCCCCTGGCGGATCTACCGCAGCCTCGAGCCCTACGACGACGTCGGACTGCCTGACGACGCTCAGGAAAAAACAGAGTGGATACAGGCGCGCCTGATGTATCCGCCCCATCCCAACGGGCTTTATTCGCGGCCCATCGGTTTCGGCGGATACCGCGATTGGCGGGAGGGCGGGACCAGCTGGTCGCAGGATTATCCGCGCGCCGACCGCAACTTCGCCCTCGCCATGCGGCGTCTGACGCGGCTCCACGTGCGCTCGGTTGAACAGCCCGTCAATCCCGACGATGGCGACGACATCTACAACTGGCCGTGGATGGTGGCCGGCGAAATGGGCGACTGGTTATTGACGCGCCAGCAGGCAAAGACAGTGCGCGAATATCTGCTGCGCGGCGGCTTTCTGATGCTCGACGATTTCTGGGGAACGGCCGAGTGGAACCGTTTCATGGACAGCATGAAGGTCATCTTTCCCGACCGGGAGATTGTGGAGATCGACGATAAAGACCCGGTTTTCCACATCGTCTACGACCTCGACGACCGCTATCAGATTCCCGGCCAGTGGGCGCTGCGCCGCGGATCGACGTACCGGGCGGATGGCGAGACACCGCACTGGCGCGGGATTTATGACGATAAGGGCCGCCTGATGGTCGCCATGTCGTTTAACTCCGATATCGGCGATTCCTGGGAGTGGGCCGACGATGCGCGCTATCCGGAAAGATACTCCGCGCTGGGCATACGGATCGGCGTGAACGACGTTCTGTATTCCATGACTCATTGAACTCGATGACCCGATCGGCATGATTCTCAAGATCGTTCAGACTGGGGAAATCGTGCTGCGCCAGTTCGCGCGCCCGCTGAGCCGCGACGAAATTCTGTCGCAGCCGGTGCAGGAACTGATCGTGGCCATGCGCGACACCATGCGCGACGCCCCGGGTGTGGGACTGGCGGCGCCGCAGGTCGGCATGCCGTTTCAGTTGGCGGTGATTGAGGATGCGCAGGATTATATCGACAAATTACCGCCCGGCCAGGCCGCCGAAAGGAAGCGCGTGGCGGTGCCCTTCCAGGCGATCGTCAATCCCACGCTGACGATTGAAGCCGCCGATGAGATGCATTTCTTTGAAGGCTGCCTCAGCCTTGCCGGGTTCACGGCCATTGTGCCGCGGGCGCTGGCCGTGCGGGTGGAATGCCTCAACGAGCGGGCGGAGCCGGTTACCATCCGGGCGGAAGGCTGGTATGCGCGGATTCTCCAGCACGAGATCGATCACCTGCACGGGAAGCTCTATATCGACCGCATGGAGTCGAGATCGTTCACGACTCTCGATAACTTCAACCGGCACTGGAAAGACAAGTCGGTGGCGGATTTCCGGCGCGCGGTGCGGCACAAGTAAGTAGAGCTAAGACCCCGACTTGATGGCAAAGGGATTGAAGTCCGTGTCGCGATCGAAGTAATTGACCCCTTCACTCCGCTTAAGAGAGTTGACTACCCAGTAAGTGAGTGGAGTAGCCAGCACTTCATAAGTCACCTTGAACAGGTAACCTCCGGCGATCAATCCAACAATCACCTGGAGCGGCTGGCCCCAGAAGATGAAGAATATGACGATGGTGGTGTCGACCGCCTGACCCACCACGGTAGATCCCACGGTGCGGGTCCAGAGATACTTCCCGTTGGTCCAGAGCTTCATTTTGGCGATCGTGAATGAGTTGGCAAAATCGCCCGCCCAGTAGGCCAGCAGACTGCCCGCCACGTTTCTGGGCACCACGCCGAAGATGATTTCAAACGCCCGCTGGTTCTTGAATTCGGGGGCGGGCGGCAAGAGGATCGCGAAGATGCCGAACAGCGCCATAATCACGCTACCCATGAAGCCCACCCAGATGGCTCGGCGCGCGGCTGCGTAACCATACACCTCGGTGAAGACATCGCCGAAGATGTACGTGATCGGGAACAGTAACTGCGCGGCGCTGAACTTAAGCCAGCCCACAGCGACAAACTTCGGCGCAATCAGGTTCGACACAATCAGCACAACCAGGAAAACATTGATCAGCAGATCCAGATAGCGGTACTGCCTGACATCGCGTTGCATCACCACGGCGGCTCCAGGCAACTTACCGGCCCTCCCAGGGAATCGAATGGTCCCCCACCACCGCCAGCATCTGCGCCGGGGAATCGATACGGAAATACGACCACGGACCGGGTATCCATGGATACTTCTCAATCACGGCTTCATTGACTTCAATGCCGAGACCGGGCTCGCGCGGAACCGTCAATTCACCGCGTTCGATGCGCAGCGGCTCTTCGAGAATCTCCGCGGCCAGGGGGAACGGATACATCCCCGGCTTCCCGTCACCGGAATAGCAGGGATACTCCAGCCATTCGACCACCGTATCGGGCCAGCAAACGCCGAGTTGGGCGGCGGCCAGCACTTCGAGGCCGGTGCCCCAGCTATGGAAAGCGAAACGCAGTTCGCGGCGCGCGATGGTGGCAAACAACCGGCGGCCCAGCGTGAAGCCGCCCTGGCAGCACACATCCATCTGGACATAATCGACGCTCTCGGAGTCGATCAGATCGAGGTAGCCTGCCTCACCCGGTTCGTGCTCGCCGGACGCCAGAGGCATCAAGTCCTTCGCGCGCAGTTCCGCATATGCGCGATGGTCGGCTGGCGGCAGGGGCTCCTCCAGCCAGAGCGGATCGTATTGCGACATCTCACCGGCCACGCGCTCCACGGTTTCGAAAGAATAACTGCGCTCGCCCATGCGCCACCACGTGTGCGCATCGATCATCAGATCGATGGCCGGGCCCACCGCCTCGCGCATCAGCCGAACCGTCCTTACATCTTCGGCCGGACCGAGCGCCGGGCGCATCTTGTAGCCGCGGAATCCCAGCGCGGCGATGGCGGCGGCTTCTTCCGCGTACTTCTCCGGCGGCTGATACATGCCCGCGCTTCCGTAGAGCCGGATGCGATCGCGCACGCGCCCGCCGATGGCTTCGGACATCGGCACTCCGCGCGCTTTGGCGAAGATATCCCACAGAGCGATTTCCACCGCGCAGTAAGCCTTCATTAAGTCCGCATCGCCGCTCCCGGGGCCGGTTTCAAATCTTACGCGCAGCGCATCGGGATCGGCCAGCGTCAGCCCTTCAAGAAATGGCCTAATCACGTCGCGAATCGAGTCATACGCGCGCTGGCTGGCGGGGCCGGGCGCATAACCCACCAGACCGCTCGAAACTTTCACGCGAATCAGCATGGCGTCGCGCTTCACAACCGTGCGTTCGCCGCCATAAAACGCCAGCCGGACCGGCTGCGGAAGCGGGAAGCTGAGGAGGAAAGCTTGAACTTCGCTGATCTTCATGGGCTGGCTCAGGCGACAATAGATTCAACAATAACAGCATGCCGCCCCTTCCCGCAGATTGGAGCCTGCTTTGGCAGACGCTTGAAAAGATCGGCCTGGCCTACCTGCTCTCCATGCCCACCGGCTGGTGGGGCGAGAAGGAGGGGCACGCTACCGGTGTACGCACGTTTCCCATTGTGGCCATGGCCAGTTGCGGCTATCTGCTGATCCTTCACGGCATTCCCGGAAGCGACGGCTTCGCGGCGAATTCCCGCGTCCTGCAAGGTCTGGTGGCAGGCATCGGTTTTGTTGGCGGCGGCGCCATCGTCCGGGAGGGGATGAGCGTCCAGGGAACCGCTATGGCCGCCAGCATCTGGAACACCGGGGCCATCGGAGCGGCGGTGGCGCTGGGGCGCTACGAAGTGGCCATCGTACTGGCCCTGTTGAACGCGGTTACTCTGGTAGCGCTTGTGCCGCTAAAGAGACGTCTGGATCGCAATGAACAAGATAGTAGCGCTGGCGTTCCGAAATCCAAATAAGGCCGTACCCTATCAGCACGCGCTGCGGCAGGCGGATCTGGAACCGGTGTCGTTTACTCCCGGACAGCTGCAGTCTCTCGGCGAGGTGCGCGGCATCGTGCTCACCGGCGGCAGTGATATCGATCCCGCGCTTTACGGCGCCGAGCGGCATCCGGAGACCGAGCCTCCCGACCGCGAGCGCGACGATTATGAGTCCGCGCTGCTGCGCGAGGCGCTGGCACGCGATATGCCTGTGCTCGCAATCTGTCGCGGGATGCAGCTCTTTAACGTGGTGCGCGGCGGTACGTTGATTCAGCATCTGCCCAGCGCCGGCAAACATCGTCAACAAACCGGCGGCGTTCCGGTGCATGACGTCGTGCTTTCGCCCCCGTTCGACGTTGTATACGGCACAACACGGATGCAGGTGAATTCGCGTCATCACCAGGCCGTTGGCCGCCTGGGCGAGGGATTGCTGGTTACCGCGCGCGATCCCGAAGACGACGTAATCGAAGGCTTCGTCCTGCCGGGCGCGTCGTTCGCCATGGGAGTGGAGTGGCATCCGGAGGACATGGCCGACGATCCCGTTCAGATGCGTCTGTTCGAGACGTTTGCCAAATCGCTTTAAAGTGGATTTGATATATTCATCGCACGATGAAAGCGATTTGCCTCGTATTGATGGCGGCAGCGGCGCTGGTCGCCGCGGATAACGTTCTCACTCCTCAGGAGAAGGCCGCGGGCTGGGTGCTCTTGTTCGATGGCAAGACTCTCAATGGATGGGACTCCGGGGTGGTCGCACCTGCGGGAGGTGGAGGCCGGACCGGACGCGCGGCAAAGAAGGCAGCGCCCGCCCCGCAGCCCGGCGATCTGCCCGCCGTCGGTGCCAATCCCCGCGCCTGCTCCACGCCGCTGGGCAACGCCCCCGTGCCGCCCGGCGCGTCCCACTGGGAAGTCATCGATGGCGCCCTCTCTCCCTGCGGAGATCCTGCCGGCTATCTCACCTTGAAAGCGAACTACAAGGATTTCGTTCTCGATGCGGATTTCAAAACCGGCGTCGACACCAACAGCGGCGTTTTCGCGCGCGGTTACGAAGTGCAGATCTGGAGGAAGCAGCCGCAGGGCTACAACACCGGATCGATCGTGGGCACTGCCAAAACCGACGGAGTCTTCGACTTCAAGGCGGATGCCTGGAACCACTATGAGATCACCTGTGACGGCGACCGCCTGATCGTGGTTCTGAACGGAACCAAAACCGTGGACGTACGCGATTCGAGATTTCCCGAGGGCCCCATCCGGCTGCAATACCAAAAATATCCGATTGCATTCAGGAATATTAAGCTGAAGCCGATCCAGCGCTGATCGGCCAGGCGCTTCGATCAGGATGCGACCGAAATCGGAGCTCGCTCCTGAGACTGCCGATCGCCATTAAATCGCGACCAAAACTCGACGCGCCCTTTGCCATTCCTCTTGGCCCTGTACATTGCCGAATCGGCATGACGCAGAAGCTGTTGGGGGGTGGCGCCGTGCTCCGGAAAAAGGCTGACGCCGATGCTCGCGGAGATGAGGACTTCCTTTCCGCCGATCCAGAAGGGCTCTTTGAGAGCGCGCAGCGCCGCGGCCACGTATCGCTGGGTGCTGGCCGGGGTAACGTCGCGGAGGAAGAACGTGAACTCATCGCCACCCATCCGCGCCAGCATATCCGCTTCGCCGCAAACGCGTTTCAGGCGCATTGCCACGTGCTTCAGCAGCTCATCGCCGGCTTCGTGTCCCATTAGATCGTTCACTTGTTTGAAGCCATCAAGATCGACAAAGCCCACCGCCAGCCGAGCCTCGCGATGAGGGCTTTTCCGCAGCGCCAGTTCGAGCTCCGTCATGAAGCTGCGCCGGTTCGGTAATCCGGTCAAAAGATCGTTTCTCGCGTGAAATTCCAGCTCTTTTTCGGCCAGTATCCTGGCAGTAACATCCAGCGCCACCCCACCCAGAAGATGCGCCCCCGCGGCGCCCCGGAAAGGAAACTTCAGCACCAGAAAGTGCCGCTGTGTGCCGTCGGCGTCGCGCAGGGTTTCCGTAACCTCGACGCCGTGGCCCGACGCGAACACGTCCCCGTCACGGCAGGACAGCCGCGGGCTGATCGAATTCCCGGGGCCGGACTCTTCGTTCGAATAGATAACTCGCCCTTTCTCATCCTTAATGAAAGTAATCGCGGGAGTGTGCTTCATGAACTCGTCAAACCGGTGCTGCATCTCCTTCGCTTCAGCTTGAGCCGACTCAGCGGCCCGCCTGGCCCGCCGGATCGCGTTCGTCTGGAACAGGCTCAACGCCAGGACCAGGAGGGTCGCGGCCAGCACCCAGGCGATTAACTTCTCATCCGCTTCCGCGTCCACTACTTCCTTCAGGTGCGACGTGTCGTACGGCGTGAACACTCCTGAGCGGGCCGCCTTACCCGCCAGCGTCCCGTCGAGAGCCAGTTTCGCGATCTCGCGAAATATCCTGTCGTTGACAGATGCCATTGCCTTCGTCGAAGCGGTGCCGAGAAACAACCTGCTGTCCGGAATGGAGATCTCACTGAGCACCTGCCCCGCGCATCCCGTTGTCCGCTGCAGTAATTGCGTTTGCAGCAGTCTCACGTCGGAGAAGAATCCATCCACTTTTTTTGCGCACAGCGCCGCTTCCATTTCCGCCAGGGTGGTCATCTCAACAAAATGCGCCCCCGGAAGCAACCGCCGCGAGAAGGTCTGAATCACGCCGATCCGGTTGGCGATCGTCTTGCCCCTGGCAGCGGCCGCATCCGGAATTTCGCGGTTCCTGGTCGAAACCAGAACGAACTGATTTTCCCACCACGGCGGGCTCATGTAAAACCGGGCCTGGCGCTGCGGAGTAATAGTCGTCAAAGGGTACATGTCGGCTTTCCCGGCGGCAAACGCCTCATCGGCGGCCCCCTCGATTTGTACCCAGCGGATTTCGATGTGGGCGCGCCGGGCGGCTTCGAGCAGCATCTCCGCGCCGAATCCGACCGGAACTCCGCCAGACCCCTCATCCACGTAAGGCGGAAACCGGTTGTAAGCTACCCTGACCTCGGAAGGACGAAAGACGCCGCGACCGTTCTTTCCTGAAAGCCACGCGAGCGTCAGCAGCAAAGCCAGGCCGCCCGCCAGGTACCAGCGAGGACTGCGCCACACGCGACGCGTAGCAACACTCATGCGATTACACTATCGGCACTTTGGAGAGAGTCCTATAGTCTGGGTACTAGACATATTAACGTTAATTTATGAAATCTATGGTAATAGCCCTCCTCCTCACAGCCGCTGCGGCGGCCGATGGCCATGCCGCCACCTGCGACAGCGTTGCCCAGCTCAGGCTTCCCAACGTTTCGATCATCACCGCCGAATCGCGTCCGGCTGGTGAATTCACAGTTCCCGGCGAGAGGCCGATCGCCCATCTCCCAGGCTTTTGCCGCGTCGCCGGATCCATCAAACCGTCGGCGGATTCCGACATTCGGTTCGAAGTCTGGCTGCCCGCCGCAAACTGGAACGGCAAATTCCAGGGCGTCGGAAACGGCGGATACGCCGGCGCCATCAACTACGCGGGACTCGCCGACGCCGTTCGCAATGGCTACGCGACCGCCTCCACCGACACCGGTCATGAGGCTCCCAACACTTCCGCCGAGTGGGCGTTCCAGCATCCCGAGAAGGTTGTCGATTTCGGGTATCGCGCCGTGCACGAAACCGCCGTGGCCGCCAAAGCCGTCATCAGCGCCTTCTATGGGGAAGGGGCGAAGCGTTCCTACTTCAATTCCTGCTCCAACGGCGGCCGCCAGGCCCTGATGGAAGCCCAGCGCTTTCCCGCCGATTTCGACGGCATCATCGCCGGCGCGCCCGCCAATGACTGGACGCACCTTTTGTCTTCCGCCGCTAACGCCGTCAAGGCTACACTCGCCGAACCAGCCAGATATATTCCCGCCGCCAAACTCCCAGCTATCGAAGCGGCGGCGCTCGACCAATGCGATTTCGTCGATGGCGTGAAAGACGGTGTCATCGAAAATCCCCTTGCCTGCCGTTTCGACCCTTCCATCCTGCTATGCAAAGGACAGGGATCGGACGCCTGCCTGACCACCTATCAGATCGCATCCCTGAAAACCATCTACGGCGGACTGGTGAACGCCGAGGGCCAACCGATCTTTCCCGGCCTCTCGCCCGGCGGCGAAGCGGAGCCGGGAGGCTGGAAGCTCTGGATCACGGGCGATGCGCCGGAGCAAAGCTACGCGTTCGCCTACGGCACGCAGTTTTTCCGGAACATGGTGTACGGCAACCCCACCTGGCCGTACCGCGCCTTCGATCCGGACCGGGACGTAAAGGCCGCCGACGATCGCGTGGCCCGCTATCTCAACGCCACCGATCCGGATCTGAGCGCTTTCACGAAGCGCGGAGGCAAGCTGATTCTCTACCATGGCTGGACCGACGCAGCCATTCCGCCCGTCAACACCGTCCACTATTTCGACGCCGTAATTTCGAAGATGGGCGCACGCGAGGCCGATTCTTCCGTCCGGCTCTATATGGTGCCGGGCATGGAACACTGCACGGGCGGCGCGGGCCCGAACGCATTCGGACAGCAGGGCACGCCCGACGGGGATCGCCTGCACAGCGTCGATGCCGCGCTCGAGGCCTGGGTGGAGCAGGGCCTCGCGCCCGGCCGCCTGATCGCGGCGAAGCATGAGGGGAACAATCCCGGCAAACCCGTGGTGCGCACGCATCCCCTCTGCCCATGGCCGCAAATCGCCCGCTATAAGGGATCGGGCAGCATCGACGACGAAGGCAGTTTTTCCTGTGTGAAGCCTTAGCTCAGGACTGCTCTTTTGTAAGGCCTCAGCTTGCGCCCACTGCCCCCACAAAAATATACTTACCTGTTGAAAAGAGCCCCTTTATGAATTCCCTCAGCCGCCTCGGCTTTTTATCCGCATCTCTGCTTTTGTTGCCGGCGCTGACCGTAGCGCAGGATGAGCCGCCGGAACTTACCGGTACGGTCGTATTCAACGTCGGATCGAGGAGTGGCCGGGTGGAACGGCTGGCCGTGACCATCGGCGATGGCGGCACCGGCCCTTACAAAGCCATCCTCTGGGGCGAGCCGAGCTTACCCACCCATGCGATCTACCGCCCGCGCGATCTGCGTCCCTTCGGA
Source organism: Bryobacteraceae bacterium (assembly GCA_050015835.1). GTDB lineage: Bacteria > Acidobacteriota > Terriglobia > Bryobacterales > Bryobacteraceae > BOG-234. The sequence continues at coordinate 27,805 of JBEKAQ010000036.1, read as the reverse complement.
CCCGGGAATCTCCTCCCTATCGTGGCGTTCGGCAACGGCGGATGCCGCAACACGTCGGGCGAGTTCCGCAATATTTTGTCGGAGATCGCGTCCCAGGGATTTCTCGTGGTGGCGATCGGACCGGCGGGCAACGCAGTCGTGATGGGAGGCGAAGATCGTCAGAATATGACGGCGCCCTCGCAGCTGATCGATGGGATCGACTGGGCAATTGCGGAGAATTCGCGGGAGGGCAGCGCCTATTATCACAAGCTCGATGTGACAAAGATCGCCGTGTCGGGCCAATCCTGCGGAGCTCAGCAGGCAATTCAAGTGTCCGACGACCCGCGCGTCACGACGACAGTGGCTTTGAGCCAGGGCATTAATATCGGACCTCCACCCGCCGGACGCGGTCCAAATGAAGCCGGACGCGGTCCCAACGCAGCAGGCGCCGCTGCTGGACCCGGACGCGCCGGCGGTGGGCGTGGACCGGTAGCCACCGATCAGCGCTACGCTCCGTTCGCTCCCGTGTTGGTGCGGGCTCCCGCCGACCCCTCCGCGCCCGCATCCGCACCAACTGCGCAGAATCGGGGCGCTGAAATTCTGGCGAAGATCCACGCGCCCATCATCTTCATCACCGGCGGCGACACCGATACAGGACATCGCAGCGCGACAATGGACTTTGAGGCCATCGACCAGGTGCCCGAAGTTCATGCGTGGCAGCAGGTCGGCCACTATCCCGCCACGTACCGGGAGCCGAATGGCGGCGCCTTTGCTCAGGCCGCCGGCGCGTGGCTCAAGTGGCAGCTCAAGGGCGATAAAAAGGCGAGCCTGATGTTCGTCGGACCCTCCTGCGGGCTCTGCACCGACCCGAAGTGGACCATCGAAAAGAAGCACATCGATTAAGTTAGTAAGCGGAGAGAAAAAATGGCATACCAGCCCGGCAGACACTTCCTTCAGATTCCCGGACCCACCAACGTTCCGGACCGGGTTCTGCACGCGATCGAATACCCCACCATCGACCATCGCAGCGCCAATTTCGCCGCACTGGCGCTCAACTGCTTCGAAGGCCTGCAGGCCGTCTTCAAAACCCGCGAGGAGGTGGTGATCTTCCCCTCGTCCGGCACCGGAGCATGGGAAGCGGCCCTCGTCAATACATTAAATCCGGGCGACAAGGTGCTGGCTTTCGATTCCGGCCACTTCGCCGGCCTGTGGGCAAAGATGGCGAAGAATCTCGGCCTGGCCGTCGAACTGATTCCCGGAGATTGGCGGCGGGGCGCGAACGCGGTGGAACTCGAAGCCAGGTTGCTCGAGGATCGCCGGCATGAGATCCGCGCCGTGATGGTGGTCCACAACGAAACGTCCACCGGCGTAAGCAGCAATATCCCCGCCGTGAGGAAGGCCATCGATTCCGCGGGTCATCCGGCCTTGCTGCTGGTGGACGCGATCTCTTCGCTCGCCTCCGTCGACTATCGCCACGACGAATGGGGCGTGGACGTGACGGTCGCGGGTTCGCAAAAAGGTCTGATGCTGCCGCCGGGCATCAGCTTCAACGCCGTCAGTGCGAAGGCCGCTGCGGCCGGCGGACATTCGACCATGCCCAAAAGCTATTGGCGATGGGACGAAATGCGCGAGATCAACCGCAAGGGTTTCTTTCCCTATACCCCTTCGACGAATCTCCTTTACGGCTTGCGCGAAGCGCTGAAGATGCTGCTTGAAGAGGAGGGCCTCGAGAATGTTTTCCGTCGGCACGATCGCCATGCCGAAGCCACGCGCCGCGCCGTCCAGGCGTGGGGACTGGAAATTTTCGCTCTCAATCCGGCCGAATTCAGCAGCTCTCTCACCGCCGTTCTCATGCCTGAAGGCTTCAATGAAGTTGAACTCCGCGATATTATTCTGCGCAATTTCAATATGTCGCTGGGCTCCGGCCTGAGCAAGGTGGCCGGCAAGGTTTTTCGCATCGGCCACCTGGGCGATTTCAACGATCTGATGCTCGCCGGAACTTTAAGCGGCGTCGAGATGGGTCTGGATCTGGCTGGCGTGCCGCACCGCAAAGGTGGAGTTCTCGAAGCGCTCTCCTGGCTGACTGCGCAGGCCAAGGAAACCGTAGTATCTGCGGGGGCACACTGAGGCCCTCAATTTCACGTCGTAATCTTAAGAAACCGCGTTCTCAACCTCCGAGAAAGGATATACTCCGGTCATGCGTGTTTTCAGTTTGATCGTACTGGCGTTCTCGATTGCAGCCGGCTTCAACGCCATGCTTGCGCAGAAGACTCCTCCCGAGCAGGTGGTATTCACGGCCAAAACAGGCAACGTGACCTTTAACCACACAGCGCACGTCAAGCGCGCCAACAACGATTGCCAGACCTGCCACGATAAGCTTTTCCCCGAGTCCAGGGCGCCGATCAATTTCAAAGCCGGGCTACATAAGACAGCTGAAACGGCTAAAACGTCCTGCGGAGGCTGTCATAATCCAGGCGGCGCAGCCTTTGAATCCAAAGGGAACTGCGCGAAGTGCCACGTGAAAGGCTGATCTGGGGAGGTAGGTCGGCGCGCCCGGGTGCAATGTTAAGTTGACCCTATGCGTCCCCTCGTCCTCGTTGCCGCTTCCGTTCTGCTGATCTCCTGCTCAGGATCGTCCGGCGGCGGCTCGGCCGCATCGAAAGCTTACCTCGAACGGGCGGCGGCGGAGCCGGGCGCGGTCAAAACGTCGAGCGGCCTGGTCTATCGCGAGTTGCGGCCAGGCAGCGGCGCTTCGCCCCGCCCGAGCGATGTCGTGAAGGTGAACTATCGCGGCGCCCTGATCGACGGTGCCGAGTTCGACAGTTCATACAAGCGCAACCAGCCCGCCGAGTTCCCGCTCGATCGCGTGATTCCCTGCTGGACCGAAGGCTTGCAGCACATGAAGGTCGGCGGCCAGGCGCGTCTGGTGTGCCCGAGCGAAATCGCCTACGGGGAAGAGGGTAGCCCTCCCCTGATTCCCGGCGGCGCTGCCTTGATATTCGAAATCGAACTGCTGGGGATTTCGGGCCGCTGACGGCCTCAGGGACCGACGCCGACCCACTTGACGGAGAAACTGGAATTGGCATCCAGAAGAGCCGATGGAGTTGCCATCGGACTCGATCCGCTCTCGGTAACCATATCAAGGGCCGCTGCGGTGGCAAATGAGCCGATCGCACCCGTCTTGCCGCTCACGGTCGCGAAGCCCGTATTCGCAATGCTGGTAAAGTTTTCGCCGAAGTCGACGGTGCCGAAATCGGCCAGCGGCAGAACTCCGCTTGAACCCGACGGCGCTTCCGCGATCCATTCCGCCGATGTGCGGGCGGGAACAGCGGCCGTCTTGGCCGGGGTGTACGTAGCGGTATACGAAAGCTTCTTCGTCACGTCCTCGACAGTCGTGGTGAATTCTCCGGTGCTGGCGTACGAAACCGTGGCCTGCATCAGATCGCCGGCCGAAAGATTCGTCAGCTTACCGGCGTAATAAGAAGGCGCCGGATAGAATTCATACCACGCGTAATACGCCGGTGTTCCGCTCGAACAATCGGAATCCGTACCCGTCTGCTCAACCGTGCTGGACGTCCAGCCGTCCATTCCGACCCAAAACGAAGAGTATGCGGCGGCGGCGCCTTTCTTGCAGGTAGTGGCCGGAATAATCCACGAACCCGTTACGGACGTAACCGAGCCGCTGGCGCCGGTGACCACATAACCGCTCCAATTGGTCGAGTTGGAACTCTTGCTGTCCTCCGAGGTGGCAATGATCCTTGCCGGGGCATGCTGATGCGGCGAGGGCACATTCAATTCCCGAACCTGCGCGAATCCGCCGGCGCCTGTGAACATTGCTGTAATGACGGCTACTATGAATCCCTTATTTATCTTCAAGTTAGTTAGCTCCAAAAGCCCTGAATGATAACTGAGCGGAGTGTCGGCCCCGCTCCGCCAACCCTCAGCAAGTATAGCTTCTGTTTGTCCGTTTTTGCCCCATTCTCGTTGGTAGTACGGCCTGGTACTCCCACAGTCTTGCCAGCCGAGGGAACCATGCTCCTGTCGCACGGCAAACTGCATCGCCCCGGGATTTGATAAACTCTTCGACACCTGCAAGGTTTCGAAAGTCCGAGGAGGACATCTTATGCGATCGTTCCCGCAAATCGGCCTGGTGCGCCGCGCTTCTCTATCGATCCTGCTCGCGCTGCCGCTGGCCGCCAGTACGGTGCGCGTCTATCAGACCAACAGTGCCGGCGATGAAGTGCACATCATCGATCCGGCTACCAATAAAGTGGTTCAGATCATCAAGGACATTGAGGTTCCTCACGGCGTTGCCTTTTCGCCCGATGGCACCCGCGCCTGGATTTCCTGCGAAGCCGAGAACACCGTCTGGGCCATCGATACAAAGACCGCAAAGTTGATCCGGAAGATTCCTCTCAGCGGCCATCCCAACAATCTGTCGGTGTCGAAGGACGGCAAACGTGTCTTTGTGGCCATCGTGGCCGCGCCCGGCGCCGTCGATGTCATCGACACGGCTTCGCTCAAAAACATCAAGAGCATCCGCGTCAAGGGCGGGGTACACAATACTTACGTGACGCCGGATGGCAAGTACGCCATTGCGGGCTCTATTCCGGGAAAGATGCTGACCGTGATCGACGAGCAAACCCTTGAGATCGCCTGGGAGCATCCCTTCGACCTCGGCGTACGCCCCATCGCTTTTGAGAAAGCGCCCGACGGGTCCACCAGCCGGATGTTCGTTCAGCTCTCCGGATTTCACGGTTTCGCTGTGGTCGATTTCAAAACCCACGAAGAGGTCGCCCGCATCAAGCTGCCCACCGAGCCCAGCGGCGGGCACGCGGAGGGTGGTGCGCCCTCGCACGGAATCGGCATCGCGCCGGATGGCAAGACTCTTTGGGTCAACAGCTCGATAGCCAATGCGGTCTTCATCTACTCGTTGCCCGATCTGCAGCCGCAAGGCTACGTAAAGACCGGAAACGTGCCGGATTGGATCACCTTCGCCGGCAACAAGATCTACGTTGCCAACTCCGGCTCGAATTCGGTATCGGCCATCGATATGACGACGCGCAGGGAGATCGCCCGCATCCCTGTCGGCGAGGTTCCGAAGCGCAACGGAACCGTCGTCGTCCCGTAGGGTCCGGAAGGCGCTTTCGCCCTATTTAGCCTGGCTCACCCAATCGGCGATCGTCTTCCAGTCCGGGTCCTGTTTCGACGGAAACTGCCTGCCGCCGCCGTGGAAATCGTCGCCGCCCGCGTCCGGCGAAAGCGTATGAATCAGCAGCCTGCTGGTGTTCGGATCGCCGGCCGTCACCAGGTGCGTAACATTTTCGAAGTTGCGCCGCGATTGCTCTTCGGTCCACGTCGCCGCGCCCGGTGCCCGGGGCGCCAGCCGGAACGCAGAGCTATTGGCTTCGTGACACACGGCACAGCGCGCGTGCCCGGGGCGTTTCTTCAGAAAGATCGGTTCGACCTGCGTGCGGTATACCTCGAAATCGAATCCCGCCGCCAACGCAACACTCTCGAGAGCAATCGTAATCAGGGCCGCCATCGCGGTCCGCGCAAGGAACATGGCGCTTCTCCCTCCCGTTTCGCCGCTAATCATAACAGATTGCCGATTCAAGACCGATTACCGGGGTTGACACGACATCCCGCCTCGTGTCACTTAGAATCAAGAAACATGAAGTGTTGTCGATTATACGGGTTATTGGCTTTACTCATCCTGTGCGGACGTTCTCTTTGTCTCGCCCAGACCATCACAACTCTGGCGGGCTCGGTCTACACGTTCCCGGCCGATGGCATCGCCGCCGTCAACGCTCCCGTCGGAGTCGTAACCGCCGTAGCCGCGGACAAAAGCGGCAATATCTATTTCGCCGAGCTGGCCACCGATCGCGTCTTCAAAATCGATTCGAAAGGTATTCTCACCCGGTTCGCCGGCAATGGCGTCCAGGGTTATGCGGGCGATGCCGGACCAGCCACCAGCGCCTCCCTGTTCAACCCGAAAGGAATCGCTTTCGACGGCAACGGCAACATGTATATCTGCGATACCGGAAACTTCCGCATCCGCAAGGTGACTCCCGCCGGCGTCATCACTACCTTCGCCGGGAACGGCACGCAGGGCTTCTCCGGGGATGGCGGGCCCGCCACTGCGGCGTCGATCGGGAACAATACCCGCATCGCCGTCGACGGTTCGGGCTTCGTCTACATCTCCGACCCGGATAATCACCGCATCCGCCGAGTCGCCCCGGGTGGCACCATCGCCACCTTCGCGGGTAATGGCGTGGCGGCATCCACCGGTGACGGCGGACCCGCGCTGCAAGCCTCGTTACTCAACCCGGCCGGTCTGATTATCGATACGTCGGGTAACCTGTATTTTGCGGACACGGCCGCGGCGCGCGTCCGGGAAATAGCGTTCGACGGCATCATCACAACCGTGGCCGGTACCGGCGTGGCCGGAACTTCCGGCAATGGCGGACTGGCGACGAAAGCAAGAATTAACGGACCCGCCGGGGTTGCCGTCGACCAGAACTTCAACCTCTACATAGCCGATCAGACCGGCAGCGACATCCGCATGGTCACCACTACGGGAACCATTAACGCCGTCGCCGGCATCACTGGGGTTGGGCTTACCGGCGATGGCGGTCCCGCGTCGGCGTCGGCGCTCTACAATCCCCTCGATTTGTTCTTCTCCCCGGGCACGGGCGCTCTGCTGATCGCCGACAGCAATAACTTCCGCGTACGTTCTATTCTGAATGGAATCATTTCAACCATCGCGGGAAACGGCAACTGGCGTTACACGGGCGACGGCGGCGTGGCCACCAGCGCAACCCTGCCGGCTCCCTACGGCCTCGCCATCGCCGCCGGCGGGAACGTGAATATTTGCGACAATTACGCCAACCGCGTCCGCACTATAAATCCATACGGGATTATCGCCTTGACGGCGGGCACGAATATTCCAGGCTTCTCCGGCGATGGCGCTCCGGCTACGGCGGCTTCGCTGGTGGATTGCCAGGGCATGGCCATCGATTCATCCGGCAACCTTTATGTGGCCGACACAGGCAACGGGCGCATCCGCAGGATCAGCGCCGCCGGGACCATCAGCACTGTCGCGGGCAACGGCACTTCCGGTTTCTCGGGCGACGGAGGACTGGCCATCGGCGCCAGCCTGGCCGAGCCGAAGGGAGTGGCCATCGATGGAGCGGGCAACCTCTATATCGCGGACACGAACAACAACCGCATTCGCAAGGTTTCCACGTCCGGAACCATTACGACCATCGCCGGGAACGGCAATGCCGGGTACTATGGAGACGGTCTGCCGGCCACCTTCGCCCTTCTGAATGGGCCTTCTCGTCTGGCGCTCAACAGCTCGGGCAGCATTTATTTTACGGACAACGGGAATAACGTCGTTCGCTCTATTACTCCGCAGGGCATCATGCTCACGGTGGCGGGCAACGGGAAGTACGGCTTCTCAGGCGATGGAGGGCAGGCCATTGCCGCCTCGCTCGCCGATCCGCTCGGCCTTGCCATCGATGCCGCCGGCAACCTTCTGATCGCCGACGCCGACAACCGGCGCATTCGCCAGGTCAATACCAACGGGTTCATCTCCACCCTGGCGGGCAATGGAAGCGCAACGCTTTCCGGGGACGGCAGGTCGCCGCTCTCCACCGGCTTCGGCTCCCCCACCGACGTCGCGCTCGACGCCGCCGGGAACATTTACATCTCCGATCATGATAATGGACGGGTACGCCGCATTCAGGCCTCGCCCTCGTCCGTGGTGCTCTCGCAGACCGGAATCACCTTCACCGGCGCGGTCGATAGCGATTCCGTTCCCGTCCAGACCCTGCAGATTCTCAATGGCGGCGCGGGCACCATCGGCTGGACCGCGTCCGCCAGCACCTCGTCGGGCGGAAATTGGCTCAGCGTTGCGCCCACGCAGGGCACCAGCACCAGTACCACCACCAGCAGCCCCGTTACCGTCACGGCAAACCCCGCGGGCCTCGCGGCAGGAAACTATTACGGTCAGATTCACATCGCATCGCCCGGCGTGGTCAATTCGCCCCGCCTCGTTACCGTGATTCTCACCGTCCTCTCGGCCGCGCAAACTACCGGCGCTTCGGTGAGTCCGGCAGGCCTGCTGTTTTCCGGTGAGCCCGGCGGATCCAATCCGGCATCGCAGACCGTTACACTGTCGAAACTCCACGGCGCGGCATTGCAGTTCACCGCGAGCCTGAGTTTCGGACAGGCTTCTCAATGGTTGACCCTGACCGATAGCAGCACCAGCGTGGCTCCCGATAAACCCGCCGTGATCACGCTCAAGCCCAACATCGCCGGACTGGCGGCCCATGTCTACACGGCGACGCTGAACCTGACTTTTTCCGACGGCAGTACGACCAAAGTGCCCGCCACTCTGGTTGTCGCCAATGGAGCCGTCGGCAGCATCCGCGGCCCGCGCACTACGACCCCCGCCTGCACCCCCACCACGCTCTTGCCCGTGATGACTGCCCTCAGCTCGGGTTTCACGCTGCCGGCCGGGTGGCCCGTCCTGATTGCCGCCCAGGTGATCGACGATTGCGGGCAGCCGCTCGCGACCGGCTCCGTCACAGCTACGTTCTCGGATGGCGATCCCGCGCTGCCGCTTGCCTCTTCGCTCAACGGGATGTGGTCGGGGACCTGGTCGCCCCGCAAGGTCGCCAACCTGACCATTACTCTCACGGCCCAGGAATCGACCCCGGCTCTCACCGGCGCCGCACAAATCAGCGGCCAGCTAAGCGCTAATACGGATCCGCCGATTGTGGACGCCGGCGGGATCGTCAACGCCGCCAGCTTTGCGCCTCAGGGAACCGCCTCGCCCGGTACGCTGCTCGCCATTTTCGGATCGAATCTGACTGCGCCCACCGCTGCCGGCTTCACCTCCGCAGCTTCGCTTCCGCTGCCCACCGAGCTCAACAACACACAGGTCCTGATCGGCGGCGTCCCCATGCCGCTCCTGTTCGTGAGTCCCGGCCAGATCAACGCCATGGCGCCGTTCGGCCTTGCGTCGAACACCGTGCACCAGGTGATCGTACAGAACCTGGATAACCTTTCCGTGCCAGAGCCGGCCACAGTCAATCCCGCGGTCCCCGGCGCTTTCACGTACAATGGCACCGGCTCCGGACTGGTATTGGCGGTCGCCATCAATGCGGATGGCAGTTCGTACCTGGTCACGCCTTCCGCGCCGGCGCATGCCGGAGGCGTTCTGGTGCTCTACTGCACGGGACTCGGCGCCGTCCAGAGTTCCATCGAAGCCGGGCAGGCCGTGCCCCTCTCGCCTCTCTCGCCGCTGACCGATCCCATCTCCGTCACCATCGGCGGCATCTCGGCGAATGTGCTCTTCGCGGGGCTGGTTCCAACCTTCACCGGCTTCTATCAGGTGAACCTCGACATCCCCGCATCGGTGACGCCCGGCAACAGCGTGCCCGTGATAGTGACCGTGGGGGGCGCATCCGGGCCCGCTGCCACACTGGCGATCGACTGAAATTACAGAGTTCCCGCTGGGAGCTCGAGTTTATTGGCCAGACGCTCCAGACGCTGCCGGGCCTTACCATAATCGACGAAATCCGTCACGGTAGCGGCGAGATTATTGGCCGAGTCGGCGATCGCTTCGAGGTAGTTCTGATAATCGGCCGTGTTCAGGCGTCTGGGGTTTTTGTTGAGGCGGTCGATGGCGGCGGTGGTGGTCGATGCCAGTTCCTTAGCCACCGGGGTCACACGGTCGATGGCCGTCTGCTGCCAGGCTGCGGCGCTGTTGCGGTTTTCCTGCAGCCTCGTAAGTAGGCGGCCCATCGCATTCACGTCTTCCTTGATCTTGTCGATGGCGTCCGCGTGCGACTCCCAGCTGGCGGTCGAACGCGTAAAGCTTTCCATCTGACTGGCGTCCTCTTTGAGCTGGTACGCCTGTATCTTGGCGTCGGAGAGAATCCTGGATACCTGATCGGATTCGGCGTTCCCGGCAGCCCAGGCAGCCGTTGCGAATGCGAAGCATCCAGCCAGCATCGTCACAGTGAGAGACGACGCACGAATATTCGAATACTTAGACATGGTTGACTCCTTGATGTTTGACTTTGTTGGATTTTACGGCAGGCCAGCTGAATCGCTTCAATCGGCCTTCCGTTCGAAAAGACGAACAGACGCGGGAGACGTTTCGAACCGAATATCAAGAATTGTAAAAGCGTGCCTGAACTATTCCGCGCTGACGGGAACCCGCGCCTGGCTGGCTAACCGTAGCGCATTCCGCATCAATCTAAGACCCATTCCATCCTGCGCCGACAAAATCGATTCCGGATGAAACTGCACCGCTTCGATCGGCAGTTCGCGATGCCGCACGCCCATGATCACGCCATCGTCCGTGTGTGCCGTCACTTCCAGCACCTCCGGCATCCGCTCGGGAATCGCGTAGAGCGAGTGATACCGGCCCACTTCAAACTCTTCCGGCAGTCCCTCGAACACGCCTCGACCGTAATTCCGCACCATTGAAGGTTTCCCATGCATCGGGTACGGCAACACGCCCAGTTCCCCGCCGAACGCCTCCACGATCCCCTGCAGCCCCAGGCATACGCCGAAAACCGGAATCCCCGCCTGCGCCGCATGCCGCACCAGTTGCGGAACGCCGAAATCCTCCGGCCGCCCCGGCCCCGGAGAAATCAGGATCAGATCCGGCCGCACCCGCTCCACAATTTCGAGCGGCATACCGGCCCGGTACGTCACCACTTCCGCGCCCGCCTGCCGCGCATAATTCGCCAGTGTGTGGATAAAGCAATCGTCGTTATCCACCAGGAGCAGCTTTACTCGCAACGGCTCCGCCTGCGCGGGCGCGCTCTCGGCTGCCGGCTTCGCACCCAGCAACCGGAAAAAGCCCGTAGCCTTGAGCCGCGTCTCGCGCTCCTCGGAAGCCGGATCGGAATCGTAGAGCAGCGTCGCTCCCGCCGGATATGTCGCATAGCCGTCCCGCAGATAGGTAGTGCGAATCGCGATGCCCGTGTTGATGTCGCCGTTCAGCCCCAGCATGCCAATGGCCCCGCCGTACCAGTCGCGCGCCGTCTTTTCCAGGCTCTCGATGGCCATCGACGCCGCCTTCTTCGGCGCGCCGATCAGCGTCACCGCCCACATGTGGCTCAGGAACGCATCAAGCGAATCGAAGCCTTCTTCAAGCACGCCCTCCACATGATCCACCGTGTGAAACAAGCCCGCGTAAGATTCGATCAGCTTGCGCCCGATCACATTCACCGTGCCGGGTACGCAAACTCGGCTCTTGTCGTTGCGGTCCACGTCCGTGCACATGGTCAATTCCGATTCTTCTTTGGGAGAATTGAGGAGCTCGCGGATATTCTTCGCGTCCTGCAGCGGATCGCCCGTGCGCCGCGCCGTACCCGAAATCGGGCAGGTTTCAACTCTCGGCCCCTCCACCCGCACGAACATCTCCGGCGACGCCCCGATCAGTTGCTCGTCCGCGAACTGAAGCAGAAACTCATACGGGCTTGGATTGGCCCCCTGCATTTTGCGAAACAATTCGGACGCCTTGCCCGCGTACGGAGTCTGGAACGTTTGGCGCAGCACCACTTCGTAGTAGTCGCCGCGCCGCATGCCCGCGCGCACCGTTTCCACGTTGGCCATGTACTCTTCCACCGTGTGGTCGGACGTAATGGGGCCGGGCTTGCGCTGCGGCGGCTTCGGCACGCGCTCGGCCGTGCGCTCCATGCCGCGCGTCGAAACGCCTTCGCGCTCGAACTCATAGGTGAACCGTTCGATCACCTCCCGCTTCCGGTCCATGTAGATGATGTCGTCACAGAGGAATAGCTGCAGGTCCTTGCGCATGTGGCGCTCGAGCCGCAGCGGGATCGGCTCGAACTGATACAACAGATCGAAGCCGAAGGCGCCGGCCAGCGCCAGTTTGTCGTCGTTCTCGTTACGGAACTCCGCCGTCAGCGCGCGCAGAATCGAGAATACCGAAGGCTGCTTGCTGCGTTGCTCTTCCGGAAACAGCTTCGGCATGGACTTCAGCTTGCCGTAGAGCGTGCCGTTCTCTTCGCGGAAATCGTCCCAGTGCGGATGGTCGCCGAGCACCGCCGCCAGCATCCGGTTGATAGCTACGCCGCGCTCGTTCAAGGGCCGGAACGTTACGTCCCGCTGAAAACCGATCAGTTCCAGCGGAGGTTTAACCGACACGATGTCCCAGCGGGAATACCGCCCAGGATATTCGTATCCCGACGACAGATAAATCCCGCGGAACTGGTCGAGTTCGCGAAGAAAACGGCTCAACCCCTGGCGGTAACGAAGCCTCGAGGTAATACGCGACACGTGGATGCCGTGCGGCGTCTGGTATTGCACTTCCCGCATGATGTTGGGTATGCCACCATTATCGCCCACCCGCTGCTTTGTGAATGGCGCGTAACAGTACCCCGGCCGATGATTGAAGTACCGCCTGCATGCTACGCTGGGACAGTCGCCATGTATAAGGCGTTTTTTGCTCTCGCCGGCAATCCGTTTAATCTCAGCCCGGACCCCTCATTTCTCTACCGCAGCGCGCAGCATGAAGAAGCGCTGGCGAACCTGATCTACGGAGTGCAGAGCCGTAAGGGATTTATCGTTCTCACCGGGGAAGTCGGCACCGGCAAAACAACCATGCTCGAATGCCTCCGCGATCACCTGTCCGCGCACCATATTCCTTTCGGATTTATCTTCAATTCGCGCCTCACGCCCGACCAGTTCTTCCAGACCATCGCCTACGATTTCGATCTGCAGTGTGCGCGCAATTCGAAAACGGAGGTCCTGTTCGCCCTGAACGAAATGCTGGTGGATCGCGCCAATCGGAATCAAACCACCGCTCTCATCGTCGACGAAGCGCAGAATCTCGAGTGGGACGTGCTCGAGGAAATCCGGCTGCTGGGCAATCTCGAAAACCGCCGCGGCAAAATGATCCAGATCATTCTTGCCGGGCAGCCCGAACTCGACGCCAGGCTGGAAGATCGTAATTATCGCCAGTTGAAGCAGCGCATCGCCCTGCGCAGCCGATTGCGCCCGTTCACCGCGTCCGAAACCGCGCAGTATATTGCGTCTCGTCTGGCCCGCGCCGGCATGCGCGAGCAAACCGTGTTTCCGCCCGCCGTCCTACTCGAAATTCACCGCCGCACGCAGGGCATTCCCCGGCTGATCAACTCGGTCTGCGACAACCTGCTGCTGACGGCTTTTGCCATGGAAAGCCGTGTTGCGACCCTCGAAATGGTGGAAGAAGTCACCACCGATCTGCGGCTCGATTGGCCCGGCAGCGACACGGAGTTCGCCCCGGCCGAGAGCGCCGCCTCGCACTGATTCATCGGCTCCATAAACGGAATTCTCCGGGTATGGTAGGATGTCAGGGCGATTTTATGCGATTTCCGCTTGCTTTATTCGTGGTGTTGGCATTTTGCGGCCTAAATGCAAAGGGCCAGGCTCACGCCCAGACCGCGCCCACCAGTTCATCGCCCACTCTTTCGGTAACGGCAGTCAACATCCAGGCAAACAGTCTCGCCTGGGATCCCGTGTATCAGAAGATTTATCTGTCCCTGCCCAGCGCGGACGGCGCCAACGGCAATGCCGTTCAGGTGCTGGACCCTGCCACCGGCGCCCTTGGCGCCAACGCCTTCGCGGGGAGCGAGCCTGACCTGCTGGCCGTCTCTTCGACCAGTAAGTATCTCTACGTAAGCCTGAACGGCGCATCCACGGTCCAGAGACTGACGCTGCCGAATCTGGGCACCGACGTCCTGATCGCGCTGGGCAACGGCGGATTCTCCGGCCCATTCTTTGCCTACGATCTGCAGGCATCCCCGGCGTCCGATGAGACGGTGGCCGTCGTAAGAGGTGTCACCAGTGAAAGCCCCGCCGAGGAAGGCGGCGTGGTGATTTACGACAATGCCACCGCACGCCCCAACGCACTGTGCGGATTCATCCAGTCCGGATGCACCGGCTCCGGCGGAGACCTCTTTGACTCTATCCAGTGGAATGCCAACGCGACCACGATGTATGCCGCCAATAACGAAGACACCGGATTCGACTTCTACTCCATACCTGTCACCGCATCCGGCTTCGGAAAAGTGACCGACCTGGGCGCACTTGTCGGAGGTTTCGGCGTCTCCATCCACTACGATCCCGCCACCGGCTACATCTACGAAGATAGCGGGCAGATCGTCAACCCCGCGGCCGGCGCGGTCGTCGGAACCTTCAACGCTTCCGGACTCATGGTCCCGGACGGCCCTCTCGGAACGGCCTTCTTCCTTGTGGCGGGCTCGACCGGCGTCACCGTGACTTCGTTTGATATGCAGCGATTCACGCCGATCGCCACGATCGCGATCTCGAACGTCGTTGGCTCCCCGACCCATTTCATTCGCTGGGGGACGAACGGCCTCGCCTTCACTACGGCAAGCAATTTCCTGGCGACGACGCCGGGCGGCGCGGTCTACATCCTGAGCGGATCTTTTGTGGGCGTCGCTCCCGGAGTTCCGCCAGCCATCATGTCTAACGGAGTCGTGGCCCTCGACAGTTCGTCCAACGTGGTTCAACCCGGTGAATGGATTTCCATCTACGGCGCCGATCTGGCGCGAGGGACGCTCAGTTGGAACGGCAACTTCCCGACTTCGCTCGGCGGCACCACCGTCACGGTGGATGGCAAACCGACCTACCTTTCTTACGTAAGCCCCACGCAGATTAACCTGCAAGTTCCGAATGACACCACAGTCGGTTCGGTTCCCGTGGTGGTCACGACTTCTGTTGGAACCGCAACATCAACGGTCACTCTGGCTGCATTCGGACCTTCAATCCCGTTGCTGGACAGCAAACACGTGGCCGCCATCATTCTCCGTTCGAACGGCTCGGGCGCCTATGGCAACGGTACATATGACATCCTTGGCCCTACGGGGATGTCGCTGGGGTATCCAACGGTCGCCGCGAAGCCAGGCGACTCGGTTGCCCTTTTCGCCGTGGGCCTCGGGCCGACCAATCCCGTTGTACTGGCCGGCCAGCCATATTCGGGCAGCGCGCCCACCACCAATCCAGTGACACTGCTGATCAACGGCGTAAGCGTACCCACGACCTTTGCGGGCCTTTCGAGCGCTGGTCTGTATCAGATCAATTTCGTAGTTCCGGCCGGTCTGGGCACCGGCGACGTTGCGCTTGAGGTGTCGGTGGCTGGCATGGCGACACCATCGGGCGCCGTAATCTCCCTGCAATAGAGAACCGGGGCCGGTCCCGGCGGAGAAAACCTGGATTAATCCCCCGCGGGCAATTCCCCAACCTGCGCAATCGTTTCCCCCTCCGGCTTGCGCGCCGACCACTCCGCCCCCGCCAATATCAACAGCGAAGTCACCATGCTCAGCACGATAATCGACACCGAGTGCTGAAACGGGGAATATTCGTTTCTGAACTTGACGCTCAACCACGGCCACGCGCGCAGAATCGCGTACTTCAGGACTTCCAGCGCCAGTCCGACCATCACCGCCACGGGTAATATCCTTCTGACCGGTACCCGGCGATTGGGCAGTATCCAGTAGGTCAGGAACAGCGCCATGATGGTGACCGGAATCGCCGCCGCCTTGAATACCGCCACGGACAGCCAGTCCGGAAAGGCGCTCAGGTGCAAGGCGGTTTTCACATAGTTACCGCTGTTTGCCGTCAGCAGCAGAGATCCCAGCACCAGACCTCCGCACAGCAGAATCAGGAAAAAGCTGAGCAACTGGTTCTTCACATAAGAGCGGTTTTTTGCGACTCCCCAGGCGCGATTCAGAGCGACCTCCAGCGGCTCAAACACTCCGTTCGCCGTAAAGAACAACAGGATCACGGAAGTGATCTGAAACCTGCCGTGGCTGGCCTTATTCATGTTTTGGCGAATGCCGTTCGATATGGTGTCGCCCAGATCGCGCGGAAAGTAGTCGTGGATAGCCAGGAACATGGCCCGCTCGGCGGGCACGGAGTGAAAGACCTCGCGCACCAGGGTCAGCACGACGACCAGGAACGGAACGAAACTCAGCAGCACACTGGCCGCGATCGCCAGCGCATAGACATGCACTTCGGTCTGCGACAGATACTGGATCGTCGGCCGCCACCGCCGCACGCGCCCCTCCCTGAAGAGTTGGGTCGCCAGCGGCTCCGGTTTTTCGACGATGATGCGCATCGGGATGCGGATTCTCTGCGAGACCTGCTGTAGATACGAAAACTCCCGCGCTCACGTTTCCGTACTTCTCATGTTAACCGGGATGGCTTTTTACAGGAATTTTACGGTCCGGCCACATCGCCGTGGAGGAATGGCGGCAAGCTGGCTGTTGGGGTCCTCTGAATCCGCTTTCAGACAGTTTTCCGGCCTCCCACCGAGTGGCGGAGACTGCTACGGTGTTAGGAGATTCAGGCATGTCAAATCATAAGAGGCACTTATTCGCGAAGGTGGCGTTGATCCTCGGGAGCATCCCGTTTGTTCTCTATGCATATGAGTACGGTCCGCCGCCCGGAAACACCGGGGCGCCCTTCGATACCAAGACCGGCTGTATTTCCGCCCAATGCCATGTGGGCACCGTGAATTCCGGACCGGGTAACGTCAAGATCCTGCTGCCCAACGGCACCGTGCCGACCACATATACGCCGGGGCAGTCCATGCAGCTCCTGGTGCAGATTACAGATTCGACCAAGAAGTCCTACGGATTCCAGATGACCGCCCGCATGGGGAGCGGCAACCTGACGCAGGCCGGCAGCTTCATGCCCGCCGATAACAACACATTCGTGCAATGCGGAGACGGGACCATCCTGCAAAACCCCGGCTACCCCGGCGACGAACAGAACCCGGGCGTGGGCGGCGGGTGCCCGGCGATCTCGGACAACTTTCAATACATCGAGCATGAGTTCACCGGCTACACTGCGTCCCTCGGCGGTTCGGGGAGCTTCACCTATATGATCGACTGGACGCCGCCGACGAGCGGCACTGTCACTCTTTATGTGGCGGCTAATTGCGGTATCGGAAACCCTCCTGTCGTGCAGCCCACCGACGTGTATCTCTCAAATTTAACGTTGACGCCCGCTGCGGCGCCTCCACCGGGACCCACCATAGACGCGGGCGGTATCGTACCCGTGGACAGCTCCGTCAATACCATTCAGCCGGGATCCTGGATATCCATCTATTCGACCAAGGCCCAGAATCTGGCCCCCACGACCACGGTGTGGAGCGGGTCGACTTATTTCCCGACTTTGCTCGGCGGCGTCAGCGTCAAAATCAACAACAAACTTGCCTATCTGTGGTTTGTCAGCCCCACGCAGATCAATCTCCAGGCGCCCGACGATACCGCAACCGGGACCGTCACCGTCGCCGTGACAAACGGCACCGGCACGGGTACTTCCACGGTCGCGCTGGCGCCGCAAGCCCCCGCTTTCCTCCTTCTCGCAGATGGCCTGCACGCTACCGGCATCATCATTACGCCCGATGGCAGCGGATCGCAGGGAGGCGGGACCTACGATCTGCTGGGCCCAGGCCCTAAAAGCTCGACCGGGATGCGGCCCGTGAACCCCGGGGAAACGGTGGTCCTCTACGGCGTCGGCTTCGGGCCCACCAGCCCGGCCGTTCCGGCAGGGCAATACTACAACGGCAACGGCGCCCCCATGGCGATCACCCCCCCCGTCACAGTCGGCAGCGTTCCGGTGCAGCTGACGTTCTCCGGAATCGTTGCCGCCGGCTTGTACCAGTTCAGCTTTGTGGTCCCCTCCAACGTGGGGAGTGGCGATCAGGCCCTGCAGGCGATGGTCAACGGTGTGACGACTCCGGCCAACGTCTTCGTGCCGGTACAGTAGTGGTCTCCGAGGTTAGAACGACCACAACAAACTGGTATATCCCGTATGTGCCCGGTAGCTCTGACTGACCGAGAGTAATCCAAACTCTTCGTGATATCCGTAATACTGGTAACCAACGTTATACCTGAGCTTGGGAGTGATCTTGACAGACAACCGTACCAGGGGAGTCTGGTAAGTCAAAGGGAATGTCTGTACGCTATAGAGTAACTGCCCCGCGGGCGTAGTCTGCGTAATCGAAGAGGCTCGCCCGTCGCCCGTATCTTTAGTAATGTTGTATCCCACATAGAAATTCGCGCGCGCCGTGACAGGAAAGCGCAAACCCAGATTGCCCGCATGAATGTTACTGATGTAAATCGATTGATCGTCGGTCGGCCTCGACGGAGTTCCGGCGAAGAACGCCAACCCTCCAACCGTGTCCAGATGCAGCTTCGAGTACGATGCATCGATCGACAGCCACGACTTAGCGTTCCACGACGCACTCCCCGTATAACTGCGCGAGTGCGAGCTGTAAGCCGTAATCAAAATGGAATTGTTGTCGTAGTTTTCGAGATAGCTCCCGCCCAGCGAGTAATGCTTCTTCCGATACTGGACGCGGGACCGAATGACGTTGTAATTCCCCAGGCCGATCGGCGTAAAGGGATGATCGTTGCTTCCCACTTCGGTTTCGAGATGCACCCGCAGATCCCGCAGCGGCGTCCAATTCACGCCGGCCACTCCCGCCCAGAGCTGGTTCGATTGCGAGGCAGAAATTCCTTCAAACGGATAACCGGGAACAGTGGCGTCCTCCGTCGAACGGATCTGCCGGTCCGAATAACGGAGTCCCGCGAAGAAATCCAGCTTTTTCGAAACCCGGTATTTCACGTCCGTCGAATTCGTGATGAGCAGCACGCCGAGGAATTGAAAGTTCAGCTGCTGCGCCGTGAACGTCGCGTTGTTGAACTGCTCTATAGAGTTATTGCCGGTCATCCGCGTATCGGAAACCGACGTGTCATTGGTAACGCTCAGGCGTGAGGCGGGGAACAGGGTAACGTTCAGACTGCCTGAGAGGACCGGCCGGTCGCCGTTGCCGGTAACCAGCGTCTGCACGTTCTGCGCGTTACCAAATCGGTCGGTGCCGATCGCGTATTCATTCTGCACAAAATCGCCGCGCCCGCCCGCATAAGTGAAGCGCCCATTCATGGCGATCCACTTACGTTCGCCGTAGAGGTTCACCAGCCAGCCTGGCGTTCTGCCGCGGTACGGCTGCGCTCTGGCAAATCCCGTCAACTGCGAGGGATCTGTCGGGGCGCCCGCTTCCGTCACCGTCAGGCTATCGGTCGTGTCGTCTTTGAAATACTCCCACCGATGGAGAACCGAAAGGTGGAAGCTCTTCAGCACGATATCCGCGGCGGCCCGATATTCGTTGTACTCCTGCCGCGTGTTTTGAAAAAGCGGGAAAACGTCGCCCTGGGTATCGAACTCCTGCACTGTCGATAGCGCCGGACCGTCCTGCGTAGTGCGGCTGTAGCCCGCGCGCACGCGAAACCAATTCTGCGGAAACAAGGTTAGATCATGGTCCTGCCACTGGTACGTCGTGTCTTCCAGATGCTCGCCGTCGGCCACCGTCAGGCCGGGATTGAAGTAGTCGTTCGAACGCCACAGCAGATCGTACCGATACCATGCGTTCTTCTGCACGCGCAGGGTTACCGATTGATACGGGTCGTTACCCAGCCCCTGCGTGGTGAGCGCGATCTCATCGAACCAATGCCCGCGCCCATCCCGCGTGTTAATCGTCAGGTAGCTGCTGAGCAGCCGCAGGCCGTCGCCGAAGTTGACGGTACTGCGATACTGGCCGTCGTCGCCGCCCACCGAGGCGAAACGGTAGCCGAATTCCCAGGACTGCACGACGTTGTAATTGCCCGCGTTTTCGCCGCGAACGGGCGCGACGGTGTCCTGCCCCCACGCCAGAGCGGGAAGAAGCAGCATCGCGAACTGTATCTGGATTCTCACCTTAGGAAAGTCGGATCGCTGTTCGATCCATGAATGCGCACGTGGCACAAAGTACAGTGCTGATATTTCGGGTCCAGCAGATTATGCGTGGCCGGAGTCGGAAAGACGCCGGAATTCTCCCGTCCGAACGTTCCCGCGCCGTTGTGGCATTCGAGGCAGAGCGTGAACACCACCGGCCTGGTCAACAACTTCGCGTTCATCGAACCATGGGGCACGTGGCATGCCTCGCAACCTTCCACGCGAACGCTGGCGTGCTCAAAGACAAACGGACCGCGCTTATCCACATGGCACTTGAGGCAGGGCTCCTCATTGTCGAACGCCGGTTGCAGCATCGCCGAACTGCCCCCCATGCGGGACGCACTTGAGGAAGATCCGTGCGGATTATGACAATCGCTGCATTGCACTACGCCTTCGTTCACGCGATGTTTCGAGGGCATTTCAAATTGCGCCCGCTCTTCGGCATGGCAGGAATAACAAAGCTCCCGCTGCACTTTCGCCAGCAGGAATTTCGGCGTGGCCGGCTGGTGGATCGAATGGCAATTGGTGCAAACCACATCCGCCTCCGTATGCGGCGAGCGCCGGATGTTGGCGCGCGGGACATCCTTCGAATGGCAGCCGAGACAGGTCTCAAGCGTCTGCGCGGGAGTGAAGTTTGAGAAGGCCCCGATGGTCGCCTTGCCGCCATGCGCCGCCACGTGATCGCCGCCAGGTCCATGGCATCCCTCGCAGCCGGTCTTCGCGGGCGCCTCTTTACCGGACGCGACGGACTTATAGTGCGGATTCTTGTAGAAATTCAGCCATACGTCGGGGTGACAGGTCTTGCAAGCTTCTCCGCCCACGTAACGATTAACCGGCTTCGGCGCTGTCTGTCCCTGCAGCAGCAAGGGCAAAAACAGCAGCGTCGTCCATTTCATGCTCATCCCTCATCCGATTTCAGCAGATCTGCGCCCTCGAGATGTGATGAAATTGTGAAAAACCTGTCCCGGTGCAGCTTGTAAAAGTGTTGTAAAATTCCCTGCCGGGTGAGGCAGGACCGCTCGCCGGAGCGTCTATGTGGGTTAAACTCGCTTAAGTTTAAAATCGCCATGCCGATGCAAACGATCCTCGTGATTGACGACGACGAGAACCTCCGGGACACCATCGGCGTGCTTCTCGAACGGGAGGGTTTCCGCGCCATCCTCGCGGCCGACGGAAAAACCGGCCTCGACCAGGCGATCCTCGGCAAACCGGCCCTCATTCTCGCCGACCTTCGCTTACCCGATCTGAGCGGCGTCGAGATCTGCAAGCGCCTCCGCACCACCGGCATCCAGACCCCTATTATCGTGTTGAGCGCGGTGGGAGAAGAGATCGATAAAGTCCTGTTGCTCGAAATCGGCGCCGACGACTATGTCGTAAAACCCTTCGGCACGCGGGAACTGCTGGCGCGTATTCGAGCCGTTCTGCGCCGGGCGCCGGGCGAGCATGAGCGCGTGGTCTCGTTCGCCGATACCCAGGTCGATATCGAGCGCCGCATCGTCATGCGCCGTGGCCACGAGGTTAAGTTCACGCCCGCGGAATACAACCTGTTAACTTTTTTCCTGCAGAATCCCGATCGCCCCCTCTCCCGCGACATGATTCTCAACTCCGTCTGGGGCTATGAATCGTTTCCCAACACCCGGACCGTGGATGCGCATGTGGTGCGGCTCAGGCAGAAGCTGGAAGCGGATCCCAACTGCCCGCGCCATTTCCTGACCCTGCACAAAGTGGGCTACCGCTTTCTGCCATGAACCGAAGCGGCAAGCCATGCCCAAACTGGTCCTGATTGTCGAAGACAGCGAAACCTGCGCGGAGACGCTGCAGATCGCCCTGGAACTGATACCGGGGATTGAGGTGCGCAGCATTCACAGCCCGGACGCCGCCATCGCCATTCTGAACGAGTCGGGCGGCGAGATTGCCGCCATCGTCACCGATCTGAACCTGGCCGAAAGCGCCGCGCTGGGGGGCGATGGCCTCGATCTGATCCGCCATCTTCGCGCCGAACCGCGCTTCGCCCACCTGCCCATTCTGCTGATCAGCGGCGACACCGATCCGCGGCTCTCCGAACGTGCGCTCGCCCAGGGCGCCGATGCCTTCTTTCCCAAACCTTACTCCCCCTCCGCCGTGCGCAGGAAACTGGAGCAATTATTATGCTGACGAAATCGCTCGGGCTCTGTCTGCTCGCGATCGCGCTGCCACGTCCGGCCGCGCCGCAGAACAGCCCCGATATGCAGAAGATCATCGAACGCCTCGACAAACTCGAAGAAGAAAACCACCAGTTGATCGAGGAAATCCGGGATTTGCGCGTCGAACTAAAGGCGGCGCGCAGCCCGGATCCCAACCAGACTCCCGCTCCACCTCCAGTTGACGAACGCCTCGCCGTACAGGAGAGCCGCACCGCCGACCTCGATCAATCCAAAGTCGCGGCCTCCCAGCGCTTTCCCATCTCCCTCACCGGCATGCTGCTCTTCAACGCATTCGAAAACGGCCGCAGCAGTGGAGGCGCCGAGTATCCCGAAACAGCCGGCGCGACTCCCTCCCCGGCGACGGATGGCGCTTCCGTCCGCCAAACCATTCTGGGCCTCAAATTCAATGGCCCCGATCTTCCTGGCGGTGGCAAGGCCAGCGGCTCTCTTTACATGGATTTCTTCGGAGGCACTTCGGCCCCCGATAACAATCTGCTGCGCATTCGCACCGCCACGCTCGATCTGACCTGGAAGAACACCACGTTCAGCGTGGGTCAGGACAAGCCCATCGTTTCGCCCAGGGATCCGTCGTCGTTCGCGCAGGTGGGCGTCTCGCCGTTAACCGGGGCCGGCAATCTTTGGGACTGGAATCCGCAGGCGCGCGTCGAACGGCGTTTTTCGTTCGGCGAAGAGAGCGGATTGAAGGCGCAGGCCGGCGTGTACGAAACGACCGAGACTTACAGCGCAACGCTGCCCCCGTATTACTCGGGCACCCTCGAACGGTCTCGCCCCGCGTATCAGGGCCGCTTCGAATTCTTCCATGGCGATAACCACGGGGGCGACGACCATCGGCGGTTCGAAATCGCGCCCGGATTCAGCCTCGGCGCCACCCACGTCGCCGGCCAATCCGTGCCGTCGCGGATCGCGTCGCTCGATTGGCTCTTCCGCCCCGCGCCGCTCCTCGAATTCTCGGGCGAAGCGTTCAACGGCCAGGACGTCGCGGGTCTGGGCGCGCTGCCGGGATTTTCCATACTGCCCGACTATTCGGTTATCCCGGTGCACAGCCATGGCGAATGGGGGCAGCTCGCTTTGTTCCCGGCCCCGCGCCTTTCCTTGCACATCTACGCGGGCGAGCAGTACAATCGCGCCTCGGACATCGCGCCCTCCGGCATCCAGCGTAATTTCCTCTATGCCGGAAACATCATGTACAAACTTGCTCCCAACGTGGTTGCGGCGCTCGAAGCCTCGCAAACGCGGACACAATACCTCGGCTCCCTGTTCCGCTTGAACGACCACTATGATCTGGCGCTCGCTTACTTGTTTTAGTTTCGCCGCATTCGCCGTTTGCGCTGCGAGCCTTTCCGGCACCGTCGTCCTGCGCGATTCCCGCGTCGATGCCGTAAACAAGCACATGGACTTCTCGGGCGTGGTGGTTTCCGCGCAGCCCGCCGGCGCACCACTCCCCGCGCCTTCGGCGGCTCACGCGACCATGCTCCAGAAGGGTAAGATGTTTACCCCGCATGTGCTGCCCGTCATGGCCGGAACTACCGTCGATTTTCCCAACGCCGATCCCATCTTCCACAACGCTTTCTCGAGCTACAACGGCCAGATCTTCGATATTGGGCTCTACCCGCCGGGAACCTCGCGCTCGGTCCGCCTTACCCGGCTCGGCGTGCTGCGCGTGTTCTGCAATATTCACCCCGCCATGAGCGCCATTATTCTGGTGCTCAACACGCCGTATTTCGTCAAGACCGCCAGTGACGGCTCTTTTGCGATCAACGTCCCGCCCGGCGAATACGAGATCGGCGTCTTTCACGAACGTGCCACCGAACAGGAATTGGCCGGCCTGACCCGCCGCATCACGGTCGCGGAACCGGCCTTGCGCATCCCGCCGATTACGGTCTCCGAAGCCGGTTATCTGGTCGCCCCGCACAAGAATAAATACGGGCACGACTATCCGCCGCCGTCCGACGACCAGGTTTCTTACCCGGGGAGGAACTGATCTTGAGCTCCGCGCGCCCGCGTCACTTGTCCCTGTTCTGGAAATTCCTGCTCTCGACATCGATCGCCATTACGCTTCTTCTCGCGCTGGCGGGCTGGTTCGCGCGCGATCAGACGCGCACCGTCCTGGTGCGCAACCTGCAGAGTGAGCTGCGCGGCAGCTTCGGAGCTTACGAATCGCTGTGGCAATCCCGCGCCGCCACGCTGCGCTCCGTCAGCCTCGTGCTCAGCGGCATGCCGGACGTCCGCGCCGCCTTTCAAACCAACGATCGGGCAACCATCAAGGACACGGCCGCCGAGGTGTGGTCGAAGGCGTCGCAATCGAATGCATTGTTCCTCGTGACGGACCCGCGCGGCGAAGTGATCGCGTCCCTCGGCGGAGGCGAGGTACTCGGGAACCAGTTGGATATCGTGCGTGCCGCAGCCCCGCGTTTCCCCGCCCAAACGGACGGCTTCGCGCTCGAAAACGGCCGTTTGTATGAACTCGTGGTAACTCCTGTTTACGTGCAGACGCCCGATGCCCCGGGACTTCTCGACGTCCTCGTGGCGGGCTTTCCCATCGACGAAACGGTCGCGCTCGACCTGAAGAAGCAGACGGCGGGCAGCGATTTCGTCTTTCTCGCCAATGGCGGCGCGGTGGTGTCCACGTTGCCCGCCGCCGCAAGCAAGCGCATCGCCCGGCAGTACCACCGGGATCCGAATCTCCAGTCGCTCCACCTGCCGGACGGCGAGTTTGCCGTCCTCGGAAGCACGCTGCGCAACATCGAAGGCGCTCCCGTGGGCGATCTGCTGACCGTCCATACCTTCGACTCGATACGCCGCGATATGGATGTGCTGCTGCGCAAACTGGTCCTCGTCTGGGCGGCGGCGATTCTTTCCGGGCTCGCCCTCAGCGGATTCTTCGCGCATCGCATTCTGAAGCCCATCCGGCAACTCGATGAAGCGGCCGCCATGATCGCCCGCCAGGAATACGGCACGCGCGTTCCCGAAGGCGGTAACGACGAACTGGGCCGGCTCGCCCGCACTTTCAACGCGATGTGCGCATCCATTCAGGGAGCGCGCGAAGAACTCATCCGCCAGGAACGTATCTCCACCATCGGCCGGCTCTCGAGCTCCATCGTGCACGATCTGCGCAATCCCCTCGCCTCCATTTACGGTGGCGCCGAAATGATTGTGGACGGGCATCTCAGTGAAGCTCAGCTCGAGCGCGTCGCCGGCAATATCTACCGCTCCTCGCGCGCCATTAACGATCTGCTGCAGGAACTGGTGGATGTCTCGCGCGGCCGCACCCAGGTTCCGGAGATGTGCCGCCTCAGCGAAGTGATTGCCGCCGCCTCCGACACCCAGGCCGTTCCCGCCGAGCAGCGCAAAGTCAGAATCGACGCCGCCATCGATCCTTCCATCGAGCTTCCTCTGGAACGCGCGCGTATTGAGCGCGTATTTCTAAACCTGATCGGCAACGCGCTCGAGGCCATGCCCACCGGCGGGTGCGTCGAAATACGCGCCGAACGAAAAGAGGATTGCGTCCTGGTCCGCGTGGACGATACCGGGCCCGGCATCCCCTTATCGATCCGCAAGCGTTTGTTTCAGCCCTTCGTCTCCGAGGGCAAAAACGGTCTGGGCCTCGGTTTGGCCCTTTCGCGGCAAACGCTGCTCGATCACGGGGGCGATCTCTGGGCGGAGGAGACGGAGTCCTCCGGGGCGCGCTTTCGACTGCGCATTCCCTTGCAGCGAGCCGATTAACGCGCAATTTACAGGAATTTTACAACTCGGCCACATCGCTCCGGTGGAATAGCGACAAGCTGACTTCGTGAGGGTCCAATGAAACTATCGAACCAAGTTGTGATCGCGCTGGCCGTGACGCTGGCGGGGACTTGCCATGTCCAGGCTCAATCGGCCAATGCCTATCTGCAGACCATCCTGGTCTCGAACGTCGCCAATGGAAGCGCGACCGTGGATCCGAACCTCGTGGATCCCTGGGGAGTCTCTTTCAGTTCCAGCAGTCCGTTCTGGGTGTCCGACCATCTTTCCGGCAAATCCACGCTCTACAACGGTGCGGGCGCCGTGAATTCGACCGTCGTGACCATTCCGCCGGGCGCGGCGTCGGCCGCCGGAGCCCTCGGCCGCCCCACCGGACAGGTCAAGCCCGCTACCACCACGCCTGCATCGTTCGTCTTGCCGTCGAACTCGAAGGCTGCGTCTTTCATCTTCGCCACCGATGACGGCACCATTTCCGCCTGGAACGGTGGCGCCGCGGCAATCGTTCAGGTCGATAACTCCGCCCTGAAGGCCGTGTATAAAGGCCTCGCCATCGGCACCAGCGCCGGCGGCCCAACGCTCTTTGCGGCTAACTTCCGCTCGGGTAAGATCGAAGCTTATAACTCTTCCTGGGCGCCCACCATTCTGGCCGGCACCTTCACCGATCCCGCCGTGCCCGCCGGATTTGGCCCGTTTAACATCTGGAATCTCAACAACAACTTGTATGTCACGTGGGCCAAACAGGATGCCAACCAGTACCTGGACGTCGCCGGCGCGGGCAATGGCTACGTCTCCGTGTTCGATCAGAACGGAAATCTGCTGACCCATCTGATCTCCGGCGGAACGCTCAACTCGCCCTGGGGAATCGCCATCGCACCGCCCGTCTGGGGCGCTTTTGGAGGCGACGTTCTGGTCGGCAACTTCGGCGACGGCAAGATCAACGCTTTTAATCCCACCACGGGTGCCTGGATCGGCGCGCTTGAGGATATGAACGGCAACGTGATCTCCATCTCCGGCCTGTGGGCGCTGGTCTTCGGCAATGGAGGCAGCGGCGGCGATGTGAAGACGCTCTATTTCACGGCCGGCGTTCCGGACGGCTCCTCGGCTGCCCGTGGCGAACTCGGCAGCCTCGCGCCGCCGGCGGCGATCCAGACCATCGTCAATGCGGCCAGCCAGATGACTCTCCCGCTCGCGCCCGGTGAAATCGTTGAGATCACCGGCCAGACGGTTGGACCTTCGCCCGCTGTTGCCGCGACCATTCCGCCCACCGGTCCGGCGCTTACCACTGCACTGGGTGGCGCCAGCGTCACAGTCAACGGAGTAACCGCCCCGATCCTCTATACCAACGGATCGCAGACCAATATTCAGATCCCCTACGAAATCGCCGGCGCCACCACGGCCAGCGTGATCCTCACCACCGGCAGCCAGACGACCGCTGCCGTCTCTTTGCCTGTGCGGCCCGTTTCACCGGGCATCTTCACCATTAATTTCAGCGGCTCGGGTCAGGCCGTGGCGCTCAATTCCGACGGTACCGTGAACTCCTCCACCAACCCCGCTGTACGGGGAACCAACATCTGGATCTTCGCCACCGGTGAGGGCGTAACCACTCCGGCATCGGCTGACGGGATGACGGAAACCACCACAGGCGCCACTCCGGTGGCCCCCGTAGCCGTAGTCTTCGGCAGCGCCAGCGCGGCAGTGATTTCCGACACTACCGTCCCGAAGGATGTCGCCGGAGTATTGGAGGTTCAAACCACCGTTCCCACCAGTCTGCCGGTGGGCCAGATAAGCGTTGCGCTGTCGGTCGGCGGCGTTTCCACCGACAATATCTTCTCCAGTGTGCAATCGGTCTATGTCTTCGTGAAATAGCGAAGCGGGGGCTTACGGCGCCGCGGGCGGGTCCTGCGGCGCCGATTTTTCCACCATGATCGTGAATCTGGCCGCCATTGCGGCAATCGCCCCCACCGCCGCTACTACCGGAGCCAGCACAGCGCCGACCGCCGCCACGGTAACCGGGATCTCGACGAACGTATGTCCCGCTTCGTCCT
>JBEKAQ010000035.1:0-45346 GCA_050015835.1 Bryobacteraceae bacterium | reverse complement strand
CCGGGCGTTCCACAGCATGAGCGGCGCGTTGACAGCCACCACCGCCGGGCCGACAAAAAATGACAGAATCAGGGATGCCGTGGGCAGGGCAAGGGGAAGCCTGGGGCGCGTATCCTGCCGGGCGGGGACCGTTTCGGGTGCAGGGATGGGCGCAAGAGCTTGCCCGTTGCCGTTCGCCGAGGTCAACGCGGCGCTTGAGATCAAAGCTTCAAGCGACCGGGCGTGGTGCAGCCTGTTCACCAGATCGGCGAGGATGCCCGGACGATTGCGATCGTATTCGATGACGATCGAACAGCAATTACGATTGGCGCGGATCTTCTGCACCGAATCCGGCGGAAGCAGGTGCAGAACGATGCGTTCGGGAGATTCTTTTGACTTAAACAGCCCGGGAACGAACAAGCGAACCCGCCCAGG
Source organism: Bryobacteraceae bacterium (assembly GCA_050015835.1). Taxonomy (GTDB): domain Bacteria; phylum Acidobacteriota; class Terriglobia; order Bryobacterales; family Bryobacteraceae; genus BOG-234. The sequence goes on along the minus strand of JBEKAQ010000035.1, from coordinate 44,932 downwards.
AAAAAAGTGACGAACTTCGGCGAGCATCAGAGAGGGTGCGGCGGGTTGCCGGGCCCTTTGACCTTATGCGGCGCCGGATGTGTGGTGGGCGGGTGCGTATGCAGAGTGACGAAGTGATTAAAGGAAAAAACGCCCAGGGTGAGCCAGACAGGAGTGGCCGCTTCAAAACCCAGTTCCATGAAAGCGTATACAGCCAATGCCAGCGGAGTCAGCACCTTCAGATCGAGATTGTTATCCGTGGCCTTCTTGAGGCCGATATCGAACTTTCGCAGCGCGTCGAAAAGCGCCTTCGCCCCGCGTGAATGGGAGGAAAGAAACTCAGCCTCCTTTTCGAGCATCTCCATGGCTTCATCTACTTCGGACAGGACCGGGGCCGGGGGCTTGGCTGCAACCTGGAGCGTTTCCTGGTGAGATCCCTCAGCGCTGGCGAGATGGTTATGAAAATCGATGTGGCGAGCCGGATCGTACAGAACAGTAACGGTTCCGGTCGCTGCGCTGACTTTCACTTCGCTTACGCCGGGCAACGGAGACAGAGAGCGCTTGATCTCTTCCAGAGCGGCGGGGTCGCCCTTAGCGGACGGAACGCGGATGCGCAATCTGCCTTTAGTGTTATGAGCGACGTGTGCGCGATGCCGCATCGGATCTTAAGCTGCTGTGGTCCTGGCGGACTCGGCGGATTCCGTCTTCGCAGCATGGTCCGCTTTAGCTTCGGCGACCATATCGTGCATCTGCTCAGTCGCTTCGGCCACCATTTCCTTAGTCTTCTGCATCGCCGAGTAACCGGCGCGAACGGTAGATTTGAACATGGGCTTGAGCTTCGGCCCGATGCCGGGGAGAAATGCCGCCGCGACACCGATCAGCATACCGGGAAGCAATTCGGCGGAAATGAGAGCAACGCCGGCGCCCACCACTACAATAGTTGCGGCCTTCGCTACGATGTCGTTGTTCTTTACTTCTTCCCCGAAATTCTCGATTTCGGGATTTTCCTGTGCCAAATCGTCGACGTGGCCGTTGGCGTTCTGATTATGGTCTGTCATAGGAATCCTTATAGTATAGGCGAGGAATGGGAAAACCTCAGTCGATACTAGCATTGGGTTCATTAAAAAATGATTACAGTTTTGAGTCGATACGGGCTTTCCTCAGGTCGTCAAGGTACCGGTATTTGCGTCGCACGAGAGCCGGGCCGTAGCGGCGCTCCAGATGGCGGACGACGAAGTGAGCGCCCGCAACCTGCTGGAAGTGCTGCATAAAAGCAAGATTGACGGCTGCGCCGCCGATGGCGCCGACTACGGGTATGGCGCCGGCCGCCACCTTTTCCGACACGACCACTCCAAAGCGCGACCCGATGGAGGTCACCAGGTCGACGATAACGGGAGCGGAACCGCCCGCGAGTCCTCGTTCGAGAAGCGCCTGAGCGGCTTCGCTGACCGTTTTGGCAAGGAAGGCACGGGCCGCGTAGTAGCTGGTCTCACCGGAGACACCGTGTTTGCCCGGCGCGCCGAGCGCGAAAACTTCGAGGCAGGCCAGGCGAGCAGCAGGCTGATCCAGTCGCTCGCCATGTCGAACCGCGATTCCTGCGATGGAGCGCAACATTAGCGTAGTGGTAACCGGCAGTTCCAGGGCGAGGGCCGCCATGCCGAAAAAACCGCTGACTCCGCCGGTAATGGTTGAAGCGAATTGAAATAAAACGGGCGGCGGTTCGGGTATGCCCGTCGTGCCCATCCTGAAGAGCGCAACTTCCAGGGCCTGGCCCATGGTGTGCCGGACGGCTCGATTGATCTGGTGGGTAACCGGACCGGGTAGTCGCCGAAGCAACTGCGAAACGGGCTCGCCCGTGATATCGGTCAGACGGCCCACGAAGCTCTTTCCTTCAAGAATGGAAACCGCATGGCCGAGGGCTCGCTCGTCGCGGGCATTCAGATCCTGAGGATTCGCCGGCGCCAGGGAACTCATGCGGGAACATTCATCAGTTTACGAGAAAAGTTGGTAAATCGGCTTTGCGCCTGGCTCGAGTGGAATGCCCATGGCGTGAGAGATGGTTGCTTCGACCATGGCAAGGGTAACCGGATTGTCTCTGGGTTCGGCGCCGATTCGGTCGGAACTTCCGTAAATCTGTCCGCCTTTGACACCGCCTCCCGCCATGAGAATCGTCCAGCATCGCGGCCAGTGGTCGCGCCCGCCGGAGGGATTGATCTTCGGGGTCCGGCCGAATTCTCCCATGGCGACGACAAGCGTTGTATCGAGCAGGCCGCGGCGGCTCAGATCTTCGAGCAGTGAACTGTACGCCATGTCGAACGTGGGTCCGACGGAATCGCGGTAACACGAGAGCGAGCTGAAAGGCTTCCATCCGTGGGCGTCCCAGGTGGTTTCGTCGAAGACCGTTTTGAACATGTCGACGGTGACGAGGCGCATGCCGGATTCCACTTGTTGCAGGGCGCGGAAGCAGTTTCGGCCGAAGTGAGATGGACAGGCGGAAGCGCCTGTCCCACACGGATGGACGGGTGCGGCGTCGCTGTACACGGAGCGGATCAGCGCGTATTTATCGGCGTGCTTCGCCATGCGCGGAAAGATCTCGGAGATTTCGATGCCGGGCACGTTAGTCCGGATGGGACGGAAAGGTCCGCGAATCTCGCGCGGCGCATCGGGCTTCATGTCCCAGGTATCGAGATGGGAAGGGCCGCCGACCAACCTCAGAAGGATACAGTTGACGCCGCGTCCGGGCCCGAGGAATGGAAGCGCGCCCAACTGCAGGAATTCGCGCCGCAGCATCTATTGATTGTCCTTGTACTCCTCGTACCAGGCCATCTGAATGGCCTCGAGTTTGCCTTCGCTCGATTTCGCGGGATCGTCGTCGAAATCGTCGAGTTCCGTAATCCACTTATGCAGATCGGTGAAGCGCACCGTCAGTGGGTCGGTCTCCGGGCGCTGTTCATAGAGTTCGAGCGCAATGTCTTCGGGGTGGTCCCAGGTCAATCCAGGCATGAAATCATGCTATCCTGCCGGTGAATCCGCGTGCGCGTAACTCTCGCAGTATTCTTCGCCGCGTCCGCGCTGGCTCAAATGAGTCCGGTGCAGAAAGCCGATAATCTGGAGTCGTTCGAGCTCGTGTGGCGCACGGTGCGCGACCGCAGTCCCGACGCCACTCTCAACGGTTTGAATTGGCAGGCAGTGCATGACAGCACGCGGCCGCGGATCGCCAACGCGCGGTCGATGGACGAAGTGCGCGGCATCCTCACGGGGATGCTGGCGCAACTGAAGACATCCCACTACGCCATCATCGCGAGCGATCTGTATCAGCCGCTGGGCGACACCGCCGATCGCGCGGCTTCGTCGAGGGCCGATGCCACACCCGGCTTCACTCCCATCGTGATCGGCGGTAAAGCGGTAGTGGGCAGCGTAGATCCCGATTCGCCGGCGGCGCGCGCGGGCATTCATCCGGGCATGGTGCTCGATGGGATCGACGGCGCGAAGGTCGCGGGCATGCTGCGGCTCGCCGATAACGTGAAGGATCAGGAATCGCAGCGCATCGTGGCGCGATCCGTGACGCGCAAATTGAGTGGGCCGCCGGATGAACCGGTCGAGCTCGATGTGGTCGACGAAAATGGCAAGGCCAAACATATCGCAATCGATCGCACGCAGCCGAAAGGCAAGCTTGTAAGCTTCGGCAATCTTCCCGAGACGCGGCTGTTCTTCGAATCGCGGCGGCTCGGCGGGGGCGCCGGATACATCCGGTTCAATGAATTCCTCGATCCGGTTTCGATCATGCCGCAGTTCGAAGCGGCTGTGACGGAGTTTTCGAAGGCGCCCGGCATCATCCTCGATCTGCGGGGGAATCCCGGCGGCATCGGCGTGATGGCGATGGGCATCGCAGGATTCTTTATTGACAAGGATGGCCTGAAGCTGGGTGAAATGAAGATGCGCGAGGCGACTCTGAGGTTCGTCATCTTCCCGCGCGCGGAGACGTATACGGGTCCGCTGGCGATTCTGGTGGATGCCGGTTCGGCCTCGACCACGGAGATTCTGGCGCAGGGATTGCAGGATCTGAAACGCGCCCGGATCTTCGGCACGCGAACGGCGGGAGCGGCGTTGCCTTCGGACATTATCCGGCTGCCCAACGGCGATGGATTCCAGTATGCGCAGGCAAGTTACACGTCCGATCGGGGGAAGGTGCTGGAAGGAAACGGCGTCACGCCGGATGTGGAAGTGCATCAAACGCAGCAGGCCCTGCTCGCGGGTCGCGACCTGGTAATTGAAGCCGCCGAGGCGTGGATCCTGTCTCTGCGCAAATAGCCCCGCGTTACAGATTCATCTTCTGCTTCACATGCGCGAGACTCGCTTCCAGATCCTCGATCTCGCGCTTCGCCGCGTGCGCTTGATCCACGGGGGGAATTCTGTAGGGCATGCCGTTTTCCGCCAGCTCGGCAAAGCGCTCAAAATTCCATGCGGGCACGTCGGCATACGGATACCAGAATCTCGGATCCCTGTACGGAAAAATTCGCGGCCCTTCAACGATCGATTCGACCGACAGCGCGCGGCCGGGGCACTGCGCGGCGAATTTGCGGCAGTAGTCGTCGATCAAGACGTTGCCTTCGCCCATGCGAACCCACGATACCGCCGCGCCCTGAGGCACACGCCATACCGCACTGTCGCGCAGGTGGCTGGTCAGCACGTAGGGATGGACGGCTTCGAGGGTGGCATGGGGATCTTCGAGCGTCCAGCACGGATTGCCGGAATCGAGACATGCGCCGACGAAGTCCTTGCCCGCCGCTTCAATCAGGTTACGCAGTTCCCATCCCTGCAGATCGCCCGCGTGGTTCTCGACGGCAATCTTCACGTCGGCGTCCATAGCGCGCGAACGCGTCCTGCGCAGCACCCGCACAGTACTGTCGATGTGGGCGTTGATGGGCCCCGGCGCGCGGTCTTCCCAGCTGCCGAGAACGCAGCGTACAATCTTCGAACCGACGATGACGGCGGCGGCGATCATGCGGGCCAGTTGTTCTTCCGCGGTGCCCTGCTTCGCATCGAACATCTTCGAAGTGGGACAGATCGACTTCATGCCGATCTCGATTTCGATGCCCTTCTGTTCGGCGTACGCGCGGACTTTACGCAGATTGTCGCGCTCGAGATTTCCGAGGAAGCGAACTTCGGAAAAATGAACGACACGGACTTTGCGCGCGGCGCAGTAATCGAGGTATTGGAACGGCGTCCACCCCTGCGATCGGAGACTGTAGAGGTCGATGCCCAGTTTGATCGGCGACGCGGCCTGCTGCGCCGTCAACGGGGCCAGAGTACCGAGAGCCAATACCGAGCGTCGGGTCATCCCGTTGCGATGGTAGCAGGCGCGCGCCCCGTTCTACCACGTCGGTCGTCTAATTCAGCATCTTGCCCTGGCGCAGGTACGCCGGCACATCCAGATCGTCTTCAAATACTGCGGCGGGCATGGGTTCGGGTGACGATTCCGGAATCACGGGCGCGGCCGTGGCCGCGGGCTCGGAACGTTCCGCAAAGAACGCGCTCGCGGGCACGGCTTCGATCAGCGGCTCGTGCGTGTCGGACTGTTTAGCGAAGCCGGTGGCGATGACCGTCACTTTTACCTCGTCGCCCATGTCCGCTTTGGCGATCACGCCGAAGTTCAGCTGCAGGTCGTCCGAACCACTGGCTTCGCGAATAATCGAACACGCTTCGTTCAACTCGTGCAGCCCGATGTCGGGCGACGCCGTGATGTTCATCAGCACCTGACGCGCGCCTTTGATCTTGGTGTCTTCGAGCAGCGGCGAACTGATGGCGCCCCTTGCCGCTTCGACCGCCGCGTTTTCACCGTGCGCCACCGCGTTGCCGATCAGCGCAATTCCCATTCCTGAAATTGCCGCCTTGATATCGGAAAAATCGAGGTTGATCAGACCCGGCGTGAGAATCAGTTCGCTGATTCCCTGCACCGCCTGGCGCAGCACGTCGTCCGCCATGCGGAATGCCTGCGCCATGCTGGTGCCTTTGGGCGCGACCCTGAGGAGCCGGTCGTTGGGGATGGTCGTGAGAATGTCCACCGATGAAGCGAGGTCCTCGACGCTCTGCTCGGCCTGCCGCATGCGCTTCCCGCCTTCGAACGAGAAAGGCTTGGTGACTATGGCGATGGTCAGGGCATCGAGTTCTTTGGCGAGCGTCGCCACCACGGGAGACGCACCCGCGCCGGTGCCGCCACCGAGACCGGCGGTGACGAACACCAGGTCCGCGCCTTCGAGGATCGCGAGGATCTTCTCCGTGTCCTCGAGCGCCGCCTGGCGGCCGACGGCCGGATCGGAACCCGACCCCAGACCATTGGTAATTTTCACGCCGATCTGGACTTTGTTCGGAACCTTCGAGGCTTCGAGCGCCTGCGCATCCGTGTTCATCACATAGAACTCGACGCCGTCGAGCCCTTCTTCGTACATGCGTCCGACGGCATTCGAACCGCCGCCGCCGACGCCGATCACTTTGATGCGCGCGCCTTTCCGTGTGTCGTCCTGTAGTTCGTATTTCAGTAAGTCCATGCAGATCCCCTTCGTTTTGATGTCCATTCCCTCACGGCCGGCACCCCTGAAGGGGATGTCCGGGTCGCGGCTCGGTAACTAACGCAGTATTCGCCCCAGGACTCCGACCGATTGTTTCTCCACATCCACCTGGCTGCGCAGACGCGCGGCATACATCGCCAGACCCGCCACCGCAGTCCATGCCGGATCGTTCAGTTCTTCCGGCCAGTCCTTGATTCCCTGCGCCAGACCCATGCGGGCCGGGCACTCGAGCACGCGCTCCGCCACATCGCAGATTCCCGGCAACAACGCGCCGCCGCCGGAGAGTACCAGGCCGCTCGCAATGGCGCGCTGCATTCCCACGCGGGCCAATTCACCGCGCACCATTTCGAACAACTCGACCGCGCGCGATTCCAGAATTTCGTTGAGCAGTTTGCGCGGAGCTTCGCGTTCGAGCGAAGGAAGCTCCACCATACTGTTCTCCGCCGTGCCGATCGCGACCGCGCTGCCAAATTGCTCCTTCACCAATGCCGCCGCGTCGAGCGGTATGCGCAGCGCGTGCGCCAGGTCGCGCGAGAAATGATCGCCGCAGATTCTCAGGGACGTCGCGAGTTGCGCCGATTCGCCGTAGTAGCAAACCAGTTCGGTGGAATGCCGGCCGATGTCGACCAGCGCCACGCCTTCCCTGCGGTCTTCCGGCAGCACGCTCGCATAGCACGCCGCCATCGCTTCGAACACCGTTTCATCCACCGCCAGATGCGCTCGGTTGATGGCGCCGATCAGATTGTTGTGTTCCTGAATGGACGTCGTAATCAGATGAACGTTCGCTTCGATCACTGAGCCGAGCATGTGCCTGGGGTCGTGGAACCCGGGATGATCGTCGACCACAAAATCCTGCGGCAGGACTTCCAGCAGCATGCGGTCTTCCTGCAATTGCACGCGCATCGCCTTGTCCATCGCGCGGTTCACGTCTTTCTGCGTGATCTCGCGCGGACGCCCCATATCCCAGCGGCCGCGGTTATTGGCGCCTCGCACGGTAACTCCACCGATTCCGGCCACCACCGTTTCGATGGCGGTCTGCGCCGTTCGCTCGGCCTCTTCCACTGCCGCCAGCACGCAGTCCGACACTGCCTGCTGATCCGCAATCCGGCTCCTGGCCCAACCTTCCGACGGCACGCATCCGGAGCCGAGAAAGTGCAGCCGCTCGTCCTCGAGCAGTGCGATGACGCACCGCGTATAAGTGCTCCCCGCGTCCAAACCGGCCGCGAAGATGGAATTCGTACTCATATAATTTCGCCCAACTATCTTGCCAGAATCCGATCGTCCAACCGTAAATCGAAAACGCCTGCCCGCTCCGAATGCTTGCGGATATCTCCGTAATGGCTTACAAAATTCAGGTATCGCGATCGGAAGTGCCGGTCGCCCAACCACAGTTCCACGGCCTGTCCGTCCACGTCCGCGATCACCCGCACTTCCTGCGCGTTGGCGCAGTTCACTTCCGAAATATCTTTCGCCTGCGGGCCGAGATCGCTTAACAGGTGCTCCATGGTCCTCACACGCACGCGCCGGTCCTCGTCGGTCTGATCCTCCGTCACGCCGTTCAGCACGGGAAAACGGAAACGCACCTTCGGCGGAATCGAGAGCAGAACGCCGTCGTCGTCGATCAACGCCAGCCAGTGCCGCACGGTTCCCGCAAGAGGCAGCCGGGCAAATGCCACCGGAGTTCTCTCGGTGACGCGCACAACAATTCTGTTCGGCCACACGCGCGTGACGGAAGCCGTCAGCACCCAATCGATGGCCAGCAGGTGCCTGCGCCGCTCGGCCACCGGAATCTGAAAAATACTCTTACCGGTATCGGAGACGAACACCGTCTGAATCCGAGCGCGATTAGTGTAGCGCGTCCCCCCGATCTGAAGATCCTGAAAGTCGAATTGCGGATCGCGAAGCAGATACGATTGCGCCTCGCGCGCGCCCCACGCCACACCGGCGAAGACGCATCCCCACACGATCAAGCGAACCCAGTTATGTGGGACAGGCGCTTTCGCCTGTCCATCTCTTCTACCCACGCAATTTCTCCAGGATCTTATCTCCCAACTGCGACACACTGCCCGCTCCCAGCGTTAAAATCATGTCGCCCGGTTTAACGCCGCGCACAATCGCTTCCACCCCCGCGCCGCTCGAACCCGCGTACTCCACGCCCTTGTGCCCGAACTGGCGCATGCGTTCGACCAGGGACTCCGCGGTAACGCCCTCAATCGGCTTTTCCGACGCCGCATAGATGTCCAGCATGACCACGCGATCGGCCACGTGGAAGGCGCGCGCAAAATCGTCCATGAGGTGCAGCGTGCGCGTATAGCGGTGCGGCTGGAACAACACATGGATGCGTCCCCGGCAGCACGATTTCGCCGCCGCCAGCGTGGCGCGAATCTCCGTCGGATGATGCCCGTAGTCGTCCACCACGGTGATGCCGTTCACTCTGCCGCGCACTTCAAAGCGGCGTCCCACGCCGGTGAACTTCTTCAGCCCTTCGCGAATCGCGTCCGGCTCGACGCCGAGCTCGATGGCCGCCGCGATCGCCGCCGTCGCATTCAGAACGTTGTGATCGCCGGGAATATTCAGATGGAACTCGCCAAGGTCCACCGCGTGCGAACGGAGGCGGAACACGGTTTGGAAGTCGGAGCCGGCGTCGCTGCCTTCGGGGGCGCTGGGCTGGAAATCGGCCTGGGCGCTGCGCCCATATGTGACGGTGCGGCGCCGCACGCCCGGCAGGATGCTCTGCACGTTTTCGCTATCGAGGCAAAGAATCGCCGCGCCATAAAACGGCACTTTGTTTACGAACTCGGTGAACGCCGCGCGAATGGCCTCGATATCGGCGTAATGGTCCAGATGCTCGCGATCGATGTTGGTCACAATGGCGAGGATCGGCGACAACTTCAGGAACGAGCCATCGCTCTCATCCGACTCGACCACCAGAAAATCGCTTTTCCCGACGCGCGCATTGGAGCCGCCCATAGCTGCTACCTTGCCGCCCACCACGACCGTCGGGTCCTTGCCCGCGTGGCTCAGGATGGTGGCGATCATTGAAGTAGTGGTAGTTTTGCCATGGCTGCCCGCCACGGCGATCCCATATTTCAGGCGCATCAATTCGGCCAGCAACTCACCGCGCGGGATCACCGGGATCTGCAAACGCCGCGCTTCCTGCACCTCGGGATTCGATTCGTCGACGGCCGAGCTCACCACCAGCGCTTTCGCTCCCACCACGTTCTTCGCGTCATGACCTTCGTAAACCGTGGCGCCCAGTTGGGCCAAACGGTCGGTGGTCGGCGTCAGTTTCAGATCCGAGCCGGAAATCGTGTAACCCAGATTAAGCAGCACTTCGGCAATACCGCTCATGCCGATTCCGCCGATCCCCGCAAAGTGGAGGTGCTGCCGTGAAAAAAACATTCTTAATATGTATTGTTTCGGCTGGCCGACGCCCTGTCAATCGATTCTTCGAACAAAATCTCCGCTGCGCGCCGCGCCGCGCCCCGATGCGCAAGTTTCCGCGCGTTCTCACCCATCGCCTGCAGACGCGCGCGGTTCCGATACAGGGTTCGCACCGCATCGAACAGCCTTTCCCCGGTCCACTCGGCATCGAGCGATAACATGGCTGCGCCGGCTCGCTCGAATGCCTGGGCATTCTTCAACTGGTGATCGTCCGCCGCAAAAGGGAACGGCACCAGCACGGAGGGCTTACCGGCCGCGGCCAGTTCCGAAACCGCGCCCGCGCCGGACCGGCACACGATGAGATCGGCCTCGGCAAAGGCGGCGGGCATGTCTGCGATGAACGCCTGCACTTCGCCGGGCAGGCCCGTCTGCGCGAATTCGCTCGCTATGGCCGCGTGCATCGGCAGGCCGGTCTGATGGACGATGCGCACCGGCAATCCCGATTCGCGAAACAGCAGCCAGCTCTGCCGCGCCGCGTTATTCAGTGTGCGCGAACCCTGGCTGCCGCCGGTAATCAATACCGTAAATTCGCCATCGTCGCCCTTCGGCATAATCTGAAAGAACTCCTCACGCACCGGCAATCCGGTCAACTCCGTACGCCCGTTCGGGAAAAACTTTGCGGTCTCCTCGAAGCTGATCAACGCCCGCTTCACCCAGCGCGCAATCCAGCGATTAGTCGCGCCCGCCACCGCGTTCGGCTCCATCACGACCAGGGGCACGCCGCGCAGCAAAGCCGCCAGCACCGGAGGCCCCGCCACGTAGCCGCCCATACTGAAAACCGCCGCGGGGTTCCATTCTTTGAACCGCTTCACCTGCCCCAGGGTCTCGGTCAACAGGCGCCATACGCTGACCAGGCGAGTTGCCGCTCCGAGGTTTTTCAATCCGCCCACGCGAATCTTCTCGAGCCGAAACCCCGCCGCAGGAACCAGCCGGGCCTCGACTCCGCGCTCCGTCCCTATAAACAGGACCTCTTGCCCCGCGCGAACAACTTCCCGCGCCACTGCAATAGCGGGGATCACATGTCCGCCGGTGCCGCCGCCCGCCATGACGAAAAGGCGCCCCAATTAGCCCGCGTGCTCCGCAAGGTTCAATAAGATCCCCATTGACGCCAGGGTCACCAGCAGCGAACTTCCACCGAAGCTGATCATCGGCAGCGGAATCCCCTTCGGCGGCACGAGCCCCAGCACCACACTGATATTGAAGAACGCCTGGATCACCAGCATCGTGGTAATTCCTAACGCCAGATAGCGCCCGAATTCATCCGGCACCCATACGGCTGCGCGAATGCCGCGCCATAGCACGACGAGGAATCCGATCAGGATCGCGCATGCGCCGAACAAGCCGAACTCTTCGCCCACCACCGCGTAAATCATGTCGGTATGAGATTCCGGCAGATAGAACAGTTTCTGCCTGCCCTGCATCAGTCCGACGCCCACAGCTCCGCCCGAACCCACCGCAATCTTCGCCTGCTCGATCTGGTAATTGGTGTCCTTCGCGGTGATCGTTTTCTTCATCTGCGCGCGGATCCAGCCGTGCTTGTCGTACCTGTTGACCAGCTTGAACTTCGGATCGACGTAGCTCACCACGCGCGCCAGCCGGTAAGGCTTCGCCGCGACCGCCGCGCAACACGCCACAAATCCGACCACCAGGGCGATGATAATGTACCGTCTCTCCAGTCCCGCTACGCAGAACATTGCGGCCGCGGTTGAGACCAGCACAATAGGCGTCCCGAGGTCCGCCACAATCACCGCACTGGTTATGAAACCGACGGCCAGAATGGCGGGCAACAGCGTGTACCGGCTATTGATCGCACGCGAACGCTGGGCGATGAAGTAGGCGAGGAACAACGCAATCGCGGGTTTGGCGAATTCCGAAGGCTGTAATCCGCCGATGGGGCCGAACCTGATCCAGCGGTGCTGTCTGGGATCGGCGAACCAGGCGATCACCAGCAGGATCATCACAATGCCCATGACCGTGAACGCTACCGCTGGCGTCTGCAGGTGGCGGTAGTGCAGGCGCTTGAAGAACATCATCAGCGGAATCGACACGGCGAGCCAGATCAGTTGCCGCAGCGCGAAGTAATAGCTCGATCCCATGCGGATATCCGCCACCACCGACGACGCGCTGTAAACCATTACCGCGCCGAACAAGAGCAGCAACACCACCGTGCTGAACAGGATCCAATCCGTCTTAAGTCTCTGTGCCATTTGCTATTCCATTTACCAGTTCTTTGAAAATGCGCCCGCGCTGTTCGTAGCTCTGAAACTGATCGAAGCTGGCGCATGCCGGGGCGAGAAGCACGGTGTCGCCGGGCTTCGCTTTCGACCACGCTGCGGCGAGGGCCCGATCGAGCGTGCCGGCCTCGACCAGCGGCACCGCTCCGTTCAGGTGCGATGCAATTTTCTCTGCCGCGGCGCCGATCAGGAGTGCGGCGTGCGCTTTGTTGTGCAGGCGATCGCGCAGAACGGTGTAGTCGCTGCCCTTGTCCTTGCCGCCCAGAATCACCCACAGATTGCCTTCGAACGAATCGAGCGCTTTGATGGTCGCGTCGACGCTGGTTGCCTTCGAGTCGTTGTAGAAACGCACGCCGTTTTTCTCGGCGACGAACTCGAGGCGGTGCTCGACGGCTTTGAAGGTTTTGACAGCCGCGGCTATATCGGCGTTCGACACGCCGGCAATACGCACCGCGGCGGCCGCTGCCATCACGTTCTCCACGTTGTGGCGACCTGGGATCGGTATCTCGCTCACCGGCATTAGCTCTTCGGCATCGTCGGCACTGAACCAGACGGTTGTGCCCGCGGTCAGGGTGGCAAACGATCGGCAGATCGGATCGGTCGCGTTCAGCACCGCGTAGTCGCCGACCCGTTGAGTGCGGAACAAATTTCCTTTCGCCGCGGCGTAGTTCTCAAAGGTGTGATGACGGTCCAGATGATTCTGCGTGACGTTCAGGCAGACGCCCACGTGGGCGCGAAAGGTGCGGATGGTCTGGAGCTGGAAGCTCGACAGCTCAAGCACGTTCCATTGACCGGGCCGCGAAGTTTCGGCCATCGCGATCACCGGGGTCCCGATATTTCCACCCACCTGAACGGGCACCCCGGCGGTTTTAAGGATATGGCCGACCAGAGAAGTAGTTGTGGTCTTGCCGTTGGTTCCCGTGATCCCGATTACCGGCCCCAGCAGAAATTCGGCGGCCAATTCCACTTCTCCGATCGCGTCTGCACCGCGCGCTGCTTCGATGGGCACGCCGGGCGAGAGCACAATCAGATCCCACTGCTCGTCGAACAGCGCGTCGGTCTGCAGACGGAATTGAGGGGCATCGTGCGGTTTCAGATCCGCGGCGGTAACGTCGGCGCCGCGCGCGCGCAGGAAGTCGGCCGCGGCACGCCCCGACTTTTCCATGCCGACCACCAGCGCTCTCATGCCGTTAATCTTCATCGCAGTTTCAAAGTTGTCAAGGCAAACAATGCCAGCACCAGGCCGATGATCCAGAAACGCGCGATGATCTTCGACTCCTGCCAGCCCAGCGCCTCAAAATGGTGATGGATCGGCGCCATTTTGAAGATGCGCTTTTTGCGCAACTTATAACTGCCCACCTGCAGAATCACGCTCAACAGCTCAATCACAAACATGCCCGCGACAAAAATCAGCAGTATTTCCTGCTTGATCAGGATCGCCACCACTCCCATCGCGCCGCCGAGCGAAAGCGACCCCACGTCGCCCATGAATATGTCCGCGGGATGCGCGTTCCACCAGAGAAATCCCAGGCTCGCTCCGGTCATCGACCCGCAAAAGATCGTCAACTCCTGAGTCCGCGGATTACGCGCGATCTGCAGATAGTTGGCAAGTTCACGGTTGCCGCCGGTGTAAGCCAGCACGGTGAGCGCGCCCGCCGAGATCACCATCAAACCGATGGCGAGGCCGTCCAGACCGTCGGTAATATTGACCGCGTTGCTCGAACCCACCACGACCACGACGAAGAAAATGTAGAAAGGCAGAAACGCCAGCGCGTAAGTAAAAGGATTACCCATCAGCGGATGGATCAGAAGGTCCGGCTGATACTGTTTGATGAACGGAACGTTGAGCGTGGTTGTGTAGGCGCTGTAGAACTGCATCACCGCGAGCACCACCGTAATCACGGCCGCCACCAGCATCTGCAATCCGAACTTCTGCCAGGAGGTGAGCCCGAGGTTGCGTTTGTTCATCACCTTGGCGTAGTCGTCGATAAATCCAATGATGGCGAACGAGACCAGACCGAACAGGGCGATCCAGACATAGATATGGCGCAGGTCGGCCCACAGCAAAGTCGGCGCCACGATGCTGATGACGATCAAAATGCCGCCCATGGTAGGCGTGCCCGCCTTCTTCATATGCGACTTCGGGCCGTCTTCCCGGATGTGCTGGCCGATCTGAAAATAGCGCAGTTTCTGAATCAGCCACGGCCCCAGGGCGATGCAGAGGAAGAGCGACGTGAGGCTCGCCAGCATGGCGCGCGTAGTCACGTAGTGAATAGCGTTGAACGCTCTCACCGCCGGATACAGTTGTTGATACAGGAGCCAGTAGAGCATGGGAGAGCTATTTCCTTAGTATGCCGTTGTTCCCGAAGGCCTTGTCGAGAGCCTTCTCGACGGCGATGCCGCGCGACCCCTTGAAGAGCACCGCGTCACCCGGCTGCGCGTAACCGCGGACGAACTCGCCGGCCTCTTCCGCCGAATTGAAAAATAACGCGGCGCTGTCCGACATCCCCGCATTCACGGCTTCTTCAACCATGAAGCGGGCAGCGCCGCGTATGCCAATAACGGCATGAATACCCTGTTCCACGGCGAATCGTCCAATGCCGCGGTGGAGGGTCTCGGCCTCTCGGCCAAGCTCGAGCATCTCGCCCAGCACGGCGATGCGCCGCTGAGCGGGGATTCCCCGAAGAACTTCCACCATGGAGCGCATGGCCTCGGGGTTTGCGTTGTAGCAATCGTTGATGATGGTGACGCCGTGGCGTTCGAGGCGCTCGCCGCGCATCTTGCCCACGGCAAGTTTGCGTACAGCGTCACGCAGCAGATCGGGTGCGATCCCCAGGGCGCGGGCCGTGGCGATCCCGGCGAGCACGTTGTTCACACCGTGCCGGCCGCTCAGGGGGGATTCGAAATCTACGCCCAGACAACGGAAGCGAGCCCCTGTCGGCAGCATTTCCACCTTCTCCGCGCGAACCTCGGCGTTCTCGGAAAATCCGAAGAGGATGCTGCGGCCGGGGCGTATGTGGGCGAACTCGCGAACGTACGGGTCGTCGGCATTCAGTACGGCTATGCCTGTGGCGGGGAGTTCTTCGATCAGTTCGCGTTTCGCGCGCGCTACTCCCGCGATGCCATCCGCGAAGTTTTCCGTGTGCGCCCAGCCCACGTTGGTGACTACTCCGATACTCGGTTTTGCGATGCCCGCCAAAGCGCGGATTTCGCCGGCATGATTCATCCCGAGTTCCAGCACGGCGACCCGGCAATCGTCCGGCAGGCGGAGGATCGAGAGCGGCACTCCGAGGTGGTTGTTGTAGTTTCCGATGGTCCGGCCGGTGCGGATTTGAGTGGAGATCAGGCTGGCGATGATGTCTTTGGTGGTGGTCTTGCCCGCGCTGCCCGTGACGCCGATCGCCGTGCCGCTCCAACGCTCGCGTACGGCGCGGCCCAGCTTTTCGAGCGCCACCATGGTGTCCGGCACCACCAACTGGAGATCGGGGGCGCCCGATTGCGTTTCGACGATGGCGACTTTCGCTCCGCGCTCGAATACCTGGGCAACGTAATCGTGACCGTCGTGCGTAGTTCCTCGCAGTGCGATAAAGCAATCGCCTGGATTCAGGGTGCGCGAGTCGATGCTCCAGCCGGAGACGCTGGCGTCCGAGTCGGGACGCGCGGCGCCGATAATTTCGGCGATGCCCATCATGGAGACTGTCACGGCTGCCTCCTACGCATCTTTCCTCCGGAATCCAAAGCTGCGTAAAATCTCCCGGGCCACTTCGCGATCGTCGAAATGAATCGTGCGGTCTTTGAAGATCTGGTACGTCTCGTGGCCCTTGCCGGCCAGCAGCACGATGTCGCCTGCGTGCGCTTCTTCAATCGCCTTGCGGATGGCCGCCGCGCGGTCCGGTTCCACGATGGTCCGGCGATCGGTGCGCCGCACCCCCACCATCACATCGTTGATAATCTGCAGCGGATCTTCGGTGCGGGGATTGTCGCTGGTGACGATCGCCAGATCGCTCCCTTCGCCCGCTACCTGGCCCATGATGGGGCGCTTGGTTCGATCCCGGTCTCCACCGCAGCCGAAGACCGTGATCAGGCGCGTCGGATCCAGCGAGCGCGCCACCACAATGGCGTTCCTCAACGCGTCGTCGGTATGGGAATAATCGACCACCACCGCAAAAGGCTGGCCTTCGTCCACACGCTCGAATCTGCCCGGCACGCCCTGGCAGGCGGCGATTCCGCGTTCAATTACTTCGGGAGGAAACTGATACGTCATCCCGGCGCAGCAGGCCGCGAGGATGTTATACACGTTGATTTTTCCAATCAGCGGCGAGCGTATCTCAAACTTGTCTTTGCCGTACGCCACGTCGAAGCGCAGGCCGTTCAGACCGGAATGGATATGCCGCGCACGCACCATGGAATCCGACCGGAGACCGTACCACAGGACTTCGGAAATGCTGCCGGAACCGAGTATCTTACGCCCCCATTCGTCGTCGCGATTGATCGCCGAATACTGCGGCGGCGGACCGCCCGAGCCGGCGAAGAGCAACTGCTTGGCGGCGAAATAATGTTCCATGGCGCCGTGGAAATCGAGGTGGTCGCGCGTCAGGTTGGTGAACACCGCCGTATGGAATTCGAGTCCATACACGCGCCCGAGCGCGAGGGCGTGCGACGAAACCTCCATCGTCACGTGAGTTCCGCCCATCTGATCGAGCTCCGCAAAGAGCCGATGCAGATCGAGCGATTCGGGCGTGGTGTTGGCGGCCGGCAAGACCCGGGATCCCAGATGGTACTCGATGGTTCCAATCAGCGCGGTGGTCTTGCCCGCGGCCCGCAGGATCGAATCGATCAGATAGCTGACGGTTGTCTTGCCATTGGTTCCGGTGATGGCGGTGAGCGCTAACTTGTGGTCGAGCTTCCCATAGAAAGTGCGCGCCGCCAGTGCAAGAGCATGGCGGCCATGCTCCACCTGAATCCACGCGCCTGCCAGTCCGGTGGGAGCGGAGGCCTCACTGGCGATCGCAATCGCTCCCCGGCTCAGCGCTTGTGTGGCGAACTCGCGGCCGTCCACACGCGCGCCGGGGAATGCGAAAAACAGATAGCCCGGCTCGACGCGCCGTGAATCGTATTCGATGCCTTTGACTTCCTTATGAGCGAGCTCCGGCGGCAGCTCCGACAGCACCGGTATTCCCGCCAGCACTTCGCTCAATGTCATAAGTCAGCGCGCGAAAACGATCCTGATTCTTTCTCCACGGCGCAATGGCTCGCCCGGCAGCGGCAACTGCGCACGAGCTATCCCACTACCTTCAATCATCACTTCAATGCCGTCCGCCGAAGCTGTCTCCATTACATCGCGCAGCGACTTGCCGCGAAAATCCGGCACTACCGGACCCGAGGGCACCGGCGCTGCCAGTTGCGCGCTCAACACCGGAACCGGCGCCGGGGGAATTTCATCCCGATCCTCATCCGCGTGGGCCGGGGGCTTCATCTGCTCGGCCAGCAACTGCTTCACGCTGGGATCTTCCTCCATAACGCTGGGGCCCCCCAGATCGGCAATCGAGACATCGTCTTCCATCGGCTTCTCGCTCTTAACAGGCTTCGCCGTGGCAACCAATTCCTGCGGAATATCTTTGGGAACATCCAGCATGCGGAGGGCTTCGGTCGCAATCGTTTTGAAGACAGGAGCCGCGGCTGCCGCGCCCATACCCGCATCGCCCGCCGTTCCATTGACAGTCACCAGAATCACGAGGCGGGGATTGGTCACCGGCGTAAAGCCCATGAACGACGCGTTATAGAGGTGCGTGTAATGGTGGGTCCTGGTGTCGAAGATCTGGGCCGTACCGGTCTTGCCGGCCGACGTGTAGCCATCGAGACGCGCGGTCAGGTGCGCGGTGCCGCGCAGAACCACTCCTTCCATCATCATGCGCATCGTCATTACGGTTTCCGGTTTGAGCACACGCACCGGCGGTTCGGTCGGCTCCAGCTTATCCCCGCGGCGCAGAATGATTTTCGGCTTCACCAGCATGCCGCCGTTGGCGATCACCGAACACAGGCGCGCCAGTTGCACGGAGGTGGTCGATACTTCCTGACCCATGGAAATCGAGGCCAGCGAGGTGGTGCCCCAGCGGCTCAGCGGCCGCAGCAATCCGGTCGATTCGGCGGGCAACATTACGCCTGTCTTCTGTCCGAAGCCCAGACGCCGCGCGTATTCGTACATCTTCTCGCGGCCTACTTTGGTGCCGATCATGATGGCGCCGATGTTCGACGACTTCTCGAGCACCTGCTGCATGGTTATGGTGCCGAATCCATGGTGCGACTCGTGGATGACGCGTCCGGGCAATACCAATGTTCCGCCACCGGTGTTGATGAGCGAATCGGGCCGCAGGTCGGTGGTTTCGAGCGCCGCCGAGAGAGTGACCACTTTGAAGATCGACCCCGGCTCGAAGGGCACGGAGACGCCGAGATCGAAGCGCGACATGGGATCGTCCCGCGGGGTGGGCGGTTTGTTGGGATCGTAGGTGGGATAGTTGGCGAGTGCGAGGATCTCGCCGGTGTACGGGTCCATCACGATGGCCGTGCCGCTGCGCGCGTGTTTGGCTTCGACGCCGGCTTTCAGTTCCCGCTCGGCTACGTATTGCATGCGTTCGTCGATGGTCAGGGTGAGCGGCGTGCCCGCCTGCACCGCGGAATCCACGCGCGACTCGATGCCGCGCCGCTTCACATCCATGACCTGGCGCTCAGATCCATCGTGACCTTTGAGCGCGGCGTCGAGCGCTCTCTCGATGCCGGCCGCGCCTTCTTCATCCTTATATACAGATCCCAGTACGTGCGATGCCGTCTCACCTTTGGGATAACGGCGCTGACTTTCCGTGCGGAACGTTACCCATTCGAGGTGCAGGGCCTTGAGGCGATCCGTTTCGAACGGATCCATGCGGCGCTTGACCCACATGAAGCCTTTGTGGTTTTCGCGCGCCCAGACCAACCGGTTGTAGAGCGCCTGCTGATCGAGATGCAGGATGTTGCCGAGGACCTCGGTGGCGACCTTCAGATCGGAGATCTGCAATGGGTTTACCGAGACGGAATCCACCGGCACGCTGAGCGCGAGCGGCTGGCCGTTGCGGTCGAAGATGGAACCGCGCGGCGCCGGGATTTCTACTTCGTGCTCCTGCTGGGACCTGGCAATGGCGGAATATTTCGCATGCTGCAGAATCTGCAGGGAGACGAGCCGGGCGAAGATTCCGATCCCCCACAGCAACAGAACCGCAGCCAACACCGTGAGGCGATTGACCGCACCCGCGGCTGAACCCGGCCGACCGCTGACTTCCAAGGGATGGCTCCTCCTGTCGATTGCTTTGGCTTACTGGCCGCCGGCGCCTTCAGGCGTCTGGTTTTTGGCAAACGTACCGTCCGCCGATGGGTTGTCGAGGTGGATGATCTGATCGGCGGCGGGGCTCGTGAGATTGCGCGCTTTCGCCAGATCGCTGAGGCGTCCCGGACTCAACAGGCCCGCTTCGCGAACCTCCAGCTCTCGCTTTTGATCGATGAGCGTCTGGCGCTCGGCTTTGAGGCTTTCGAGTTTATAACCCGCGAGGACGGATGCCACGTGCGGTGCGATGATGCTGGCCCCGAGCATCAGCAGGACGCCGGCCGCGCCCACCGCCGACCAGCATTCGCCGCGCGCTCCGGGGTCGGCCTGGCGGACGACTCGTGAGTTATCGATGCGTTTGGAATAGAAATAAACGTCGTCGTTGGGCAGCGCCCGAAGCCTGAAAGGATCGGACTGCGCCCGAACTCTGTTGGTGCGATCCGCACTCACCGCAACCGCGTCGCTCCGTTTAAAGAATGTCGCCAGCGTGGCCATTGCTTTTTGTTTCCCCTTGCTTCCTTCTTTGCTGCTGGTTTAACCGGCTATTTCCAGCGCCCGGAGCTTTGCGCTCCTCGACGGCGGATTCTCCCGGACCTCTTGCTCACTGGGAACTACCGGCTTTTTGGTGAGGATAATTCCCGCCCCCGACCGCGCCAGTTCCCGGAATTTCTCTTTGACCTTCCGGTCTTCTCCCGAATGAAAGGAAATGATGACGATGCGTCCGCCGGGGCGCACCATGCGCGGCGCCGCTTCGAGTAACGCATCCAACTCTTCCCGTTCCCGATTGACCACCATTCGTAATGCCTGAAAAGTGCGTGTTGCCGGATGTATGGGACCCGTCCGGGGTACGGCCCGTTCCACCACACCCGCCAGGTGCAGTGTGCTCCGAATGGGCCGTGCCCGAACGATTGCTCTGGCTATCTTCCGCGCCCTCCTTTCTTCGCCGAGCTGGTGGAGCCAGTCGGCAATTGCCTTCTCGGCACAGTGGTTTATCAGATCGGCCACCGGCGCGCCACGGGTCTGATCCATGCGCATATCCAGCGGCCCTTCCGACAGAAATGAAAATCCGCGATCGGGATCCGTCAGTTGATATCGGCTGACTCCCAGATCCGCCAACAGGCCGTCGAGGCCCGTTATATTCGCTTGCTGCAGTTCCGAAAATTGCGCGTGCTGAAATTCGATGCGGTCCGCAAATTCGGCCGCGTTCCGCTCCGCCATGGCGAGCGATTGCGCATCCCGATCGCTGGCAATCAGCGTTCCGCCCGCCGTCAGCCGCGCCGCGATCGCCAGGGTATGACCTCCCAGGCCCGCTGTGCAATCCAGATATTTTCCGTCCGGCCGTATCGCCAGATACTCCAGCGTTTCGGCGAGAAGTACGGGGTAGTGGTTGGCCATAACTCATCACTTGATCCCCTTTCCCATTCCCGCCTGGGTCAGTTTCTTCACCGCATCCTTCGCGGTCTGGACCGCAGCCTTCCTGCTCGCTTCGTACTGGGCGTGCGTCAGAATACGGATGCCGCCCTGAAAAGCCATCAGGTGTAACTCCTGCCCCTGGAGATCCAGGGCGCGGCGGAGTTCCGGGTTCAGAGTGACTCGACCCTGCCCATCCATCTCGGCTTCGGCGCCGAGATCCTGCGCCATGAACATCACGCTCTCTACCGCTTCCTGATCCTCGCTGTACGATTCAAGGAACGCCTGATATTGATTCCACGCGGAAATCGGGTATAGTTGACCTATGCTTCCGTCGAGGCTGGTGCAAAACAGCGTTTTTTCGGCGAACTTTCCCAGGTATTCCTGGAATACCGTGGGGAGCTTCAGCCTGCCCTTGTCGTCCAGGCGGGCAGGATACATGCCGAGCGGCGGTCTGACGTTCGGAGCCGGCATCGCTGGGCTTTCCTGATCCACCACTTTTTATCCACTTTCGGCCACTGTCGGCCACACAACAGATTGTGGCACGACTCAGATCGGGTTGCAAGAGGAATCTTGAGCAACTCTCGGCTTTTCTTTTAGTTACATAGATACTACAAATGCCCACATCAATAGGTGCGTACACTATTAGTGGGAAATATGGCGAACGTACGGCGAAGATGTCTGGGTAGCGGGCGGGTTATCGGTGAGTGGAATGTTTGTGGAAGCTTTGTGGCAAATCCGGCTCGGGAGCGATTAGGCCGCTGAAAATTGGGTTCGGGGACGCTACTTCTTCAACCCGGCGGTCCAGTTCACGATCACCGTCATGGGCACGGCGGCGGTTTGCTCTACCGGCGTCGGGATGAGGAATTTTCCGTCCTTGCTGACGTCGAAAAAGCCGCCCCGCACATTGAAAAGTGCGTGGGGAACACCGGCTTCGAGCTTGCCTCCCGACGCCTTGATGTCGACCGCCATCATCCTGCTGTCTGCGCTGACAAAGAACAGTTCCCTGCCATCCCGGCTCCAGACCGGGGCGTTGCCGCCGCCGGTGGAGATCTGCCACTTGCCTCCCGGATTCGGGAACGTCACGACGTACACTTCGAAGCGTTTGGTTTCATTGGATTCATAGGCCAGCCACTGGCCATTGGGCGAGACCTTCGCCGCGCCTTCGGCAAACTCGGTTCGCCGGTAAGGACGAGGCTTGCCGCCGGAGCTTCCTGAACCCATCGGCGCCACCCAGATGTCAAGGGGAGGCCCATAAGTATGCTCTTCCAGCAGGTAACGCCCATCGGAGGACCAGTCCGTGGGCATCTTGTTATACCGGTCTTTGTCCACAAGTTCGTCTTGACCGGCACCCCCGGTGCCTTTCCGATACACGCCGAAGGTTCCACCGCTGCGATCGGAGCTAAAGGCGATGTAATTGCCGTCGGGTGACCACACGGGAGCCTGGTTGTTCCTGGAATTGAACGTGAACCGGGAGTCGGTGCCACGGGCCAGGTCGCGCAGCCAGATATCGAAGAAGCCCGTCTGCGCATCGCGGCGACCGAAGGCGACAGTCTTGCCATCGGGGGAGATCGCCGGCCACGCGACGTAGGCGGGATCTCCGACGGTTCCCAGGGCCTTGCCGGAGCGGTCGAACCAGGTGAGCTGTGCCCCCTGGCCGCGGAAGGCGCCCGAACTGTATGCCAGGACGCCGTTTTGAGAGACCGAGAACTGGCCGGCCACGCCCGCGGTTCCCTGCGTATCTACCTGTTCGGCCAGCGGCAAGGCGTCCCCGGTAGTCTGTAGCTTTCCGGTATCGAAAGGCTGCGCCATGAGCGTGTGCTCCCGCAAGAACATCAGGTAGCCCGGATGTGCGTAGCTGGCTTTGGACTTCGCCAGGATCAGCTGGCGACGCTCCTGGGATTCGAGATCGCCGACGTAAATCGCGTCCTTTTCCTCGTCGGCTGAAAGGGCGGTGTAGAGGAAATGACGCCCATCCGGCAGGAACCAGGGCAGTTGCTGTCTGAATTCGCCCGATGCTTTGTCCAGTGAGGTGACGGCAACCGGAGTGCCCCCAGAGGCCGAAACCCGGAAGATCGGGCTCGCGGCGCTCGGGGTAAACAAGAAGATGCCGTTTCCGTTCCATGTTCCACCGTAGGCCTGGGAATCGCAGAGCGTCAGGGCCGGCCCCCCGGAGGCATCGATTTTTCTCAACTTGAAGTCGGCGTTCACGGAGAAGAACCCGATAGTGCGGCTGTCGGGCGACCAGAAGGGCAAACGCGCGTTTTCCGCATATAGAAGCCGTGACGCGAGTGAATCCAGATCGCGCACCCAAAGCTGACTCTTTCCGTCCACGAAGGTCACGTAAGCGACATGCTTTCCGTCGGGCGAAACTGCGGGAATACTGACTTGGGAGAACGTTCCCTTCTCGGGAGGCACGATGAATCGGAGAACCGGCTCCGACGAAGGCTTTTCGCGGAAATGAACGAAGGCCAGAACGGCCGCAGCCAAAATCGCCACCCCCGCCAAACCCCACCCCGCTTTACCACCCGCACTACCGAACCGCGACCGTAAGGGAGTGGCAGTTGTATCCACCAAAAACTCAAAGCTGCTGATATCCCGCAAACGCCGATGCGAATCAAGCTCCAAACAAAGCCGAAGCAGCCGCTGAATCTTCTCAGGTACCCGGGCCCAATCCGGCTCCCCAACCAACCGTTCGCCCGCCACCATCTCATACAGAACCACCCCAAACGCCCAGATATCCGTCCGCTTATCCACCTTCTCGCCGCGCGCCTGTTCGGGACTCATATACCCCGGAGTCCCCATAACCATGCCCGGCACGGTGTGTTCTGCCGCGTGTGCCTCCTTAGCCAAACCGAAATCCAAAACCTTGACCGACCCATCCGGCCGGATCTTGATATTGGCCGGTTTCAGATCCCGATGCACGATGCCCTTCTCATGCGCCGCTTCAAGCGCCTCGGCAATCTGCCGAGCAATCCCCAGCGCTTCTTCTAACGGAATCGGACCCCGCGCCATCCGTTCCGCCAAAGTCGGCCCTTCGACCAGCTCCATCACCAAATAATTCGGCCCCACATCGTGCAGGGTGCAGATATTCGAATGATTCAAAGCCGCAATCGACCGCGCTTCGCGCTCAAATCGATCTGTAAACTGCGCGGCCGAAATCTTAATCGCCACATCGCGATTGAGCCGCGAATCGCGCGCCTTCCAGACCTCGCCCATGCCGCCTTTGCCGATCTTCGAAACGATCACATAAGGGCCAAGCTGGCTGTGGACAGCAACGGCCGACGACTCAGGCAGCAACTCCGCCGCCGGCAGATCGAGTAGCCCCAAGCCGGTAGGCGCCGCAGCCAGCAGCCGCTCAACCTCATGCTTCAACTCGGGATCGGCCCCAGCCAGAACTCCCCGTCCGCTTTCCAAAGCGGCGTGATACAACTCCTCGATCTTCCGCCAGCGCTCGGAGGTCATTGCCGCTCCAAATATCCTATTTCTTCAAGCCAGCCTGCCAGTTCAGCACCACCGTGTCCGGCTGCGGTCCGTCCGGACTCACCGCCGCCAGAAAACGCTTGCCGTCCGCGGAATCCCACGCTCCTGGAAGCACAAGTCCGAGGGGCTGAGGCTTCCCGGCCCGGAACACAGGACTGGTGGCGATCTCGACAGCCATCACCTTTCCATCGCCAGGGGAACGGTAATAGAGTTCCCGGCCGTCATTGCGCCAGCGAGGGAAGTTCCCCCCTCGATTGGAGACCTGCCACTTGCCACTCGCCTCCGCGACCGTCCCGGCGGAGTTCACGGAGAATGACCGGACGTAGACCTCGTCGTGGCCAGACTCGTCCGAGGTATAAGCCACCCAATGGCTGTCGGGAGAGAACCGGGCCTGGCCCTCGTTGAATTCCGTGATCAGGAACGGTACTGGCTTGTTGTCGCCAGCCATCGGGAGCACCCGGATTTCGCTCTTCCCTTTCGCGTGAGCGACGGTATAAAGCAGGAAACGCCCGTCGCGCGACCAACTTGTGGGATGCTTGTTCTCGCTGGACTTGAGAAGGATCTCTTCATCCTTCACGCCGTTCGTCGGCTTTTGATACAGGTTGTATGGGCCGTCCCGGTTGGAACTGAAGATGATGCTGGTCCCTCCGGCGCCCAGACCGGTTCCGTGTCAATCAGAGAACCAAACGTAAACCGTGTGCTCGTGCCGCCCCGAGAGAGATCCAGCAACCCGATGTTGAATGCGTCGGCAGTTCCATTGCTCTTCGGCACGGCCGCCCGCGTCCCGTCCGGCGAAAGACGCAAGAAGTCAATCAACAAGCCTGGCTCTCCGGCGGTTCCCGTCACGTTGCCCTCCCGGTCGTACCAAGTGAGCTGCATTTCTGGGATTGCGTTCCGCGGGAAGACAAGCACGTCGTTGGCCGAGGCCGAAAAGTTTACGAAGGTAGCACCGGGGACGTTGTTCCTGACCTGCCCGGCGACGAGCGTAGGCTGCCCTTTCAGTTCCAGCAGGCGGTTATCGAACGGCTGGGCCATCAGGTTGCCAGCGCGGACAAAGAGCAGGTAGCCGGTGCCCGGGTCCGCCGAGGGTGCGTATCGTGGCTGCGAGTTGGTGGCCACCAGGGGGCTGGAACTTTGTTGTTTCGGTCCTGCGTCCACCGAGCCGAGATAAATAGCCGACTTCCCTTCGTCCGTCGAGGCACGTATGTAGACGAAATGCCGCTCATCCGGCAAGAACGAAGGACTATATTGGGAGTTTTCGTGGCGCGCGGGATCGAGAGCGGTGATTTGAACCGGAACGCCACCTGAGGCCGGCACACGAAATAAGCCGATCGGCCTGTCACCGAAAACGATTACGTCGTTCTGATTCCAGGCGCCGTCGCCCCAGACGTAATCGCTGCGCAGGTCCGCCACGGTCTGTGGGGGCCCGCCGGCCGCCTCGACCTTCTTCAGCTTTCCCTGATCTGCGTACCCGATGAAGCGGCTGTCCGGCGACCAGAAGGGCACTACATTGTCGGCGGCAGCCAAATCGCGCGATTCCCCAGATTCCAGGGATTGAATCCACAGCCGGCCTGGAACGATACGGGCAATCTTGCGGCCGTCGGGCGCTATGTGGCTTCCGGGTGCGATCTGAAAGCGCAAGGGCACCTGCGAAGCCGGTGGTTTTTCGCGGAAATGTAAAAAGGCGACCGGGGCCATGCTCACCGCCAGCGCGGCTGCCACGCTCCAACCCAGCCATCGACGGGTACCGCCGGTCCTCTGCGCACGTTCCAGCAAGGGCGTCTCACAGGCAAGGGCGGAGTCGATGGCAATCCTCGCTTCGCCGATGTCGCGGAGACGATTCTTTACGTTGCGATCAAGGCAGCGGACGAGCAGGCGGCGAATCCCGGCGGGTGTTTCGGGCGGCAACGGATCGAAATCGATCGGTCCGCGTACCACCTCGGCCAGCGTCTGGGTGAACGATTCACCTCCGAACAGGCGGCGCCCGGTCAGCAACTCCCACAGCACGACCCCGAACGACCATATATCGGCGCGTCTGTCGACCGATTTGCCGATCGCCTGCTCCGGGCTCATGTATGCGGCCGTGCCGAGGATCGTTCCCGCGTGCGTGGCGAGTCCGGTGCTGGCTTCGCTCGGGTCGGTGGACTCCTCCGCCGCCCGGGCCAGGCCGAAATCCAGGACCTTCACGACGCCTTCAGGGGTTACTTTTACGTTGGCGGGTTTCAGATCGCGGTGGATGATGCCCTTCTCGTGGGCGGCTTCGAGCGCTTCTGCGACTTGTTTGGCATAGAGGAGAGCCGTCTCGATGGGCAGTGGGCCTTTGAGGTTCTCGCCCGGCACGAGTTCCATTACAAGCGCGCGTTCTTCCACCCCGTAGATCTGGGCGATGTTGGGGTGGTTCAGAGAGGCGAGAACTTTCGCTTCGCGTTCGAAGCGGGACAGGCGCTCGGGATCCCGGGCGAGGGTGTCCGGTAGCACTTTCAGGGCGACTTCGCGCTTCAGCCGCGTGTCTTTGGCGCGGTAGACCTCACCCATGCCGCCGACGCCGATCAGGGCGACGATCTGGTAGATGCCGAGTTTGTCGCCTGCGGCGAGCGATCTGCCGGAGCTCAACGGCACAGTGGACTCGGACAGCAACTCCGCCGCAGGCGAATCCAGAATGCCCCCGCCGGAATCCTGCGCGAGCATGACCTCGATTTGCCGCCTCAATTCATCGTCGCCGCCGCAAGCGCCAGCCAGAAATGAGGCGCGCTCCACGGGGCCGCAATCCAGAGCCGCATGGTACAACTCCTCGATCTTCCGCCAGCGCTCGGAGGTCATGTTTGCTCCAGCATGCCGTTCCAAACATGGTAGCGTGTTTTTACCGCGCGGCAATCACCACCGGCTCGGCCGCATTCCGCTGAGCGGCGCGCGCCAGCAGACCGTTGTGAATCATGTCCGCGTCTTCGGCGGTGAAATCGAGAGATTTCCTGATCATTTGGTTGAAATCCTCCTGGCCCCAGTGAGCCTTCATCACGCCCTCTTCGGAGTGCCGCGCAATGCCCTGCAGAATATGCGTGATCTCATGCACCATCACGTGCGCCATCAGGTGCGGCAGCAGCGCCTGTCCGCTCGCCGCGATGCGGTCGCTGAACAGAACGATGTGCGCGCCTTCGTAGGGCATCGCATAGGCCAGCGCGCCGGGGTGAAAGCTCGCCGGAGCATGATCGCTCAGGCTGATCAGAATGCTCTGCGCCGGGCAGCCGTTCATGTCGTGCCAGGCGATTTTCACGCCGATGCCGGCAAACATCTTCGCCGCGATGCCCTGCGTCCGGGCCGTCATGCTGAAGTCGGCCAGGCTCTGCATGCAAACCGTAACGCGCATGGGGTTGGTCAGTTGAGCCTCGTCGGGTTGAACCGGGCTTTTCGCCTGTGCCACCACGCCCGCCAGTACCGTAATCATTGCCATCGCCGTGATTTTCATCGTTTCTCTCCTGTCTGCCGTCGCCCCTCAGGCGCAAACGGGAGAGAAAAACCGGAACGCGAATATAATTTTTTTTGGGAGGTGTGGGATGGAACAGGCGCAGACTGCCGAAACCACGCAACTACTGCGTGCCTGGGCGAACGGCAATCCCCAGGCGCTCCAGGCCCTGATGCCGCGCGTCTATCGGGAATTGCGCCGCATCGCCGGCCACTGCATGCAGAACGAGCAAATGGGCCGGACCATCCAGACCACGGCCCTGGTCCACGAGGCTTATCTGAAGCTGATCGATGTGGCCAATGTGGATTGGCAGCACCGCGCCCACTTCTACGCCGTATCGGCCCGTATCATGCGGCGTATTCTGCTGGATCGGGCGCGCAGGCGCACCGCGGGCAAACGAGGTGGTAAGGCCGCTCCCATCAATCTGGATGAGATCCCGGACGTCTCGTCCGGCCGCGCCCGCGAAATGATCGCGCTCGACGACGCCTTGAAGCTCCTCGCTGAAGTGGATCCGCGCAAAGCGCAGGTGATCGAATTGCGCTTCTTTGGAGGGTTGAACGCGGAAGAAACCGCCGAGGTATTAAAGGTCTCGCCCGACACAGTCCTGCGGGACTGGAAACTGGCGCGCGCCTGGCTGCTCGCCGAATTGAACAGTCCCTGCTGAGCCGCGCGCGTAAGCAAGCGTGACGATACGCCAATTTATGCAATGCGGCCACTTGCCCCGCCTTTGTGTTAGGATTTGCTTCCATGAGAACGGTCATCGGGATCTTGGGCGCTGCCGCCATGCTTTGGTCGCAGGGCGTGCAGACGACTGCGGTCCGGGCGGGCAAGTTATTCGATCCGAAGTCGGGCCAGATGCTGGCGAATCAGGTGGTCCTGATCCAGGGCGAGCGCATCTCCGCTGTGGGTCCGGCCGCCCGTGTGCCGATTCCCGCGGGTGCAAAAGTTATCGACTTGAGCCGCGCCACCGTCCTGCCGGGCCTGATCGACGGCCACGTTCATCTGACGGATGCGACGGGAGGGTTACAGCATCAGGCGCTGGTGGCGCTGCACAGTGCGACGGAAAGCCTGAAGGCCGGGTATACCACGCAGGTCGCGCAGGGTTCGCATGGGGGTGGGTTCGCCGATGTGGAACTGAAGCGCGCCATCGATCAGGGCCTGGTGCAGGGACCGCGGCTGCTGACGGCGGGGCCGATCCTGGCGATCACGGCTCCGGGCAACGCGCCGTATCCGCTGGACTTCAAGCCGTTTGAAGCCGAGATTGTGAGGGACGGGCCGGAGGGGCTGCGCCAGGGCGTCCGCGAACTGGCGCATTATGGCGCCGACCACGTGAAAATCCACACCACCGGACCGTTTTATTTCAAGCCCAATGGGGAGATGGTGAACCAGGCCCTGGCGAGTCTGGAGGAACTGACGGCGGTGGTGGACGAGGCGCACCGGCGGGGGATGTTTGTCGCCAGCCATACGTACGGCGGCGATGGGCTGAAGTGGGCGATCGAAGCCGGCGTGGACGACATTCAGCATGCGGTGGCGCCCACCGACGAAGACATTCAGGCGATTCTTCGCAAGAAGCTGCCGATTACCTCGACCATCCTCGATCTGCGCCAGGATGAGCCGGGAGATTTGAAGCAGTGGGCCCCTTATAGCCGCTACCGGTCGATGGAGCAATCGTGGAAGAAGATGCTGAAGGCTGGAGTGGTGCTCGGGTTTGGGAGCGGGGCTACCCCGGTTTCGAATGGGCAGGGCCGGATCTTCAACACCGCCTGCAACTGTTCGCATGGCGTGCAGAGCGAGATGTTTCCGATCTTTGTGAGCTGGGGGGCATCGCCGCTCTATACGCTGCGGATGGCGACCATGGTAAATGCCGGTATTATTCACTGGCAGGATAAGGTGGGCAGTATCGAGAAGGGCAAGTTTGCCGATTTGATCGCAACCTCCGGCGATCCGCTCGACAATATTACCGAGATGCAACGAGTCAGATTCGTGATGAAAGGCGGAGCCGTGGTCAGAGATGAAATAAGCGCTCCGGCAACGAAATAGCGAAACGCGGAGCGTTATCGGTTAACAGCTTCAGCGGAAGTTTGCGCCTGGCAGGGTCATCGCGGCCTTTAAATGTTTCGCGCAGGACTCTGCCGCGGCCAGGCGGCCATGTGCCGAATTGTTCTTGTGCCACGAAAAAGCGAACACAACCTGACTGGTCGAGACGTTCACCAGGCGGATGCCTGCTTCATCGTTCCGGTAAACCCCTGCCTCCAGCTCGTAATCGGCCTTCGATTTGTCGGTGACGATGATGACCGAAAGGCGATTGCGCTCGATCGCCGGCGACAGGTAGGTGTCGAACCCACTGGCGGGGTCTATGTAGATCTTCGCCTGCGGCTGGATCACGTCGGACATCTGAGCGGAAGCGCATGCGGCCGCCAAAGCGAGCAAAATCAGAGTTCTCATTACCCGGATCTTATGGGGAAATTACCAATCTTTCAAGATTGCCTTTGGCCGTATGTCGAAGGAGAACAAAGAGCCGCTTGGGGATGGGCACAAGACCGGTGGCATCGGTCAATCATCCCATCAGATGGTCGTCACAAGCTCGCACTTCGAGGCCAGCGGCCCCACGATCTTGCGCCGTCCGTGACCCGGGTTCGTTTCTTCACGGGTGTTCACCAGACCGTATGTCATCAGGATCCGGACATCCCGTCTCACGGCCGTCCGATCTCTCTTGAGAACGGCAGCCAACTCCGAAACCGGCGCGGGATTCTTTCGTACCGCGTCGAGAACGCGAACCCTCTGCGCCGTGAGCACCCGAAGCAAATCGGCCGGATCTTCAAATGTCAGGCGCATTTCGGGAAGCAGCCTCTCGCCGCGATCCAGCTTTTTCGCACGCGCCACCGATCTCCTGAAAAAAGCGTCGGCGCTGCCCGTGCCCAGCCGCTTGAGACGCTTAACCGTCTTGCTCATCTTCTCTCCCCTCTTCCTGTTTCCAAAGCTCGCGCACTTCCTCCCGCAGTTTTAGGGCATGTCACGAAACACTTGGCTCCGCGCCGGGGTCGCTTCAGGATGATCGTATCGTCGATGATTTTTCCCTGACACTGCCGTCGCCCGGCCTTTTTCGCCACTCCCCCAGTTTAGCGCAGACGGGTCATTTAATGCCCCACCTGTCGGCGCGCAGGTGCGCTCTTACACTGGCCCGCAAAATCGTGCCTTGCCTATCCTGAACCCGCCAAATCGCGCGGAACTGCGCGCCAAAAGCCGCGAGAAGGAGCAATTCGGTCCCTGGTCGACCATCCGGAGTCCTGCGTAGGCAATGAGCCCCCCGAATATAGCCCTCAAAATGAGGGTTGCGAGAAGCCCCGCCTCATCTCGTCAGCAGTTTTGCAAGACGGTGACAGAGATTTTCGACTTTCTTCACCGGCCCAACGCCATGAAAACAAACGCCAGGCCGCTGACGCGTTCCAGCCTCGCCGCCATACCCGCACCACCCCATGTCAATAATGAGGCCGGAGATACCCACATGCGCTCAGCAGATCGAATCGCCTTGCCGCCCGCTTCCTTCCGCGCCTTCGAAGCCGTCGTTGATCGTATCGACAACCGGAGTTGAATTTGTTGTATTTCCAAACAAACCCGAGAATCCCTTTGTTTTCGAGGTTTCGGACGGCGGGAACAGGCGCTTTCGCCCGGTTTCCGGAGCAACAAACGGCCCTCCATGTCGTCGTCCGGCCGCTTCTGCCGGCATGCCCCTCCCATTGACACCGGGGGAGATTCGTCATACGATTACGCAAGATCAAGTAGTTGATTTCAAAGGGT
Source organism: Bryobacteraceae bacterium (assembly GCA_050015835.1). GTDB lineage: Bacteria > Acidobacteriota > Terriglobia > Bryobacterales > Bryobacteraceae > BOG-234. The sequence continues at coordinate 13,201 of JBEKAQ010000035.1, read as the reverse complement.
GTCTTTGTTTCTGCCAACCAGCATTATCCATCCCAGGGGGTTTTCATTGCTTAAATTTCTGCCGCTGTTAGTCTGCGTCTGCACGTGCGGCCCTGCTGTCAAAGCGCAGATCGCGCCCGATCCAGGCGGGCAAAGCGGGGTGGCGACGGCAGGCACTTTCGCGCCGGTTCTCGATTCCGAAAAGCGCCCCATCACCGCCGGCGGCTTCGTCAAGAACGGTCCCGTCATTTTTAAAGACATCTCCGAAAAAGCGGGCCTGACTACGTGGCATCACACCATGGGCACGCCCGAGAAAAAATACATCCTCGAAGCCACCGGCTCCGGCGTGGCGCTCCTCGATTACGATAACGACGGCTGGATGGATATTTATCTGGTGAACGGTTCTACCTTCGATGCGCTGAGCGGCAAGGCCGCGGCGCCGAAGGCCGCGCTGTTTCACAACAATCGCGATGGAACTTTCACCAATGTCGCGGAGCAAGCCGGCGTCACCAACGAGCGCTGGGGATTCGGCGTGGCCGTGGGCGATTACGATAACGACGGCTGGCCCGATATCTACGTCTCGAATTTCGGCAAGAATCGCCTCTATCACAACAACCACGACGGCACCTTTACCGACGTGGCGGAGAAGGCCGGCGTGGCGCTCGGCAACTGGTCGAACGGCGCCACTTTCGGCGATTACGATGGCGACGGCAAGCTCGACCTCTTCGTCCCCGGCTACATCCACTGGGATATGGATCACCTGCCTACTCCCGGATACGCCTTCTGCAAGTTCCGCGGCGAGGCTGTAATGTGCGGCCCGCGCGGTCTGCCCGGCGAGCCCGATCATCTGTTTCACAATAATGGCGACGGCACGTTTACCGACGTCAGCAAGCAGGCCGGCGTCTCCGACAAAAACAATTACTACGGCTTTACTTCGGTCTTTGTCGACGTCGATAACGACGGCCGCGTGGATCTTCTCGTCGCCAACGATTCCACGCCCAACTATCTCTACATCAATAAGGGCGACGGGACTTTCAAGGACGGCAGCTTCCTCTCCGGATTCGCCCTGAATCAGGACGGGCGCGAAACCTCCACCATGGGCCTCGCGGTGGGCGATTTCCGCAACGGCGGCCTCGTCGATCTCTACACCGGAACTTTTTCCGACGATTACAAGCCGCTCTATCGCAACGAGGGCAAGGCGAATTACACCGAGATCAGTCCCGAGATGGGCATTGCCGATATTACTTATCCGTTTCTCACATGGAGCACGGAGTTCATCGATTACGACAACGATGGCTGGAAAGACGTGTTCGCGGTAAACGGCCACGTGTATCCGCAGGCGGACAAGTTTCCGTGGGGGACCTCATACGCGCAGCGTCCCTACCTGCTCCACAACACGAACCAGGGCAAGAAATTTGAAATGATGCCCGCCGTGGAAGGCACCGGTCTGGCCATGGTGATTCCCGGCCGCGGCGCGGGATTCGGCGACTTATTCAATAACGGCAAGGTAGACGTGGTGATCAACTGCATCGACCATACGCCGGTGCTGCTGCAGAACGTGAATGCGGATAAGCACCACTGGGTGGGGCTGAAGCTGGTAGGCGGCCCGAAGAGCCCGCGCGATGCGGTCGGCGCCACCGTTTACCTGACTGCCGGCGGTATGAAACAACGCGAGGACGTGATGAGCGGCGGCAGCTATGAATCGTCCAACGACCAGCGGCCGCATTTCGGAATCGGCGACGCCACTAAAGTCGATTCGGTGGAAATCCACTGGCCCAGCAAAGTTGTCGAAAAGGTGTCTCTGCCGGCCGTGGATCGCTTCTACACCATCGAGGAAGGCAAGGGCGTGGTGCCCGGCGTATATGATAAGATGGCTCAACAGAGGTAACCGGCAAAAATGGGGATCAGGGGACGAACTCTCATCGGCCTGGCAGCCCTGTGCGTCTCAGCCACCGCTCAGGATGCCGTCGATCGCAAGCAGTACGCCGAAGACATTCGCCAGAACTACAGCTTCCACTTCGGCAAGGACCAGATCGCGACGCCCGGCAACGCCGCGGCTGAAGGCAACGACTTTATCCCGGCGTCGGCCTTCCCCAAAGCCGAGTATTGCGGCAAATGCCATCAGGAAGCCTATAGCCAGTGGCGTCAGGCTCTGCACTCGAACTCTTTCCGCACGCCGTTTTACCGCACCAGCGTCAACATTCTGCTGCGTACCAAAGGCATTGAGTTCACGCGGCATTGCGACAGCTGCCACAATCCCATCGGCGTGCTGTCGGGCGCCCTGACGCCGGATTCGAAGGTGGATCGCGAGTTCGATGCCGACGGCCTCACCTGCATGACCTGCCATGCGATGCAGAGCGTGCAGGCGACTACCGGCAACGGCGGCTTCGTGATGGGCGTTCCTTACGTCACCACCGACGCCAAAGGAAATCCGGTCTACGGCGACGTATCGGACGATGAAATCATGCAGCATCCCAAGCGCCACGCCAAGGCCGTGATGCGGGATCTCCTCAAGAAGCCGGAATTCTGCGCGTCATGCCACAAGGCCAATCTGCCGCAATCGTTGACCGACTACAAATGGCTGCGCGCCTTTACCGCCTATGACGAGTGGCAGAATTCAAAGTTCTCGAAACGCAGCCCGCTGGTCTTCTACTCAGCCGACTTCAAGACTTGCCAAAGCTGCCACATGCCGGGCGGCGATCTGACCTTGCCGGACAAAGGCGCCAAGGAGAATAAGCTGGCCTCGCATCGATGGCTGGCCGGTAATACGGCCGTTCCCTTCTTCTACGGGTTTAACGAGCAGCTTAATAAGACCATCGAATTCCTGCAGACCGGTAATTACCTCAACGTCGATCTGTTCGCAATCAGGAAGGATTCAGGCGAAAAGCCCATCGCGCCCCTTGGCTCGGTGCCTTTCACGCTGGCTGCCAACGATGTGGTCGAAACCATGGTCGTGATCCAGAACAAGAATATCGGCCACTCCCTGATTCCCGAAGTGCGCGACTTATACGAGGCCTGGGTTGAGTTCACGGTGAAGGACGGGAGCGGCAAGGAGTTTTTCCGCAGCGGCTTCCTCAAACCCAACGGCGCTCTCGAAGACCACGCGCACAGTTTCACCAACCGTCTGGTCAACACCGATGACAGCTTTGTGGACAACCACAAGGTCTGGACCATCCACTCCGTCGCCTACGACAACACCATCCAGGCCGGACGTTCCACGCTGGTGCGCTACCAGTTCCGCATTCCGGCCGATGCCAAAGGCCCGCTCACCGTCACGGCCCGCGTCAACTACCGGCACCTGCGCCAGAGCTACCTCAATAACGTTCTGGGCGAGGATCATCCGGCTTATCCGGTGGTTGAGATTGCCGCCCGCACGCGCACGCTGAAGCTGGGAGCGAATCAGCCCGCCGCGCCGGACCCGAAAGATAACCCCGATTGGATGCGCTGGAATAACCTGGGGATCGCCTATCTCGATCAATTCCAGTACGCCGACGCTGTGGCGGCCTTCAACCAGGTGGTCAGGCTGCGTCCCAATTATGAGGACGGTTATACCAACATCGCGCTCACCAATATGGTGTGGGAGAAATACGGCTCGGCGCGATCCAGCCTGGCCCGTGCCTTGGCGCTGAGTCCGAAGAACGCCCGCGCCCTGTATTACTTGGCGCTCCTTGAAAGGCGCGCCGGACACCCGGATGCCGAAGTGGCCGATCTGAAAGAGGTCGTCAGGCAGTATCCCGAATCGCGCGATGCGCGCCGCGACCTGGGAATTTCCTATTATCAGCAGCACAAGTATCCCGAAGCGGTGGAGCAGTTCGAAGCCCTTCAGGCCATCGATTCCGACGATCTCACGGCGCATTACAACCTGTCGATTCTTTACCACCGTCTGGGCATGGAAGACAAAGCCGAACAGCAGGCGGCGCTCTACGCCATGAAGAAGACCGATCCGGCCGCAGCCACCAACTCGCTCGATTTCCTGCGCGAGCACACCGAGATCTCTACCGAGATGGAAAGCGTTCCCTGGCATGTGCACACGGATCTTGCGCCGGATGTCGCATCCGCGCCGGCACACCCTTCCATGAAAGCGGCCGCCGGCGATGTGGGGATGAACTATGGCACACTCAAGCCGGCCGGCACGAAGTAGTTGGCTGCTGACGGGGATTCTGCTTTCCCTGCCGGCGATCGTGCAGGCGGCGGAAACCTGCCCGTGGCTGAACAACGCAACCGCGGGCGGGGTCCTCGGCGGCGCCGTCAACGTCACCGTCACGCATGAAAACGCCAATCGCGACGACGCGTCGTGCGTTTTCACCCACGGCGCTTCCGAGCTGCGCATCGCGGTCGAGACCATGGACCCACCGCACAGCGAATACATGAAGCAGTCGGAGCAGTGCGGCGCCACCACTGCGCCTCTGAAGGCCATCGGTAACGAAGCCGTGGTCTGCAGTCCCGATGCGCGCAGCGCCCGCGTAGTGGGCCGGGTGCGCACCCGCATCTTCGAAGTCCAGGTCACCACAGCCGGCGCATCGAGCGCGCCCGATTTACTTCGCGAAAAGGCCCGCGCCGTGGCCGAGCAGGTAGCCGGATTTCTCTTCTGACCTTAAAACTCCAGTTCCATCTTCCCCCCTGGAGCGACGGCGGACCACTCGCGCAGAAGCGCTCCCCGCGCCGCCCGAATCTTCCGCATCTCCTCTTCGGGGAGTGCGCGGGGAGCGAACGCATTGAACTCCTCGGCGCTCCACAACGTCCCGGAGCCGCGCTCGGAATCGAACAAGCCAACCAATTGCTCGACTTCAATGGCCTCGGCGGGTAGTGGGCCGCGCGTGCCTTTTCCCGTGGTGTCCTCCACCTCCCAACCTTCGGCAATCAACCCGAAGAATCCGCGCCGATAGCCGAGCACCGTCTCCACCGCGTAATGCGTCAGATCGTGCGCGGCGAAATGCCCGGCGTGCCGCGTCTGCTTCTGCCACGTGACAGACCCGTCCCGGCGAATGCAGCGCAACACTCCCGCGCCATCCGCTTGTTTGGTCATCTCAATTCGAAGCATGCCCGATCCTACCGCGACTGTCGCTCCAGCACCGCCCCGAACCACCACGTCGACCATAAATAGACGCCCGCGCAAACCACCACCAGTGCCGGTAGCCGATACACCGCCGCGGCCGTCGCCGACATCGCGACCACCTGAACAATACTCGCGCCAAAGCTGACGCCGCTCGAGAACCGCCAGCGCACCTGGTTGCTGTGCTGCGTCACCGAAGCGGGATGCCCCATCGCCAGCGCGGAGAACGCGGCGCCGAGCCCGGCCACCGGAGCCAGCGGCAAAGTCATCAGCACCGCAACCAAAAAGAACGGCGCATCTTTAGCCGCCAGGATCTGCCAGCCAGGGACCGGCAGCAGACGGTAGCGCGTCATTCCGCCCTCGCCATCCAGACCGAACAGCGTCTGGGCACAAGTCGAGAACGCCAGCATCACCACGATCGTCAGCGGGAGCACGGACTCTCCAGGCAGAAGTCCCGCCGCCCGCAACCCCAGGCACAGAAGGCTCACGACTGCGCTGCACCAGAAATCGAGTGTCGAAAGCGTCTCGCGCAGATTCTTTCGGATCAGATGATTCAATGGACCCGGAAAGTCGGGCAAACGGCGCCATAATCCCTTGCGCGCGGCGGGAAGCGAGGGCAGGATGAAGCCGATCGCAAACGCCCCGGCGGCCAATGCGCAAACCCCCAGCGACACATGCTTCCAGACCGCCAGCACTGGAATGAACCAGGTCACGGGATTAAGCCATGGGCTCAGAATCCGCAGCAGCCGTCTCTCACCCATGCCGAGCGGCCAGATCGCCAGCCGGTCGCGCGGCAACAGCCGCAGCGGATCGGCGCTCAACGGAATGAAGAGGACCACGCCGATGAACCCGCCGAGCGCGGCGAAGAGACCGGGATCTCCAAGGGCAAGAAATGCCACGCCCACCACGAACAGATTGTTGCCCGCGAACGATCCCACCGTCTTCAGATCGCGCCGCACCGCGGTTGCGAGCGCGCCGAGGATGGCGCGTACTCTTACCCAGCCCCGAGCCATTCCAACTCCTCCGCAACCGGCGGTTCCGCAAGCTCCAGATAAAGATCCTCGAGCGCGCGCGGCAGTTCGGCGGCGGTCGAGTTCCACACGATCCTGCCCCCGCGAATCATCACGAACTGCTGTGCGATCCGCTCTACCACCGGCAGAATATGCGACGTCAGAAACACCGTGATGCCGCGCGCCGCCGCCGCCACCAGCAGATCGCGCATGATCCGGGAAGTGGCGGGATCGATGGCCTCGAACGGTTCGTCGAGGAACAGCACCTGCGGATTCGGCAGCAGCGCCATGGCGAAAGCCGTCTTCTTGCGCATCCCGTGCGAGCCATAGCCCGCAAACGTATCGCTGCCCTCGCTGAGGCCGAGCACCCGAAGCAATTGCTCGATGCGCGCCTCGGACTCAACCTTGCCAATGCCGTAAATCCGTGCCGTCAAAGCCAAATGCTCTTTGATCGTGAGATCGTCGAACAGGCCCAGGTTTTCCGGGAGCACGCCGATATGGCGCCGGACCTCGAGCGGCTGCGTCGCCACATTGAACCCGCATACGCGCGCCTCGCCGGAAGTGGGCGTCAATAATCCCGAGAGCATCTTGACGGTGGTCGATTTGCCGGCGCCGTTGGGGCCGAGAAAAGCGCAGATCGTACCCCTCGCTACTTCCAGCGACAGGTCGTTCACGGCGGTTACCGCGCCAAATCGTTTCGTAAGCCGGCGGCAGGAGATCACCTATTAACAGTAAGCCCCGCCACCCGTCCCCGATTCGCAGTATCATAGAGCGAACGGTTTCGCCCGAGTGAATTTCAAAACTGCCAATCCGCGCCAGATTGCGCACACGATTTCCCTGAACCGCCGCAACTTCCTGCGCTCCGTCACCGGCGCGGGCGCCGCCGCCGCGCTTTTTGGATCGGCTCCCCTGCGCGCGATGGTCGCGCCGCGCAGCAAGAAGGCCGTTGTCGTCACCTTCGGCGGAGGTGCCCGCGACGACGAGACCTTCATGCCGGATGGCCAGGAAAACATCCCGCACCTGCTCAACGAACTCGTCCCGCAGGCGACGTTTTTCACCCAAGTGGTGAACAAGGGTATCCTCGGTCACTACGTCGCCACCGCCAGCATCGTGACGGGCGTCTATGAGACGTTCAACAACTTCGCCGCCGTCTCGCCCGACAACCCGACCGTCTTCGAATACTTCCGCAAGGATCTCAAGCGTCCCGCCACCGACGCGTGGGTGGTCGCTCCCAGCAACGGCTTCGCGCGCATCGGCGAGAGTGGCAATAAAGCCTACGGCCCCGGCTTCGGCGCAGGCGTAATCCTCCCTAAGCGCCTGCTCTCCGCCGCCCTCTCCGCCAATTCCGAAGGCGAGCGCTACCAGCATCTGCTGCGCGACAACTATGAGACGCCGCTCTTCGCCCCTGCGCTCGCCGGGCGTCAGATCGAACTCAACCAGATGGCCGACGTCCTGAAGCTTTCCGTCGACGATTTCGCCACCCACGCGCGCAGCCTGGCGAGCCCCGACGAATTGTCCGTCTACGTGGCCAAACACCTGATGCAGGAGCTTTCGCCCAGCCTCCTCTGGGTCACCCTGCACGATATCGATATCGCGCATTCCGGCACCTTTTCGCTTTACATCGACGGCATCCAGCGCTGCGATCGCCTCTGCGCCGAACTCTGGCAGGCCATTCAGAAAGATCCCAACTACGCCAACCAGACCACCATGTTCATCCTGCCCGATTTCGGCCGCGATTCCGATCTCGATTCCGGCGGCAACGGCTTCCAGCACCACCGCACCGGCGACACGCTTTCGCGCACCACATGGATGATGGTGCTTGGCCCCGGCATTCGCCAGAACACCGTCATCGACCGGCCCGTCGACTCGCTCGACCTGATTCCCACGCTCGGCTCCCTGCTGGGCTTCAACGCCCGCAGTGCGCAGGGCAGACCGATAGCGGAGATTGTCTGACATGCTTCCGAACGAACTGCGCCCGGAAAGCTTCAACTCGTATCCGCCGGAAGCCAAACGCGTCGCCACGGAGCGGATCGCGGTGCTGCAGAAATCGCCGCTCGCCTTCGTCCCGCTGCTATTGCGCGAGCTGATCGTTTACGACTGGAGGTTTCCCGCCGAACGGAAAGACCTCGACCGGCAGTTCGCCTGGCTCGCCGGCCTCTCGCCCGAGCAGTTCACCGCCGCCATGGCTGCCTTCGCGCGCTTAACCATGACGCCCGAACTGGAGAAGACGGATTGGATCAACTCCCCGGGCATTTTCTCCGAGCAGCTTTCCGCGCATCTTTGGAAGACGCATCAGATCGACGCGTTCACCGCGGCCGCCGTCGAATACGTTCAGAAATCCGGCTCGGGCGGCATCGACGAACCTCTGCCCACGCACCGGCTGGGAATTGTCGTAATCGGGCAGGGTGTTACCAACAATAAGTACCGGCTCTTCCGCAAGCTCCGTCCGCAGGGAACTTACTTCACCCAGGTCAAACACGAAAACGGCATGACCGCGCTGCTCCAGGCAGTGGCGAAACGCGCCGCGGCCCATCCCACCCCATTCGCGCACTGGTACATCGACGGCGGTCCAGCCGTGCCGCCGGATACGCAGAGCCAGTTGGCGCTGGTTTCCTATACCGCGCTCTCGCCGGTTCGCGCCGCCGTCCAGAACCGCATGCAGAAGGCTTACGAAGCCAGCGTCTTCGATCCCGAGGCTTCCCGCACCACGCTGGCGCTGACGAAGCCGGAGGACGTCGGCCTCGGCTCGGGCGGCAATCCGGTTCTCAATCGCTTCCAGCTCAGTCTCCTCACCGAAGGGTCGGGGACGCAGGTCTTTTCGACGACCTTCGTGCAGTGGGCCGCGCGGGAAGCGCTGCGCCGCGCTCAGCCCGTCACTTTGCTGGCCCGTTTTACGCCCCGCCAGCGCGAGAAGCCTATGAATGAGCTGCTGGCCGAAGCGCAGCACAGGCCGGAAGTCGACCCACAGGGGTCACTGGTCGATGCCGACATGGGCGCGTGGTACACGTGGCTCAATCAACGGCGCTTACCGGGCGCCGATCAAGCGGCCTTCCTCGTCTGGTTCGAAGATCACGAAGAAGCCGTGGTGGTCGCGCCCTCGTTCGATCATGGTAAGCGCTGGGACGCCCCCATCCCACTTGCCGAGCTGGTAAACCGCGTCGCCTGAACTTCCTTCGTCGGTAAAGGCGGATTGGGGATAGAATCAATCGTGCCGGGATCGAAAGGGAGGGAACACCATGGATAGACGCTCATTTCTGAAGGCTGCCGCAGCATGGGGCGGCGTGCCGATGATTTCACAAAAGCTTCGGGCGGCAACTAAGTCGGCCAATCTGAAAATCACCGCGGTTGAAATCTGGCGGGCCACCGGCAATCCGGATCGGATCAAGGCGTACCAGGCAAGCGTTGGCCATGGGACGACGAGAAATCTGAGAAACCTACAACCCAGCCAGCTGTATATGAAAATTCTCACCAACGAAAAGGGGGTGGAAGGTTTTTACGGTACGTTCGATCAGACCGCGGCCGATGCCGTCATGGGAATCGCACGGAATGTCATCGGCGAGGATCCGTTCGCCATCGATAGCGTCTGGGAAAAAATGCACGTCGGCGCCCACCACTACAGCGGAACTTACATGTTCGGCGTGAGCACCATCGACAACTGCCTCTGGGACCTGAAGGGGAAATATCTCGGTCTTCCGGTTTACCGGCTGCTGGGCGGGTCGCGCAACGTGCTGGAAGTCTATGCCAGCTGCATCGGGCAGTCGCTCGAACCGGAGCGCATCTTTCAGAGTGCCGCTCAGCTGAAAAAAGAAGGCTACACCATGCAGAAATGGTTCCCCACGCGCGGACCGGCGGACGGGCAGACCGGATACGACGAGAATGTCAATATCATCAAGACCCTCCGCGAAACCGTGGGGCCGAATTACCCCATCATGATCGACGTGCTGCTGCATTGGGACCTGACCTACGCGATCAGGTGGTGTAAAGACGCGGAACAATTCCGGCCGCGCTGGCTCGAGGAACCGGTTCCGACATACGGCCAGGCGGAGAGTCTTGCCCGCCTGAAGCAGACGACTTTTATTCCCATCGCCACGGGCGAGCATTCCTACGGCCGCTGGGATGCCGAGAATCTCCTTGAGCACAATGCCGTCGATGTGATTCAGATCGATCCGGAATGGGGCGGCGGCATCAGCGAGCTGTTGAAAATCTGCACCCTCGCCTCCGTGCATGGCGTGATTGTGTGTCCGCATAACCAGAGATCGACCGCGCTCGCCCACCTGGTAGCGAGCCAGCCGCCGGCGGTGTGTCCGTTCATGGAATACCAGATCGACATCCAGCCGAATCTCTACTATTTCGACAAGAATCAACTCATTCCGAAGAACAGCCGGATTACCATTCCGGATCTGCCGGGCCTTGGAATCGAGCTCGATGAATCGAGGCTGGTCAGCATGACGAAGGTATTTCCCGCATAGCTGCCGGTATACAATTCACGGGGAGGAATTATGACAGGAAGACATCCGGCAAGCCTCGTCTTATTGCTTTCGCTCGCGGCCGGCGCCGCGTTTGCACAGGATGCCAACAGCGTCATCCAGCGCGCGCAAAAGGCCATGGGCGACGTCAAATCGATCCGCTATTCCGGCACCGGCCATCTGGGCGCCGTGGGGATGAATTGGAACCCCACCTCTCCGTGGCACACCACCGCGATGAGCAGCTATATAAGGACGATCGACTATCCGAGCGCCTCCTCCACCGAGGAAATTACGCGGGCGCAGGAGAATCCGCCCATGCTCGGCGGCGAGGCTCCCTTCGTGGACGTCATTCACGAGGGGCGCAGAGTCAGCGGCAAATACGCCTGGAATCAGCCGGCCAACGCCAATCCGCCGCTTCCTCCCAACGTGGCCAGGCCGGTGCCCGACACCGCGTACGAGCGCGGGTTGCAAATCTGGCTCACTCCGCACGGCTTTCTGAAAGCTGCCGCCGAAAACCACGCCACCGCCCAGCCGGGTGAGGACGCCGGTAAGAAGGTAACCGTGCTGACGTTCATGCTCGGGAAAAATAAGATCGAGGGCTCCGTCGACGGCCAGAACCTGGTGACCGCGGTCAAAACGTGGATCCCCAATCCGGTTCTGGGCGACATGCTGGTAGAAAAGACTTTTTCCGATTACAAAGATTTCAACGGCGTGAAACTGCCCGTGCACATCGTCGAGAAGCAGGGTGGTTTCCCCACGCTCGACCTGGTGGTGACGAGCGCACAAGTTAATGTGGATGGCGCCGCCCTTCCGGTGCCGGACGCCGTCCTGAACGCGAAGATTGCGCCGGATAAAGTGACTACGGAAAAACTCGCCGACGGCGTCTGGATGCTGCACGGCAGGGCCAGCAGCGCGCTCATCGAGTTCAGGGATTATGTGGTCGTGGTGGATGCTCCCACCGATGAGACCCGTTCCCTCGCGGTCATCGCGGAAGTGAAGCGGCTGGTACCGAATAAGCCGATCAAGTACGTGGTCAATACCCACCATCACTTCGATCACTCGGGCGGACTTCGCACCTATGTGGCGGAGGGCGCCACCGTCATCACTCAGGAAGGCAACAAGGCTTTCTACGAGTGGGCATGGAAGCAGCCGCGCACGCTCGAACCGGACAAGCTTTCGCAGAATCCGAAGCCGGCCAGCTTTATCACATATGGGTCGGCGTGCGAACTGACGGACGGCGGCCGCACCGCCGACGTATACCTGACCATCGGCGATCTTCACGACCAGTTTCTTTCGTTCGTTTACCTCCCGAAGGAAAAGCTGCTCATCGAGGTGGACGATTTCTCCGACCGCTATGCCACAGCGCTGTCGCTGGGGCTCTGGAATAACCTGCTGGGCAACATACAGCGGCTAAGTCTTGACGTGGAGAGAATCGCGCCCCTGCACGGGGAAATCATTTCAATGCAGGACTGGCTGCAGTTGCTCAGGTCGAGCACGCGCTGAATCACTTCCCGGTCAGATATTCGTTGGTGTAGGCCCTGCGGAGATCGATGTGGGCCGTGCGCACGTTCTCGAGCGACGTGGCCAGAACCTTGTACATAATCTCGGGGCTGCCCGCCTGAATCGCGCCGTCGGGCGAGAGCATGTGCTGGAAATCGCGGATGGTGGCGAGATCGGCGTCGGCATCAGCCATGCGCTGGTCCTCGCGCATATTGGCGCGAACCTTCTCCGCCGAGTGTTCGCCCATCCATTGCATCCCGTGCTTCACGGCGCGCACGAATCGCCGCGCAGTATCGGGGTTGGCTTTGAGCCAGCTTTCCTCGGCCACCAGCAGCGAGCCCGGGTAGCTCGCCGGACCAAATACGCGTTCGGAGCCCTCGGGAGTGCGCGTGTCCGCAAGAATGGTCAGGCCGGGATGCGCCCGCAGCAGCGAGTTGATGGCGCCGCCCACCACGATGGCGGCATCCACCTCGCCCTTTTCCATAGCGGCCGCCGAGGGCGCGCCCACGCCGATCGCGACCGCGTTGACATCCGCTGGCCGCAATCCATTCACCGCCAGCAGATAATTCAGAAAGATCTGCGAGCCGGAGCCGAGATTCGAGACTCCGATTCTGCGCCCCTTCAGATCGGCCATGCCGTGCACCCTGGCGCTCGCCGCGGGCGAAACCACCAAAATGGTATTAATTCTCGAGTAAATCACCAGAAAACCCTGAACGGCGCGGCCTTCCGCGGCCGTCTGTATGGGAACCGTCGTGCCCAGCGCCACATTCACGCTGCCATCGTGAAGAGCGTCCAGAGTTTTGCTCGCGCTCGCGATCGGCGTGAGCGTCACGGCCAGACCCTCCTGCTGGTAAAACCCAAGAGTCTGCGCGAGATGCACCGGCAGCAAAGTAATGGCGTCGCTCGATACCGCGACCCGAACCTGCGGCGCGGATGCTTCGGCGCCTGAGAGAGCGCGGCCCACCAGAGCGACCGTCGTCAACGCCAGCACGAATCGGTACATTTTCAGCCTTGCCATTGGAACGTATATTATCGCCAAAGACGACTGCCGCACAAGCCTGGGAGCGCGACTGTAGCGGCCAAGTGAGAAGTTCCTAATTCAGCCAAGTAGAAAGTTCCTATTGACGGCCGCAAGGCTGAAGGATGGAACGAATCGCGATGAGCCAACGGGAACGGGACTGGCTGGATTGGCT
>JBEKAQ010000034.1:0-45610 GCA_050015835.1 Bryobacteraceae bacterium | reverse complement strand
CTGGGCATCCGCGCGCCGCTGGGGCTGGAGTTCGACAGCAAGGGGGAACTTTGGGAAGCGGAGAATGGACCGCGCGGCGGCGATGAGCTGAACCACATCAAGGCGGGAAAAAATTACGGGTGGCCCATCACCACCTGGGGTCTCCGCTACGACGCCATTCCCAATCCGGCCAACCCCGAGCAGGAGGGCATGGAGCCGCCCGCCGCCAGCTGGTCGCCCTCGCCGGCTTTTTCAGGCCTCGCTATCTATGACGGCAAGGCTTTCCCGCGCTGGAAGGATAACTTCCTGATCGGCTCGATGATGCAGATGGACCTTTTTCGCGTGGTTATGGATGGAGACAGGGCCGTGCTGCAGGAGACGATTCTGCATGGCGTGAACCGGATTCGCGATGTGCGGGTGAGTGCGGAAGGGTATGTCTATCTGCTCACCGATGCCGGGCAGTTGTTGCGGCTGGTTCCGGCGCGGTAGGTCGATGAAATCCGGCGTGAACCAGCGGTAATATAAAGGTTTGGCAGTAATATCCCATCCCGATACGGTCGCCGAGATCACCCAGCGGCTGATCGGATTCTTCAACCCCGAGCGTATTTATCTTTTTGGCTCCGAGGCCCGTGGCGACGCCGGACCCGACAGCGACCTCGATTTCATCGTCGTAGTGGCCGATGAAGCGCCCGCCGCGTTGCTGTCCGGCGCCGGCCACGCCGCAATGCTGAAAGGAATAGCCGCGGCGGTAGACGTGATACCGTGGCGCAAGAGCGATTTCGAAGGACGGGCGGCTCATGTGGCAACGTCGCTTCCCGCGACCGTCGTCAGGGAAGGCAGACTGCTCTATGACGCCGGAAGAATGGCTGCTTGACGAAACAAGGGGCTGGGTCCGCAGGGCCGAAGACGATTTGCGTGCCGCCGCCGCGCTGATTGCGGCAGAGTTGCCCGCCGAGGCGCTTTACCACTGTCAGCAATCGGCGGAAAAGTACATCAAAGCCTTTTTGACCCGGCATCAAAAGCCGTTCCGCAAGACCCACGACCTGCGCGAACTGGCGGTGGGATGCGCTGATATCGATCCCGATCTTGCGCTTGCTCTCAGGCCCGCGCTGGATCTCACACAATATGCCTGGCGCTTCCGCTACCCCGGAACGCCTTTCGAACCGGACGAACCCGAAGTCGCGCTTGGTTTACAGCTCGCGCAGACCGTCCGTGAGGAGATTCTCAAACGGCTCTCGGAAACCGCACACATGCAGTCCGCGGAGGCAGTTCCGGAAGAACCTGAGTCACTGACGCCGACGGCCTCAGAATCGAAAGCGCCGCCAGAGATTTAGCGCTCTTCCGTGGCAGCGGCGTTCGACGGGGCTGCTCCGGACAACCCTACGCCGTCCGCCGGATCGGCACGAAGCGAATCTCGACCCTTTGGTTCAGCGCGGCCGCGATTCTCCGAAGCATCGCCAGCGAGTGACCCTCATAGTCCGCATCCTCGAGGCGGCAGATCACCGACGCGGTGGTACCGATCAGCTTACCGAGCTGGGCCTGCGTCAGGCCCGCTTTGGTCCGCAAGGCGAAAATCTTTCGGGCGATCTCGTCGTCCGCCCTCGCCTCCTCTAAAGCCCTGAGCCGGTCCGGCCTGCCTTCGAATAGCCGGCGGTGGATGATCTCAACCGCGTCGGTCGTGGTCGCCGATTTCTTTGTCATTCCGCACTCTCCCCGTCGCGATGCTTCGCCGGATTCGCTTCAAACGGTCGATTTCCATACGCGGAACGGCGCTCTCTTTCACGATCCCGTGAGCCACAACCGCCGCCAAGCATCAAGGCGTCCCAGCGAACGCCGCCTGCTTCAAAAGAAGGCCCCTTAGATCCCCCTCGATTGCGGCCAAAAGATTCGCTTGGAAAAGAGGAAACCTCGCCGGCTCGATAGTGTCGGGTGTGCCGTCCCCTGCGTACGTTGAAAAAATCGCGCCGGACTTGCGGCGCTTCGCCCGAACTTTACTCTTTTCTCCATGATCTACATCGTGCCGAAGGTCGGTCCGGAGTTCGTTCGCGTGAACAAACGAAAGGGGAAGGTTGGCGCCGTCAAGACGGTTCCCTGCTGCTTCGCGGAAGAGGAAATACAGGTCGTCGACGAACGCCCCATAGCCTTCCCGATTCGTCACAGGCTTGCGGAGCCGGACCAAGGCCTGAGCCGTTTTGTTGGTTGGCTTGAAGAGGTCTTCCCCATTTGTCGCGGCGTGCTTCTTATTCAGTTGATCGATCAGTTGAGTAATCGACTCGGCGAGCACCACCAGTCGCCCAGAGACCCCGCTTTCTGCTATTACAGTCGGATCGAACAGGCCCGCAAGATAAGGCGCGACCGTAAACAATTTACGCAGCAACACCTCCTGGCGAATTCTGGCTCCGCCTTTGACGTTGGCGCTAACCGACTTCTGGAATGTGACGTAATCGCTATCAGTTGCATCCTGACCTTTATCCACCTGAAAGGCAAGCTCCGCCATGAAGGTTTCGAAAAACGTGCGGAGCTTCGGCTCCGCGCCTGCTGATCGCCCCGTCGCGACAAGCTTACACGTCAGCGTGATGAGCGACTGCACTATCGTTCTGGTCCTTAATGATGAGCCTCTGTCCTTAAAGGCCTTGTTGAGAAGATCGAGCGCGCCTCGAATCCTCTTTGCCACAGCGGAGGTATTTGCGAAGCCCTTCTGGGACTGGAAGATCCGCTTGACGTCATCGAGCCGCAATCCCGTGTCGAGGCCCTCGAGTTCCACTGTCACAACCTTGGCAACGATGTCAAAGTGTGCATACCGCGTATTGGGAATCGAGACGGTGTCCTTGAAAAACGGATGCTTGGCAGTCGACCGGCAAAAATCCCTTAGCTTGCTGTGAACAGCGTTAAGCTTCTCGCTGCTCGTAAGGGCCATGCCCTCCTGCAGACGCTGAAAAAACTCCTTCAATTCCTCGTCTGTAGCGCCCTCGATGACGTCGAATTCAATCTCGAAATCATCGAATGAATCAGCGACGGATCGTGAAAGCTCGCTGTAGTAACGCCCCCCAAACCGCCGCGCTGACTCCGAATCGAGGGCCAGTTCATCCGAGAAAAACTCGAAGATTGCGGCGAGTCGCTGCTGACCATCCTCGACGAGATAGTCGTCCTCAGACGTTTTCACGAAATAGAATTTCGGCAGCTTCCATCCCCGTAGAATCGAATCGACTAATCTTTGCTTCTTTCCGTCATCCCACACCTCCTCGCGCTGCCAGTCTGGTATGTCGTAGCGGTCACGCCGTCTGAAAATCTTATCGATGGCACGCCGCTCTGCCGTCATCTTCATGTGAATAGTGTCTCAAGAAAGCCAAGGTGACGCGAGCGGCTGGGGGTAAGCCGGTGCGACCTGAAGTATAATTCCAGACTATGAACGGAGCCGGATTGGCGGGGATAAGGAGTTTCAGAGCGATTCTGCTTACCGGTATGCTGGGCGTGTTGGTGTGCGCGCAGGCGCAGGCTCCCGCGGATATCGATCCCGAGTCCGGCAATCGCCTGCCTTTGCCGAAGCGCGAGGATTTCAAGGGCGCCGATCAGAAGATTTTCGACGACATCATGGGCACGCAAAAGGGCGGGCTTTCGGATCGGGAGAAAGAGCGTCCGCTGGCGCGCATGCACAGTCCGGGGGTGTCGAAGGGCCTCGCCGAGGCTCACCACTATCTGAAATACGAAACGGGCTTCGGGGATCGGCTCACGACCATCGCTGTTCTCACCACCTCGCGCGAGCTGACCAACCAGTTTGAGTGGACGCAATGGGAAGAGCATGCCCGCAATCCGAAAGACAGCCGGTATGTGGAGCCCAAAGTCATCGACGCCATCAAGTTCTGCAGGCCGGTGACGGATCTCGACGTGAGGGACGCCGCTGTGATCGCGTTCGGCCGCGAGTTGTTCGGCGCGAGGAAGGTGTCGTCCCAGACCTTCGCGAAGGTTCTGGAATTGTTCGGGCGCCGCGGCACCGTCGATCTGGAGGAGCTGATGGGGCTCTATGCCGCCACCGCGAACGAACTGGTGGCGTACGACCAGCAGATCCACGCCGGACAGAAGCCGATGCTCCCCGCCAACGTAAAAAAAGGCTGCCTGGAATAGCGGAAATACAGTCAGGATTCTGAACGCGGACGGCCTCGCGGGTGTGTTATAAAGCTTGGGTTGGAGGTATCGATGCAGATTGCGCATGGCGATGAAATTGCGGTGGTTTGCGACGGCGGCGGGGTCCGCACCGGCAAGGTCGGCAAGCAGTTCCTTCTTTTCGGCGATCCGGCTTCTCCCGGCAACTTCAAGTTCGGACTGTTTCATCAGTACGGCGACTTCTTTTCTCCACGGCATCGGCACAATTTTTGCCAGTTCCGGGTGCAGCTGGAAGGTCTGTGCGAGTACGGCCTCAGCGGCAAGATGAAGCCCGGGATCGTCGGGTACTTTCCCGAGGGGTGTTACTACGGTCCGCAGGGGCCGGATACCGAAGACACCTACACGGCGACCCTGCAGTTCGGGGGGCCAAGCGGTCAGGGCCTGCTGACGCCGGAGCAAACCATCGCGGCCAAGAAGGAACTGCTTAAGATCGGAACCTTTGAGAAGGGCGTGTTCCGGCCCAATCCGGACGTTACCGACAAAAGGAACATGGACGGTTTCGAGGCGGTCTGGGAGCATATCAACGGCCGCAAGCTGGTTTATCCCGAGCCGCAATACGGGGCGCCCGTGCTGATGGATCCGAAGAGCTATCAGTGGATGCCCTTGGCCGGGGTGGACGGAGTGGAAGAGAAGCTTCTGGGCATCTTCACCGATTGCCAGATTCCCTGCGCGCTCTATCGCCTGCAGCCGGGCGCGACGTTTACAGCACAGGGGCGCGGGATTTTCATGGTCATGTATGGCCACGGCGCGGTGGCCGGGGACACCTTCCGCAAGTACACGTCGGTGTATCTTGACACCGGTGAGACCATTGCATTCCAGGCTGATGAGGTCTCCGAAATTTTACTGTTGGGGATGCCGGATGTGGCCATGATTCAGACCCATGCGCCGGCGGCAGTGGCCAGCGAGGAGCCTGTACCCGCGTGAGCAACACCGCAACCCAGCTTTTGATCGACGGCCAGTTCGTTCCGGCGGCGGCCGGCAGCACTTTTATTCGCTCTAATCCGCTCGATGGCTCAGTGGCGACCGAAGCCGCGGCCGCTGGCCTGGCCGACGCGAAGAAGGCCGTCGACGCGGCACAGGCTGCCTTTCCCAAATGGTCCGCGCTGGGCCCCAATGCGAGGCGCGCTCTGTTGAACAAGGCCGCCGACAGCCTCGCCGCCAAAGCGCCCGAGCTGATCGCCGCCATGCAGGCGGAGATCGGCGCCACGCAGGCCTGGGCGGGCTTCAACATCTTTCTCGCCACCGGCATGATCCGCGAAGCGGCGGCTCTGACCACGCAGATCTCGGGCACGGTGATTCCGTCGGACAAGCCCGGCTGTCTCGCCATGGCCATCCGCGAGCCGGCTGGCGTGGTGCTGGGCATGGCGCCGTGGAATGCCCCCGTCATTCTGGGCGTGCGCGCTATCGCCACACCGCTCGCCTGCGGTAACACCGTGGTGCTCAAGGCGTCCGAGATCTGCCCGCGCACGCACGCGCTGATCGGCGCCGCTTTCCATGAGGCCGGCCTGCCCCCCGGCGTGGTCAACGTGGTCACCAACGCGACCCCTGACGCACCCGCCATCGTCGCCGCCCTGATCGAACATCCGGCCGTGCGGCGAGTGAATTTCACGGGCTCGACGCGGGTGGGCCGCATCATCGCCGAGCTGTGCGCGCGCCAGCTCAAGCCCGTGGTTCTGGAACTCGGCGGCAAGGCACCCCTGCTGGTGCTGCACGACGCCGATCTGGGCGAGGCGGTCAAGGCCGCGGCCTTCGGCGCTTTCATGAATCAGGGCCAGATCTGCATGTCGACTGAGCGCATTATTCTGGTGGATGCGGTGGCCGACGAATTCATCGCCCAGTTCAGCGCCAAGGCCAAAACGCTGGTGGCCGGCGATCCCCGGGAAGGCAAAACCCCGCTGGGCGCGGTGGTCGATCAAAGCGCCGCGCAGCATGTTCGCGACCTGGTCGACGACGCCGTTAAGCATGGCGGGCGGCTTGCCGCGGGTGGTTATGGCGAAGGCGTGCTGATGCCTGCCACCGTGATCGATTACGTGACCCCGGCCATGCGGCTGTACCGCGAGGAGAGCTTCGGGCCGGTGGTTGCGGTGATTCGCGTTAAGGACGAAGAAGCGGCCATCGCCGCCGCCAACGACAGCGAGTATGGGCTCTCGGCAGCCGTCTTCAGCCGCGATATCCCGCGGGCCTTGTCGGTGGCCAAGCGGATCCAATCGGGCATCTGCCACATCAACGGCCCCACCGTCCACGACGAGGCGCAAATGCCTTTCGGCGGCGTCAAGTCGAGCGGCTATGGGCGCTTCGGCGGTCAGGCGGGCGTGGCTGAATTCACCGAACTGCGCTGGATCACCATCGAGACCCAGGGCGGCCATTTCCCCATCTAGGTCCTGCATGTATGTGAACCGCCGCTCGGTGACCATTGAATGGGGCGACTGCGACCCCGCCGGAATCGTCTTTTTCCCGCGTTATTTTGCGATGTTCGACGCCAGCACGGCGCACCTGTTCGCGGCGGCGCTGGGCTACGACAAGTTCGCTCTGCGCAAGCGTTTCGGCATCGTCGGCTTTCCGATCGTCGATACCTCGGCCAAATTCATCATCCCCAGCCGGTACGGCGAAACCGTGACCATCGAGAGCAGCATTTCGCGCTTCGGCCGATCGAGCTTCGGCGTCACCCACAGACTGCTGCGCATCGAAGATCTGGCGATTGAGGCTGCGGAGACACGCGTCTGGGCCGCTGCCGATCCCAACGATCCCGACCGCATCCGCGGCGTGCCCATCCCCGCCGAAGTAATCGAAGCGCTGTCCATTACCTAAGGAGCATTGCATGGCCCGATCCCGCTTGATGATTACCGTAGCGCCCACCGGAGGCATGGCCTCGAAGAGCCAGAACCCCAATCTGCCGACCCAGCCGGAGGAGATCGCCGAGTCCGTCTACAAGAGTTACAAGGCGGGGGCCTCGATCGCCGCCCTGCATGCGCGCCGCCCGGACGACGAGGCGACGTGCAACGCCGCGATCTATCGCGACATCAACACCCACGTGCGGGCGAAGTGCGACATCGTCATCAACAACTCGACCGGCGGCGGATCGAGCGGCGACATGCTGCTCAAGCGTCAGGACGGGCTCTACGAAAACAATTTCGAGGAGCGGTTGAAGGGCTGCGAAGCGGGCGCCGAGATGGCGACCTTCGACGGCATGACCTTCGTCGACGTGCACGGCGACAAGGAGATTCTCGTGGTCACCCCGCCCAGCCGGTGCGAGGCTCTGGTCAAGCGCATGAGCGAGCGCGGCATTAAGCCGGAGTGGGAGGTGTTCGCCCCCAACCACATCCTGCAGGACGTAACGCGGCTGATCCAGAAGGGCTACGACAAGCCCCCTTACTACATCAACATCGTGCTGGGCGCCGACAAGGGCTTTCAGGGCGCGATGCCGTACAGCCACGAGGTGCTCAACGTCATGATCGCGGCGCTGCCGCCGCAATCGATCTTCTGCGTTTCCGCGATCGGACCCGCGCAACTGCCGGCCACTACGCAGGCTATGCTGCTGGGAGGCCACGTGCGCGTGGGACTTGAAGATAATAATTACTATCGTCGAGGCGAACTGGCGACCAATGAGCAACTAGTAGCCAGAACCGCGAGAATCGCCAGCGAGCTCGGCCTTGAAATAGCCAGCCCAGCCGAAGCAAGAGAACTCCTGGGCCTGCCGGTTCCGGTGCGAGTTGGCTGAACCGCCCCACTTGCATTGGCTGAGCTAATCTGGGAACAGAGCAAATGAATTGACGGTGCACATTCCCGGGCGTCGGGTTCTGGAGGGCTTCGCGCTTGAGGAATACAAGTCGGAAGCGCATATCGAAGTCACAGCTACGCCGTCTGCTGGGCTTTGAAACTCGTGACGTTCTGAAGGCCCATCAGGTCTGGTCCAGCACGACCATTGAGGATGTACGCCGCGATGTGCAGGATCTCAAGAGTCTGGGACTCCGACGCGTGCAGTTGGTTGTCGCCGACACCGGCCCGATCAACCACAAGATCAGCACCCGAGGGCAGAGAAAATTCGTTTCCAGTCGTCAATGTGGGGCAGCGTTCCGCCATTGGCGTCTTTCGCTTGCCGCAGCACACTACATATGCACGCCGCCCGCTCTTTACCGCCGCCCTCAGCAATGAATCGATCTCTGCACCCGTGCAGCCGTTGGAGCATCGCAGTGACTTCTCCCTCCGAGAAGGTCGAGTAGGCGCTGCTGGCTCTCACTGCCTCCTGCTGAGTATCTTTTTCTTCTAGATGAGCTTGGTAGGCGTCCTAAATCTTGACGGACGAGGTTGTAACGTCGAAAAGCGCCTTGGTCCATGCCAACACCTGAAGCCAAATCTCCGGGGAAGCCATCTCCGTGAAATTCTACCAAACCCGCGAAGCCGCGAGACTGATCTGATCGCCCTGGTTGAGCTTTCCCGTCTGTCTTGTGCCGGTTCGCGTTTAACAACGCTTTACCGAAAGCGACTCCCGCTGATTCAAAATCGAAGGATCGAACCCAGCCGTAACCTTATACCGCGCCGAGATCTCCTCCAACTCCGCCACGCTGATAATCTCCTCGATCTTCGTAAACCCGTTGGGCGCGCGCTCCTCCACTAACTCCATGCAAAGCTCCGGCCCCACCTTGCGATTCGCCGCCACCACCGCCGCAGTCGCTGGCCGCCGCACCGCGTCGTAAGCGATCAGCGCCTCCTCCATCGAAGGCTTTAACGCCAATTCCCGCGCCAATACCCGGGCATCGATAATCGCCTGCGAAGCCCCGTTCGATCCCACTGGGTACATGGGATGCGCGGCATCGCCCAGCAGCAGCACTCTGCCGTGCACCCACGTCGGCAAGGCATCCCGATCCACCATCGGATATTGATAGATCGTCCCGGCGTTCTTAATCATCTCCGGCACATCCAGAAAATCGAATTTGAACGACCCAAATGCCTTCAGCACTTCGTCGCGATTGGCAATGAATTCCCAATCCTGCACCGGCATCGGCTGATCGTCCGCCGTCTTCAGCTCGGCCACCCAGTTAATCAGCGACATGCCCCGGTCCGCATGCTTTTTCGAGATCGGATACACCACCACGCGCCGCGCAAACGTCCCCGCCATGATCATCGACTTGCCGGTCAGGAACGGCTTCGCCTCCGTCACCGCGCGCCACATGGTCACGCCATTCCACTTGGGCGGCCCTTCATTGGGATAAAGCGTGCGCCGGATCACCGAGTGCACACCATCGCACGCCACCATCAAATCGGCCCCGGCCCGGCCCACCACCGTGCCGCCCGGCTTATCGAGGAATTCGCCCCACACGGTGCCTGCATCCTGGCCGAATCGTGCCAGATGGTGTCCCGTGATCACACGCGATTCGCCCAGCCGCTTGATCGCCGCGCGCAGCAGCAAAAGCTGCAGATCGCCTCGATGAATGGAAAATTGCGGCCACTTGTATCCCGCCGCCAGCCCGCGCGGCTCTCCCCAGATACGCTGGCCGGTTTTCGAATAGTAGACCAATTCCTCGGTGGGAATCGCCACGTCGTAAAGATCCTGGAGAAGGCCCAGCTCGCACAGCTCCCGCGTGGCGTGCGGAAGGATGTTGATGCCGACGCCGAGCTCCTTAATGGAAGGCGCCGATTCATACACGTAGATATCTTCCTGGCCCGCATCGTGCAATGCGAGGGCGAGGGTCAGGCCCCCGATGCCACCACCTATGATCGCGATTTTCATTTGTTCGATTAGATCACGGCGGGCGGCGGCTCGTAAACCAAACTCCGACCTATCCCAGCAGGTTCGATACCCGCCCTTTACTCGAAAAACTCCTCGCGTTTGTCCAGGCATTCCTTCCGCTCCCCGGCGCTCAGGCTCTGCAAACGCGCTCGTCCGGCGTTAAACACGGCCCGGGACGACAGCCCCAGCCTCACGAGATTGTCCCGGTCCTGCCTCGGAAGGATGAGATAGTGCTTCCGGCAATCGAAGCTCCGGCACAGCAGCGGGCGGCGATCGTAGATGGTGCATCCCGCAGGGCCCAGATACACGCATTGGCCGTTCGCCTCGGTGGCGAGCAGGAACAGCGGATTCCCCGTCGTCTGGTCCGTCACCACCCGATGCCGGTACTGTTCGACCTGGTCGCCGTGTTCCGGATGAAGAAAGAGCCCCTGATTGCTTCTACAGCACTCGGTGCAGCCGTTACAGGGAACGTCAGTCTGTCCGTTTTCCGGCACTTACAAGCTTCTGTAATACGCCATTAAATCGAGCGGCGGGGGAGTATGGCCCATGGCCCGCAGGAAGCCGGAAACCTGGCCGCGATGGTGCGTCCCATGGTTCACGACGTGCAGCACGATCTGCCAGAAGGCGGTTTCGTACGCATTGCCCTTCAGGTCTTTGTACTGCACCCGCGCGCCGGCCGCTTCGTCCGTCAGGCCGGCCGCCCAGTTCCGCCATTCCCCAAGCAGGCGTGGCCAGTCGTCCAGAAGAACATCGAGGCGCATATCTTTTTCGGGATCGATGAAGCGCGCCGGCGGATTGCCCTGAATTCGGCGGAGCCACACCCGATCGGCCGCATACACATGTACCAGCGTGCCGAGGACGCTGCGGTCGGCGGTGCCGAAATCCTGTGTCAGTTCTTCCGGCGTAAGAGTGCCGGCCGCGCTCACCAGCTTGCTCGACGCCCAGCTCGAATAGTCCAGATGGGTGCGCAGCACATCGGCGTTGATTTCCATAGATACCTGATACCATACAATGCCGATGGAGGATCCGCTAAGAACTTGACGAGCGCAGTCTACACAGCAAGCTCGGCGTTGCTCGAAGCGCTGCAGGATCTCGGCGTCGAATTTATATTCGCCAATTTCGGCAGCGATCACCCTGGCATCGTGGAGGCCATAGCCGTAGCGCGCGCGGAGGGCCGGCCGATCCCGCAAATCGTCACCTGCCCCAATGAAATGGTGGGTATGAGCGCCGCGCATGGATTCGCCGCCGCCACGGGACGCCCGCAAGCGGTGCTGGTGCATGTCGAGTGCGGCACCCAGGCGTTGGCCGGCGCGGTTCACAATGCCGCCAAGGGACGCGTACCGATTTTTGTCTTCGCCGGCGCGTCGCCTCTCACGCAGCAAGGCGAACTCAAGGGCAGCCGCAACGAGTTTATTCAGTGGATTCAGGACGTCCACGATCAACGGGGTATCGTCCGCGGCTATATGCGCTACGAGGGTGAAGTGCGCGTCGCCGCCTCGATGAAACAACTGGTGGCGCGCGCATTCCAGTTCGCCCGCAGCGACCCCAAAGGTCCTGTGTACCTGGTGGGCGCGCGCGAAATCATGGAAGCGCCCGCACCCACCGACAGGATCGTGCCCGAGCATTGGAAGCCGATTGCGCCCGGAGCATTGTCACCCGATCACGCGGCCGAGGTCGCCCGCGCGCTCGCAACAGCCCGCGCGCCCCTGGTCGTTACGTCTTTCGTGGGACGGAATCCCCTGGCCGTGCAGGCTCTGGTGCAACTTTGCGAAAGGCTGGGCGTCGGCGTCCTCGAATCGGTTCCCAATTACGTCAATTTTCCGCATAATAACGTTCTTTACCAGGGAAATCAATGGAACGAGCCCCGGCAGAATGCCGCTCTCTCGGAAGCCGATGTGGTTCTGGTCGTCGACAGCGATATTCCCTGGATCCCGACCTCCAGCGCGCCGAACGCGGACGCGGCCATCTACCACATCGACGTCGATCCGCTCAAAATGCAGATGCCGTTGTGGTACATCTCCGCGCGCGGCCGGTTTGCCGCGGATGCCGAGACGGCACTGGGACAAATCAACGCGGAGCTGGATAAGGTTACCGTGGATCCGGCGCTGGTCGAGCTGCGCCGCGCCCGCTGGGGGGAACTTCACGCGGTTCGTAAAACTCGTCTGGCTGAGAAGGAATGCCCCAGCGGACGTCTCACCGGAGAGTATCTTACGGCGATGATCCGACGACGTTTGACTCCGGAAACATTAGTGGTCAACGAAGGCATTTCGAACTATCAGCCGATCTTCGATCATCTTGCTTTGAGTGAGCCGGGCATGATGTTCACGAGCGGCGGAGGATCGCTGGGCTGGAATGGCGGAGCGGCCATCGGAGCGAAACTGGCGCATCCCGGCAAGACCGTCATCGCGCTGACGGGCGACGGCTCCTATATGTTCTCCGTGCCGTCCTCGGTGCACTGGATGGCGCGCCGCTACCACACGCCGTTCCTGACCGTCATCTATAACAACGGGGGCTGGAAGTCTCCCAAACTATCGACGCTGGCGGTGCATCCGGACGGCTACGCCAGCCGCGCCGCCGATCTCGACATGAGGTTTCAACCCCAGCCCGACTACAGCGCAATCGCGGCGGCTGCCGGTGGAGCGTTTCCCAGAATCGTGGACGAAGTCAAGGATCTTGAGAAGGCGCTCGACGAGTGCTTCCACGCCGTGCGCGCAGAGGGCCGGTGCGCCGTGCTCGACGTCCGCCTCGCTATCTGAAAGGAACCTATGCCGGAAGTCTCTCTGGTCAATCCCGTAATCGAGCGCATGAAGGCGGGCGAGGTCGCGCTCGGCATGAACGTGCGGCTGGCCCGCTCGGGCGACATCGCTTCCATAGCGCGCACCACAGGCCACGACTTCCTTTTCCTCGATGCGCAGCACGCCATCTTTTCGCTCGAGACCCTGGCCCACATAGCCCAGGCGGCACGGGGCGCGGGCGTGGCGCCGCTGGTGCGCGTGCGCAGCTGCGACGATCCCGACACCTCGCTCCTGCTCGACGCGGGGGTGACAGGGATCGTTTTTCCGGATATCAACACGGCGGCTCAGGCGCGCCGGGCGGTGGACACCGCGAAGTTCGCTCCCATCGGCAAACGATCCGTCTCGGGCGGCTATTCGCTTTTCGACTTCCGCACGCTTCCGCTGGCCGAGGTCACGCGGGCCCTGAACGAGAACACGCTGGTGGTGTGCATGATCGAAACCCGCGAGGGTCTGGCCCATGTGGAAGAGATCGCCGCTATCGAGGGCGTCGATGTCATCCATGTGGGCTGCAACGATCTTCTGAATGACATGGGCAAGCCGGGCGCGTTCGGCGATCCGGAAATCGTCGCCGCCGTGGAACGCGTGATCGCCGTCGCGACCGCGTACGGAAAGTTCGCCGGCTTGGGCGGGGATCGGAATGTGGCAAGGCAGGTCCAGTTCATCCGCAAGGGCGTGAAGTTCATGACCACCCAGACGGATATCGGATTTCTGATGGCCGAAGCGTCGCGGCGCACGGGGGAACTGCGCCAGGCTTTGTCCAATTAAGGGGGCTGATGGATGACGGCCGGGGCGGAACAGAGGCAGTGGTATCGACTGGGGGGCATCGCTGCGCTGCTCCTGGGTCTCGGGTACGTCGTCATCTTTCCCTTGTACGCCCACGTCGGAGCTCCGCCCCACGGCGGCGAAGCCTGGTTTAATTACCTTCCCGGGAAAACGACGGTCTGGTGGGCGATCATTGGTATCTCCGTATTTACCGACGTTCTATTCGTACCTGTTGCGGTTGCCCTCTACCTCGCGTTGCAGGAAGTTAACCGAACCGCGATGGTGCTGGCGACCGCATTCGTGGGCCTGTTTGTCGTGCTGGATCTGGCGGTCACCTGGCCGCATTACGCCTCCATCCTGGCCCTCTACCACAGCTACTCCACAGCGGCGGATGACGCCCACCGGGCGGGCTACGTGGCGGCTGCCGACTATGCTTCCGCAGTCCTGACTTCCCCTCTCGAAATCGTGTATTCGATCATGACCCTCTCGTGCGGGTTTCTCCTGACCGGTTTTGTAATGCTGAAAGGAGCGTTCAATAAGATCGCGGCCTGGTTGGGCCTGGCCACCGGCATCCTCGGGATCGTTGCGATAGCGGGACTCGGTCCGGCCATAATCGGCAATGCCCTGTGTGCCACGGCCTGGCTCTTTTTCGTGGGCTACAGACTCTGCCGGCTCTATCGGATCTAATCCTCGTACAGAAGCAGATCGTCACTTCTGTACTCGTGCGTCTCCCCGCAATCCGGATTTCCGCAGGTCAATGTTCTTTCCCACGCCGCGCTCCGGTCGATCACCGTAGTCGCAGAGTAAAGGCGCGCCGCCATTTTCGCGCCTCGAATGCCGGGAATATACTCGTCGTCGATCTCCATGCATTGTGCGCAACCCTTGCAGTTCACCCCGACTTTTTGAGCCACGACTCATAATATATCGGACTGAAACACCGGGCTGGTGACGCAACTCCTGCCGCTCCGCGTCACCTTTGCCCCGCGTCGCCAAACACTACGCCGTGGCGATTATATTGGACGAGCATCTTAAGTAGAGAAAGATCGACGTGATCAACAGGCAGACTCCCCGGGTGCGTCGCGGCGAATTCCATCGACGTCAATTGGCGAATCGTCTCCGCCTTGTGAGCAAACGCTCGCAACGCATCAGTCAGGCGTTACGTCTGGCCAATGGAGTGCACTCCAAAAACGTCCTGGTTCTTACATTGTTAGTCGCGGCCAACGCGGCGGCGGCTTCCACCAACGTGCTGGGGGGCGACTACAGCGAGTGGTTTCCCGCCGCGACTCAAATGGCGACGGACACTTCAGGGTCTCTCTACCTGCTGGCGAACTGTCCGGGCTCCGGCGCCGCGACTTCCTGTGTGACGAAGCTTTCCGCGGATGGGAAGACGATGTTGTGGCAGGATGCCCTCGGACTCCAGGCGAGCACTATGGCCGTATCTCCCGCGGGTGACGTCTTCGTCATCCCTGTTATACAGCCTGCGGACACATCGCTTTATGTGGCGAAGCTGGGCGCGGCCGGATCCGGGATTGCATGGAAGGCGGCGGCCGGATTCCTTCCTCCGGCTACGGCAGGCGCGGTACTTGCGGCCGACTCCCAGGGCCGGACCTATGTGTCCGCTCCCTCCGCCGATACCAGCTCTTACGACACCAGCGCGCTGGTGGTCAGACTGAACGCCGCCGGCAATGCGGTCGACTGGACAACCGCGGTGACGGGGTGGCCGTCCTCTATAGCCGCCGACGGGACCGGCGCGGTAGTTGTGGCGGGGTACATCCCGGCGATGCCCATCCTTTATGTGACACGGGTGGCTCCCAACGGTTCAGCCGGATACTATGTTCAGCTGCCCGAGGCGGCCCGGCCGGAGTTGGTTCTGGACGCCACCGGGAACGCGGTGATTTTCGCGGGCGGTTCCGGCTCGGCGGGATTGCTGCAGCGTCTGAATTCTACTG
Organism: Bryobacteraceae bacterium; assembly: GCA_050015835.1. Lineage (GTDB taxonomy): Bacteria > Acidobacteriota > Terriglobia > Bryobacterales > Bryobacteraceae > BOG-234. The sequence continues at coordinate 30,236 of JBEKAQ010000034.1, read as the reverse complement.
GATCCGTCATCGCTTCCACCAGCGTTATAGGGTCGGGGCCCGGGAACGGGTCGCCCCTGGCCCTGGACGCTGCGGGGAACGCCTACGTCCCCGGAACTATCGGCCAGTTATACCCGGTCGCCAACAGCATCGCGCCGTGCCTGCCGAGTGCTTCTTCCACTTTGGAGGGGGGCGCCGGGCCGACTGTGACGGGGACCGCGCCGTTGCTGACCGTAGTCGCTCCCGACGGTTCCATTTCGCAGATTACCTATCTCCCCGGGGCCGCTGTCAGCCCCCTTAACTCTGCCCCTCTCATCGCGACGGGCGCGAATTCGACTGTCTTTGTGGCCACTACGGCCGCGGCCGGATTTGTGCCCACGCAGGTGGGTCCTTTTCCGCAAGCGGCGGACCAGACCTTCCTGACGCGCCTGTCTGCCCAATCCGCGGCGCAGACTTTGCCGCTGGCCTGCGTGGGTAATGCAGCTACCTACTTCACCACGCCGGTGGCGCCGGGAGAGATGGTAACGCTGATCGGGAACGGGCTTGGCCCGGCGCAGGGGGTGCAGGCGCAGTTGACGCGGCAGAGCCCGTATCCCACCCAGGTTTCCGGAGTGGAGGTGACATTCAACGGAACGCCCGCGTCCCTGATGTGGGTGCAGGGTTCCCAGATTAATGCAATCGCGCCGTGGTCTCTGACGCCGGGCGACAATACTGAAATCTGCGTTTTGTTGAGCGGCGCCACCACCAACTGCCTGACTTGGCCCGTGGCGCCGACGGCCCCGGCGGTGTTTACGGTGGACGGCAGTCACGCGGTGGCACTCAATCAGGACGGGACCATCAATTCGGCGAATAACCCCGCACCCGTTGGATCCATCGTCGCCGTGTGGGCCACCGGCCTTGGCCCGATTCACCCGCCTCAGCCTGACGGCGCAGAGGTGGTTCCTCCCCTGCCCGATAACTTACTGCAGGCGGGTGTCGAAGGCTGGTGGTTTACTCTCCACCCGCCGTTCGGCGCGTCTTTGTCCCCGGCCCCTGTGCCCGTGACCTATGCGGGACCGGCGCCTTACCTCGTTTCGGGAACCAGTCAGGTCAATTTCCAGATTCCGGCAAATCCCTCGGGGATTATCGTTATATCGCCAACACCCACGTTCTATTTGACGGTGCCTTCCACGTCGTCGACGGTTCCCGCGGTGAAAAGCCAGAATTTCTCTATCTACGTGGCAGGTCAGTAACGCCGCCGGGAACCGGAGAGACGATGTGCACAGCATTGACCTCGGCGAAGCTGCCAGGTATTGCTGCGTTAACGGCATCCACAACGCGCCGGACGTGTGGCCGAACGTGCGGCCATTGCTGCCGGCCGGGCGCTAAAAATGGCTATTTTTCAGGCGGCAAGGTTTTGCCGATAGCGCATGTTCTTGTCGGTGGTCGGGAACAGATCGAACCCGGCTTGCTCAGCTGCGGCCAGCAGTTCTCCGTTCCTGAGTTTGTCCCAGCCCCGCTGAAAAGCCGTGCTCACGCATGGCCTTCGAGATAAGGCCGGATCGGCACCGGCGTTGCCTGGTCGAAAAGAACCCGCATCTTATGGCGTGAGGCCGGCGCTCTGTCGAGACTTCGGGCGGCGAATTCAATCAGCGCCTTAACCTGCTCCCGGTCAAGCCCATCGAACCATTCCATGATGTCGTTGATACTGGCCCCGGCCTCGATATTCTCGAAGATCGCCGACACCGGCATACGCGTCCCCCGCAGCACCCACGCGCCGCCGACCTTGCCGGGGATGCTCTCCGCGGCGGGGCATTGCGACCAATCCAGCGTCCCTGTCGCCATGATCCGCACTCCTTCTTTTCAGGGTACCGTTTACGCTGCGGTTCGGGGCCCCATCAGCAGACTTTCCACGGTCTTTGATAGCATAGATCCGGCGGTACAATCGAGGGAGGTAAAGCCATGACAGCAGCCAGAGAGACCACACCAAGAATTCAAACCTTTCGTCTGGAAGAAGCCAAAGGCCGCGAAGTAAAGTCAACCCGCGGGCGGGGCGTTAACGGCGAAGGCAGTGCCGACCTGAACGTCGTACAATTCCCCATCGATACCGGAATCCCCGAGATCAACCTGCGCTTCGGCTACGATCAGGTTCCCGATGGCTTTTACACGCCCCGCCACCACCACAACTTCGATCAGTTCCGCTTCGTCGTGTATGGTGAGATGAACCTCGCCAAAGGCACGGATCTGCACACGGGCGAGTGCGCCTACTTCCCCGAGGGCACCTACTACGGCCCGCTCACTCAAAACGGCGCGTGCGGTCTGCTGGTGATGCAGTTCCCCGGTCCCAACGGCGCTTACCGAATCAAGGACTCGGAGAAGAAAGTCGCCATGGACGCGCTCAAGGCCGCCGGCGGCTTCTTCGAGAACGGCATCTACAAGCTCGACACTCCCGACGGGCGCAGGGTCAACAAGGACAGTTACGAGGCCGTGTGGGAACAGCACATGGGCCGGCCTATCGCCTACTCCGCGCCCCGCTATGCGACGCCGGTCGTGATGCGCCCCGAAGGGTTCCGCTGGATGCCGGATCCGAAACGCCCCGGCGTGGAGGTCAGGAATCTCGGCGCCTTCAACGAATACGGCACCAGCTGCGCGCTGTGGCGGCTCGCGCCGGGCACGGTGATCGCCCCCGAGACGCTTGCCGCGCCCCAGGTGCGCTGCGTGGTAACCGGCGGCACCGTCTATGAAGGCCGCGTGCTCGACAATAAGGCCTGCTACTACATTCCTGAAGGCGTGACCACTTCGCCCATCGAAAGCCCCGGCGGCGCCGAGCTGCTGGTGATCACGGTGCCCATGTACGCGCGCGAGACATGGTACAAGGCGCACAAGGATCTGGATCTGAAACCGGAATTGGTCACTGCCTGATTGCGCCATGACCGCCACCGGCTCGAAGTACATTCGCCAGATCGATTTTGCGACCTTCAATGCCGATCGCAAACGTTTCAACCAGCGGCTGGTGGATCGCAGCAACTCCGACATAACGAGTTGCGCGATCAATTATGTCCGGACGCCGCCGAACGGCGGAACGCCCGGCGGCGAGCATTTCCACGACTACGATCAGTTCATGTTTCTGGTCAGCGGCAGGATGATGGTGAAAATCGATGGCGAGGTTTACCCGGTGGGTCCAGGCACATTGATGATCTTCCCGGCGGGCGTGCCGCATCATTTCTGGAATCTCGACGAGGAGACCATCCACATCACCGTGATGGCGCCGGCTCCCGACCCCGAAAAGCCCCGCGCGACCCAGATCGCGCCGCAGGGCTGAGATCCGAATGGCGCCGAAAATTCGCGTCGGCATAGTCGGCGCTACCGTCACAGTCGGCGGCAGCGGCTGGGGCGCACGCACCCACGTGCCGGCGCTGCACGCGCTGCCCGAGTACCAGCTTAAAGCCGTCTGCACGGCCCACGAAGATACGGCCCTCGCTTCGCAAAAGGCGTTCGGGACCGATCTGGCGTTCCACAATTTCGACGACATGGTGGCGTGCCCGGAGATCGATCTGATCACCGTGGTGACGCGCGTTCCCACGCACTACGACCTGGTTATGCGGGCGCTCGGGGCCGGCAAGGCGCTCTATTGCGAATGGCCGCTGGGCGCAACCCTCGAGCAGGCCGAGCACATGGCCGATCTGGCCGCGCAACGCAAGCTCTACACCGCGGCGGGCCTGCAGGCGCGCAGCGATCCCACTCTGATGTACGCGCGCGAACTGATCGAAGAAGGCTATATCGGCGAGGTCCTGGCGGTGGATTTCGCTTACATCGGCAAGGCCACCACGCGGCGCGGCAACGGGCGCATCTGGCAGAGCGACCGCAAGGCCGGCGCCAATATCCTTACCATCGGCGGCGGCCACGCCATCGACGCTCTGAGCTTCGTGCTGGGCGATTTCAGCGAGGTGTCGGCGCGCCTCGCGACAACCGTCACCGAGTGGCTCAACACCGATACGGGCCAGACGGTGCCGGTCGATTCGCCCGACTGGGTGAGCGTGTCCGGCCAGCTGCGCAGCAAGGCTGAAGTATCGTTTCTGGTGGCAGCCGTGCCCGCGCTCCCCGACGGCCGCCGCACGTTCGAGATCTATGGCCGCGAGGGCACGCTGTCGATTGGAATCGGCACGGCTTCCGCCGAGCGCAATCCCAGCGTCTATCACGGACCCAACCGGCTTTTTGGCGCGCGCGGCAAGGAACCGCTGACGCCGATGGAGACGCCGGCGCGCTTCACCCTCATCCCGGATGCCGTGCCCGCCGGTCCGCCGCGCAACGTCGCCCAGGCCTATGTGCGTCTGGCGCGGGCCATGCGGGAGGGCCGGCCCTTCGACCCCGATTTCGCCCATGCCGTCAAGGCGCACAAGCTGATCGGCGCGATCAAGCAATCATCGGCCGCCGGGACCACCGTCAGTCTCGCGTTCGCTTAGATCGCGCCGCCTCCGCCACGCTGCGTCCCTGCAGGCGGGCGGCCGTCAGCGCGTCCGGTTCAGAAATCGCTGCTGCCGTGGCCCGGCCCACGCGAAGCATTTCGCGCAGCGCCGGAAGCGAATCGAAATACAGTTCCAGCGCATGCGCGGCGTCGTCGGATTCGGCCGGCATGACTGCGAGGATGGCGTCGGCCCATTCCACATCGGAACCGCGCGGCGCGACAAACTCCCGGTCCGCCGCCGCTTCGAGACAGCGCAGACGAATTTTGGCGCGTCCCTGGACGGCGCCCACCGCAGCCGCCAGCGCCAATCGCTCTGTCGCTTCGCCGCGCGATGCGAAGAGCACCACCACATTCACGTCCTGCATGTTTATGCCAAATCGAAAAAGAGAAACTCGGCCCCGGCGCCGCCAGTTCCGGTGAATGCCAGCTCCGTTTCGCCTTTGATCGCCGCGCCGTCTCCCTCCACGAGCCGGAGCCCGTTCAGCAAGACCTCGCCGCGCGCCACCTGCACCCATCCGAATCGTCCCACGGCGAGAGGCTGGCGCAGAGTCTCGCCCGCCGTCGTCAGTTCCGCAACATAAACCCGGGCGTCCTGATGAATAACCGCGGAGGCTTCCGTGCCTATGGGATGCGGACCGGCGAGAAGCCTGAGCTTGCCGCGCTTTTCCGCCGGGGCGAAGGAAATCTGCTGGTACGACGGCTCCACATCCTCCATGGCGGGCTCAATCCAGATTTGCAGAAAGTGCACCGGCTCCGTCTCCGAAGGGTTGAACTCGCTGTGCACGATCCCCGTGCCCGCCGACATCGCCTGAATGGTGTTGGGCCCGATGGTGTGCCGCTCGCCCATGCTGTCTTTGTGCGCCAGACTGCCCTCCAGAACGTAGCTGATGATCTCCATATCGCGGTGCGCATGCGCCCCGAACCCCCTCGTTGGAGCGACGCGATCGTCGTTGATGACGCGCAGCGCACGGAATCCCATGTGGGCCGGATCGAAATAATCGGCGAACGAAAAGGTATGCCAGGAATTCAGCCAGCCGTGGTCGGCATGGCCGCGATCGGTGTTGCGCCGGATGGTGATCATTTCAGTTTCAGTGTACCTGGCGCAGTGTACCCAGAGCGATACTTATGAAATGGGTGTTCGGACATGACTGCGTCGACGATAGAAGGACTGAAGCAGATAGCGGCAAACCAGGCAGCGGACGACCTGCGGGACGGCATGATCGTCGGCCTGGGCTCGGGCAGCACGGCGCGCCTGTTGGTAGCGGCGATCGGAAAACGCGTCGCGGCCGGGCTGAAGATTATCGGCATTCCGACTTCGGAGCTGACCGCCGATCAGGCGCGCGCTCTGGGCATTCCCTTGTCCACGCTGGGTGAGTATCCGGCGGTCGATGTGACCATCGACGGAGCGGACGAGGTGGAGCTGGGGACGCTGAATCTCATCAAGGGCGGCGGCGGAAACCTGCTCCGCGAGAAGATTGTGGCAGCCGCGAGCGCCCGCCTCGTGATTATCGTGGATGAAACCAAGCTGGTTCCGAAGTTGGGCACAGGTTGGAAGGTACCCGTTGAGGTGACTCAGTTCGGCTGGCAGGCGACGGCCCGGCACCTGACGAAACTCAAAGCGGAGCCATTTCTGCGCATGCGCGACGGGCAGCCGTACGTCACCGATGGCCAGAACTATATTCTCGACTGCGCCTTCGGGCCCATCGAATCCGCCACGGCTCTCGAAAACCAGTTGGACGGAGTGGTGGGAGTGGTCGAGCACGGTTTGTTCATCGGGCTCACTTCCGAGGTCCTCGTGGGAGCGCCGGAAGGCTTGAAGCAGATGGATCGAGCATCCGCGAAGGCGACGTAACGTCTGCGATATTCTGACGGTTCGGCAGGAGAAGGAAGTATGATGAAACGCTTCGCGGCGACAGCCACAATGTTAGTGGCGGCTCTGGTGGCTCTGTACAATCGGCCGGCGGCTGCCCAGAGCGCCCCGCCCCACGCCGATTTCGTTCCCGTAACCGAGCAGACGATCGAGCATCCCGATCCGGGCGACTGGCTCATGTGGCGGCGCACGCAGGATAGCTGGGGCTACAGTCCCCTGGCCCAGATCACCAAGGCCAATGTGAGCAAGCTGAAAATGATCTGGACGCGCGGCATGGGTCCCGGCATTATGGAAGCCACGCCGCTGGCTTACCGCGGGATCGTCTATCTGCCCAGCCCGAGCGATCTGATCGATGCCATCGATGGCGCCACCGGCGATCTCCAGTGGGAATACCGCCGCCAGCTGCCCGACGATATCACGAAAATCTTCGGCGCATCTTCCATCCATCGGAACGCCGCCATCTACGGCGATCAGATCATCAACACCAGCGCGGACGATTTCGTCTATGCGGTGGATGCGAAGACCGGCAAACAAACCTGGGAAACCCGCATCGTCGATTACCGGGAGAATTCCGCCCAGCAGACTGCCGGACCCATCATCGCGGCGGGCAAGGTGATCTCCGGCCGCGGTTGCGAGCCCAAGGGTGGACCCGATGCCTGCGTGATCACCGCGCACGACGCAAAAACCGGCAAAGAGGTCTGGCGCGTTCACACCATCCCCAAACCGGGCGAGCCCGGCGATGAAACCTGGGGCGACATACCTTACGACCAGCGCAAGCATGTCGGCAGCTGGATGGTTCCGAGCTACGATCCCGAACTGCACCTGATCTATATCGGAACGTCGGTTACTTCGCCCGCACCCAAATTCATGCTGGCGGGCAACGACAAGAAATATCTCTATCACAACTGCACGCTGGCCCTCGACGTGGAAACCGGCAAGATGGTGTGGTACTACCAGCACGTCGTCGATCACTGGGATTTCGACCATCCCTTTGAACGCTATCTGATCGACACCTTAGTCGCGCCCGATAAGAGCCAGGTCTTGTGGATCAATCCCCGGCTGAAGCCCGGAGAACGCCGCAAGGTAGTTACCGGCATCCCCGGTAAGACCGGGATCGTTTATACCCTTGACCGTCAAACGGGCGAATTCCTGTGGGCGACTCCCACCGTGAGACAGAATGTCGTGAGTAAGATCGATGGCGCCACCGGGGAAGTCACCGTCAACCCGGAAACCACCTTCAGCCACAAAGGCGAAGAGCGCTTCGTCTGCCCCACCACGGCCGGCGGAAAAAACTGGGAGGCCGGCGCTTACAGCCCGCTGAACAACGTCATGTATTTCCCCTTGCAGAACACCTGCATGACCGTAACTCCCATCTCCGACAAACCGGTGCCCAATTCCTACTACGCCATCAAGTACACTATGCGACTTCCGGAAGGTGAAGACAAGCTGGGCACCATTCAGGCCATCTCGGTCGAGACCGGCAGGATTCTCTGGAAGTACGAACAACGCGCCGCGCTGATGTCGCTCGTCGCCACGGGCAGCGGACTCCTCTTCGCGGGCGATACCAACGGGCACTTCCGCGCCTTCGACCAGGATACGGGCAAGATTCTCTGGGATGTGAACCTTGGCTCGGCGGTTTCCGGCTTTCCGATCACTTACACGGCGAATGGCAAGCAGTACGTTGCGGTCTGTACCGGGAATGCGCTCCAGACACCTATGCTGAACCGCCTGACGCCGGAGCTGCATCCGAGTAATTCGAACGCGATCTTCGTATTTGCGCTGGGGGAATAACCAATGAAGTGGAGGATTGTGGCCATACCGATCGCCTGCGTTGGTTTGTTCGAGATGTTATGCGCGACTCCGGGCCAGGGTCAGAAGCAGCGCAGCGTCATGGATGGCGTCTACACGGCCGAGCAGGCGAAGCGAGGCGCGGATACCTATACAGCCCGGTGCGCGATGTGCCACGGCGCCGGCATGCAGGGGGGTCCGGAAGCGCCTGCCCTGACCGGGGCGGAGTTCCTGTACAGCTGGGGTGGCAAAACAGCCGGCGCGCTTTATAACTACATGCGCGCGACCATGCCCCCCACCGAACAAGGCAGTCTGAGCGATCAACGCTACGCGGACCTCCTCGCCGCCGTCTTTCAGAAGAATGAATACCCCGCGGGTAAAACGGAACTTCCGGCCGATCCCAAAGCTCTGGCGGATGTCGTGATCCCAAAGGACCAGTAAATCCCGCGCGGCTATTTGAGGCCGAGTAGCGCCGCAGGGTTCTTCTTAGCCATCAAATCGATCTCAGCGCTCGAAACGCCGGCCTTGCGCAGGATGTCGAGAGCCTGTTTCCAGGCTTCCACGAACGGCGGGTGTACGGTTTGCCCGAAGTCGCCCGAAAGGATAACGTGTTCGGGGCCGACGGCGCGGATGGTCTTCACATACTCCGCCGCGGGGATCTGACGGTCTTTCGGATGAGTGGGCAACAGCGCGTTGCCGCACAGCTCGATGTACGCGCCCAGCCGGGCGGCTTCCTGCATCTCCGGAATGGTCATGTGGATGGGCGCGTCCATCGGGTGCGTTACGATGATCTGCGCAATCCCTTGTATCTTTCCCTCGCGAACCAGCATCAGGTTCTCGGTGGCTGTGGAGTGACCCGTCGCCAGCACCAGCTTGTTCTTGGCGATCAGCTTCAGCACCTCAGTGGTTTCCGGCAGTAGCTGGCCATTGTGCGACACCGCTGCGAACGGAACGTCCTGCTTGCTGAAGTGGACGTAGTTCTCGGAATCGAGCGTGGGCATCCACACGATGCGCAGCTTCCCGCCGGTAAACGCCGCGCCCTGTTTCACGGCTTCCGGATTTACGCCGCCGACCGCGCGGTCGAGCGCGATTCCGCCGAACACTTCAATGCCGGGGACGACTTTCGAAACCGTGAAAGCCAGCTGCGCCGTGGACGTCCAGTGGTTCTTCAGCACAATGGCGCGGAAACCCGCCTCCTTCGCCGTGCGCGCCGTGTCGAGCGCGTCCAGCTTGCGCGGCACCGCGTCGGGATCGCTGTGAACGTGGAGATCGACGATGCCTTCGAGTTGCGCGAAGCACAGAGCGGAGGAAATGAAAAGAAGCGGGATCAGGCGCACGGACTTAGTCTACTTCAGATCCGGCGCGCTTGTGCCGGCCTGGCTGCGGTTATTCGCCGAATTCAAGCTTCGTGGTCGCGCCGCCCAGGTCGATTTCACGGAGGCTGTCGCTCCCATTGAGGCTGTCGCTATGTAGGGTTGTTTGCTCAAATCTAGTGGTGTTGTTTTCGATTTTGACCTGAACCGTGATTGATGTCCGAGAACGTGACCAGCTCGCGTACCCCGTCCCCGGAAGGCCACGAATTCGAGCCGGAGGGCTGAAAATCTCTTCGCGTGGTTTGAACGCACATCGGGAAGGCTTCGGAAATAGCCTTCCATGTAGTCCCGCACTGCGGCGAGAGCTCGTTTCCGATCGTGAGTCATGGGTTTGGCGGGGTGCGGCGCCACCCTGCCGGTATCGCAGCCGTCTTCGATATAATCTCGCTCATGAATCGCAGACAATTACTCACCGTGCTTGGCTCCACAGCTCTGGCCGCGACCGCGCAGACACCTCCCGGCCGCATGGCCCGCAAAGGGCGCATCAAACAGGCGTGCTTTGCGCGCAGCCTCACCTCCGCCACCGGCCCGAAAATGTCGCCCGAAGAGATGTATCGGTTTGCCGCCCATCTCGGAGCCGCCGGTTTCGATTTTCTGCCTCCCGATCAATGGCCCCTGCTGAAGAAGTACGGGCTGATTCCCACCCTGGGCACGGGCGGCGGCGTCACTGTTGAAAACGGCATTATCCACAAAGAGACGTTCGGCGACCTGGCTAAATCGCTCACCGCTTTCATCGACACCAGTGCCGCCGCCGGCTGCCCCAACATACAAATTCCCAGCGGACAGCGCCGCGGCATCTCTTACGCCGAGTGCGCGGACAACGCGGTGGCATTTCTGAACCGCGTCAAGGGCCATGCCGAAGAGAAAGGCGTCACGCTGTGCGTCGAGGCATTCAACGACAAGTACCAGAACCCGGCTATCGGCAGAGTCGATCAGGCCGGTAATCACATCGCCTGGGTGGTCGACGTGGTGCAGCGCGTCAATTCGCCGCGCGTGAGGGTGCTTTTCGACATCTACCACGTGCAGATCATGGACGGGAACATTGTCGAAAACATCAAGGCCATCTTCCCGCTGATCGCGCACTTCCACACCGCGGGCGTTCCCGGACGCCACGAAATCGACGAAAATCAGGAGTTGAACTACGGCTTCATCCTCCGAACCATCGCCGATCTGGGATACACCGGCTACGTGGCTCACGAGTACGATCCGACGCCCGGGAAAAATCCCGCCGAGATGCTGGAAAAGGTCTTCGCGATCGCCGACGTTTAAGCCGGGGATTTTCACTTAGCCGCCAGGAGTTGCCGCAGCGCGCTCCAATCGACCAGCCCGATCACCCGCTGCGCCAACTCCGCGTTGGCCTGAATCTCGACGCACATATTCTGCACCGCAAGCGTGGGCGCTGCGGGATTCAGGTTGGCCTTCACGAGGATATTCTCGCCGCTACCCGATTTTGCGCTTCTCGCAGGCGTCCAATCGCCCAGGAATATGTACGTGGTTTCATGCGATCCCGAGAAGTCGCCGCCCGAACGCGACTGCACATAAGGCGCCGTGAGCGAATAGCCCACGCCGGGAATCTGCGCCGTCGTGTAAGTTCCCTCGAAGTTTACGATTCCTTTCGAAGCGAGGTTGATCCCAATGTCGATCCGGATCGTGCCCGAGCCCTCTGTCGCGTGGGTCAACTTAGTAAGCTCCGCCTGATAAGCGGATGCGGCGGCGGCGCTTTTGATGGCCTCGACCATCTTCGGCGTCAAGGCATCGAGCGCCGCCTGATTGCGTCTCGCCTGTTCGCTGCCGGGCCACAGCCGGAACTGGTACGACAAATCGAGACGGTAGGGAGAATGCTCGGTTTGACGCGGAAGGGAAGTAATCGCCTCCAGATTCGGCTGGCGGACCTGCTCCCAGTCTCCCTGCGTCAGGGCGGCGGCGGTGTGCGTGAACGCACCGGCCAGCGCCTGCCGCACGTGGAAATCGAACTTCACTTCGCACTCCGATGGCGAACGGAACTCGGCTCCGGCCAACTTGTCGTGGATCCCGGGATCGCAGTTCAGGTACGTGCCGCCGACCTTCTGATCGGACACATCCCGATGAATTTTGATCACGCCCGTGATGCGCATCGAGCCAGCGCCGGTCGCGGTTCCCTCGATGTTCGCCTCGATGCTCAGGTCATCCATCCTGACGATCGTGATGGTGATCGCATCCGCGCCCTTCGGCTGTAAGGTCTGGTAGTACGGCGCCTGCAAGTGCACGTAGAACGAAGCTTTGTGGTCGCCGCCCACCAGATCGTTGTTGCCGGCATTGATGGTGTGCGTCGCGGCTTTGCCGTCCCATTCAATGTTGAGTTGCGCCGGATGCGCAGCGGAGGCCGCAGTTCGCAGGGCGAGGCTGGCATGGCCGTCGCCGGGCGTGACAAACCAGTCGCCGTTCACGCGCGGAAACGTGAAGGTCTCGCCCGCGATGGCTCCGCCGCTCACCGTGATCCGGCTCTCACTCACGATGGTCGCCGCGGATGCAGGCCAGAGGAATGCCGCGAGCGCAGCCAGCGCGCCGATAAGTGCGGAAGAACGCATATCTCAGCATTTTATCCGCATTGCCTGAGGCGATTTTTCCGATGGAACTCCGCACCTTGCAATTCCGTTCTCAGCTACATGGGAACGTTCGCCGACATCCGCTACGCCTTCCGCATGATGCATGCCAACCCGGGATTCACGGCCGTCGCCCTGACCGCGCTGGCCCTCGGGATCGGCGCCAACACAGCCATCTTCACGGTGGTAAATTCGGTGCTGCTGCAGCCGCTGCCCTATACGCAGCCGGACCGTATCATGCAGCTCGGCCGACTCTACCCGAACAACGATTTCGGCTTCTCCAACTCCATCCCGAAGTATATGGCCTGGCGGCAGAACCAGGCGTTTGAAGCGATGACGATCTTCGGCCAGGGCGGTCCGGGCATGAACCTCGGCAGCGGCGGGCGTCCCGAACAGGTTAAATCCCTGCAGGCGTCGGCGGGCTACTTCAGAGTCTTCGGAGTTTCTCCCCTGATCGGCCGCACGTACACACCCGCCGAAGACCTGCCCGGCGGACCCAAAGTCGCGGTGATCGGCCATGCGCTCTGGCAGTTTCACCTCAACGCCGATCCGGCCATCGCCGGCCGCACTATATCCCTCAACGGAGAGCCGTATACCGTTCTGGGCGTGCTCCCCAAAGGGTTTCAGCCGGACCCTCCCGCCGATGTTTTTCTTCCCATTCAGGCCGATCCGAACAGCACCAACCAGGGACACTACCTGCGCGTCGCGGGACGACTGAAACCGGGGGTGAGCCTCGCAACGGCCCGCGCGGAAATGAAAGTCCTGGGCGAACGCTTCCGCGGTCAGTACCCCAAATTCATGGATCGGAACGAGGGTGTCGCGGTAGTCCCGATGCGCGAGGCCATCGTCGGCGATGTCAAACCCGCCCTGTTGATCCTGCTGGGCGCGGTCGGTTTTGTTCTGGTGATCGCCTGCGCCAACGTGGCCAATCTTCTGCTGGCGCGGGCCGTAGTGCGCCAGCGGGAACTCGCCGTGCGGGCAGCTCTGGGCGCGGAGCGCTGGCGGGTAGTGCGGCAATTACTCACGGAAAGCATCCTGCTCGCCGGTCTGGGCGGACTGCTCGGATTCGCACTCGGTTCCCTGGGCGTGCGCGGTCTGCTTCTGCTCGCACCCGGCAACATTCCCCGCCTGACCGACCCCGATGGCGCGCATGCAGTTATCCCGGCGCTTGACTGGCGAGTCGCCGCGTTCACCATGGGAATCGCAGTTCTGACCGGAATCGTATTTGGGCTCTACCCGGCGCTGCGCACCTCCAACCCCGATCTCGCGTCCATGCTCAAAGAGACCAGTGGACGTTCCGCAACGGGCCGGGGTCAGCATCGCGCGCGCTCCATCCTGGTAGTCGCGGAAATTGCGCTGGCGCTTGTGTTACTGATCGGCGCCACCCTGTTGATCCGGACCTTTGTGGGGTTACAAAACGTAAACCCCGGCTTCGACGCGCACAACGTCCTGACGCTGCAGACGTCCATGGCCGGCGCCAACTACACCACCACCGCCCGGGTGGACAACTTTGTCACCCAGTCGATACAGCGCATCGAGAGCCTGCCGGGCGTCGAAGCGGCGTCCACTACTTTGATGTTGCCCGTCGAGTGCTGCATCGACCTGCCGTTCAACATTGTGGGGAAGCCGCCCACGCACGGCCAGTATAGTGGCGACGAGCAATGGAGATCCGTGTCGGCGCACTATTTCCGGTCCTTCAAAATTCCCCTGCTGCGCGGCCGGGTATTCGAGCCAGCCGACGTCGCGAATTCCGCGCGCGTTGTCGTCATCAACGATAAGATGGCCCGCGAATACTGGCCCAAAGGGGATGCCATCGGGCAGGTCATCGTGATCGGCAAGGGCCTGGGGCCGCAGTTTGAAGAGGCGCCGCGCCAGATTATCGGGATCGTCGGCAATGTGCGCGAAGCCGGGCTGAGCCGTGGTGAAGTCGGCGTGATGTACATTCCGCAGAGCCAGGTGCCGGAGGGTATTACCAGTCTTGCCGCGTCGGTGATTCCTCTTTCCTGGGTAGTGCGCACCACGGGCGATCCGATGGGCGTCCGGGCCGCTGTCGAACGGGAGATCCGCGCTATCGACAGTATGATTCCGTTGACCCGGCAACGAACCATGGAGCAGGTGGTTTCGGAAAGCGTCGCACGGCAGCACTTCAATATGGTGTTGCTCAGCGTCTTCGCCGGAGTCGCGTTGCTGCTCGCGGCCATCGGTATCTACGGCCTGATGGCCTACACGGTGCAGCAGCGGACACAGGAAATCGGGATTCGCATAGCCCTCGGTGCGGTGCGCGGGGATCTGCTGAAGCTGGTACTGGCGCAGGGGATGAAACTGGCCCTCGCCGGTATCGTGTTGGGGATGGGTCTGGCCTATGCCATGACGCGATTGCTCGCGAGCTTGCTGTTCGGCGTGAAGTCCACCGATCCGGTCACGTTTGCCGGGGTGGCCATGGTTCTGATCGCGGTGGCGCTCTTCGCGACATTCATTCCCGCGCGCCGCGCCTCCACCGTCGAGCCGTCGGAAGCGTTGCGGTATTCATAATCGCCGGGCGAGACTGGCGATGGCCGCGCCGTTGACGCGCGCCACGTTGGCGGCGAAAGCGGGCGAGACTCCTTCGGGCAGATCGTTCGCGGTGTGCTGGGATGCGGTGTCTTCCGAGGCCGAGGTCAGGCGGACAGCGGCGAACCCATGGCTCTGGAACGGCGCCTGATCGCCCGTGCGGCCGAAGCGATCCGCACTGGAAATCAGATCGATCTTCAGACCAGGGACGTAGCGCGCGGCGGCGTCCTCGACGACCAGGGCGAGACGGCGCGAAGCCGAGTCCGCGCTCTCCGGGGCGTACACACGCAGGCGATTGCCAGTCTCGCCGTCCGGGCCGGCCGTGTCGTCGTCGCCGCCATCGATGATGTTGTGCGTGATGCCGACCACGTTGGCGCCCACGATGTCGTTGTTGAAGACCGCCTCGATGCGCTCGTTCGCGGCGCGGGCGCGGGAGGCATAATGGGTGCTTCCCAACAGCCCGATCTCCTCGCCAGCGAAGGCGATAAAGACGATCGTCTTACGGAAACGATATTGGCTCATCACACGGGCCAGCTCCAGCACCACGCCGACGCCGCTTGCATCGTCATCGGCCCCGGGCGCGGGCGCTTCGGCGGCTTTGTCGCGCTGGTTAATGGAATCGTAGTGGGCGGTTACAAGGATGCGCTTTTCCGGTTCCGCGACGCCAGGCAGCACCGCAATTACGCTGACCACTTCGGTCGAGCCCTGCCGCGCGGTGTCGTAAGAGACTTCGAGCCGCGCACTGTACCCTTGGAACTGGTCGAAGATCCAGCGGCGTGCGGAGCCAATGCCACGGCTCTGTTGGTTGGGATTCGAGTAGTTGCCCCGCGTGCCGAAACCGGCCAGAGTTTTGACAGTCGCGGCAATGCGGTCCGGCGAAACTTGCCGCACCATCTTCTGAATGGCGGGGTCCGCCGCCGCAGCCTGCCCGGCCTGCGCGGCCAACGCCCAAAGCAGCGCGACGGACAGCCTCGAAATCACTTTTACTGCCGCTGCGCCGTGCTCTTCCACGTAATCGTGACGCCGCCCGGCCCGAGGATTTCCCATTGCGTCGACATGGTCTGTCCGTCGGCCGAAACCGTCATGTGGTTTCTCCCCGATTCGCTCTCACCCTTCCTCATTTTTCCCTCCACCGAGCCGTCGTCCAGAACCTGGATACTGACGGAATCGGCAAGGGCGCTGCCGCTTACCGGGCACCAGCCGCCTTCCTTCCTGAAAAAGATGCTGGCCGCCGTGCTGCGTCCATCCGACCAGATCGATTCTGCCTTGTAATCGAGACCGTCCTCCCGCTGCACAAATGTCGTCACCGACGATTTCGGATACGGCAGTTCCGGATGCGAAGTCTCGCAATGGATCAGCTTCCAGGTTCCAACGAACGGTAAAGGGGACTCAGCGGGTGTCATGCCCTGGAAGTATGTCACACCCGCGCCGCGGGAAGCAATGGGCGAATCAGGCGGACTCCAAGAGCGATCGCCAGGCCGGTTACCAGTGCGGTCTCGATGTAGATAATGTGCGGCGGAGCGAGACTGATAGTGGAAAGGATGTTAGTGAATTCCGCACCGCCCGACCCGTACCATTGCAGAATCCCCAATAGGGTGCCGCGCCCGCCAGTGCAGCCCCCGTAAAGCGGAATCAATTTGACGATATAAGTGGCGGCCGAAATATACATCCACAGCAGACTGACCCCCGCCGCCACGGGGCCGCCCCATCGCGGCATCCGGCTCATACCCAGCGGCGCCTGCTGCACTTCAGAGTTGGTGTGGGCGCTGCCGGCGGGCGCGCGCTTCCGGGCTGAGCGCGAAGTAAACGTCGAATGTTTGCAGCTCCGGCCACACGCTGTGCAGCACATGGCTGACGGGAGTCGCCAGCATGGAATCCCAGACTTCCACGGAAAGCCGCGTTTCACCAGGCACCGGGAGCCGACGCGCCGTGGAGAGGTATTGCACGTAGCCGTAGTGCCAGGACTCGTCAAAACCCTCCCATAACGGCAGCAGCGAACTATAGAGAACAGCCTGCCAATACCGAACGCAAGCAGCAGCGCACGCGAAGAGATTGCCAAATCAGTCGGTCGTGAACGGGACCTGCTTCGAGGCTACCAATTGACCGTCCACATACAGGCTGAAGCTGGTCGACTGCGCGCCGCGCGTGGTGAGATTGATAAATCCCCCGAAGTTCTGAGGCGGGTTGCTGTTAGCTCCGATCGTGAAATGCCCTCCCGCGGGCAGAGTGCCGGATGCCGACCATGTGCCGTTCGCCCCCGCCGGGCCCGCCACGTTCGGAAGCGGCAGTCCGTTGAGCGCCTGTTCTGCCAGAGGATCCACGCGGCTAAACGGAATTACGTTACCGGGGAAAGGCTGACCGCCCCCCGAAAAATCAGTGACCGTGAACCCGGCCGCCGAAAAGTTCCAATTCCGGGTCAGTGCCGTGGGAACCACATAGCTCGCCTGCCAGGTATTCTGCGCCGGGTTGATATTGATGGTTGCGGAGCCCGCGGCGGACGTGGCCTGAACGACGAAAGGACTCGCGCCGGGCAGGATATCGAAGGCCGCCGTGAACGTTCCGGCGGTCAGCAGCGCGGAGAACGAAACCGGCCCATCCGTGCTGTTGCCGCCGTTCAGCGCGGCTGTCGCGCCCGAAGCCGGATAGAGTCCATCGATCGACCCGGAGATATTCGCGGTATTGGCCCCTTGTACCCCGGTCATTACGCCGAACGCTACGTTCACGGAGTCGCTGCTGGCATCGGCGAAGTATGCCGCGTCGAGGCCCGGAATCGTAATGGGATTCGACAGCGGATTGGGCGAGATCCAGAGGACGCCGTTCGACTCGGCCGCCGTATTGATGGAAGAAAGAATGTAGCTCGGTACTGTGAACGTCCCCGTTCCCCCGTCGGCGGCACACGTGAAGTAGGTATGGGGCCCGTGCGTGGTTCCGCCCCCGATCAGCATGTACTGGCCCGCGACCCCGCCCGTCCAGTTCACGGTCAGCGGTTGTGTCGTGTAGACCGTCGCCAGCGCGGATTTGTTTGCGATTGCGAGATGGCTCGCGATGGTTACGGTTGCGCTGAATGCGCCCACGTCCTTGCCGCCCATCCCGCTGATCGTATACGTCCCCAGCGGAATATCCGGGCCCGTTACCGAGGCCCCGAACGAAGCCTGATACTCACCTTTGGAGGTTTGCTGCAGCGTATGCGAACCGGCGGCGCCGGTCAGCATCAGGGAAGAGCCGGCGTCCAGACCCGCGCCCACCGAGCCCAGCCCGTTCGGATAGCCCCCCGTCAGGACCATGCATTCGCCCACCGCCGGGAACTGCGCGCTGGCTACGGTCGCAACGGTGGCTTCGCTGCTCAAACTTCCGAAGTCCGCCGAGATGCTCTCCTGCGTCAGGCTGATTTTGGCGATCAGCCCCGCTTTGGTCCGCGCATCGAGCGCCTTCCATTGCGCAGCGTATTTCGCCATCGCCAACCGGATGGCCTTCGGGTTTCTGGATCGGTAAGCCCGGATCAACCGCGCCGCATCCGCCACCGGAACCCGCGTGTGGAGCGCGGCCGAAAGGCTCGCGGCCACTGCGTCCGCCGAGGGTGAGCTTCCCACCAGCGCGGTCGGCCCGGCGGCAATGATCCCCACCTTCACCGGCTGTCCGGAAGCCGCCTTGGTAAGCAAGGACGTTGGCAACGTGGGGCCTGCGTCGCTGCAAGCGCCGCCCCCGGCCATCACCGGCATCGTTACGGCATTACTGGAATTGCCGCCGCTCACCACCAGCACCGGTACGTTGCACCCGCTGCCGACCGCCGGAACCGTGAAAGAGATCTGATCCACCGCCGCGCAGCAACCCGAGCGCCCCGCATAAGCCACCTGCGCGGCTTGCCCGCCCACCCAGACCTGCACGTTCGGAAAGTTCGGAAAACTGGTCGGCAATACATTGTCCGGTGTGCCGATCGGTCCGATGCCGGTTCCCCATGCCGTCACAATTTCGCCCGGCTTGGCGGAATTGGAAAATGTCTTCAGGCTGCCGTCGAGCGCGGTGAAGATGCCCGCGCCCAGACCGCTGCTGGTGGTGGTGAAGATTCCCTCGGAACTCGCCGCCACCGTGACTTCGGTGGAAGAATACCCGTTTACCCCGTTCAAGGCAACCGCGATCACGGCCGTTCCCACCGGAGTGTTCGAGGGCAGGATCGCGGCCACCTGCGCATTGGACGTATAGATCATGGGACAGTTGAGAGTCGCCGACCCGGATTTAACCGTCACCGAGGTTCCGGCGAGCACGTTGGGCAGCGGGAAGGCGGAGACCTGTACCAGACTGGCGGGTCCGAGGTTATAACCGAACACCACGAAGAGCGAGCCCTGGGCGATGGTCGTGCTGTAATCGGCCGAACTATTCGCGGAGTAGACTTCAGGAGGAGGGCCCGACTGAGCTCTGAGACCCGGTATGGCCATCACGGCGACGGAAACCGTCCCAAGTAAGAATTGAGTGCGCATATTGCGAAAAAGCCTCGATCTGCAAAATTCCGGGGTTGGTTCAGTTTCGCACTCCTCAATTCCCGCCGCAAGGAATAGTTCCATGGCTACCCCGCAATCGCGTGCGCTATCATCGGCTACCAGGCGGCATGAAATTCGCGGCGTTCACCACGGTTTTTATCGCGCTGGCGGCGGGCACCTTCGCGCAGAGTAACGACGACGCCGGCGCATTACTCGCGCGCGGCACGGCGCTGATTCCCTCGCAACCCGCCGCGGCCGTTAAGATCCTCGAACAGGCGCTCCGGCTCGATCCCCTGCGCGCCGATGTCCGCTATGAACTGGGCCTCGCCTATCACGCTATCGGCGACGAAGCCGACGCCGCGGCCCAACTGCGCGAAGCCCTCGCAGGCATGCCGGATTCCGCCCCGGCGCACAACAATCTGGGCATCGCTCTGTTTCAACTGGGAAACGCCAAAGCGTCGATCGATGAGTTTCGCGCCGCCGCCCACCTCGCTCCGAAAGATCCGAATGCCCACTTCAACCTCGGTGAAGCGCTGGCGCGCACCGGAGACAAAGCCGGCGCCGTGGAGGAACTGAGCGTGGCCGCCGGCCTTGCGCCCACCGACGCCGGCCTTGCGCGCCTTGTCAAATCCGTCGAAACCGCGCTCGCCCCGCCGCCCGCCAACACGATTAAGGTGGACGTTCGCCAGGTGCTGGTTCCCGTGGTGGTGACCGATAAGCAAGGGCACCACATCACCGGTCTCACCCAGGCCGATTTCAAAATATTCGAGGACGGCGTGGAGCAGAAGATCACGGCGTTCAGCGTGGAAAGCTCCGGAGTGCCCCAAGTCGGAGCGCAAGGCAATGCCGCACCCTCTGCCACGGCCGCCGTAGTCAATCCCACCCCGCCGCAAACGACCGCCCAGCCTGCGCCGCGCCGCACCTATCTGGTTCTCATCGACACGCTGCATCTGTCGTTCCAGGATTTCGTATCGGCCCGCGAAGCCCTCAAAAAGCTCTTCCGCGAGGAGCATTCGGCCGATTCGCAATACGTCGTGATCTCGCTCGGCGCCACGCCCCAGATGATTCTCAACGTCAACCGCGATCCCACCTCGGTGCTCGCGGTGCTCGAAAGCAAGCGAATGCAGAAGATCTTTCTCGACGGCCAGCAGGGCGGAATCCAGAATGAGATCGAGCGCTTCCGGCGCGACCTCAACGACACGCGCCTCGCCTGCGATGTCTCGACCGACCTGCTCATGAAGGCAAAATGCGAAGCCGGTATGTCCCGCGCGTATGTTGAGTCCGGCGAAATCGCCGATCTGGACCGCACCCTGACCATCGGATTCCTGCGCCAGTTCCGCTCCCTGGTGGCGCAGCTTGCGCAGGGCCGCGATCGCCGCACCATCGTGCTCCTGTCGGACGGCTTTCAAATTGTGCCCGGCCGCGAAGCCTTCGATCTGGTGGACGCGTTCTTTCCCTATGCCTCGCATTGCATGGTCCCGCCCACCGTCGTCTGCAACCACAACGATCACCAGCAGTACGGGCGCTTGCAGGATGAGTTCGAGCCCATCCTGAAACTCGCCGCGAGGAACAACATCACCATCGACACCATCGACGCGCGCGGTCTCTATGGCCAGGCTTCCTTCGACGCTTCGCATACGGCGAATTCGGTGGTGATCGACGGAGCCGTGGATCACGTCGAGAGAAATGTGGCGGCGGACGACGGCAATACGCTGGCCGAGATCGCGGAGGCGACCGGAGGTACCGCTTTTCACGACAGCAACAACCTGTCAGGCGCCCTCGAACGCGCTTTCGCCGATGGCCGCGATTACTACAACCTCGCCTACGTTTCGAGCAACGCCAATCTCGACGGCAGGTTCCGCGCCATCACAGTCGAAGTGTCGAATCCCAAAGCAGTGGTGACAGCCAAGCGCGGTTACTGGGCCGTACCCGCCGCCCAGTAGCCCGACTTAGCCCGGATACTCAGGTTCTTGTTTTTTGTCTCCACCGTGATGCGCCGGAACTTGCCGTCCTCCGCGCCGTTACTCGAAACGTACGCCAACATGTAATACTCGCGGCCCTCGGCCAGCGCGCTGCGGAATTGCTTCAGCAGGTCGCTCCCGCCGTGAAGGTAAAGGCCGCCGGTCGAGCGCGCCAGTTGCTCCATGGTGGCACTCGACGCGCTGTCGCCGGACGCAAAGGGATTCGCCCCCCGATCCGCCGCCGTCTGCAGCGTGCCGGTTCTGAGCGACGCGGCCGCGCCCCGCGAACGATTGCCGCCGGTCACGCTCTGAAAGCCGTTCCCCGCCCCGCTACTCGCATCCATGGCTCCGCTGCTGCCCGGGGCCGGTGCGGAGGCGCCTCGCGAATCGACCGTGAAGATAGTCACGTTGCGCTCGGAAGCGACCTTCAGCGCCTCCTCCAGCCCCGGTTCCACCTTGCCCTGCTCGTCCAGTCTGAACTGGGGCCGGTTGGGCAGATAAGCCGCCACCGTCCGGTAGAATTCGCGCGCCGGATTGATGTCGAATCCATCGGAGACGAGGATGAGCGTTCGTGCCGTGGGCAGTTTCGCCAGTTCCTTCACCACGCTGGTGAATTGCCCGCGCAGCGCATCGGTGGGCGCGGTCCAGCGGCTTGCTTCCGCGTCTACGCTCTGTTTGAGCGTTTCGATATCGATATCGCAGCTCGACTGATTTGACCGCCCCGTGCAGGCGCAGCGCCGGCAGAAATCGTCCATGCGCGTCCTGAGGCTGGCGAGCTGAGCGGCCAGCGTGGACGCGTCGAGGCCGCCCATCATGCCCTGAAACGCAGCGCTGCGAATCTTCAGCAGGATCTCGAGCGGATTGGCAGTTGCCGGCTGCAGCACCTGCAACTGCCGTCCGATGCCCACCAGCGCATATTGGGCGTCCGCCGGTTTTTCCTTTTCGAAAAGATTCTCGAGCGCTTCTCGCATCCGCCCCGCATTGGCCGGCGCGGTGTGCAGCGTGTCGATGCAGATCACGAAAGTGCGGCGCGGCGGTGCGAAGGCGGATGCGGCTGCGGGCGCGCTGGCACCCGATCCTGTCGTCCCCGATGCATTCGATGCCGCTTTTGTAAGGGCGCCTATGTCGTCGACGGAAGCCGCCGTGTCGCTCGAGAACGCGGCGATTTTCTGCTCCACGCCGTCTTCGAAAATCCGGAAATCGGACGCATGGAGCCCGCTGACGTGATGCCCTTTGGCGTCGGTCACCACCACCGGCACCAGCACCTGCTGAACGTCGAGCCGGATCCGCGGTTCGTCCTGGGCGAACGCCTTAAAAGTGAGTGCGAAGAGCAGGAATGCAGCCGGGCGCACCATGCCCATCATCGTATCGCGGCCCCGCCCGAGCGCTTGGCCGGAACGCTGGTCTTTCACATCGTGCATTGACACTCAGTACTGAACAGTATATATTCCAACGAGTAGAGGCGGCCTTGCACAAACCACCTTCGCCCGAAAGTTTCCTTCCCCTCAAGCCCCACTGGTTTCATGTCCTGTTGTCCCTGTCAGACCGGGAGCAACATGGGTACGGAATTATGCAGGAGGTCCTCGAGCGAACGGATGGCAAGCTCCGGCTCTGGCCGCCGACGCTGTACGGAACCATCAAGCGGCTGGTCGATGAGGATCTGGTCGCGGAATCCGGCCGGCGTCCCCAGGCGGACGAGGATGACGCGCGGCGCCGCTACTACCGGCTGACCACGCTGGGGCGGCGCGTGCTCGCGGCCGAATGCGCGAGATTCGAGAACCTGGTGCGGGTGATTCATTCGAAGAGGGGCCTGAGGCCGAAGGTCGCGGACTGACCATGCTCGAAGCGCGATCGCTCACGAAATATTACAACCATACGGCCGCCGTGCGCGGCGTCAGCTTCGCCGTGCAGCCCGGCGAAATCCTTGGATACCTTGGTCCCAACGGCGCCGGGAAAAGCACCACGGTGAAGATGCTGACCGGCCTGATCGAGCCTTCGGAGGGCCGGATCTTCTACCAGGGCCGCAGCGTTTACGACGATTTCCCGGCCTTTCAACGACGCATCGGATACGTGCCCGAGGAGGCGCATCTTTATCCGCATCTCTCCGGGAGCGAGTATTTGCAACTGGTCGGGCGGTTGCGCGGCATGCCTCGCCGCGTTCTGGAACCGAAGATGGACGAGTTTCTGCGCCTGTTCTCGCTCTGGGACGACCGGCACGCTCCGCTTTCCGAGTACTCGAAAGGCATGCGCCAGAAGATCCTGCTTTCGTCCGCCCTACTGCATAACCCCGACATTCTGATCCTCGACGAGCCTTTCTCCGGCCTCGACGTGACATCGGCTCTGGCACTGCGCAGCCTGCTGCGCGCGCTGGCGGCGCAGGGCAAGACGATCTTCTACAGTTCGCACGTTCTGGAGGTCGTCGAGAAGATCTGCTCGAAGGTGGTGATCCTCCGCAAAGGCGAAGTGGCGGCGTACGATTCCATCGAACGCCTGCGCGACCTCATGAGCCAGCCGTCGCTCGAAGGCGTGTTCGCGCAATTGACCGAAGTGGAAGACGGCGATGCGCTGGCGGGGCGGATCGTCGAGGTCATGAGATCCGGCGACGCGTCCGCCCCCAAACCGGTCGCGATTGCATTGCGAATTTCCCGGACGCTGGCGGGCGCACTCCCGCAAGAGTTCGGGAACGTCTACGGGGCGGAGATGTTGCAAGATACGGAGGACGCTGTCGAGCCCATTTGGCGGCGTCACGGGCTGCTCGGATTGAGCCGCTTGCTGGCCGATGCCGCGGTGCGCGTCCCCATCGAATACCTGGCCGAGTTCCGCAAGGACGCCCGGCAGGGGTTGCGCATGCTGGCGCGTTCGCCCGGATTCACCGCGGTCGCATTGATTTCACTCAGTCTGGGGGCATCGATCGCCACTTGTGCGCTCAGCGAGATGAACAGCGTGGTGCTCCGCAACGTCCCCGGAATCGCGCGGCCCGGCGAACTGGCGGCGTTGCAGATGCCGGTGTCGTATCCCGATTATCGGCGTTTCCGCGAAATACCGGCTGTCTTCTCTTCCACCACGGCCTGGCTCGCGCCCGTGCCTTTCGATGTGAATCGCGAAAGAATCTGGGGACACGTGGTGACGCCGTCGTACTTCTCCACGCTGGGAGTGAGCCCCGCGCTCGGCCGTTTTTTCGATCTGAGTCCGCAGGGCGCCGAACCGGCTGTGCCTGTGGTGACGAGCTATCGGTTCTGGCAGGAACATCTGGGTAGCGATCCGTCGGCGATCGGCAAGACGCTGCGCGTGAGCGGGCAGACGGCAACAATCATCGGCGTGGGTCCGCCCGGCTTCCTCGGCGCTTCGCCCATGTTGTACGCGGCGGATCTCTGGCTGCCCATTTCCGCAGGCGCGGGCGTGGCGCCGGAGTTGGCCGGTAATACGTTGGAGCGCCACGACCGCGCCATCCTGCACTTCACCGCGCGCCTCAGGCAGGGCATAACCATGAAGGCCGCCGCGGCTGCGCTCGACACCGTAGCGCGCAAGATCGAGCGGGATTACGGCGACCCCGACCGCGACCGTCCGGGCCGGCGCGCGGTGTTGCTGGACGGCGGCAAGCTGTTTCAGTTCCGTGAGCAGGACAAGCCTTTCTTCACGTCATTCTTTCTGCTGATAGCCGGCCTGATGATGCTGATCCCGTGTACCAATGTCGCCAACATGATGCTCGCCCGCGCTGCCGGTCGCCGCCGCGAGATCGCCGTTCGCCTGGCTTTGGGCGCGAGCCGGGCGCGCCTGATTCGCCAGTTGCTGACCGAAAGCCTGATCGTCGCCGCAGCCGCCTCCACACTGGGGTTTCTGGCTTCGATGTGGTTGATGCGCCTGCTCTCCCGCGTGAAAATGCCGTGGCCCGTCCCGGTGGGCTACGATATGCGTCCCGACGGCCATGTGCTGCTGTTCGCGCTCGGCCTGATGGTGGTGACGAACCTGCTGTTCGGATTAGCGCCCGCCCTGCAGGCTACCCGCACCGACATCGCGACGGCGCTCAAAGAAGGCGGCACGGTGCTGGTACGGAGGAACCGGCGTCTGAGCCTGCGCAATTTGCTGGTGGTGTGTCAGATTGCGGGAACCCTGACACTCTTGACGGTTCTGGGACTTCAGTCGTTCGGCATCCAGACCACGCTGGGCGTGCAGCAGGGTTTTGACCTCAAGAACCTCTATCTGGTCTCCGTAGATCCAGTGCGCGATGGATATTCCGGTGAGCAGTCGGCGGCTTTTCTCGGAAAGCTGCTGGAGCGCGTGAAGGCGCTTCCGTCGGTGACCGCGGCCACGCTCACTCTCTCCGTGCCGGTCTCCATGCCCGGCAGTCCGGTAAGGATACTCAGACCGGCCGGGGGAAATTCGGGCGCGCTGCTCAGCGCCTTCAAACACGTGGTGGGGCGCGACTACTTCGACACCACGGGGATTCCGATCCTGCGCGGGCGCGGCTTCCGCAGGGAGGATGAGGGAAGTGCCTCGGCCGCCATCGTCGTCAGCGAAGCGCTGGCTCGTGAGTACTGGAAGAGCGAAGATCCGGTGGGCCGGCAGCTTGAAATCGAAAGCGGCGCGTCGAGCCCAGGCAATCTGGCGTTCCTGCCGTGGCTTGTGAACGACAGGCCTGGCGCGCTGGCGAACGGCAGCCGCGTCTTCGACGTGGTGGGGGTGGCGCGCGATGTGGCGGAAGGCATGGTGGTGCAAAAACCCAGGCCGACTGTATACTTCCCGATGTCTCTGACGGATTACAGGCAGCCTCCGCCGACAGGTGTTACCCTGATCCTGCGCGCGCCGCCGGGCGCGAACGCTCTCACCGCCGTGAGCAGCGAGATCGCCGGGATGGATCCCCGGATCGTGCCTTTCAACGCACGGAGCATGGATCAGCAGGTAGATCGGTTCGTATCCATTCTTCGCACGGCGTCGTGGACTTATGGGTTTCTTTGGGTCTTCGGATTGGTTCTGGCCGTTGTCGGGATCGCCGGCGCTACCGCGTGGGCGGTGACCCGGCGCACTCGCGAGATTGGTATCCGGATGGCTCTGGGCGCGCGGAGCAACGATGTCCTCAGACTGGTGATGAAGGATGGCGCGCTGCTGGTGGCCGTGGGGATGGCGGCGGGATCGGCCGGCGCATGGGGAGCTTCCGGCCTGCTGGCCTCGATGAATTCGAGCGTTGGCCAGGTCACTTCCACCAGCGCTTCGAATCCGGCGGTGGTTTTCGGGGCTCCGCTGATGCTGGCCTGTCTGGCTCTGCTCGCATGCTACTTGCCGGCCCGCCGGTCGCTGCGCATCGACCCGGCGATGACGCTGCGTCAGGAATAATACGCGATGAAGGAATGGCTCCGCGAGACGCATGGACCGGCCTTCGAGCTGCTGCGACATTTCCTGCGCCGCCTCCTCGATAGCGATATCGCCACCAGCCCTGGACAAATGAGCGGAGTTCTGATTGGCACTGTCCCGGTGGTTTTTCAGTGGTTCTTTCTGCTGATCGGGCCGTTGCGGGCGAAATACGCCTACCTGAACCACCTGCCTGTGCCCGGGCCTTACCGAGAGGCCGTGCGGGCGGACGAACTGTGCCTGATCACTCTGATGATGTCGGCGATCGGGCTGCTGACGGCGATTAAATGGCAGTCGCTGTTTCCGAGCCTTTTGGATTGCCGCGCGCTGGGGTCCCTGCCGCTGCGCCCGCGACAAATCTTCGGCGCAAAACTGGCCGCGTTGCTGCTCGTGGCGGCGGCGGCTCTGGCAACGCTCAATTTCCTGCCGGCGATGGCCTTCCCTGCCCTTTCATCCGGCCACTGGGCGATCCATGCGTCCCTGGGCGCGCGTACCCTGGCGCACACAGGCGCTTCACTCGCCGCATCCGCATTTTTCTTTTTCGGTTTAGTGGCGCTGCAGGGCGTGCTGCTGAATCTGCTGCGGCCCCGCGCCTTCGGACGGGCGACCGTCTACCTGCAGGGCTCTCTGATCGGAATCATGCTGGGGCTGATCGTGCTCAGTTTTTCCATTCAGCCGCAAATCACTCATGTGGTCGTCCAGCCGGAGTGGGCGCGCTGGCTGCCGCCCGTCTGGTTCCTGGGCTTATACCAGACGCTCGCGGGAGATCCCGATCCGGCTATGCGCGCGCTGGCGCACTGGGCGGAAGCATCTCTGGCGATTGCTGTGGTACTGGCATTTTCGACGTATCTTGTAAGCTACCGGCACCATCGCACCTTGTTGATGGAGGGAATCTCCGGCCAGTGGACTCATAAGCGTTCGGGCGGTAAGTTGCTGGAGTATCTCTCGCCCGATCCGCGCCAGCAGGCAGTGGTCGGCTTCATGATGCGGACGTTGGCGCGCAGCCGTCATCATCGAATGGTCCTGATGGGCTACGCCGGCCTCGGGTTCGCGTTGTTGCTGACAGGGCTCACTGGGGATGCAGGCAGCGTCGAGCCCTCCCGTGCGGCAGCCGCGGGTTTTGTCTATTACCATATCCTCGCGATTGTGTTTCTGGTAATCGGCGCCCGCCATCTGTTCTCTCTGCCGACGGAACTCAAGGCCAACTGGATTTTTCGGATCACGGAAGGCGAGGGACGCGCCGCGTGGCTCACCGCAGTGGATCGATTCGCTTTGTTCTGGAGTGCCGCGGTCATGCTTGCAATACCGCTGCCGCTCGAAATCCGCCTGCTCGGCTGGCGCGGCGTGGCGGAGGCCGCGCTGCTCCTGGCGACGGGCATACTCTGCTTCGAATGGGCCTTCTCTGGGTGGGAAAAACTTCCTTTCACCTGCTCACACCTGCCCGTCGGGGCGCCCCTCTGGATGGTTGTGGGCTTCCTCGGCTTGATCGAAGCCGTCATTCAGCTGCACGCCTTTTTACTGGCGGCCCTTTATCACCGTGCGGTGTTTTTAGTGGTGCTCGCCGCGCTGCTGGGGACCTGGATGCGCTTCCATCGCAACCGGCGACAGGGCTGGGCCGAACTTCGCATAAAGTATGACGATGGGCCCGAGCCGGAAATTCACGGATTGAATCTCATGAAGTAGACGCGCCGTGGACGGAGCGGAACCTGACCTCGCCCTCTATCCCAGCCCGGCATCGCGCAGGAACTTTGCCGATTCTTCGGGCGGCGTCGGATTGATGTAGAAGCCGGTGCCCCATTCGAAACCCGCCACTCGCGTGAGCCGGGGAATAATTTCGATGTGCCAGTGATACGCGTGGCGTGCCGCCTCCTGCAGAGGCGCCGTGTGAACCAGCAGGTTGTACGGCGGCCGCTCCAGCACTTTCTCCAGCTTCTTCAACGTGGATTTCAGGACCCAGGCCAGATTCTTCAGTTGATGGGCATCGGCGTCTTCAAAGTGCGATCGATGATGCCGCGGCAGAATCCAGGTCTCGAACGGAAACCTCGCCGCGTAGGGTTCCACCACGACGAAATGCTCGGTCTCGGTCACAATGCGCGTTCCCGTCTTGATCTCCTGACGGATGAGATCGCAGAAGAGACAGCGCTCCTTGAAATCAAAGTAGCGCTGGGAAACTTCGAGCTCTTCCTGCACGCGCTTGGGAACCACAGGCAGGGCGATCAGCTGCGAATGGGTGTGCTCGAGCGTAGCTCCGGCGCTCTCGCCCTGATTTCTGAAGAGCAGCACATAGCGCAGGCGGCGATCGTTCTTCAGGTCCAGCACGCGATCGCGGAATGCCCAGAGCACCTGCTCGACGGAGGCGTCGGGAAGCTCCGTAATGCTGAGCGCGTGCTGCGGCGCCTCCACCACCACTTCATGCGCGCCGACTCCGTGCATCCGGTCGAACAGGCCCTCGCCTTCGCGGTCGAGATCCCCTTCCACTTCGAGCACCGGGAACTTATTGGGAACCACGCGCAGGGACCAGCCGGGCTGATTGGGCGCCGAGCCGTTGCGGTAGGCCAGCACTTCGGGCGGCGTCTTGCTTTCGTTTCCCTCGCAAAACGGGCAGAAGCGCGTGGAAGGGGTAATGGGCAGCGACTCGCGCACGAAATCGGTGGGACGGCGCACCCGGTCGGTGGCGATGATGACCCATCGCTCGGATACCGGATCTTTTCGCAACTCTGGCATATGTGATGAACCATCCACTATATCCATACGTCTATAGCGACACGGCTATAACGGCAACATCATCGGGAACGCCTCGCGCAGGTGCTCCACCTTTTCCCCGACGATCGAGAGCACGTCGAACCGCGCGGTCGAAGCGTCGGCCTCGGCGCGCCGGATATAGTCGCGGGCGGCGCGGCGCAGCGCGAAGATCTTCTCCTGGTCGATATCCCGTTCGGGCGCGCTCCACTCGGCGGACAGTCGGGTTTTCACTTCCACAAACACGAGCGCCTCGCGCTCCCAGGCGATCAGATCGATTTCCCCTCCCCCCTGCGGAGGGCGCCAGTTGCGGGCCACCACGATATAGCCTTTCTTCCGCAGATAGCGATGCGCCAGATCCTCGCCGCGGCGCCCGACGTTACCGTGGCGGCGGTAACGCAGATGGTCGGCGAACCGGTACAGGGGGGCCAAGAGGTTCAAACTCGAACTCCATGGCTTTGCCGCGCACCACATAGCAAAGGTAGAATTCCCAGAACCTGCGGAAGCGCGTGAAGCGGTTGACGAGAAATTCGAAGCCGAGCCATTTCCAGAAAGATAGTAGCTTCACGCGGACGGAAATCTCACGGAATTTTGCCTCGGTGTAATAGCCGAAGCCGCCGTCGTCGGGGCCGAAATAGCGGAATGAAAAGCTGTTCAGGTGATGCTTGTGGGTGGGATCGCAGAACGAACTGTAATCGGTATAGTGCGGCGTCTCGATGCGCACGCGGCCGCCCGGCTTCACGAGGCGATGGAATTCTTCCATGGTGCGCACCACGTCGGTAACATGTTCGATCACGTGGATGGCGCGCAGGTTATCGAAGGCGCGGTCGGCGAAGGGATAAGGAAAGCGGTCGAGGTCGCAGATGACATCGGCGGCGCTGGCGGAGTTAAAATCGATACCGATCGAGCCGGGATATTTGCGAATACCGCAGCCGACATCGAGGGTCTTCAACTTTCAAGAGTATCAGCGTCATTATGAACGGTTATGATTGACCAATATGACCGACCAACATGATTGGTTCTACGCGCAGGAAGGCCGTCAGCTGGGGCCTGTTTCGGAGGCTGAGTTTGCCGAGTTGGTACGCGACGGCACGGTCACGGCGGAGACGCTGGTGTGGCATTCGGGAAT
>JBEKAQ010000033.1:0-47636 GCA_050015835.1 Bryobacteraceae bacterium | reverse complement strand
CGAAAGAGGTTGAGAACGATTACGGATTTTCCGGACAGCTGACGTGGACTACCTCACCAGCACTGGGACGCAACCAGTTCGCCGCTGGAGCGACTTTGGATCGCGGCAGTGTCGACTATACCCAGAACACGGCTTACGGGTACCTGAATCCCAACTACACCATCACTAATGTCCCGGCATGGCAGGACGGATCGACCAACAATCCCGTCGATTCAGCGGTCAGCCTGCACGGCCTGACTCCGAACTGGAGTCTGTACTTCACCGATACGCTCACTCTCGCCAAAACCTTGAATGTGACCGTCTCGGGGCGCTACAACCGTTTCACGATCGACAATGCCGATCGCCTCAACCCGATCGCCGGCCCCGGGTCGCTCACTGGCGACTATGTATATCAACGATTCAACCCCGCTGTCGGCATCACCTGGAGCCCCATCTCCACCGTGAATGCCTACGCCAGATATTCGCAGGGTAGCCGTGCGCCGACATCCATTGAGCTCGGCTGCGCCGATCCGGCCAACCCCTGCAGCCTGCCCAATGCGCTGGCCGGCGACCCGCCGCTACAGCAGGTGGTCACCGGTACATGGGAAGTGGGCCTGCGCGGCAAACCGGAGATATCTTTCGTACGCAATGCTGCCTGGAATGTGGGCGCGTTCCGGGCGGAAAATCACAACGATATTCTCTTCGTCTCATCCGTGGAACTGGGCACCGGGTACTTTCAAAACTTTGCCAAGACGCGACGCGAGGGGTTTGACGCCGATCTAAATGGCCGCGTCGGGCGCGTTACCTGGGGCCTCGATTACACCTTTCTCGAAGCTACCTACCAAAGCGACGCGGTTCTCGATGGCTCTGCAAACAATACGAGCGACAGCGCCTTATCGGGTTATCCGGGGCTTGACGGAAATATCTACGTGCACCCCGGCAATCGCATTCCGCTGATTCCGAAACAAACCGGCAAGGCTTATGCGGATTTCGAGGCCACGAAGAAGCTGGTCTTCGACCTCAACGAGGTGACCGTGTCGAGTTCTTACGCCCGTGGCAACGAGAATAACGCGTACAAGGCCGATGGCGTTTACTATCTCGGCCCCGGGGTTTCGCCTGGCTACGCAATCACCAACTTTCTGGCGCACTACGACCTGACAAAACGGCTGCAACTCGCGGTTCAGATCGATAATCTTTTCGACAAAC
Organism: Bryobacteraceae bacterium; assembly: GCA_050015835.1. Lineage (GTDB taxonomy): Bacteria > Acidobacteriota > Terriglobia > Bryobacterales > Bryobacteraceae > BOG-234. The sequence continues at coordinate 46,451 of JBEKAQ010000033.1, read as the reverse complement.
ACTACTACACTGTGGCCCAGCTGGCGAACACCGGGCTGAATGCCCAGGGAGGTGTCGTCACGCGGCCGTTCCCGGCGTATGGAGCAGGGCCGGAGTCCGGAAACTACCCTGCGCAGAGCGCGACATTCTTCGCGCCCGGCGCTCCGCGAAGGGCCTGGGTAGAACTGCGCGTCAGATTTTGAACGACGGAGTCGGTGGCGGACGCGGAATTTGTCAGAGTAACAAAGCTGCCAGGATTCGGCCCGTCGGCGTGCCGAGTTCCTTAGCGTCAATAGTCCCATCCTTATCGGCATCGATCTTCGTGAACAGCCTCTCGACCTCTGCCAGATATTCCTCCTTCGAGACCGTTCCGTCACGATCCTTATCCATGATGTCGAACTCCTGTCGGGACGGTCTGGGATTCGATGAACCCTGAAACTCCTGAAATGTCAGTGTGCCGTCGTGATCCGTATCGAGCCTGTCAAATCGCGCCGCGGCCGCCTGTTTGGCTTCGGCCAGATTGATGGCGCCGTCGTGATCGGTGTCCACTGCCTTCAACACGCGAGCCGGCAGATCGGTGCTCGTCCTGGCGGAGGCCGGGAAGGCGGCGAGCCCGGCCAGCATCAGCGCAAACGCCCCGGCTTGAAATGCATTTGTTATTTTCATTGGACGTCTCAATTCTCTAGCAGGAACCTTTGCGAGTTCCACCTGCACGTTGCCGCCCGGCGCAGTTCGGAAGAAACGCAGGATGTTGGGCCGGTGCGTGTCGCTCAAAAATTGCGCGAGATGGCGCAGTGTTTTCGCGCAGACCTGGGAAAAATACGCCTGAAATCGAGCCTTCGCATTTGGTCTGGTGCGTGCAATATTCAACGCAAACGCCGGTAGCCTTGACTCCCCTCCAGCAGCCGGCAAGCCTGGGCGCAAGAGGGATTATGCGCTTGCGACGGGCATCGCTCCGCTCGACGAGCGGCTTTGGCGCAGTATGCGGCACTCGAACTGGACCCTCGAGCCGACCGTTAGCCAACCGCCGTCGAGTGGACTTCCAAAGGCGCGCGTCTGGAACAATAGGTCAGATGAGTATGCCGAAATTCGCCAACATCCTTTTCCCCGTGGATTTTTCCGAGCGCTCCCACGCCGCGGCGCCGTTCGTGCTCTCGATGGCGCACCATTACGGCGCCAAAGTGATTCTGCTGCACGCCATTCAGCCGCCGCCTCCGCTCTATGCCGGAATGAACACGGTGTATCCGGAAACTTTCGATTTCGGCGATGCGCAGAAGGTTATCGGGACGCGGCTGCGGGAATTTGCCGAGAATGAATTGCCGAAGGTGGAGATCGGCTGTACGGTTGAGGTGGGCGATCCCGCCAACACCATCACGGAGTATGCGACCGTCAACCACATGGATCTGATCGCCATCCCCACTCATGGTTACGGCGTGTTCCGGCGCATGCTGCTGGGCTCGGCAACCGCGAAGGTCCTGCACGACGCGCATGTTCCGGTCTGGACCAGCGCCCATGCGCCCGAGCCGTCGCACCGGGCTCATCCCAAGCCGCGCCACATTCTGGCCGCATTGAATCTCAAGCCGGAGAGCCGCCATACTCTGGAAGTGGCGCTGCAACTGGCCGGGGATTCCGGCGCAACGCTCGAAATGGTTCACGCCGCCCACGAAGGCGAGATCACGCCGTTGAACCCGGAGAACCGCATGCACGATGTGCTGGTGGCGGCCGCGCGGGCGCAGTTGGTGAAGGTCCACGAGGAAGCCGGCGCCGAGGTGGAAATTCTGACCGACGGCAACGACGTGGCGAAGGTGGTGCGCAGTATCGCGCTGCGCAAAAGGATCGATCTGATCGTGATCGGCCGCGGCCGGATTCAGGATACGTTCGGCCAATTGGGCAAAAACGTCTACAGTATTATTCGCGAGGCGCCCTGCCCGGTGCTGAGCGTATGAGGCGATTCTTCCTCGCCATACTGCTGGCCACGGTGCCTCTCGCGAGCGCGGAACAGATCACCACCGGGCCGCCGAAGCTCGAGGCCGATGCCGGTGCGCGCGAAGGCCCCTCCTGGGATCCGGCGACAGGCTTCCTGTATTTCGTCTCCGGCAATAACGTGAATCGCTCTCTGGTCCAGGGAGGGGCATCCGGCACGACAGTCGGCAAGGTGGAGGCTTTCCGCACCGACGCGCCAGGCGCCAACGGGTCGCTGGTCGATCCGCAGGGCCGCGTGCTGGTGACGGAGGCCGAGGGACGCCGCGTCACGCGCACGGAAAAAGACGGCACGCTGACCATTCTTGCCGACAACTATCAGGGCAGGAAGCTGAATTCGCCCAACGATCTTTGGCTGGATTCGAAAGGCCGGATTTATTTCACCGATCCAAGATACGGCCCGATGGACAACATGGAGATCAAAGACGACGCGGGGAAGCCCATTGAAGGCGTGTATCGGATCGATGCTCCAGGTAAGATTACGCGCATCCTTACGCATGAAGTGGAGCGGCCCAACGGCATTCTTATTTCGCCCGACGACCGTTATCTCTTCGTCGCCGATAACTACAACAACCGGATGGGCGGCGCGCGGAAACTCTATCGCTTCGATCTGAGGCCCGATGGCACGGTCGATCCCGCCAGCCGCAAACTGATCTTCGACTGGAAGACGGGCCGCGGTCCCGATGGTTTCAAGATGGACAGGGAAGGCCGGCTCTATGTGGCGGCGGGGCGCAACGGAGCCACGCGCTACGAAACGGTGGACGAGTTCCAGGGCGGCGTCTACATCCTGTCGCCGCAGGGCGAACTACTGGAGTTTATTCATCTGGACAAAGACGAGACCACCAACTGCGCGTTCGGCGGTGCGGATCTGAAGACGCTTTACGTTACGTCGGGTGGCCAGTTGTGGAGCGTGCCGGTGAAGACGCCGGGTATTATCAGCGCAGGTAAAAGGTAGGCCAGACGACTGCGCGCGCAACCCCGCCCGGTACCCTCCCCCGAGTTTACCGCCGGAGTTACGCGCCAGCCAATCCGTCTCCCTGTTGTATCGTGAAAGGTCTGGTTCCGCCAGCGCAAAAACGCGGTGCGAAGGGGCATTTCAACAGCTTTCTTCTTCAGCGGGATCTTCAGTTTGCGGGCTTCGACTGTTGGAAGCCTGTTGACGGATTGTGCATAAAACGGGGAGTACATGAAGTGTTCCGGGGTGGATGTCGCGACGGGCCGTTTCATCGCGATTGAATTCGACGAAATCATCCAGGAGATCGTGCCGGCGGAGGGAACTGGCGAGCATGCTGATGCCGTTCTGCTCGCTCCGGGCTTCGTCGATATCCAGGTGAACGGCTTCGCGGGCGTCGACTTCAATAATCCCCAGGCTTCGGTGGAGGAGATTGGCCGGGCGGTGGGTGCGATTCTGCGCTGCGGCGTGACGCGGTTTCTTCCGACTGTGATCACGGGCGCACCCGACGACATGCTGGCTTGCCTGCGCAATCTGCGCCGCGCCCAGACGACGATCAAGTGGGGGCGCGCGATGGCCGGTTTTCACGTGGAGGGCCCGCACATCGGGCCGGAGGACGGACCGCGCGGGGCGCATCCGGCGCGTTGGGTGCGGCCTCCCGATCTGGCCGAGTTCCAGCGCTGGCAGGAGGCGACCGACGGGCAGATTCGGCTGATCACGCTTTCGCCGCACTGGCCGGGGGCGGCGGAGTATATCGCGGCGATCGTGGAAGCGGGGGTGACGGCGTCGATCGGCCATACCGGCGCGACTGAGGCGCAGATCGCGGCTGCGGTGGACGCGGGTGCGACGCTATCGACGCATCTCGGCAACGCTGCGCACGCGGTGCTGCCGAAGCATCCGAATTATATCTGGGATCAGTTGGCCGAGGACCGGTTGAGCGCGAGTTTCATCGTGGATGGAATCCATCTGGAGCCGGCGTTTCTGCGCACCGCGCTGCGCGCCAAGACCGTGGAGCGTACGGTGCTGGTGACCGACGCATCGGCTCCGGCGGGCGCTGCGCCTGGCAGATACCGGCTCGGGGAACAGGAGGCCGATCTCACCGAAGACGGCCGCGTGGTTCTGGCGGGGACGGATAAGCTGGCGGGATCGGCCCTGCGGATGAATCAGGGAGTGGCGAATCTGGTGCAGCTGGGCGGGCTTTCGCTGCGCGATGCGGTGCGGACGGCGACGGTGAATCCCGCGCGGGTGATTCGTCTCGAAGGGCGCATGCGGGGACTCGAGCCGGGAGAGCGGGCGGATATTGTCGCGTTCCGCTTCAAGGGCGCAACGGTTGAGATCGATGCGGTGTGGCTCGACGGGGTGCGCGCCGAATAAAAGAAGATGAACAGGCGAAAGCGCGTGTTCTACATGTGGTAGAGCATCAGGTAGACAACGACTCCGGTGACGCTGACGTAGAGCCAGATGGGGAAGGTCCAGCGGGCGATGGCGCGGTGTTTGGCGATGCGATTTTTCAGCCCCCGATTCAGCGTGACGATGGCCAGCACGGGCACGGACGCGGCGAGGAGCGTGTGGCTGATCAGGATGGTGAAGTATACGATCCGGATTGGCCCCCGACCTTTGAATGGCACGTATTTTGCCTGGAAGTGATAGACCAGATAGCTGATTAGAAACGCCACGGAGACGGCGAAGGCCGCCAGCATTATGGTTCGGTGTTGTTGAATTCTGCGGTTCTTAATCAGCCAGAAGCCGATCGCCAAAAGAATTGCGGCCGTCCCATTGAGGATGGCGTTCAGGGTGGGCAGGTAATGGACGTAGTTCAAGCCGGCTCTTTCTCGAGGCGCTTCGCGTCGGAAGAAATCTTCGCCATCGAATCGTCGTCGGTAATGCCGTAGTAGCCTCGGATGCGCTCTTTCTTGTCGATCAGTACGAAGCGGGTGCTGTGGTCCATGGCATTTTGACGTGAATCTTCGGTGCCGATGGAACTGAGTTTGAAGGCGTCGCGATCGAGCGTGTTGAGCGTGGTCTTATCGCCGGTCAGAAACGCCCAGCGCGCATCGTCGGCATCGAAGCGTTTCCCGTAGGCTGCGAGGACGGGCGGCGTGTCGTTATCGGGATCGACCGTGAAGGAGACGAAGCGGATGGAGGGATCTGCCGATTTTTCGAGCGCGCGCATACGGGCGCTCATGCGCGGACAGGAAGCCTGGCAGGTGGTGAAGATGAAATCGGCGATCCAGACGTGGCCGTCGAGAGCGGAGCGGTCGAAGGGGCGTCCCTGCTGATTGGTGAGTTGGAACGGCGGTACTTCACCGAGTATTTCGAGGGGCTTCTGTTTCGCGCATCCAGTGAGTAAGAGAGTAACTAAGACGAAGCGGCGCATGTTACAGAGGGGGGCGATCGAGAACCATGAGGCCGTAGATCATCGGCAGATAGATTACCGATGCTAGCAGCACCTGGCGGGCCCGCACATTAGTTCGATCGAAGGCGACGCGCACTCCGGTGTAGAGGAACCACATACCGAGCAGCAGGGCACCTGCGAGATAGATCTTGCCCGACATTCCGAGCAGCACCGGGAGCAGGCTCAGCGGGATCAGGGTGGAGGCGTAGAGAACAATCTGGCGTGCCGTCGACATGCCATCGGGTTCCACCACGGGCAGCATGCGGATGCCGGCGCGGGCGTAATCCTCGCGGTACATCCACGCGATGGCGAGGAAGTGGGGAAACTGCCAAACGAAGAGGATGGCGAAGAGGGTCCAGGCTTCGGCCGTGAGCGCGCCGTTCGAGGCGGCATAACCCATCAGCGGCGGCATGGCGCCGGGCAGGGCTCCGATGACCGTCGAGAGATGCGAAACCCTCTTGAGCGGGGTGTAGACGAAGAGATAAGCCAGCAGGGTGAGTGCGCCCAGCATTCCGGTGAGCGGGTTGACGAAGATGGCCAATTCGGTAAATCCCGCGACCGCGAGCGCGATTCCGAACCAGAGGGCACGGCTGGCGGACATCATGCCGGTGGGGAGCGGACGGCCGGCAGTGCGGCGCATCAGGCTATCGCCCTCGCGTTCATACCATTGATTGAGGGCGGCGGTGCCGGATGCGATCAGGCCGGTGCCGAGCAGCGTGTTGAGCATCAGGAGCCAGGAATGGAGACCGGTCCACTCGCTCTTGAGGCCGAAGAAATAACCGACGCCGGCGCTCATCAGGATGAGCCAGGTGATGCGCGGCTTGGTGAGAGCGATGTAGCTGCCCATCACCTTTACGGTCATTGGCTTCAGTGTCATTGCTTTAGGAAGTGGCGGCGGCCGGCGCGCGGGAAAATTGGATCGCCGGCGACGTCAGATTGCGGCGCACCAGAATAGCCAGCGCCACGCTCGACGCCATGGTGAGTGCGCCGACGGCTACGTGGAGCACGGTGAAGGTCACCATCACGGGCATGGGCTGGACGGCATCGGCATACGCCACGCGGCTCATGAAGGCCGCGACACCGAGGAAGACCTGGAGGAACGTTATGCCGAGCAGCATCACTGCGCCCAGGCGCAATTCGCGGTTGCCTGCGTAATGGAGCAGAATTCGCAATGAAATCCAAAGTACCACGGCGGTGACGATCGGCGATCCACAGATGTGGTAAATGACGCCGATGGCTTTGTGGCGGGCGGCGGCTCCGAGCGCCAGTTGACCGAGTACGCAGAAGGGCACGCCGAGGGAAAGCGCTCGGAGGGGGTATTCGGGGTCTTCGTCGATGCGCGAGGGGCCCCTGAGCCACCAATCGGAGGTGAAGAGGGCGATGGCCACGGTGGTCGAAAAGAAGAGCTGGGCGAGGCAGGCGTGCGCGGAGGAGATCCACCAGGGGAGGAGCATGAGGACGGTGAGGCCGCCGAGAACTCCCTGGACGATGACGGCGATGAGGGCGGCGACTCCCAGCCAGCGCATCCAGCGGCGTTTTTCGGCACGGAAGAACCAGATCATGAGTACGACGGTGAGGATTCCGACGGTGGTCGCGACCATGCGGTGGCCGTGCTCGTAGAGGATGCCGCCTTCCATGGGGGGCATGAGCTTGCCGTAGGAGAGCGGCCAGTCGGGGACGGAAAGGCCGGCATCGCGGCTGGTGACGAGACCGCCGGCGACCACTAACAGCAGGGTGCAGGAGGCGAGGAGGATCGACCACCAGTGCAGGCTGCGGTTATATTCGGGGTTAGCTGCCATAGGTGAAATCGAGGGTGGCCGAGCCGCTGGGCGCGAGCGTGACCTTGCCCTCTTTCTTTCCGAACTTCTCTTGTACAGCTTCAATGGTATACGTGCCGGGCGGGACGCCTTTGAGGTTGAACGCGCCATCGCCCCCGGTGACCGCGAAGAAGGGGTGGGGCGAGACGCCGATATACGCGCGCATCCACGGATGGACGCTGCAGGTGACCGGGAAAAGCACTTCCTGAGCGGTGAACTTCTTGAACTTGTGCTCGGCGCGCGGCGGTTGCGATTCGTTCCATGCCTGGTTGACCTGGCATTCGGCGTGGACGTTGTGGTTGACGGGATCGTCGTTGGTGATTTCGAGTTCCTGGTTTTCCATGATGCCCTGCACGTGAGGTTCGTAGACGCAGCCGTTCTGTTGGAGCTTCGCCGCCTGGGCGGGCACGGGCCATTGCGCGGGCGCGAGGCCGTCTTCGATCCAGACGAAGACGTTGCGCAGGGTGCCGTTGGCATTCACGATTACGGTTTCGGCCTTCTGAGGCGTATGGTGCTGGCGCTCGCATTGGGGATTAGAGGACATGTCGATGACCGGCATCGTGGGCGCATCGCCCTTGAAAAGGATGCGGCCGGAGATGATGCCGGCAGTGGCGGGATCGACGTGGGCCGGGGGCAGGGTGGCGGTGGGTTCAGGTTGCGGTTGGGGCGCACTTCCGCAGGCTGCCAGCAAAAGGGCGGGGAGCAGGGACGTGAGGGGTTTCAAGGGGTTATTTTCCCATAGGGGTTTGCGGGGTCGGGCGGCCTCGTTGAGGACGGGCGGGGCGCCTTGTCCGCAGCAGTCGATAAATGTCCTCCACGGTCTGGATCTTCGCTCGGACGACACCCATCGCCTCTACGATATCCGGTCATCCTGCCGCTTGCCGACACGCGCGGCTCAAGGAAAACTTCAGAGCCGCGACTGTGAAGGAGCGGTGTACGCCAACCTCTGCAAGTTGGCGCCAGAGGCCGCTCGTTATCACAGGCTGTCGAGCACCGCGCCAAACGGATTCACCACGGACGGGTCCGGCGTCAGTTCCAGCTTCGGACGCTCACCCCGCAAACGGGCATAAATCGCACGCGAGAAAAAATCGGTCGCCGGCGTAGTTTCGGCGATCTTCCGCCACACCGGCAGCGCCGCCTCTTTCTTGCCGTCGAGCAGCAGCGCGTACCCCAACGCGATTTCCCGGAAACCGGCCGCACCCGTTCCGTTGATCATGCGCTCCGCGCGCAATCCCCATTCCTCCGCCGAAGCGCTGGGAAGGGCCGCGAAACGAGCCGCGAAGAAGAGCGGGCTGTTCACCTGGCCTACCGCGGCAGCATCCTTCTCCGCCGCCGCGCGGTCCTTATCCAGCAGATCCCAGATCGTGAGTTGCGCGGCCGCCCCCGGCCCCTGCCCATCCTTTCGGAGCAGAGCCATCGCTTCTTTGTGGCGCCCGGTGCGGTGCAGCCAGTCTGCCTGGAACAACGGCAGGTCGAGGCTCTTCGCCTTCTCGCGCGCGGCCCGGAATTGCTCGAAAGCGGCATCCGCACCCGCCTTGTCTCCCGCTTTGAATTTCGCCCAGGCGGCCTTCAGCAGCTCGCCGCCTTGTTGAAATTTGGGATCCCTGGCGTTGGCCTGCTGATAGCTCGCGGCGGCTTCGGGAAATTTGCCCTGCATGTAATAAACATCGCCGGTCGAGTCGGACACATTCGGGTCGTTGGGACGCAGCCGCGCGTACTCTTTCAAGGCCTCGAGCGCGCCCCGGTAATCGCCCGCCCAGGCTCGCGAATAGCCCAGCTGGTTCCACGCATCCACATCGTTGGGGTTGAGCGCGGTCAGCTTCTTCCAATCCGCCGCCGCCCCTCCAAACTGGCCGGCCGCCGTCTCCGCCTCCGTAAGAGTCCGCAGCAGCAGCGAGTCGCCCGGCGTCAGATCCGAGATCTCCCGCAACGCAAGGATGCGCCCATCGCGGTCGCCACGCAGGCCCGCGCTGTCGAGATCCAGTTCCGCCAGATCCAACCGGTCGAGCTTCCGGCGCCGCGCCTTTTCGATCAACTCTTCCGCGGTCGCGCGATTTTCGCGCACAATGTTCAGGTTCACCAGCATGAGCCACGCCGGGCCGAAGTCCGCATCCGCCGCAATGGATTGTTCGAGCAGGCCCTGAGCATCCTGCGGAGAACTTTCGATGCTGGTCGAATACAGCCGCAGCGCCGCGGCACTCGAAGTGAGGTACGGCTTCGCGGCGGGCGAGAACGCATGCGCCAGCCGGTCCAACGCCTTGAGCGGATCCGTGTCCTCGGCCGCCAGCACCCGCGTGGTCTTACCGCTCGCGGCATCTTCTTCGATCGCGGCTATGCGCAGACGTCCGCCCGCCCGCTCCACATATCCGGTGATGACCCGCGTAGCGCCCGCAATCAGCGCGGCCGACCGCTCGCTCGATATGCCTGGCGCCGAAGCCGGCCGCACCCCGAAGGTACCTTCCACTCTGCCCAGATCGCTCCTCGGCACTACCGGGCCGTTCAGGGCGCCCGAGAGCGACCGGGATAGAAACTCGCTGGCGGCGCGCGATATCCATTCAAGAGTCGGGTCGCCGGAGAGATTCTCGAAGCGCACCACCATGTAGCGCGGCGGTGGACCGGCCGCCTCTTTCCGGCATCCCGACAAAACCGCAAACAGGAACAGCAGCGTGGAAAGCCGCCTAAAGGACACGCGGCTCCAGCGCCACCAGTTCCCTGAACTCATCGGTGTCGCGCAGCGCGGCGAATTCCGGCGCCTGAATCATCTTCGCCTTGTCCTTCAGCCCTTCTTCGAGCGATCTGCGCAGGTACTGCAGCGCCAGGCGATTCTTACCCCGCCCGGCGTACATGCGCGCCAGTTCGTAATGAAAGCGAGCCCGGTCGGCTACCGTCCGGTCCTGCAACTCCGTGCCCACCGTTCCGCGGTGCTCGAAGATCTCCGGATCTAACTCGAGCGCCTTCGCATAGGCCTTCGTCATCTCGTCGAATTTGCCGCGCGAGTAGTAAGCGGTGCCCAGATTGCTCCAGAACGAAGCTGCGCCGGGTTTGGCGGCAATGGCTTTCCTGTAGCGCGAGATGGCCGTTCTGTATTTTTTCTCCGCGTAATAGACGGTGCCGAGGTTGTTGATCGCGTCGGCATAGTTCTTATCGAGCTTGATCGCCTGTTCGTAATACTTCCGCGCCGCCGCAAAATCGCCGATCTGATGATAAGCGATGCCGATCTTATTGCGCAGAACGGGCGAATCCTTCGGCCCCTGCCGATACGAATCGACGGCCTCGCGATACATCTTGCGCGCCATCAAAAGGTCGCCGTGCTCTTCGAACGAGAGCGTCCTCGGCGGGGCGCTCTCGCGTTGCGGAAGGTTGTTCGCGGCGAACTCGCTCGTCGTCACGCGGGAATCCTGCGCGCCGGCCAGCGCAATCGCGGTCACGGAAAGGGTAAGGATACGGATGGAAACCATACTGGCCTCCTCTGTGATCTATTTGATCACATCGCGAGGCTGTGGGGCATGTCCGCAAGCTGGTAGCCTGTTTCCGATGCTTTGCCGCCAGACCACTTTGTGCTGGCGCGGAATCGCGTCGACAACCCGATCGTCGGGATGCCGGAAGGCGCCATCTGCAAGGTCTATCCGCGCCGGACCTCGCAAAGGAACGCCGGCGTCCTTCCCCGGTCATCCGTCCCGACGGCCCCGCGCCCGCCATTTGCGTCGTCGAGGTTATGTCTGTCCGGGTCTAAGGAAACCCAGCGACTGAAGCGCCGCGACGGCGATTACGGCTTCTCCGGCTCCGCATCGTCTGCGTCGTCGAACTTGATATTGGTGTCCGCCGAATATTTCTGATACTTCCTGAATTCGATCTCATTGCGGCTGGCGAACCGGCCCGCCCGGCTCTGCACCTGCGACACGGTCGGCAGCAGGAAATCGTGGCCGCCGATATTTACGCGATCGTAATCCACCGTCTGGTGAATCTCCTGCACCGGAAAATCCGGCGGCATGTCGGGCTCGATAGTCAACCTCGTAATCACGTTCGGCCCCTTCTCGACGTAAATCAATCCGTGATACCCCGGCGTCGTCTGTTGTTTCCGTTCGTATTCCACGCTGTACTTCGAATGCGCGCTGGTGACGAAATAGCGGAAAACGTACGAATAGTGGCCGCGCAGAGTTCCCCAATGGTCCCAGGTGAACGTGGTGTCCGTCTCCGGCTCGAAAACGTCGCGCAGCAGGCTGCCGAACTCCCCGCGCGAAATCGCCCCCCCAAACGACTCCCAGGTCTTCCCGTAAAACGAATTCTCGTTCTGACTGATCAGCTCGTATTTCTCCTTCTGGTCGAAATAGCTGACCTTCTCCACCAGCCGGTCCGCCTGTGTAAACGAAGGCGGGCTCCCGGACACATAGTGCTGGTCCCGCAACCGGCGCGTAACCTGCAGGCAGATGAAGTCCGGCAGAGTCTTACTGTAGCCCAGCGCATATTCACGAATCTGCTCGACAATCTTCTGTTGCTCGGCCTCGGGAGGCGGAGGCGGTTCCACGTATGCGGGAGCCTCCGTCGCTGGCTTTGCCACTGGCAGGCTCGATGATTGATCGGCCAGGCGCGTCAGCGCCGCCACCGTCTTCGGTCCCGCGCCTTCGCCCCGCAGATCCTCGATGGTGCGATCCTCCAGCCTGCCGCTCAGCCGGACGGTCGCCAGATAGCTCGCAACTTCTTTGTCGGGAAGCCTTTGAGCGATGGAGGATTTAATGAACTCGACCAGCTTGTCGACAGCCAGTACCTGTTGCCCAAAAGCCGGCACGATCAACCATAATGCCAGCACCAGCACCCGCATAACTTTATTGTAATGGGCAGCGGCGCTTGCGCTTTACGCAAACCTTTTCTGAGAATTTTCTCCCAATCCCGCACTCCCTCCGTACGGGATGCGCATGGATCACTGGGTAGCGAACCTCCTCTTTCCCCTCGCAGTCTGGGTGTTGTTCAACGGAATCGACGACCTGATCGTCGATTTCGCGGCCATCGCCGGATACATCCGTCAGACTTTTTCGTCCAACCCCGATCGGCGCATCCCGTCCGAAGCGCAACTCGACGCCGTGCCGCCCCGCTCCATGGCCGTCTTCATCGCTCTCTGGAAGGAAAGCCACGTCATCCAGAAAATGCTCGATAACAATGTCGGCAGGCTCCGCTATCCCCACTGCGATTTCTTCGTCGGCGTCTATCCCAACGACACCCTCACCATCGCGGCCGTCTGCGAAGCGATAAAGCGCTCTCCCAACATCCATATCGCCGTCTGCCCCCACGACGGCCCCACTTCGAAGGCCGATTGCCTCAACTGGATCTACCAGCGCATGCTGCTTCACGAAGAGGAACACGGCGTCCGCTTCGACATGATCCTGACCCACGACGCCGAAGATACGATCGACCCCGACGCCCTGCGCTGGATCAATTACTACGCCCAGTGGAACGACATGGTGCAGATCCCCGTCCTCGCGCTCAAAACCCCTCTGGGCAATCTCGTCCATGGCGTCTATTGCGACGAATTCGCCGAGTATCAGTTCAAGGACATGGTCGGGCGCGCGTTTCTGGGCGGCTTCATTCCGTCGAATGGCGTGGGCACCGGCTTCTCCCGGCATGCCCTCGAAATGCTTTCGGCGCGCTTCGCCAACCGGATCTTCGAACCGGGCTGCCTTACCGAAGACTACCTGAACGGATTCCGCATCCACTCGCTCGGCATGTCCCAGCGCTTCATCCCCATTCAGATCCGCCACGGGCGCCCCATCGCCACCCGCGAATACTTTCCTATCACGCTCGGCAGAGCGGTCACCCAGCGAACGCGGTGGATGATTGGCATCACCCTGCAATCCTGGGAATTCCAGAGCGTGCGCGGCAATCTGCGGTATCTCTATTGGTTCTGGCGCGATCGAAAGAGCATCGTCGGCAACCTGGTCACCCCCCTCACCAACCTCGTCTTCCTGTATGGAGCCGTCACCCTCGCCTGGGCGCACGCCCTCCATCGCGATTGGGGCCTCGCGCGCGAATCGTCGTACGTCGAATCGTTCCTGGTCGCGGGCCTCGCCCTGCAGACCGTGCACACGGCGATCCGGAGTTTCTGTTCCGCCCGCATCTACGGCTGGCTCTTCGCTTGCTGCGTGCCCATCCGGGTCATCTTCGGTAACTGGATGAATTGCGCGGCTACCTCCCTCGCCATCTGGACTTACACCAACGCCAGGCTGCACCACCGTCCCCTGCGCTGGGCCAAAACCGAGCACGCCTATCCCAGCCGCGCGACCCTGCTGAACGAGCCCCGCCGGTTGAGCGACATTCTGACCGGCTCGCTCTGGATCACCCCCGAACAGCTCGCAGCCGCGCTTTTGACCAAACCGCCCGATCGGCGCCTGGGCGAACACCTCGTGGCGCTCGGCCTCATCACCGAACAGGATCTCTACGCGGCGCTCAGCCTGCAGAATAATCTGCCCCTGGGCAAGCCCGATGTGGCTTCCGTCTCCGTGCCTGTAACGCGCGCTCTGCCCGCCGCCGTGGCGCGTAAGTGGCGCATATTTCCCTTCCGCATCGCCGCCGGGGAAATCTATGTGGCCGGGTCGGATCTGCCCGACGACGAGATGCAGAAGGATATTCGCCGCTTCAGTTCTCTCGAACTCCGCTTCCATCTGATCACGCCGACGGAATTTGAAGAGCTGGCCGCGCAGTATCTTTAGTACGTGAGAACAGATCCTCTTTCATACCTCGGCGATCAGATCGAAGATTGGAAGCGCGCCGGCACATACCAGCGCCTGCGCATTCTCGAAGGGCCCTGCGCGGCCGTATCCCGCTTCGACGGCAAAGACGTCGTCAATCTGGCTTCGAATAATTACCTCGGCCTCACCACGCATCCCAAACTGATCGAAGCCACTATCGCCGCTACGCTCAAATATGGAGCGGGCTCCGGAGCGGTCCGCACCATCTCCGGCACCATGGATCTCCATATGGAGCTCGAACGCCGCATCGCCCGGTTCAAGAACGTGGAAGCCTGCGTCGTCTTCCAGTCGGGCTTCGCGGCCAACGCCGGTACGGTTTCGGCGGTGCTCGGCCCCGAAGACCACATCGTTTCGGACCAGTTGAATCACGCCAGCATCATCGACGGCGCGCGGCTGTCGCGAGCGAAGATTCACGTCTTCCCCCATAAAGACCACCTGGCCGCCGGCCGCATCCTCGCCGAACTTGACGCCGCGTCGGGACGCAAACTCCTCATCACAGACGGCGTCTTCTCCATGGACGGCGATATCGGCCCCCTCCCAGAACTGGCCGATCTCGCCGAAAAACACGGAGCCATCATGATGGTCGACGATGCCCACTCCTCGGGCGTGCTGGGGCGCAACGGCCGCGGCACTATCGATCACTTCGGCCTCCACGGCCGCGTCGACATTCAGGTCGGCACGCTGTCGAAGGCCATCGGCGTATTGGGCGGATACGTCTGCGGAACGAAGAGCCTGATCGAATTCCTCTACCACCGCGCGCGTCCGTTCCTGTTCTCGACCTCACACCCGCCGGGAGTCGCCGCCGCCTGTATCGCGGCCTTCGACATTCTCGAAGACGAACCGGAACGAATCGAGCGCCTCTGGGCCAATACGCGCTACTTCAAGAAGGGGCTCGCCGACGCGGGCTTCGACACCGGCGCCAGTGAAACGCCCATCACGCCGGTCATCGTCGGCGAAGCGGCCCGCGCCTACCAACTATCGGACGAGCTCTTCAAGGAAGGAGTGCTGGCCACCGGTATCGGCTTCCCTACCGTAGCCCGGGATAAAGGCCGCGTGCGCACCATCGTCAACGCCACCCACACGCAGGATCAGCTCGACCGCGCCCTCGAAGCCTTTCGCGTAGTGGGCAAACGCATGGCGATAATCTAAGCCGTAAACTGGAAAAGTGCAATATCAACAACTCGGCAACACCGGAGTTTTCGTTTCGCGCCTCTGCCTCGGCGCCATGACGTTCGGCGGGGTGGGCACCATGTTCGAGGTCATCGGCGGCTTGCCCCAGCACGACGTGGATACGCTGGTCGGCAACTCGCTCGACGCCGGAATTAATTTCATCGACACCGCCAATGTCTACGCAGCCGGCGAATCGGAAACCATGCTGGGCAAGGCACTGGGCTCCCGGCGCAAAGACGTCGTGGTGGCTTCGAAAGTCTTCGGCCGCATGGGCCCCGGCGCCAACCAGGTGGGCCTGTCGCGCCTCCATATCTTGCGCGAAGTGGAGGCCAGTCTGCTGCGCCTCAACACCGATTACATCGATCTCTACCAGATCCACGGCTTCGATAACCTCACCCCGCTCGAAGAAACCCTGGGCGCGCTCACGGATCTGGTGCGCCAGGGCAAAGTCCGCTACATCGGATGTTCCAACCTCGCCGCGTGGCAGCTCATGAAGGCGCTGGGCATCTCCGCCCAACAGCACCTCGAAAAGTTCGTCACCCTGCAGGCCTACTATTCGCTCGCGGGCCGGGAGCTCGAGCGCGAAATCGTCCCCATGCTCCTCGACCAGAAGGTGGGGCTGCTGGTCTGGAGTCCGCTCGCCGGCGGCTTCCTCTCCGGCAAATTCACCCGCGAGGGCACCTTAGACGAGACCGCGCGGCGCAGCAAATTCACCTTCCCGCCGGTGAACCTCGAGAAAATGTACGACGTCATCGACCGCATGCGCGAGCTCGGCGCGCGCCTCAACGCCACCGTGGCGCAGGTAGCGCTCGCGTGGCTCCTGCATCAACCCGCCGTGACCAGCGTCATTATCGGAGCCAGGAATAATGCGCAATTGCAGGACAACCTGGGCTCGGTCGACGTCAAGCTCGACGACGCCGATCTGGAAAAGCTCAATCAAGCGAGCGCGCTGGCGCCGGAATATCCCGGCTGGATGCTGGCGGGACAAGGCCAGGATCGCCGCCCCGGCCAGGTGCGCGACTGGTCGAAATTCGTCAACGTCAAAAAATAGCCCGTCAGAATCGCTGCTGGTAAGTCGCGCTGATGCGGGCAAGCGCCGCGCCATAATCCAGGCGCGTGCTCTTGTAGTCCGCCCACTCGAAAGGAAACGAGCCTTCATTAGTGGCCTTAAAGCGGAGAATAGTCTGGAGTTCAAACGATCTGGCGAACTAAGGCGGTCAATTCGGCAATGGTCGCCTCAAGCCATCTCCGGGGCGGAGAAGTCGAAGCATCCCAATCCCGCAAGAACTTGCCAGGGCGAGAGGCCGGATACGTTCTCCCGGCTATCTGTAGCGTCGCGGCGTCGAATTTTCGTCTTGCGTCAGCTTGCTCATGAACGATTCTGTGCCGAGCAGCCGCGAGATCGGCAAGTCGAGTGAAATTGGAAGCGAAAATGGCTTCCAGCTCTCGCACCATGAATTGATTGTAGCGGGACTCCGACCCGTGGCCCCGCCCTGACTTCCCCCTTACTTCCGCGCAATCATAACCCGCGAAGGATAATACCCCTGCCGCACCTTCCGGTCGTGCTCTACCTCGAAATCGTAGCTGTCCATCACCTCCGGAATGCTCGATTCCACCTGGCGTCCCCAAAACGCCGGCGCCAGGCTCCCGCCCAACCTATAAATCGCGTTAAACGCCGGGACGTTCTGTCCGATCAGCACCAGCGCCAGCCGCCCCCGCGGCCGCAGTACCCGATGCATCTCACCCAGAGCCCGGACGATATCCTCGCCGCCCATCAGCTCCAGCAAATAGCAGCAAACCACCGCGTCGAACGACCCATCGCGGAACGGCATACTGCGCGCATCCACCGCCGAGCAATGCGCCCGCACCTCGGGGATCAGCCGCCGCGCCACCCTCTGCGTCCGCGCCGCCATATTGGGCGCCAGATCCACCCCGCAGGTCAGCCCGCGCGGATTCACGCCCGCAATGCGCCGGAACATTTCACCAGACCCCGTCGCTACCTCGAGCACCCGCATCCCATCCCGAATCCCCGCCAGCGCAATGGCCTCTTTATGCGCCCGCGCGTGGAAGAACATCGTCGAAAGCGGATAAACCTCCGCCAGCATGTCGTACACCCGCCGCGTCCGTTCCGGAATCGATCGAAACCGCCGCCGCTCGATGGTCGAAGGCGCTTTCAGCGTCTTCAACATCAGGAGACCGCCGCCAGCCGCGTCTGCATCTCCGGCACTTCGATCTCGATTCGTGTGCCGCGCCCTGGCTGGCTGTCGATCAACATACGGTAGTCCTGGTTGTAAAGCACCTTGAGCCGCTCCTTCACATTACTTACGCCGATACCCTTGTTCAGAATATTCGAGAGCTCCGCCTCCGGGATTCCCACCCCGTTGTCTTCCACTTCGATCAGCAGCCGATCCTTGCTGCGCCGCGCGCGGAGGGTAATGGTGCCGCCATCTACCTTGCCCGCGATACCGTGCTTAATCGAGTTTTCCACTAATGGTTGCAGCAACATGCTCGGGACCAGCATATCCGAAGTCAGGGGGTCGATGTGCTTCACCACCCGCAGTTTATCCCCGAATCGCACCAATTCTATCGAAAGATAGTCCTCGATGAACTCCAGTTCGTCGCGCAGCGGCGTGAAATGCTCCTGATTGCGCAGCCGTCGCCGCATGATTCGCGACAGCCGCGACACCATCGTCCGCGCCTGTTCCGGATTGATCCGGATCAGCGTCGATACCGAATTCAGCGTGTTGAAAAGGAAGTGCGGATTGATCTGGCTGGTGAGGCTTTCGAGCCGCGCCTGCATCAACAGACGCTGCTGTTCTTCCAGTTTCGTCTCGATGCGGCTGTTGTTCCAGACCTTCAGCGGAAGCGTGACGCAGAAATAGGTCGAGACGTACCCCAACGCGAGCCGGGGAAGCGGGTTGCCCCACGGCACCAGCGTGAAAAGACGGTCTTTGTAGAGGCTCCCCAGCACTTGGCGCAAAAACTCGGTGAGTATTACTCCCAGGCCGAAATAGGCGTGCAAGAGAGCGCTGCGCAGCTCGCGCCCGGGCTGGAATATGCGGTACAGGTTCACGTCGGGAAACGGCGAGAAACGCCAGATGTCTTCCCGGTCGGAGGCGGAATCGCGAAGCAGTCCGCCGCCGAATCCCACCGCGGCAAAAAAAGGCAGGGAGACGAATTCGTGGCCCAGCATGGCGGGGATCGAAATCGCCATGCCGGCAATCCAGCCGCATACATACCCGCCCGTTATACCCGCCAACAGGCTGCCCTCCAGTCCCAGATCCAGTGCCTCGTAATTACCGTTGTTACGGGTCACCACGCGGATCGCCACCCCGGGCAGGAACAGAGCCACAAACCACAGCGCCAGCCGCACCCTCTGCGCCAGCGTTCGCTCCTCCCGCTGCAGCATGCGCCGGAACGCGCTGCTCCGGACCCCGAAACTGGCGATCGCGGCCGCGACGCCGATCTTCACCAGCAGCGTGATCAGGTATAGTTCCAATAAGTCCTTCCCCGTCATTATAATGAACTGAGAGACCTCCTTACCGCTTCATGCCATCTTCCCCGAAACTTGAGCTGTCTCAGGCCGCTGAAGCTGAATTTCCCACCGAGTACGGCCCTTTCCGGATTTATGGATTCGAAGGCCGCATCTGTTCCCCGAGCGGCGTCCCGCCGCGCATCGAGGAGGCCGTCGTCCTCAAAATGGGCGATCTCAACAACGGCCCGCCCCCGCTCCTGCGCATCCATTCCCAATGCCTCACCGGGGACGTCTTCCACAGCCTGCGCTGCGATTGCCGCGCCCAACTCGAAATCGCCCTCAAACAGATTGCCGAAGAGGGCCGCGGGCTCATCATCTACGAGCATCAGGAAGGCCGCGGCATCGGCCTCATGAACAAACTGCGCGCCTACCAATTGCAGGACCAGGGCGCGGACACCGTGGAAGCCAACGAGCGCCTGGGATTCGAGAGCGATCTGCGCAATTATGGGCTCCCCGGCGCCATCCTCCACCGTCTTGGCGTCCCTGCCGTGCGTCTCCTCTCGAACAATCCCGATAAGGTGAAGGCGCTGGAGGATGCCGGTATCACCGTGGCCGAGCGCCTCCCCTGCATCGCCAGTCTCCACGAATCGAGGCGCGGTTACCTCGACACCAAGCGCGAGAAGATGGGTCACCTGCTGGGCGAGTAGTTAAGCTATCCAAGTGAAGCATGGACTTTTCCGAGCTTCCCGTCGATAACATAACCATGAAGGAAAAGCGTTTGCAAGGCCGCTGCTTATGCGCGCAGATGGTTCAGGTGAGTTGGGCCGAGGGGAAGCAAGCCGGCGCCGCTCTCCACATCGTGCAGGCTGTTCTGGAGGATATTTCCGAGCTGGGTGGCTGCGTGGAGGTCGAGGAGCCGATCCCTCTCGGTGCGCCCCTCACCCTCTCGATCGGAGACTCCGAGTTCCTGGGGCACGTCTGCTACTGCGTCTTTCGCGACTACGGATACTTCGTCGGAATTCGCTTCCTCGATGATTCCGTCTGGTCCCGCGATCAGGTCGTTCCGCAGCATCTGATCGATCTGAAGAATCTCGCCCGCCACGCCGGCTGATAGCATTTCGAAATGGCCGCCCGCGCCGCCCAAGACCACCGTCTCCGGCGTCTCACCGAAATCTGCGCGTCGCTTCACGGGACAACCCGCGAGGACAAGGGAAGCCACGCAGCCTTCCTCGTCCGTAAGAAAGTCTTCGCTTACTTCCTCAACAACCATCACGGCGACCGCATCGTTTCCATCGCCTGCAAGGCGTTGCCCGGCGATAACACCGCCCTCGCCGCGGCGCAACCGGAGCGCTTCTACTTGCCCGCCTATATCGGCCCCAGAGGCTGGGTCGCCCTCCGCCTGGACACAGGCGAAATCGATTGGGACGAAGTCGCCGAACTCCTCCAGGGCAGTTACGCGCTCACCCGGCGGGACACGCGGCGGTAGCCGCCTTCTCAGCCCCTGGCCGGAGCCACCACGTCGTAGGGCCGCATCATCTCGTTATCCTCGTGCTCGAGCAAATGGCAGTGCCACACGTATCGCCCCGCGTAACCCTCGAATCGCACAATGATGCGCGTCACCATCAGAGAGTGCGCGCGGATGGTATCTTTCCACCCCGCCTCATAGGGATCGGGCGGTTCGGGAGGGCCCATATACTGCACTTCCCTGGTCAGGTAGTATCGGTACTCGTTGAACTTGCGCCGGTCCAGCAACTGAAACCGCACCAGATGAAGATGGATCGGGTGCGAATCTTCCGTGGTGTTCACCAGTTCCCAGATCTCCGTCGTGTCCAGCATCGGATTCTCCGTAACCGGCATATCCCAATGCATGCCGTTCAACAGCATGATCATGGAATCGCCGATCTTCGCCTTGTTCTCGATGATGGGGATGCGCCGCGTCCGGATCGCAGCCGTTTCCGGAGTCTTCGGCACCGGCCGCAAGGTGCCGGGAAGCGAGCTGTTATCAATCTCCGTGTCCTGTCCGACCCGGAACTGCATGATCTCGAAAGTGTCGCTCTTCAATACAATTCGCGCGCCGCGCTGCCCGCTGAAGTCGACTACCAGATCCACCCGCTCGCCCGGCGCCACCACCAGGCTTTCGACTTCCAACGGCGCCGGCAGTAACCCCTGATCCGTGCCGATCTGCTGGAAGGGCTGGCCGTTCGAGAGCGACAGATGATAGAACCTGCCGTTGGACGCATTCAGCAGCCGGAAGCGGTATTTACGCGCTTCAACATTCAGATAAGGGAACAACTTCCCGTTCACCAGCATGGCTTCGCCAAAAGCTTCGGGTACCCACGGGGCGTCCGGTATCCCCGAAACGGGATAATCCAGCTGCCCATCCTGGCGGAACGACCGGTCGAAAATCGTCAGAGGAATTTCGTACCGTCCGCTGGGAAGATTCAGCGCGTCTTCCACCCGATCCCGCACGATGAACAAACCGAACAGACCGGCATAAATGTTCAGCCGGTTGATGCCCATGGCATGGTCGTGATACCACAACAACGCCGGATCCTGCTGGTTCGGGTAATAATAGGTCGCCGACTTTCCCGGCACATACCAGTTGTCGGGATAGCCGTCACCCTCCGGCGGCGCCTTCGCCCCATGCACGTGGACGATCGCCCGCACTTCGGGCTTGTCCGCCTCCGCGCCGTGCAGGTTATGGTCGATCGGCATGAAATGTTTCGTGGGCAGATTGTTGACCCACTCGACCAGCAGACCTTCCCCGCTGCGCGTCTCGATGGTGGGACCCGGCGACGCCGATTCGTACCCCCACATCCTCGTCGCCGGCAGATCGCGATGTACTTTGGCCGTGAACTCGTTCATCGCCAGACGGAAGTAAGGCGCCTGCACCTTCGGCGTTCCTGGAACGGGTCGCAATCCAAGGGATTTCGCTGCTGGGGGAATGGGAAGCGGTTCGACGAACTTCGGAAGTTTGGAGGGATCGAGAGAAGGGCTCGCGCCACGTGCCGCGAGCCCCACTGCACCACACAAAAATACCCGTCGGGAAAAAATCGCCACTATTTGTTACTGGTCCTCAGACTGCCGGCCGCCGCAGCGGTTCCCACCGGCTCGCCGCTGGTCGGGTCGAGAATGTAATTCGTCTTGACCGACACTTTCGTGAAATTGAGCATCCCCTGGATGGAATTGGCGATCGCGTCGAACGAACCCGATCCGATGCGCTGCCCGTCCAGCCAGTTGTCCTCGATAAAGTGGATGATGGAGGTCTGATCGGTAACCGTGTGGTCCACGTAGTTGGGCTTCGACCACGGTGAAATCACCAGCAGCGGCAGACGGGGGCCGTAACCGCACCGGCCCTGCGCATGCGTGACGCCGTTTGGGCCCGGCAGCGCGTTCTGCCCGTTACCGCAGGCGCCGGTCCCGGTGAGAGCGTCGGCCGGGCTCGACGATTGATTCACGATCGGCGACATCTGGTGATCGTACCATCCGTCCGAATCGTCCCACGCGATCACCACCGCGGTGTGTTCCCAATCGCCGCTCTGCTGCTGCAGGAAGTTAATCACACTCACAATCCACGCCTGCTCGTCGAGCGGATCCGAATAACCCGCGTGGCCGTCCTGATAGCCCGGGGCTTTCAGGAAGTTCACTGCCGGATAGTTCCCCGCCATCACGGCGTCATAGAAATCGTGAACGTCGTATTGGTGATTGGCCGCATCCGTTTGGCCCACCGAGGTGACCGAGTAAGGCCGCGCATGCGTCAAATTCGCGGTGGATTTATAGTACTGAAACGGCTCGTGGTGCGGAATGTAGTCGGCCTTATTGGTATTCGTGATCAGTGACGTCGTGCTCCTCTTGCAGCCCGTCGTCCCGTTCGCATTCGTCACCGTCAGGTCGAAGCCCTGCGTGTAGAAACCCCAGGTCACGCCGGCCGCGTTGAGCAGGTCGCCGATGGTCGTGCCCGTCATCGAAAACGTCTCGCCCGTGGTCGTTGAGCAGACGTCGCCCGCGGGATCGGCATCGCCGATATCGCTCGTCGAACCGCTCCCGCCGGAGGTCACGGCGCTGGTACCGTTGAGGTTGTTAATCACGCCGTTGAGCTGGCCGCTGATCAGGTTGAGAGCGCCCGGCGTGGAAGGTCCGAACTCTGTGTCGTACGAGTTGTCGCTCATGGCGAAGTGCTGCGCATAGTTCCACAGCGCCGTCACCGTATTACCGTCGTAGTAGCCCATATTGATCGCTGTGGTCGTCAGCGGCGAAAGCGGTTGCGTGAGGGGCGGCGCCTCCGGGGTAC
This sequence comes from Bryobacteraceae bacterium, assembly GCA_050015835.1. Taxonomy (GTDB): domain Bacteria; phylum Acidobacteriota; class Terriglobia; order Bryobacterales; family Bryobacteraceae; genus BOG-234. The sequence goes on along the minus strand of JBEKAQ010000033.1, from coordinate 23,652 downwards.
CCACCTGGGATGGGAACAAATCCATCAGCCCGTTGTGGAAAGCCATCTGTTCCGGAGTGTAATTGTGATTCTGATCCGAAGTGGCCGCCTGCGACCGGTCCAGGCGGAACGGATTGACTCCGCCGGTTCCGTTGGTCGGATTGATGTTGGGATTCACCATCAACAGCGCCGTGTCCAGGCCGTTCACCGTCGGCGTTCCCGCGAGCGGGGTGAAAGACGGTTCGCCTTCGGGATTCATCGCATTCGGATACGTGCCGAAGTAATGATCGAAGGAAATATTTTCATCGAAAATTACCACAATGTGGTGGATCGGAGTGATCGGCGCGGCCGCGGGGGCCTGCTGGGCCCGGGCGGCGACAGGACTCATCACCGAACCCGCAATCAGCATTTCAACCATCAACAGCGAGAGACGTGGACGCATAGATTCCTTTAACGTTTTCCTTCCGGTTTTCTGGGTAACGTCAAAGAGTTTACGTTCACCATATGACAGCCGAATGAACGCTTCGTAAGAGTTCCGTTTCAGCCCCGCCCTCCATCTCCTCTTCTGTCGGCGGAATGGCGTATCCTGTTGGATATGGCAGTCAGCACCCTGGTGCCAGTGGAAGAATACCTTTCGAGCGTCTACGAGCCCGATTGCGACTACGTCGACGGCGAGGTGATTGAACGCAATATGGGCGAATCCGACCACTCGGGATTGCAGCTTGAAATCGCGCTCTGGCTGGCCAGCCGGCGCCGCAAGACCGCGATCCAGGTATATCCCGAACTTCGCGTCCAGGTTGCCCCCCGTCGTTATCGCGTGCCCGACATCGCCGTGACCACGCATAAGATCCCCAGGGGCGTTCTGCGCGAACCGCCCTTCCTCTGCGTGGAAATCCTTTCCCCCGAAGACCGCATGTCCCGCGTCGACGCGCGCATCGACGATTTTCTCGCCTTCGGAGTCAAATACGTCTGGCTGGTAGATCCCCGCCGCAGAAAGGCCTGGATTTACACGAGCGAAGGCCGCCGCGAAGCAGCCGCCGTCCTGACCACATCCAGCCCCGACCTCGCCCTTCCCCTCGAAGAAATCTTCATCGCCCTCGACGAGGATATCGAGGCAGACGTCGAGTAACTACTTCAGCGCCGGCCGATCCTTCTTCCTGACCCGCCCCCGTATCTTCAATTCAATCGGCGTCCCCACAAATCCAAACCGCTTGCGCAGCTGATTCATCAGGTAGCGCTCATTCGAAAAATAAAGCGGCCCCGCCTTATCCGTGAACAATACGAACGATGGCGGACGCACACTGGCCTGCGTCATATACAGGATCTTCCGCTCGTCGAAATGGAGCGTCTCGACAAACCGGTTCAGCTCCCCCGTGGTCACCCGTTTCGTCGCCGATTCATAGCATTCCTTAATCAACCCGAACAGCTGATTCACCCCGGTCCCCACTTTCGCGGAAAGAAACACCACCGGAGCGTAATCGAGAAATTTCAGATGATACCGGACATTCTCCTCGAACTCTTTCTTCTTCCCCGCCGAAACCAGGTCCCACTTATTCACGCACAGAATCACCGACCGGCCGCCCTCGTGCGCGTATCCCGCAATGGTCGCGTCCAGCCCCAGCACGCCTTCGCTCGCGTCCATCACCACCACCACCACATCCGCCATCCGGATATTGCGCCGCGCCATGACCACGCTCAACTTCTCCGCCATCAGCCTGGTCTTGCCCTTGCGCCGGATCCCCGCCGTATCGATGAAAACGAACTTAGTCCCATCGCGCTCCACCGCCTCGTCGATCGAATCGCGAGTAGTCCCGGCAATGGGAGAAACAATGGCGCGTTCTTCCCCCGTCAGCGCATTCAATAAGGTTGATTTCCCCGCATTGGGCCGCCCGATGATCGCGACCTTAATACCGCGCTCCGGCAACTCCGGCGGCTCTTCCGGAATCCCCTCCGTGATGTGATTGATAAAAGCGTCGATGCCCAGCCCATGCTCCGCCGAAATCGGATAAATGTCCTTAATTCCCAGCGAATAGAACTCATGCACCAGGCTCTCTTTCGCGCCCGTGTCCGCTTTGTTCACGGCCAGAGTAATCGGCTTGCCCAGCTTCCGCAGCATCGCCGCCAGTTCCCGATCCGACGAAGTAATCTCGCTCCGCCCATCGACCAGAAACACCACATGGTAGGCCGTCTCGAGCGCCACTTTCGCCTGCTTCAGAATCTGGCTGGGAATATAGTCGTTGTCGTTTACGACAATCCCGCCCGTGTCGATCAGCTCGAATCGGCGTCCCTCGTAACTGGTCGCCTCGTGCAATCGGTCGCGCGTGATTCCCGGCTCATCGCCGACGATGGCCCTCCGCTGCCCTGTGATTCTATTGAAAAGAGTGGACTTGCCAACGTTAGGACGGCCGACGATTACGATCGTGGGGAGGTTGCTCGGCATCTATACAGCATCGATTCATCATAACAGCCAGGCTCCGCAAATGCGGGATGAAGAGCCTTACCTTCCAACGAAGAGACGCTCAAATTCTTCGAGCATCTCGAAGTGTGTCCTGGTTTCCATTGGGGCGTCGGAATAATATCTGTTTTCGCCGAGAGATCTCCCAGCCTGCCTTTCGAATCTAACCATTCTCTGCTTTCCAGAGCCATCGGTGTCCGACCAGAACGATAAACCGCCCACCGTGAAGGGCATCCCTGGGGTGCCGGAAAATGGGGCTGATATTCGTTCAGCAAAGGCTGGGAGCGCCGGATTGAGCGACGTCAGGTTAATGTCCGACCGGACGACCAGTTCGCTTAGGTACAAACGCTTACGCACCGTTTCTGCATCATAAGCCAACGCGAATTGCTGCGTAGCTCCTGTCAGAAGGTCGAGAGCGAACTTGTCGGCGTCCTCCGTCGATGATGCAGAGTCTACGACTATTCCATCATCGTAGATAGTTAGGCTGTCTATCGCAAGGTAAACCGCCTCCTCCGCCTGAAAGCTTCCCCGCTGGAACGTGAGTCCGGGAATGCCCTCAACTTTCGGAGCCACCGTTGTAGCTCGCGGCGCAGCATTGGCTATGGGGTTTTCTGGGTCCGGCGCTATGGCAAAATCGTAATTATCCTTGATCCAGGAAACAAGATCCCTGAGTATATCCTTCCCTTTGGGGTTCATGTCCCGGATATCAAACAACCAGATTGACCGAGCCAGCTTCGCGTGAATCAGTTTCATGCCTGTCTCGCCCTTCCCATCGCCGCCAATGCCGCCCCAGGCGGAATTCGCTCTGGCGGCCCCTGCTGTTGATTTCGCGGCCGGCTCAGTAGCTCTGCGCGCCGAACCTCGTCCAGAGGCATTTCCGTTGGTCGGGCCCGCAACTCCGCGCCGGCTCCCAGATTCGCTACTGACAAAGAAGCCCGACTACATCGGGCCTCCAGCTCCGGCAACTCCTGCTCAAAACTCGGCACCATAAAATCATCGGGGGAGAACCGATCTGACCAATCCAACAGCTCTCCGAACGGAGCAAAATGAACTACTAACGCCACGCCAAACGCATCAGCAAGCCGCTTCAGCGTTTCAAGGGTGAAGTTAGCTCCCCCCGGTCTCTCCATGGCAGAGATGCGTGGCTGTTTCATATCGGCTTTTTTGGCGAGATCAGGTTGCGTCCATCCGCGCTGCTTGCGCAAAGCGCGGATTTGAAACGGAACCTGGATGTTGATCTGCGACGCGACGAAGGCGCTTCTGTACGCCGGGTCAAGCAGCTTACTGAGTTCGTCAGAGTGCGTATTCACAGGTCGTTGCCTCCTTGCGCTCAATTTCTTTAAATCTTCTCTCGGCGGTCTCAAGCGAATCGGCTGGATCGTAGATTCTCTGTTTGTGGGTGCAGCCGATCAGCGCCACGAAGATCCCGTCCCTCAGGAAACCAATGAGGCGATGTTGCTTTCTGCAGGACGACCATCTCAATTCCCCCAGTTTGGAATAACCCTTAAGCGAGGGCCTATAGTCCGGCATCGTCCAGTCGTCGCGTTTTCGACGCATGGCTTTAATGAAAACGTCGGCATCCGCCCGTTCCTGAACTGTAAGGCCAATGTACCAGTCCCTTATCTTGTCCCGCCTCGCGGGCGCGGGCGAACAAAAACAAAGAATCGCTCTTAGCTCTTCACCCATTACAATATCACAAATTTATTATTATTGCCAAACGTTTATCGTATCATATTTTTATGATATAGGATATAGCCATGAAAACAAGCATACTATCCCGCTATGGCCTCAATGGGCATTCATCGGTAGCGTGACCTCTCTGCCTTGCCCGGCACCGCGCAAGCGAAGAAATCGGCGTCAAGTGGCTCGACCTAAAGTAGCACCGATATGCTCAACTGGACCTATGGGGCTCGCAACCGCCAGCCGCGCGCTCAAACGCTTCTTCCTCCCCGGCGGAGCCCTCGCTTCAGCCCACCCCGCTTTTGAATCCCGCCCCGGCCAGGTTCAGATGGCCATCGCCGTCGAAGAAGCCCTCGCCGACAAACGCAAGCTGATTGTCGAAGCCGGCACCGGTACCGGCAAAACGCTCGCCTACCTGGTCCCCGCCATCCTCTCCGAAAAGCGCATCGTCATCTCCACCGGCACCAAGGCTCTCCAGGAACAGCTCTTCTTCCGCGACATCCCGTTTCTCGAAAAGGTCGTCGGACGCCCCCTGCGCGTCTGTTACATGAAGGGCCGCGGCAACTACGCCTGCCGCCAGAAGATCTACGAAGCCGAAAATTCCCCCGTCCTCACCGGCCTCGAAGAAGTCGCCGATTTTCAAATCATCCAGAACTGGGAAAAAACCACCGAGCTGGGAGACCGCGCCGAAATCCGCACCCTTCCTGAAGACAGCACCGCATGGGGAAAAATCGACGCCCGCTCCGAGCTCTGCGCTGGCCAGAAATGCAAGCAGTTCGACCGCTGCTTCATCACCCTCATGCACCAGCGCGCCGCCGAAGCCGACATCATCATCGTCAACCACCACCTCTTCTTCGCCGACCTCGCCGTCCGTCGCGACGACATGGCCAAGATCCTGCCCGACTACAACTCCGTCATCTTCGACGAAGCGCACGACATCGAAGACGTCGCCGGCCAGTACTTCGGCTTCACCATCAGCACCTGGCGCGTCCTCGACCTCCGCCGCGACATCTCCGTCCTCTCCCGTGCCCGCAAATTCGGCTCCCAGGAGCTCGACCGCATCCTCATCCGCCTTGAGGAAATCTCCCTGCAGTTCTTCGGCGCCCTCCCCGGCGGCGACGGCCGCGCCAGCTTCACCGCCCGCGAGCAATTCGCCGAAGATAACCGCGAAATCTACTCGGACCTCCTCGCCGCCTTCGACCTCCTGATGAGCCATCTCAAGATCATCCCGGACGCCCCCCAGGAAGTGATCCCTCTCTTCCGCCGCGCCCACGAGCTTCGCTCCGCCCTGCAATTTCTCATCGAAGGCGCCGACCCCAGCTTCGTGCACTGGATCGAACGCCGGGGCCGCGGAGGAGTCTTCCTCCAAGCCACCCCGATCGACGTCGCGAACGTGCTGCGCCAGCATCTCTGGGACAAAGTCGATGCTGCCATCCTCACATCCGCCACCCTGGCCGTATCCGGAGGCTTCGACTACGTGCAGGCCCGCCTCGGCCTCGAAACCGCCCGCACCCTGGTAGTTCCCAGCCATTTCGATTACCAGACGCAGGCGCTCCTCTACGTGCCCAATCACCTGCCCAACCCGTCCAGCCCGGCTTACGTGAAGGCCGCCAGCGAGGAAATCGTCCGCATCCTCACCGCCAGCCGGGGCCGCGCCTTCGTCCTCTTCACCAGCTATCAGCAAATGCGCCAGATCTACGACCGCGTGTCATTCGCCATCGAACATCCCGTCCTCATGCAGGGAACCGGCCCCCGCATGGCCCTCCTCGACGAATACCGCGAAACGCCCAACTGTGTGCTCTTCGCCACTTCTTCCTTCTGGCAGGGCGTCGACGTCCCGGGCGATCAGTTGAGCTGCGTTATCATTGATAAGTTGCCGTTTGCGGTTCCTAACGACCCGGTGGTCGAAGCCCGCATCCGCAATGTGCGCGAGGCCGGAGGGAATCCTTTCTACGACTACCAGATTCCACAAGCCGCCATTTCCCTCAAGCAGGGGTTCGGCCGCCTGATTCGCACGGTGTCGGACCGCGGAGTACTCGCCTTGCTGGATAACAGGATCACGCAGCAACGCTACGGCCAGGTTTTTTTCGACAGCCTGCCCGATTACGCATTCACCATGCGCATGGAAGACGTGGAGAAGTTTTTCGATGTTTGAAGTTTCAGTGGAACATACTTTCGCGGCCGGGCACGCGCTCCGCAACTACCGGGGTAAGTGCGAGAACGTGCACGGCCACAATTACCGCGTGCAGGTTACGCTGCGCGGGGAAAAGCTCGATTCGACCGGCATGCTGGCGGATTTCGTCGAGCTCAAACGCATCCTCCGCGCCATCTCGGAGCCGCTCGATCACGTATTCATCAACGATCTGCCGCCCTTCACCGAGCTGAATCCCACCGCCGAGAATATGGCGTGGTACTTCTGCGAAAAGCTGCAGGAACAGCTCAGCCAGGATAATCCGGTGCAAGTGGCGGAGGTGAAAGTCTGGGAAACAGACATCCAGTCCGCCACTTACCGGCCTTCTATTCCGTCCAGTAAGTAACCAGCAAGCCTTCGCCCGCCACGTCCGCGTCGATCGCATACTGTGCCACATGGATGGAATTCTCCCCATCCTGCGATTCAACCTCGAACGTTTCGGAAAAGCCTCCGGTCGGATTCGGCGAAAGTGCGCGCGCCACACCGGCGAGCGTCCCTTTAGCCATCGAGGGAACTCCAACGTAGGTCTTACCCGTGAGTCCCGGAATCGCCTGAAAGAACACCTTGGAAGCGGTGATCGTCGGATCGGTGGTGAGCGGGACGGGCGTACCCGGCGTAGTTACGTTGAAGCGGCCTAAGCATTTTAAAGTCATTCGTTCTCCTTCGGCCGAATAGTAGAACGAGCCAACGGTGAACAAGGCCCAACCGATCGTTAACTCATTGAATCAAAGAGCAATTCAGTCCCAAAATATTCGTGACCCGATAAATTGCATCGGCCGGCGGGCCACAGTTGCGGGGGAAGAGAGAGAATCTTTGTCACGCCCCGGACCGGCCCGCGACAGATATTCATCTGCTTTAAATGAAAACGGCCGGCGAAATCTTAAAGCGATCGCCCAGCCGCCGCGCCTGCTCTTTGCTGATGGCGCGCTTTCCCGCGAGAATCTCGGAAACCCGCGACCGCCCGCCCAGCGTCTCGGCCAGGTCGGCCGCCTTCAATCCGTTGGCCTCCATAAGCTGGCGGAGCACGTCGAGCGGCGCCGCTTCCGCCATAGGCTCATAGATTTTTTCCTCGAAGCGGCCGATCGGATGCCAGCGATGCGTGGCTTTTCGGATCGGAAATCGGCACGCCTGGCTGCGACTCGCCTTTGAAGCTACCGGGTGTGTGAATGAGCAACTTCAGCTTCCAATAGTCGTCGCTGAGCTTCGGGCGTAGCGTTTCCAGATTCGGCTCGATCTCGGCAATGTGCGCGCCAACCGTACCCTTCAGGGTGCCCCGGGCGACTCTCCCCAATCAAGGTTGAATACATAACGTGGGTCCAACAGAACCGCCTCGAAAATCGCGCGATAGTCCAAGTATTCCCAGTCCTTCAGGATACCCAATCGCCAACCCCAGGAAACCCGGTCCGAATATTTTCCGGTTAATTCATCTTTAAATCCAATAACTTCCCGCCGCACGGAGCCGCCAGCCATACCGCGCCATGCTACATCTGTGCACGGGAGCACCCCATGTCGCTACACAAAGAACTGATGCAACAAAAACGACTGGAAAAGGATAAGGCCAATATCGAGAAGGTCGTCAGACTCCTCTCCGATCGCCAGCAACGCGCCAACGAGGCTAACGCCCAAAAATCTACCGGTCCCCGGACGGAAGAAGGCAAGCAGGTCGCCCGCCTCAACGGTCTCCGCCACGGCCTTACCGGCCAGGTCTCCATCATGACCGAAGACAATCGCCGCGAATTCGAAGCTTTCTCGAACCCCATCATCGCCCGCCTCAATCCCGACGGCCCGCTCGAACTTCAGCTCGCCAGCCTGATCGCTCACGACCACTGGCGTCTCAACCGTATCCAGTCCATCGAAGACGGCATCTTCGCCCTCGGCCATGGCTACCCGAAAAATCAGATGGACACCGGAGCCGAGCAGGCCGACGTCCTCCTCAGCGAAGCGGTCACCTTCATGCGCAGTTCCAAAGAGATTCTGAACCTTACCCTCTACGAATCGCGCATCAACCGCAATCTGCGCCGCAACATGGAAGAGCTCAACAGCCTTCAGGCCGAGCGAAAAGCGGCCGAAGGGAAGGCACTCGAAGAAGCGCAACTCCTTCACCAGCTTGCAGCTAACAACGGAGAGCCCTTCGATCCCCGACAAGCTGGGTTCGCTTTTTCAAACGAAAAAGTGGTCTTCCTGATCGACCGGAAAAAGCACTTGAAACAGGCGCGGGCGCTCGTCAAATCGGCCGGCCAGGGGCCAACGCCTATCGGGCCGCCCCAAAACGCCGCCTGAAAACATGTGGGACAGGCGCTTTCGCCTGTCCATTGCCGTTGTCCTCCCACCCACCAGACCCGAAGTGTCAAAATTAATCTCGTGCGAGCAATCATCCTTACTCTGCTGGCCGTCGCCACCCTCGGCCAGGCCGCTTCTCCCCTCGTCGACCGCGTCAAAGACACCGCCATCATTCAGGTCGAGGCCGATAGCTTCAACACTCTAACGCCCCGTCAGCAGGCCCTCGCGTACTGGCTGACCCAGGCCGCCATCGCTATCGATCCCATCATTTACGATCAGGAATCGCGCTTCGGCCTGCGCCAGCGCCGCGTTCTCGAAGCCGTCGTCTCGGCCGGAGTTGCCTCAAGCGGAGGTACGGTCGACGCCCCCACCTACGCCAAAATTCTCGATTTCACCAAACTCTTCTGGTCCAATAAGGGCAATCACAACGAGAACACCTCGCAGAAATTCATGCCGGATTTCACCGCCGACGAATTGAAGCGCGCGCTCGATCAGGCCGGCCGCAAGGACCTGATCCCCGAAGTAGACGCGCTCCGCCAATCCCTCTTCGATTCCGACTTCGAGCCGCTGATCACCGCCAAGAGCCCCACCGGCGGCAAGGACATCGTTCAGTCCAGTGCCAACAACTTCTATCTCGGGGTCAGCCTCGCCGATCTCAAAGGCTTCACCGAACACTACCGCCTCAATTCCCGCGTGGCGAAGGTCAATGGAAAGCTGGTCGAGCAGGTCTATCGCGCCGGCACGCCCGACCATCGCGTTCCCCCCGGCCTCTACGCCGCATACCTCGCCAAAGCCAACGACTGTTTCGCCAAAGCCCGCCCGTACGCCGGCCCCGCCCAGCAGAAAGTCCTTGACGATCTCATTCGCTATTACCAGACCGGCGAGCGCAGCGACTGGATCCAATTCGACATCGACTGGGTGCAGGATGACGAACCGGTGGATTTCGCCAACGGTTTCATCGAGATCTATCGCGACGCCCGCGGCGCCAAAGGCTCGTCGCAAAGCTTCGTCTCCATCACCGACCGGAAGCTTTCCTCCACCATCTCCAAAATTGCCGCCAACGCCCAGTACTTCGAAAATCAGGCCCCGTGGGATGCGCGCTATAAGAAGGAGGGTGTCAAACCGCCCATAGCCAACGCCGTCGAAACCACTGTCGAGACCGGCGACTTCCACGTAAGCACCATCGGCGACAATCTTCCCAACGAAGATGAGATCCGCGCTAAATATGGTTCGAAGAGTTATCTCTTCACCGGAAGTTCGCACGCCTTCGACCAGGTTATAGGCTCCGCCATGACGGACGAATTCGTCCTCTCGCCCACCGAAGCCGCCATGGATAAGAAGTATGAATCCGAAGCGGAAGATCTGCTCACGGCCCTGCACGAAGTGATCGGGCACGGGTCGGGCAAGCTCAGTCCGAAGCTCACGCACGACGCGTCTTTCTACCTGAAGGAATATTTCTCCACCCTCGAAGAAGCGCGCGCCGACCTGATGGCCCTCTGGAACGTCTTCGATCCGAAGTTGAAAGAACTCGGCATCGTCTCTACCGACGACGTAGGCCGCGTCATGTATAACAGCGAAGCGCGCGTCATGCTCACGCAGCTCCGGCGCATCCCCAAAGGCGACACCATTGAAGAGGATCACCAGCGCAACCGGCAGCTGATCGCCAGTTACATCATGGATAAGACCGGCGCCATCGCCGTCGAGCGGCACAATGGCAAATCGTATGTGGTCGTGAAGGATTACAAGAAAATGCGCGAAGGGGCCGGCATGTTACTCGCCGAACTCATGCGCATCAAGGCCGAAGGCGATTACGACGCCATCAAGCAGCTGATCGATCGATACGCCGTACACTTCGATCCGAAGCTGCGCGACGAAGTAGTCGAGCGCTACAGGAAGCTCAACCTGCCGACTTACTGGGGAAGTATCAATTCGGAGCTGACGCCGCACTTCGACGCCAACGGAACGGTGACGAAGGTCGATATCGGCTACCCCAGAGACCAGGTGAAACAGCAGTTGGCTTATAGCGCCATGTACCCCGGAGAGCCGATCAAGGGAGCTAAATAAAAGAGCCGGGACCCGAAGATCCCGGCGCCGCGTCGATCGGATTTGACCCTATTGTTGCAATTTCCTGGTCCCCTTCGAATCGGGGTTAATGTGGGACAGGCGCTTCCGCCTGTCCAATTGCCTGGGCCTGAAGAAATAATAGCAGATAGTCTGGCCCGCCAGCCTTCGAATCCGTCCCCGACATATTGAATCCTCCAAACGGATGCGCCCCGACCATAGCCCCCGTGCACTTCCGATTGATATAGAGATTCCCCACAAAAAACGAATCGCGGGCGGAAGCGACGTGCTCGGCGTTGTTGCTGTAAACCGCCCCGGTCAGACCATAAACCGAATCGTTGGCCAAAGCCAGAGCATCGTCGAAATCCCGCGCCTTCGTCACCGCCAAAACCGGCCCAAAAATCTCCTCCTGAAAAATCCGAGCCCGCGAATCGACATCCGCAATCACAGTAGGCTCAATAAAGTACCCGTCAAGTGGAACTTCGTCCCCGCCCGTAAGCAGACGCCCCTCCGCCCTCCCGATCGCGATGTAATCGAGGATGGTCCGCCTGGCCGAGGCACTGATTACCGGCCCCACGTAATAGGAAGGATCGTCCGGCGCCCCCACCATCATCCGCTCTGTCCGAGCCTTAAGCTTCTCCAAAAACTTCCCGTAAATCTTCTCGTGAACAATGGCGCGCGAACAAGCCGAGCACTTCTGTCCCGCATACCCGAAAGCGGAAACCGCCACCCCTTCCACCGCCGCATCGAGATCGCAATCGGCATCCACCACGATGGCGTCCTTACCGCCCATCTCCGCGATCACCCGCTTGATCCAGATCTGGCCCGCCTGCTGTCTCGCCGCCAGTTCATTGATGTGCAGACCCACTTCGCGCGATCCCGTAAACGCAATGAAGCGCGTCTTCGGATGCGCCACCAGTACGTCGCCGATGGCTCCGCCGCTCCCCGTGAGAAAGCAGAACGACTCCGCCGGAAAACCAGCCTCCAGCAGCGTCTCCGCGAAGATCGCCGCAATCGTAGGCGTCTCGCTCGAAGGCTTGATCACCACCGTGTTGCCCGTCACCAAAGCCGCCGCCGTCATCCCGCAAAGGATCGCCAGCGCGAAGTTCCACGGCGGAATCACGATGCCCACGCCCAGCGCCAGATACCGCATTTCATCGCGCTCGCCCGGCATTTGAACCACGCTGTGCGACCCGGCCAGACGGCCCATCTCCCGCGCATAGTATTCGCAAAAATCGATCGCCTCTGCGACCTCCGCTTCCGCCTCGGGCCATGTCTTCCCCGCCTCGAAAACCAGCCATGCGTTGAACTCGAACCGGCGTTTGCGAATCCGTTCGGCGGTACTGAGCAGCATGCGGATGCGCGCCGCGGCAGGCGTCCCGCTCCATGCCGGAAAGTTCCGGTAAGCTGTCTCGACAGCCTGATTGGCCAGTTCCACCGTAGCCTTCTGGTGAACGCCGATGACCTCCGATGGACGCGCCGGATTCACCGATTTCAGCTTCTCCGTCGTCCGCGCGCGTTCGCCCGCAATGAGCAGATCGTACTCGCGCCCCAGCTGCGCGCGAACCCTCGCCTGCGCTTCTTCCATGCGCCGGCGATTTTCAGGCTTCGAGAAATCGGTGTAAGGCTCGTTACGGAAGGTCAGAACCTCGAAAGACTCCGGGTCGCTCGCCACTTGCCCTCCTGTACTTCAATCTTCGCAAACGCGACGGAAGGGTCGTGTCCGAAACTGCACCACCAGCCCTCGGCCGCAGCTTGCCCCAGGATTCTGGTCTTATTGGCGATGCCCTCCAGCGGAAACAGATCGAAGCCCGATACCCAGGTCGGCGCGATTTGTGCGGTATATTGCACCAGGTCCGCCAGATGGCACCACACATCTCCGCCGGATCGCACCAGCACGATCATCATGTCCCGGTTGTGCCCCGGCGTGACGCGCACTTCAATCCCCGGCGTCACGTCGCTGTCGCCATCGAGTAAATGCATCCGGCCCGATTCGATCAGCGGCTCGTAATTGACCGCGCGATAGCTGATCGCGTCGCGCGGATGCTGCTCCCGCGCATGCATCAGTTCGCCCCGCTGCGCAATGTACCGGGCATTGGGGATGGCTGGCAAAACCCGCCGGTTCTGGTCTACCGTATTGCCGCCCGCGTGATCCCAGTGCAGATGCGTGTCGATCACGATGTCGATCGACGCGGGGTCGAATCCATGCTCGGCCAGCACTTGAGGAAGATGCGGCGGTTGAGGGAGCCGCATGCGCTCGAGCGCCCGCTCGTCATGCCGGACGCCGCCTCCCGTTTCGATCAGGATGCGCTGGCTGCCGTCCTCCACCACGTAACAATTGAACGCCGCTTCGATGCGATTCAATTCATCGACGGGCTGATGCTTCGACCAGAGCGTCTTCGGAACCACGCCGAACATCGCTCCGCCGTCCCACCAATAGGATCCGGCGCGCACATGCGTGACGCGAAAGCCGCCGACCTCGATACGTTGGCCTGCGGAAGCCGTCAATCAGCCCTGCACCAACTTGCGCCCGCGTTCGAAAAGATCGGCCGCATCCTCGGCGATCTGCTTGCCGCGATCGTAGAGTTCCTTACCCTTCTCCATCAACTCGCGTCCGCTGTGTTCCATCGCCTTCTGGCCTTCTTTCGATGTCTGGCCAAGATACTTCCGCGTGTCTTTCCCGCTCTTCGGCGCATACAGCAGAGCGATCGAAGCGCCGATCACCGCACCCGCGAGAAACCAACCCAGCTTGCCGTTATCTTCGTCCATCGTTATACACCCTCCACCATTCTAATGCGCCGCCCGATACAACACGATATCTTGAATACATGATGCGCACAGATCCCCTGCCAGAAGAGCCCATGCTCCCGGTCTTCAGTTCGTCCAACTTCGATGCCGAAATGGAGGCGATGACCATCAAGGGAATTCTGGACGCCAACGACATTCCCGCCATGGTAGTCGGGCCCAGCGTGCTCCCGAACCTCGAATTTCAGGTGCAGGTTCCCGAGCACGACCTTGAACGGGCACAGCTGGTGATCGACGCGGCGCGCGCGGCCGGACCCTCCGCGGCTGTCGAGGCGGAAGCCGCGGGCGAAGCCGAAGCTCAGGCCGACGCCCTAAGCCGGAACCAATAAGTTATCGATCAGCCGCACATTGCCGATCCACGCGGCAATCGCAATTAACGCCGGGCGCTCCATGCCGCCGACCGGCTGCATCTCCACCGGATCCACCGCTTCCAGATACTCCAATCTGATCCGCGGTTCGGCCTGCAGAAACTCTCTGGCTTTCCCGATTCCCTCCCACGCGGCGATTTGAAGCGCGCGGTACAGCATCGGGGCAATCTGCCGCTCCTCGGGCGTGAGCCGCTGGTTGCGTGAACTGAGCGCCAGCCCATCCGCTTCCCGCACCGTCGGCACCGCCACGATCTCCACCGGCACGTTGAGATCGCGCACCATGCGGCGTATCACCGCCAGTTGTTGCGCATCCTTCTCTCCGAAGTACGCAACATCCGGCTGGACAATCTGCAGGAGCTTCATCACCACCGTGGCCACGCCGCGAAAATGACCGGGCCGATGCGGTCCGCACAGATGCTCGCCGAGCGCGGGCACATCGACGAAGGTGGCAAGCGGCGCCGGATACATCTCCTCCGCGGCGGGCGCGAAGATCACGTCGACGCCCGCCTCCGAGCATTGCCGCGTATCGGATTCGAGCGTCCGCGGATAGTGCGCGAAGTCTTCCCGCCGATTGAATTGAATGGGATTCACGAAGATGCTGGCCACCACCACCTGGCAGTCCGCACGAGCTTTCGCGATCAGCTTCAGATGGCCTTCGTGAAGAGCCCCCATCGTCGGAACCAGCCCGATGGTGCGGCCGCGCATTCGACTGAGCAAAAGACGCCGGCGCAGCGCGTCGATTGAGGTAATAATCATCTGCCGGATTTCACGTCTTCAATGTATTCCTTCGCCGCCCGCGTTATGTCGTTGCGCAACCGCGCATACTGCTTCACGAACGACGGAGGATTCTCATACAGCCCCAGCATGTCGTAACTCACCAGCACCTGCCCATCGCAATGCGGACCGGCGCCGATTCCGATGGTCGGGATGCGCAGTTCCGCAGTGACGCGGCGCGCCAGTTCCGCGGGAATGCACTCGATCACCAGCGCGAAGGCGCCGGCCTGCTGCAACTCCAGCGCGTCGTCGAGCAACTGCTGCGCCCCATCCGCTTGTTTGGCTTGCGCACGGAAACCGCCCAGCTGATGCACCGATTGCGGCGTGAGCCCGAGGTGCGCCATCACGGGGATGCCGCAATCGACCAAGCGTTTCACCGCGCCGGCAACCGCTCCCGCTCCTTCGAGTTTCACCGCCGCCGCGCCGCCCTCCTGAATCAGCCGTCCCGCTCCGCGCACCGTCTCCGCATCGGTAATCCGGTAGGAGAGAAACGGCATGTCGGCCACCACCAGCGCGCGCTTCGTGCCGCGGCTGACGGCGCCCGCGTGATGCACCATGGCGTCGAGCGTGACCGGGATGGTCGTGTCGTACCCCAGGATCGTCATGCCGAGCGAGTCGCCCACCAGAATAACGTCAATGCCGGATTGATCGAACAGGCGCGCCATGGTCGCGTCATACGCCGCAAGCATGGCGATCTTCTCGCCGTTCTGCTTCTTCGCCGCCAGATCGGGCGCACGAACCGGCCGATTTTCAGGCATTGCGTCTCAACCCCGGAAGTACAGGTACGAGCACAGAATGCAAAACAGAACCAGCCCCGAGCCCGCCACTTCCTTCCAGCCCCAACTGGCGCGCGTCGCCAGACGGTCGGCGCCAGTAGTGGTTTCGAACGTCAGGCTTTTTATAGCTACGTAGTCCGGCTCGGCCGTCGCATAACTCACCGCCACCATCACGATCGCCGAAACAACAGTGATCAACACGCTGAAGTACTGAAAGTAAATGTTGTTCATGATCCAGAGGAACGATCCTTCAGTGTAGCCTTTCTCGAATCCCGCGAGGCCCAGCGTGATCGGAGTGTCGATCAGCATGCGGGAGATGCCCAGCGTGAAGCCGGCAATCATGGCCCACAACGCTCCCTGCGCATTCATCCGCTTGAAGAACACGCCCAGAAAGAACACCACGAAAATCGGCGGCGCCAGATACCCCTGCACCGACTGGAGGTAGTTATAAAGACCGCTCGCGCCCTTGATCACCGGAATCCATGCCAGCGCGATTACGACCATCCCGACTGTCGCCGCCCGGCCTATGTGCACCAACTGGTGCTGCGACGATTTCGGCCGCCATTTCTGGTAGAGATCCACCGTGAACAGAGTCGAGCATGCATTGAACACACCCGCGAGCGAACCCATCAGCGCGGAGAGCAGCCCCGCCACCACGATGCCGCGAATGCCGGAAGGGAGCAGGTATTTCACCATCATGGGGAACGCGCCGTTCGAGACCGCCGGAATCACCTGGCCATCGGATCCGATCAGCCCGCCCAGCCCCGGAGCCTTGCCGCTCTTCGCCAGCGCGTAGCAGATCAGGCCGGGGATGATGAACAGATACACGGGGAACAATTTCAGAAAGGCGGCGAAGATGCTGCCTCGCCGCGCGGTTGCCTGATTGGGTGCGCCCAGCGCGCGCTGCACGATGTATTGGTCGGTACACCAATACCAAAGCCCGATGATGGGCGCGCAGAACAACATGCCCAGCCACGGGAAATTGCCGTTGAAATACCACGCTTCCTTCACGATCCTGCCCGCGGAATCGAGCTGCAGCACCGGCGCCCAGGTGCCTTCCACGCCGGCCGGAATCAGCGGCTTCCAGAGATTGAACATGTCGGATCCGCAGATGCGCCGCAGTTCGCTCCATCCGCCCAGTTCGACCAGGCCGTAAGCCGTCAGCAGGAAAGACCCGGTAATCAGGACGCCTACCTGCACCGCGTCGTTGTAAGCCACGGCGCGCATGCCGCCGAGCGTGGTGTAGAAGCCGGTGAGAACGATCACCAGCACCGAACCGAGCCAGAAGCTGTCGATGTTGACTCCGGCGATATTCACATGCATTTCCGGCAGCAGCGTGCTGAAGACCACGCCGCCCGCGAAAATCCCCACCGCGATCTTCGAGATGATGAACGTGATGATCGAGATGATGGACAGAACATAGCGCGAGCCTTCGCTGAAGCGCCGCTCGAGGAATTCCGGCATCGTGAAGACCATCGACCGCATGTAGAACGGCACGAACACCCAGCCCAGTACGAGCAGGCACCAGGCGTGTAATTCGTAATGCGCCATGGCCACGCCGCTGGTGGCGCCCGATCCGGCTAATCCGACGATGTGCTCCGACCCGATGTTAGAGGCGAAGATGGATGCGCCGATGATCCACCAGCCGAGATTGCGGCCGGCCAGAAAGTAATCGGTAGTCGAGTCCTTGCCCTTTTTCACCACCCACCACGCCACGCACAGCAGCACGCCGAAGTAGAGGGCAATCATCAGCCAGTCGAGCGAGGTGATACTATTCGCGGAGTTCATCGGAACTCATTAGATCACAGGGCCCGGCGTTATTACTGTTTTGCGGCGAAGTCTTCCATCACCGCTTTTCGCAGCAAGGCGGGCGGCAGCAGGCCTTGCGAAAGGATGAAGTCGTGGAAGCGCTGGACGTTGAATTTCGGTCCCAGCGCCTTCTCGGCGGCCTGGCGGATTTCGAGCAGCCGGGTGAAGCCGTCGAAGTACGCGACCGCTTGTCCGGGCATGCGGAAGGTGAAGCGCTCGACCTCTTCGGTGGCGAGCGCCTTCGACACGACCACGTCGTCTTCGAGAACCCGCATCGCCTGCTCCGGCGTCACTTTGCCTTCCTGCAACTCCGGATCGAGAAAGGCGCGGGCGGCGCGCAGCAGGCGGAATTGAAGCGAGATCAATTGCGCGTCGTCCGGCATGTAAGGGAGCATGAACCACTCCGAATAGAGCCCCCACCCTTCGACATTGGTGCTGTTGAAGGCGAAAAGAGCGCGGGCGAGCGAGACGCCGTGTTCCACCATGGAATCGAACTGCAGTTCGTGTCCGGGACGGGCTTCGTGCGCGATCAACGTCCAGGCCGCGGCTTTGAATGTGTCATCGTCATATTTCAGCGCCGCGCCGTGTTCGCCTTTGGTTTCGAGCGGGAGGACGAACTTGCCGCGTTCGCCGCGATTGTTCAGCAGCGGCGGCGCCACCATGTGAGGCGCGGGTTGTTGCGCCGTTTCCGCCGCGGTCGCGATGGTGATCAGGGCGGGCCGGTCGGGCAAGGCGATCAGGTGGTTCTGCCGTATGATGTCCTCAATCTGCGCCAGCGTCTTTTCGTAGGTGGGCAGAATGTCGTCGCCCGTCAGTTGTTCCTTCTTGAGAGCGCGTATGACGTCGCGGTAATCGGACGAGGGAAGGTTGCGCTCCTTAGCCACTTTCGCGGCAATCTTCTGCATTTGAGCCTGATAGTCGGCAAAGGCCTGGTGACCCAGGCGCTCAAGTTCTTCGGGCGAGTAATCGACTCCGTAGTTTTCGAGCGCAAGCTTGTATATCGCGGGTGGCACCCGGAAATCCGTTCGCGCTCTGGGGAGGACTTCTCTGCGCACGAAAGCGTCGTACTCGGTGAGCTGCTCTTTCAACTTCGCGTAAGCTTCCTGATAGCCTTGCATTTTGTATTTCTCAAGGAGCAGGCCCATGCCGTTGATGTAAGTTTCGGTATTGCCAAGGTTTTTTTCGACCTCCATCCTGGAAGGCCCCATCAAGCCAGGGACGCGAAGCTTCTCGCGGAAACGCTCTTCGGCCTGTGTGGCGATAGGCACAAAACCGGACTCCATCCCGGCGTACCTCTTTAACCGGACCACCGCGGCGGGCCGGCGCTCCGGGCTGACCTGATCGTCCAGCAGACTCTTCGCTCCGAAGAAGACCAGATTGGCGACGTTGGTGTAGGGAAGGTATGTCTTCTCGCGAATGTCGAGCACGCGAATATCCCGGTCGGCTGAGTCCATCAGAATCTGCAGGTCCTGGCGGACCATCGGATCTTTCTCCGTTTTGAATCTCGACTCCAGTTCCGCGCGCGCCTTCACAAGATCCGCGCGCCGCTCGCGCAGCCGGTCGGCCGAAATCATGGTGGTCTGGTCGTCCAAACCCGGGACACCATCTTCGGCCGCCGATTCGGGGCTGTACTTCGCGTTAATCGCGATGAGCAGTTGCGCGTTCCGATTGCTCGTCTCAACCCATGCGGGCGGGCTTTGAGCAATCGCAGGAAAAATCAGCAGCGTGGTCAGAATTGTAGTGCGCATGGACACCTTGAATAAATATACGATGATTTGAGCATGTTCATCGGACATTACGGGGTGGCACTGGCGGCGAAGCGCCTCGCGCCGGGTAAATCGCTCGGCTGGAATTTTATCGCCGTTCAGTTCCTCGATATTCTCTGGGCGCCCGCCGTGCTGCTGGGAATCGAGCACGTGCGCATCGTTCCCGGTTTCATGCCGGCGTCTCCGTTCGACTTTTACGATTACCCCTGGACGCATGGTCTGGTGATGGCCGTCGTCTGGTCGTGGTTCTTCTATCGCGTGACGAAATCGCGCTTGCTCGGCATGCTGGTGTTCTCGCATTGGGTGCTCGATTACTTTGTGCATGGTCCCGATCTGCCGCTGTTTCGCGGGGGTCCGAAGGTTGGGCTGGGGTTATGGAATTACCGCGCGGCGACGGTCGGGGTGGAGAGCGCCCTGGTAATTGCCGGCCTCGCGATCTATCTCGGCGCTACGCATGCGAAGAACGCGGTGGGGCGGTGGGGGATGATCGTACTCGTCGTGCTTCTCATCGTCATTGAGATCGGCAATGTGTATGGGCCTCCCCCTCCGAGCCTGAAGGTGATGGCGATCTCAGGCGAGATCGCGTTCCTGGTTTTCGCCGGCGTTGCGGCGTGGCTCGATCGCATGCGCGAGCCGCTCAGTTGACGCGGATTCTTCTGCCGTCGCTGACGAGCGTTACCAATCCCGATTCATCGGTGCGATACACGGCGACATGTCTTTCCTTCAGAGCGGCGACGATCAGCGGATGCGGGTGTCCGTAGCTGTTTTCGAATCCGGCCGAGATGATGCCGAAGGCCGGGTGCACGGCATCGAGAAGGTCCGGCGAACTGGAGGTGCGGCTGCCGTGGTGTCCCACCTTCAGCACGTCCGCATGCTCGAGCAGCCCCGCGTAGAACAGCCGCTCTTCGATTTTCTTTTCCATATCTCCGGCAAGCAGGAATGAAGTGGCGCCGAACTTCACCTGCATCACGAGCGAATCGTCGTTCTTCGGTTTGTCCTCCGGCAGGTAGTCGGGAACGGGCGCGAGGATGTGCAGGGTGGTGCCCGCGAAGGCGAAGGGCGCGCTCTGCCGCATGGGAAGAATGGCGATGTGAAGCTGCCGCGCGGTATCGCGCACGGAGACCCATTCGGGGCTCTCCTGCACCGCGCCGATCCACAATTCGCGCGGCCTGAAATTCTTCAGCACCGCGCTCATGCCGCCCATGTGATCTTCATGCGCGTGGGTCATCACGACGATGTCGAGACGTTTGATGGAACGCGTCCACAGGTAGGGCGAGACGACGTCTTCACCGATGTCGATACCGGCTTTTCGAACGCGGCCGAAACCGGGGATGCCGCCGGCGTCGATCAGCATCAGGGTGCCGTTGGGGAATGCGGCGAGCAGGCTGTCGCCCTGGCCGACGTCGATGGCGCTCAGTTCGAATTTGCCGCGATCGAGGATGGGGGGGAACGGGTGAATGTAAATGGTTCCCAGAGCGATCGCGACGACAGTCCAGGACAGTGCGCGCGACCATTTATTGTTTTTGCGCCATGCCGCGAGGATCAGCGCCAGCGTGAACAGTATGGCCAGCCAGACGGGCGGTGCGGGAATGCGCCAATCGGGCTCCCATCGCGCATGCATCCCAACGGCTCCACGGGCCAGTGCGAGCAGCCAGGCGCACAACCCGGCGAGGAGATGCGAGTTCAGCGCAATCGCCATGAAGCCGAGCGGAACCACCGCGCTCAACAGCGGTACCACGATGGCGTTGGCCGAAAGACCGGAAAGCGACAGGCGGTGAAAATAGACGATCATCGGCAGGGCCAGCCCGATCTGGATGAAGAACGACGTGACGAAGATCTCCCACAGGTAAAGGCCCATGCGCGCCGCGGCGATAAGCAGGACGCGCGCGATGCGGCCCGGCACTCCGCAGAACAGAACGAGCGTGGAAACGAGCAGGCGCATCTCGACGCGGAGTTGGGCCGATTTGGGCGCGAGCCGAACGTCCTTGCGAACGTCCCCCATGTCGGCCAGACCGCGGGCCAGCGGCGCCGAGGAGGCATCGAGCAGGGGAACCACAAATGCGCCGATCAGAGCCACGGCCATGAAGGAGAGCTGGAAGCTGGAATCGAACAGCTCTTCCGGATCCACTACGAGGAACCCGAGCGCGACGGCCGAGAGAATATTGAGCAGCCGACCTTTGCGAAAAAAGGTCCGGCCAATCGCGTACAACGTCATCGCCGAGGCGCAGCGCAGCACCGGAGCCTGGCCGCCGGTGATACCCGCGTAGAGCCACGTCATGGCGATGGTGGCGGCGAGCGCAAAGGCGCGCGGGACGGCGCAGAGGCGCAGGAAAAACAAGAACACGGCGGCCAGCACGGCAACGTGGCTGCCCGAAATCACCAGGGTGTGAAAGGTGCCAGTGGAGCGGTAATCCTCCGTCCAGATGCGTTCGAGTTTGGCGGTGGCGCCGATCAGAACGGCCTGCATCATGCCATTGCTGTAGGGGTCGTTCGAATACAGACGGTCGAGTCGTTCGAGGGAGCCGGATCGAATGCCGAAGGTGAAGGCAGCGAGCGGATTGCCGCAGCGCCCCGGCAGTTTATGTACGGCGGCGGCTTCGCCCGAGGCATTCCAGAAGATCTTCTTACGGGCGAAGAAATGAACTGCGTCGAAGGCGCCGGGATTGTTGTAGTTATGGGGACGCCTGACTTTGCCGAGGAATTCGACCCTCGTGCCATAAGGAAGGTTAGGGAACTCCTCATTGGGTTTGGCGGACAAGGAGACCTGGGCGCGTGCACCCGGCGCCAATTCGATGGTGAAGCGTTCACGATCCGCCGCGACCAGAGCCGGATCCACCACACAGCCTTCGAGGATCGCGGGCGCATTGTCCGGAACGGAGAGCACGGGTGGCGGAACGGCGGGCCGCGCGGCCACCAGGACGATCCCGGCAAATACCAATGCACAGCCTGCGGCGCCATAGGCTATCTGCCAGGCGCATCGCAGCGTTGCGAATAAGGCGATCGCGATCAGTGCGGTTATCGCACATGACGATTCCGTTACAGAGAATTGCTGGGAAGAAGCGAAAACTACGCCGATGGCTATACAACCAAACGGCAGCAGAAGAGGTTCTCTGAAGCGCACACTAAGTAGTTGTGCGCTGCGCCAAATTTCTCAGACCAGAAAATTCTCAGACTAAGTGGATGGATTCGGTCCGAACATCAACGCGCCGCGAGCTTTGCGTTTGTTCGAGCCAGGCAAGCAGTACGAAAGTCTTATGTGCGCGATCATCGGCATTGTGCCAGCGATCGGACGTCCGTGGATCGAAAAATTCAGCCAGTAAACGATAGGGGTTGAAAGCTTCGAACTCCTGTGCCTCCAACACACAAGCTCCCTGGAATTCGGCGAGACATTCCAGTTCATCGCGCGATAGTCCACGGAGAAAATCAAGTACGGTTGGTCTGTTTATTATCCCGGAGGTCGCTTCCAAATGCAAGCGGGAACTGCTTCATAAGCGCAGGGCCTGGTCGAGATCGGCGATGATGTCTTCGACGGCTTCGATGCCCACCGAGAGGCGCACGAGGTTGTCGCGAATGCCGAGGCGGGCGCGATGCTTCGGCGCCAGTTCGCGGTGCGACGACATGGCGGGATAGAGCATCATGCTGTGCACGTCGCCGAGGGAAGTGGCCGGGACGATCATCTTCAGCGCGTTCATGAGGCGGAAGATCTTTTCGCGATCCGCTCCTTTCACTTCAAAGCTGACGATGCCACCGAATAAATTGGGGGCGAACAAGCGCCGGATGTTTTCGGCGTCCGGATGATTGGGATCGGCGGGGAAGTTGACGCGATCGACCGCGGGATGCGCGGAGAGCCATTGCGCGATGCGGCATGCATTGGCGCATTGCCGTTCCATGCGGATGGGAAACGTCTTGATGCCGCGCATGGCGAGGTAGGATTCGAACGGCCCGAGCGTAAAGCCGAGTATGCGCGAGAGGTTGCGCATGGGGTCGAGATGTTCCGCGTCGGTGACGACGATGCCGCCCATCACGTCTCCATGGCCGGACAAGTACTTGGTGAGGCTGTGGACGACGAGGGACGCGCCGAGATCGAGCGGGCGGACGATCAGGGGCGTGGCGAAGGTGTTATCGACGACGAGGGACGCGCCGGTTTCGTGGGCCATGGCGGCGATGCGATCGAGCGCGGGGACGCGCAGCAACGGATTGGCTACGGTCTCCATGACGATGGCGCCGGGGCGATGCTGAGCGATGGCGGCGCGGACGGCCTTTTCATCGGTGAAATCGACAAAGACAGCTTCGACGCCCGCCGGTTCGAAAACCTTGACGAGCATGTTGAGCGTGGCGCCGTAGAGAAGATCGGCGGCGAGCACGACGCGGCGGCGATCGAGCAGGGCGGTATTGATGGCCATGTGGAGCGCGGCCATGCCGGAGCTGCAGGCGAGCGCGCCGGCCCCGCCTTCGAGTTGGGTGACGAGTTCCTCGAGTGCGTCGTTGGTGGGATTGCCGTAGCGGCTGTAGCTCTGGCCGGGCATCTCCTTGCCGAAGACGCGGTCGAGATCGTCGATGTCGTTGTAGAAAAAACTGGTGGCGGCGTGGATGGGAGTTGTGACGGGAACCCATCCCGGGGTGCGTTTGCGGTCGCCGGCGTGGACGGCCTGGGAATGAAGTTTCATTTTCTTTTCCATCGGGCGCCTTCTTTGGTGTCTTCGAGGAT
>JBEKAQ010000032.1:0-47020 GCA_050015835.1 Bryobacteraceae bacterium | reverse complement strand
ATTCCTTGTGGGTCGGTGTCCGAAAAACAATGGCCCAACAAAATGGCACCAATTGGCACGTGTCCGAGCATAAGGCAGTGCTAAGTTATTGATTATAAACACCCGGACAGGTGGCCGAGCGGCTAATGGCAACAGACTGTAAATCTGTCGCTCCTTGCGAGCTACGGAGGTTCGAATCCTCCCCTGTCCACCAGATTTTGTGGTACGAGCCGTTGTAGCTCAGTTGGTAGAGCGCGTCCTTGGTAAGGACGAGGTCACCAGTTCAATCCTGGTCAACGGCTCCAGTTTTTTTGCTTTTCTTCAGAGGATTTCAAGTTGCATGGCGAAAGAGAAGTTTGACCGCAGCACGCCGCACGTCAATATCGGCACCATCGGGCATATCGATCACGGCGAGACCACGCTGACGGCGGCGATCACCAAGGTGCTCGGGAAGAACAATCCGAAGGTGCCGTTCCGGTCTTTCGATTTGATCGATAACGCCCCGGAAGAAAAGGCGCGCGTTATCACGATCATGGCCTCGCACGTCGAGTATGAGACGGCCAGACGGCATTACGCGCACGTCGATTGCCCCGGCCACGCCGAGTACATAAAGAACATGATCACGGGCGCGGCCCAGATGGGTGGCGCGATTCCGGTCGTCGCGGCTACTGACGGCCCCAGACCCGCGAGCACATCCTGCTGGCCCGCCAGGTCGGCGTGCCCTTTATCGCGGTGGCGATGAACAAGGTGGATATGGTGGACGATCCGGAATTGCTCGATCTCGTCGAGCTCGAAGTCCGCGAACTGCTCAAGTCCTACCAGTTCTCCGGCGGCGATTTGCCGGTGGTTCGCGTTTCGGCGCTGGGCGCGCTGAACGGCGAAGGGCAGTGGGAGAAGACGGTCGACGAACTGATGGAAGCGGTCGATAGCTATATCCCGGTTCCGCAGCGCGTCGTGGACAAGCCGTTCCTGATGCCGATCGAAGATATCTTCTCGATTCAGGGCTGCGGCACGGTCGTCACCGGCCGTATCGAACAAGGTGTTTGCGAGGTGAGCGAGGATATGGAGATCGTCGGCTTCCGCGATACCGGCAAGACGGTTGTCAGGGGCGAAATGTTCAAGAAACCGCTCGACGCAGGCCGGGCGGCGACAACGTGCGGCTGGTGGTGGAACTGATCACCCGGTCGCCATGGATAAGGGTTCACGTTTTGCGATCCGCGAAGGCGGCAGAACCGTCGGCGCCGGTACGGTCAGCGAGATTCTGGATTAACGGAGCGATATAGAAATGCCAAGAGAAATCATCACATTCCAGTGCCAGGAATGTAAAAACAGGAACTACACCAACACCAAGAACAAGAAGACGACCACCGAGCGTCTGGAAATGAAAAAGTTCTGCCCGCACTGCCGCAAGCACCAGCCGCACCGGGAAACCAAGTAATAAGGTAAACTGGAGTACGGACTCTCCTCAAGAGCGTTAGACAGGGGCGTAGGCTAACGGTAAACCAGCGGTCTCCAAAACCGCCTTTGGGGGTTCGAATCCCTCCGCCCCTGCCAGAATCCCGTTAAAATTTAAGAAGAGCGAAGTGAACGCCATGGCGGCCGAACTGGAAGGTAAAAAGTCAAATTGGTTGGAGAGCACGCGCGAGTATCTGACGGACGTCAGGGCGGAGATGCGGCGTGTCACGTGGCCCAGCCGGAAGCAGGTGGAATCCACCACGCTGGTGGTGATCCTGAGCGTGTTCGCATTCGCCCTGTATTTCGAGATTATCGATAAGATCCTCCAGAACACCGTGCAGCGCGCCTACCAGTTTCTGGTGAAGTAGAAAGAACAAATGCCGGAACCCGAACAGATACCCGAAGAGCAGACAGCGGCGCCCGTGGACGAAGCGGTCGATGGGGTTGCAGCGCCGCCTGCCGAAGCTGCCGCGGAGCCAGTACCCGAAACCAAGCACTGGTACATCATCCACACCTATTCCGGTTTCGAGCGCAAAGTGGCGGAATCGCTGCGTACCCGCGCTGACGCTTTCGGATTCGGCGGGCAGATCGGCCAGATCCTTATTCCCGAAGAGGAAGTCGTCGAACTGCGCAACGGCAAGAAAGTGACCAGCAAGCGCCTGCTCTATCCCGGTTACGTAGTCGTGCAGATGGATATGAACGACGAGCTTTGGCACCGCGTGAAGGACACCCCGCGCGTCACCGGCTTCGTCGGCGGCGGTCAGACGCCGGTGCCGCTCAGCGCGGACGAGATCAACAAGATGCTGTACCGGCAGACCACGGCAGCCGAGCGGCCGCGGCCGCGCATGACGTTCGAAAAGAACGAGGTCGTGCGCATTGTCGACGGACCCTTCGCGAACTTCCAGGGCAAGGTGGACGAAATCAATTCGGAGCGCAATACGCTGCGCGTGCTGGTCACCATCTTCGGCCGCGCCACCCCGGTGGAACTGGAATTCCTACAGGTCGAAAAGAGTTCATAGGAAAGGTTTTAGTATGGCGAAGAAAATTACAGGGCAGGTTAAGCTGCAGATTCCGGCTGGTAAAGCCACGCCCGCGCCCCCCGTGGGAACGGCCCTCGGCCCGCAGGGCGTCAACATTATGGAGTTCTGCAAGGCATTCAATGCGAAGACTTCGGGCAAGGACCAGGAAGGGCTGATCATTCCCGTGGTCATCACCATTTTCTCGGACCGCTCGTTTACCTTCATCACCAAGACCCCGCCGGTCCCCGTGCTCATCAAGCGCGCCGTGGGCATAGCCAAAGGTTCGGCCGAGCCGCACAAGGCCAAAGTCGGAAAAATCACCGAAAAGCAGATCGAGGAAATCGCGAAGATCAAAATGCCCGATCTGAACTGCTTCGACGTGGATGCCGCCATTCGCTCGGTCAAGGGCACCGCGCGGTCCATGGGCGTCGACATCGGTTAGCTCGCGGGTTCAGCTATCCCGGTGGGCTTGACTAAATCGAGCGGCGACTGGAAATGAAGCCGACCAGCCAGAGCACCAGGAACACGAAAAACAAGATCTTCGCCATCCCCGCCGCGGCACCTGCGATGCCGAAAAAGCCCAACGCACCCGCAATGAGCGCGACGATCAGAAATATCAGCGACCAATGCAACATCTTGTGTCATGCCTCCGGGCACGCAGGCTGCAATTCGTTCGCCAAACGCAGGGCTACTTCAGCGTAAGGTTGCCGGCCATCAGTTCCACCCGCAGCCGGTATTGGCCTTTCGCATTCTCCTTGCGGAAGCTGCGGAATAGTCCCTCTTTCATCACGCCGAACGGCTCGGCCCGCAGATTGCCCGCAAGGAGGGAGCCCTCCACTACCCGATAGCTCTCCGCCGGTCCCGCCGCAATGGTCAGATTGCCGGCTCTGAGCTCAACGTCCTTATCGCCGGCGATTCCGGATATATTCAGGTTTCCCGCGGGCGCTCGCACCAGCAAATTGGTTCGTTGCGGCACCGCAATGCGGAAATGCGCGTCATGGTCGGGGCCGTCATAAATCCTCAGGTCGCCGGCCGCGAAACTGATCTTCGTGCCGCTGGTGTTTACCTGGCAGGTCACGCGCAACACGTCTTCACTGGTCCCCGTGATGTCGATGTCGCCCGAGCGGATGTGCATGGCAGTCGGCCTCCCCGGCTGCACTCGGGTCTCAAACGGCCGGGCGCAGTCTCCAAAGGTCTGGCCGGGGCTCGCCGCTGGAAAAGCAATCAGCGCCGCATAGGCGAGAAACCTCACACCCTGCCATACGCAGCAGCCCAGGAATTCGTTCGCTCTTTCACATCACGCCGAACTTTTCAAAGGCATCCACCGCGCTCATCCCATCCACGATAGCGGTGCGCACGGCGCTCTCCTGGCTCACCTTTTCGAGCGCCCTTGAAATCGCCTCCTGCGCGGCGTCCCGCGGAATAATGAGGACTCCGTCGAGATCGCCGAACACGATATCGCCGGGCACAATCGCGACTCCCTCAATCTCAATCCCGACGCGGAAATCAACCACTTTGCCGCGATAACCCTGGTCCTGCGCATAGCTCCCGCACGAAAACGTGGGAAATCCCAGTTGCAGAATGCCCTTCGTATCCCGCGAGTACCCATTCACCACGGCGCCCGCCGCGCCCAGATGTATAGCCCGCGTACTCATCAACTCGCCCCAGAGCGCATAGCGCGGACTGCCCCCCGAGGCAACATAGACTTCGTTCGGTTTCAGGTCGTCGAGGGCGTGGAGCATCAGCCCGAATGGCCGTTCGCCGCGTCCAAAGCAATCGGCTTCGAGGACGGGCATAGCGCGGCCCGCGACCACCATGTCCAGACGCAGCGCGCGAATCTCCGGCGGCAGGAATTGATGGAGCAGGCCCATGGTATCGAGCACGTCTCCCACCGCGGCCGTAAACAACCGCTCGCGCATCAGGCGGAACAGTTCCGCGTCGTCCTGCCATTGAATCTGAGTCACAGCCTGAAGGGTATCAGGCCCCCGCACGGAAGCTTAAAGAATATTCACGGCGCGCGCGGCCAGCAGCGCCACCGTCATCAGCGAGATCATCGACTGCACCATCATCAGGACCTTGGCCCATTGCGACAGCACCGGAACGTCGGTAGGCGAGAAAGCCGTGCTGGTATTGAATGCCAGAAATAAATAGTCGATAAACCCGGGGCTCCAGCATTCTTCGCCGGTCTGCTTCCTGAGGCTTTGATCCATGGCCATCTGCGGGAACAGGAAAGCGCCGTCGGTGTGGACGCCCTGTTTGTCGCGTTCATTAGGCCCTCCGCCGTCGAGCCTCCAGTACCACGACGCGAATACCAGAATGTTACTCACCCAAAGGGCGCCGGCCGCGCGCAACAACTCAACCGGCGCGTCTTTATGTTCGGGCAGCCGGATCACCAGCAGCGTCAGCGAAGATATCAACGCCAGCGTGATCACCGACAGCCCCGCGTAGGCCAGGATTTCGTTGAGCCGCAACTTCCCGGCGTGAAGCGAAATCAGCGCGGGGATCAGCAGCAGCGTGGTCACGGCCAGCAGCAACCATCTCGGCCCCACAATCAACGCGTCTGGCATGGCGATGTAAATCACGCCGATCGCAAGCGCCGCCGCCACGGAGGGCCAATGGGGTTGCACCTCGGCGCGGCCTATGCCGAATTTCGGTTGCTCGTTCACCAGAGATGATAGTAACCCGCGCGCTCGGCCAGTTCCACTTCCACCCCGAAAAGCTCCCGCAGAGCGCCGGCGGTGAGGGTCTCGCGCTTCGGTCCGTCCGCCACCACCCGGCCCCGGCGCATGAAAATTACCCGTTCGATCTCCGGAACGATATCGGATAAATGGTGCGTGACGAGCAGAATCCCGATCCCCGAACGCGCCAGTTTCCCCACCGTTGCGCGCAATTCGTGCTGCGCGAAAAGATCCAGACTGGTTGAAGGCTCGTCGAGCAGCAGCGCCCGGGGACTGTGTACCAGCGCGCGGCCGATCAGCATGCGCCGCGCTTCCCCGGACGACATCTCGTCCACCGGCTTCTCCGCGAGGTGGGGAGCTTCGAGCAATTGAAGAATCTCCCAGGCTCTGGCGCGCATGGGGCCGGTGACCTCGTGATTCGGCCAGATGCCGATGCTCGAGAAGAACCCTGACAGGACAATATCGAAACCCGTGATTTCGCGCGTGCACTGCGTCATCAAATCGTTCGAAACAATACCCAGCAGCGCGCGCAGATCGAAAACGTTCCATGTCGACTGGCCCAGGATGGAAATGGACGATTCCGGCGACGCGAGCGGATAACACTCCCGGGTGATGGTCTTGATGAGGGTGGATTTGCCGCAGCCGTTAGGGCCGAGAATCGCCACATGCTCGCCCGCCCCTATGCTGAGGCTGACTTCACGGAGCGCGATGGTTTCACCGCGCATTACGGTGACCCGTCGCAGCTCGATTAGAGGACCTGGCACCCCTCCAGTATCCACATCGGTCGCCGTGCGGCCGATTTCCGATGGTTTCGGCTAAACCGCCTCGGCGGACCCCGATACCCAGCCGAATGCCGCGAGCGCGGTAAGCAGGATGTAGCGTGCGCCCACCGTCTCCCCCGACTCGATCGCCAGCGCTGTGTGGTGCAGGAAATCCGCCAGCCGTTCATGCCGCGCGCTCTTCCGCACTCGGCACAGCCGGGCGTGCGCCTCCGTCAGCGACGGTACGATCGCTGCGCCACGCCCCTGCGCCAGTTGATCCACCCATTGAATGAGATGATGACGGTTGTCGTCAAACACCGGAAAAGCAATCGGCGCGCGTTTGACGCGAACCGCTCGGGCGCGCCTCGCCGGCCGTTTTGCTCGGACACCGGGGATCACTCCTCATATTTCGCACGCGACACTCCGCTCGTCTATGCTCAATTTGGTTACTATTCTTCATTCGTTCCCGATATGAACCCTCATTCGCTCCTCAGCGCCATCCAATCCGTCGTGGGCCCGGGCGGCATCCTGACCGGCGAAGAAGTCCAGAGCCGCAGCACCGGCTGGAGCTCGCGCCGAAACATGCGGGCCATCGCTATCGTGAGGCCGCGCTCGACTGCCGAAGTCTCCGGCGTCCTCCGCCTGTGCCATGAGGCGCGCCAGCCGGTGGTGCCCCACGGCGGGCTGACCGGTCTCGTCGAAGGCAGCCACTCCGAGGCCCATGAGATCGTGCTTTCGCTCGAGCTCATGAACCGCATTGAAGAAGTGGACGAATCCGGTCTCACCATGACCGTGCAGGCGGGCGTGGTGCTCGAGACTATCCAGCGGCGCGCCGAATCGTCCGGTCTCTTCTTCCCTCTCGATCTGGGCGCGCGCGGCTCGGCCATGATCGGCGGCCTCATATCGACCAACGCCGGGGGCAATCGCGTCATCCGCTACGGCATGACGCGCAACCTGGTGCTCGGGCTGGAAGCGGTGCTGGCCGATGGCACCGTGATCTCATCGCTTTATCCCATCGTCAAAAACAATTCGGGATACGATCTGAAGCATTTATTTATCGGCTCCGAAGGCACCCTGGGCGTGGTCACCCGCGCCATCCTGCGGCTCTTGCCGCAACCCCGCAGCCAGAATACGGCGCTCCTCGCGGTGACGGAATTCGCTCACCTGCCCGCCATTCTGCGCCAGTTAACCGCCGGACTGGGCGGCACCCTCAGCGCCTTCGAAGTTATGTGGAACGGCTTCTACAAGCTGGTGAGCACGCCGCCCGCGCGCCAGCAGCCTCTGCTGCCCCAGACGTTTCCGTATTACGCGATCGCCGATGCCCAGGGCTCGGATCAGAAGCTCGATCGGGAGCGCTTCGAATCCGTCCTGACGGGCATCGTGGACGACGGCCTCGCGGCGGACTGCATCGTCGCTCTGTCGGCCACCGAACGACAGGCCATCTGGGCCCTGCGCGACGACGTCGATCAGTTCCATCAATTCTTCCCCTGGTTTGGTTTCGATGTCAGCATGCCCATCCGCCACATGGAGTCTTATGTAGCGAACGTCCGGGCCCGCCTTGATGCCGCATGGCCCGGCAACGTGTGTTTCGTCTTTGGACACATGGGCGATGGCAATCTGCATCTGAATATCCACGTGGGCGGCGGCGATGCCGAATCGCGCCGGCGCGTCGAGGAAATCGTCTATGGCGGCCTCGGCGAAAGGCAGGGATCGGTTTCCGCCGAACATGGCATCGGCCTCGAAAAACGCGGCTTTCTGAGTCTCTGCCGCACCCCCCAGGAAATCGAACTGATGCGGACGCTCAAGCGCGCCATGGATCCCAACGGAATTCTCAACCCCGGCAAAGTCCTCATCTGATAGCCTGAAGGCGTGCGCTGGCGCGTGGCATTCCTGGTAGCGTTCGCAACCTTAGGCGCCTGGACCCTCCTCTACGCCCAAAGGCCCTTCCGCGAATACGAAGCCATCGAATACAACGACTTCCCTCTTCCTCCCGACTATAGAGATCTTCATGAATGGACCCGCGCCCGCCTGCGTGTCCCCGGCATTAATCGCGGCTATCGAAGCAATATCAACTGGACCATGGATTATCCGCGCTCCGACCGTCATCTGCTGCAGGGCATCCGCCGCCTGACGCGCATCGACTCGCGCTCGGTCGAACAAGTGGTGGATCTCGATGGCTCCGACGACGTCTTCAACTGGCCCTCGATGTACGCCGTGGAGGTCGGGCACTGGTTCCTGCCGGACGATCAGGCGCTGCAGCTCCGCGAGTATCTCCTCCGCGGCGGATTCCTCATGGTGGACGATTTTCACAGCACGTACGAGTGGTCGGT
This sequence comes from Bryobacteraceae bacterium, assembly GCA_050015835.1. Classification (GTDB taxonomy): domain Bacteria; phylum Acidobacteriota; class Terriglobia; order Bryobacterales; family Bryobacteraceae; genus BOG-234. The sequence continues at coordinate 38,798 of JBEKAQ010000032.1, read as the reverse complement.
CTTTATGGCAGGCATGGTGAAAGTCTTCCCCGACCGGCCGATCGTCGATATCGACAACAAAGACCCCATCTTCCACACCATTTACAACCTCGAAAAACGTTTCCAGGTGCCGGGCGCGCAATATCTGCGCAGCGGCCGCACTTACGAAATGGATGCGAACGGCAAGCCCGAACATTGGCGCGCCATTTACGACGACCGCGGCCGCATCATGGTGGCGATCTGCCACAACATGGACCTGGGCGACGCCTGGGAGTGGTCGGACGACCCGCGCTACGACGAAAAGTTCGCCGGCCTTGCCTACCGCATCGCCGTCAACTACTGGATCTACGACCTGACGCATTAACCCTGCGGGACCAAGGCGGGAGGAGCGCAAGTGTAACCCCCGCGATACGTTGCCGCCCTTGGCCCCGACGAACAGGCGAAAGCGCCTGTTCCACATGGCGCGCGACCGGTGGGGCAGATTTCCGGTCTGCCCTCTGCCCTTCCGGCAGACGCATTAGCGGCAAGATATAATCTGCCCGATGAGCCAATCCGCCAACTCGCTCCGAATGATGTCCCTGCCGATCCTCGTGTCGTTCACCGTGGGCTTTGTTCCGGCACTCGCCAGGGCGCAGGATCAGGCGGCCGTTCCCACGCCCTTCATCGTGCAGGAGCACATCCTGAAGCGCATATCGGAGCATGTCTGGGAGATCCCCGATCGCAACCGGCCTGGCGTACCCAACGTGGAAATTGTGGTGGGCAGCCGCGCCACCCTTGTGGTGGATACGGGGATGGGCCCCAAGAGCGGAGCCGTTGTGGTGCGCGAGGCGCAAAGCCTCAGCAAGAACACGCAATTCTATCTCGCGACCACCGATTATCGCCCCGAGCACATCACCGGCGCCATGGCCTTCCCGCCCAACACCGTGTGGATGATCCCCGCGGCGCAGAAAGCCGACATCGCCGAAGGCACGCTCGGCATGGTCGAGTCGTTCATGTCGCGCTCGGCGGATCTGAAAGCCGCGCTCACCGATGTTAAGCTGCGCGATCCCGACGTCGTCTTCGAGGGCGATGCCCGTATCGATCTGGGCGGCGGCGTAACCGTGCGCCTGTTCTGGTTCGGGCCGGCGCGCACCGCCGGAGACGTGGTCATCTTTGTGGACCCGGATCGCGTCCTGCACGGCGGCAACATACTGGGAAGCAAGGCGTATCCCGGGATGCCGGATCGCACTCCCAGCGTCACCAACTGGCTCGACGTGATCGACCGGCTGGAAGCGCTGCATCCGCTGATAGTGATCCCCAATCATGGCGACGTGCGCGACGCGTCGCTGATTTCCAGCCAACGTGAAGTGCTCCGCGATCTGCAGCGGCGCACGCGCGAGCTCAAGGCCGAGGGCAAAACCGCCGAACAGGCAGGCCAGACTCTCACCGCCGAATTCGACGTCAAGTATCCCGATTGGAAAGCCGTGACCGGGATCCCGGCCATCGTGCGCAGATTTTACGCCGAACCGTAGTGATCTGTTCCTGCAAAAACGGTAGTTAACGTTCCACCAGTACGCTACCCCGGCCAAACTGCCCTTGGATACGCGTCCGTGGCCCGCCAAATCGCTTAATATCTGTCTATGCGATGTCCGAAATGCGACTCAAAGCGCCTCGATATCCGGCAACCCACAGGCTTTGAGCGCATCCTGATCGCGCTCACCAACCGACGTAAATTCCATTGCCGCGCTTGCCAGCGCCACTTCCGCGCGCCGGATCTTGCCCAGCGTGAGACCCGCCAGCAGGCGTCCTCGTAAAATTAAAACAAATGACGGACACTGTCGAAGCTCTGATTCTGGATCTTCTCGATTGGCTGACGATCCGCGACAGAACGTACGAAGAAGTCATGGATGCGTGGCGAACCTCCTGCCCCCGGCTCCCGGTGTGGGAAGACGCGAACGACCGTGGCCTCGTCGCGCACGAGAAGGTAAACGGCCGTTACGTGGTCCGGGTCACGTCAGCCGGACTTGCTCTTCTCGATGCGCGCGCGGCAGGGACATCAGCCTGAAGCGGGTTCCGCGCGCCACCGGAAAAACCAAAGATAAGATACGGAATTCAGCGGAGCCCGAGAATCGTCAGGCGGTGCCCATCCGGATCCGTAAAGGTGGCGGCCCAGGTGCCCGCGAAAACTTCGTGCGGCTCTGCGATAAAGACGCAGCCGCGCCCTGCGAGCTGACGGTACGAGGCCGCAACGCTGTCTACCGAAAAGACGACTTCAACGGCACCGGCCATGGCGTCTCCAGCCGCATTTCCGAGCGGACGATTCAGCGCGATCTGTACACGACCGGCTTGAAACAGCGTCACTTCGCCGGGCTTGCCGATCAACGGCATGGTGAGCGTCTCACCATAGAACCGGACCGAGCGAGCCATATCCTTGACGCCGAGCGAGATCATTGTGAGATCCATCTGAGGCGGCGGCGATTGGGCGAGAATCGCACTGGCGGCCAGGGCAGCGCCGGCGGCCATAACACAGATCAGGGTAATCGTCATGCCTTCAGCGTGCCTGAACCCTCAGTGGATTTCTTGCCCGATCTTGCGAAGTTTTTCCTGCGAACGTCCGACGGGGCTTCTCCATATTGAGCCCGGAACAAGCGGCTGAAAGCCGACGGGCTCGAGAAGCCGGCGTCCAGGCAAGCATCCAGAACGCGCGAACCGCCTTCAATCATCCGGCGCGCCTGCGCCATTCGAATACCTGTCAAATAGGTGTGGGGCGTTTGTTTGAACGCCTGGGTGAAACCCCGGTGGAAATGGAACGGCGACAGACATGCAGCCCGAGACGCTGCCGCCAGCGAAACTGGTCCCGAACAATGAGAGTGCATGTACTCGCACCCGGTCAGCAGCCTGCGAAACAATTCCTCGCGAGTGGATTGCCGAATCGCGGGGATGCGAGCGGTTTGCTCGCGAATACGCTCGTGGAATTGCAGCAGGGCAACGGCAATCATTAGAAAATCCTCCTCCCAGGCGCTGGGGGCCAGGGCTTGCGCGCAACGCGCAGCGAGGCTCTGCACACGACCCACCAAAAAGCGCTCCTCATCGCCGTGCGCAGCCGAAAGATAGGGCGCGGCCGGACCCGACCGCTCCGACGCATCAAGGGACTGTTCGAGCGGCGACGTGGCATCCAGCACCGTTCGCTCGACAAACCCGGGAGCAAAGAACACACAACAAGTCTCTACCGGATGCGCCGCCGCAATATTCATCGAGTATGTTTCGCCTGCGGAAACAAGCAGGAAGCTCGACTGGTCAACTACCAACTCCCGGCCCGCAACGATCCATGTGACGCGTCCTGCAAGGACGGTCTTGATGGAAAGCGGACCGGAGTAGTTGTCCACCCGATGACGTCGCGCTCGTGCGTGCAGCAAGACGTTGTTCTCGCCCAGGCGAGCACCTTCCGGAAACAGATACGGCGCCCGATTAACACGGTCCATTGGCTTTCATCTTAATGCCCTAGTTTATCGGTGTGCCGAGGGATCGCCTGAAGGCGGCGGCGCGGTCCATACCTTCGTCACCTCCGTCCGGATCTTTGTTGCCGACATTGTTCGTCCCGGCCAGCAGCACGATCGCCTTCGGATGGACGCCGTCCAGTTCACCGTTTTCCACGCCAGAGGATGTTCTCGACGCGGTCGGCGCCCCATCCGAAATCGGCCGCATTCCATCCGAAGAAGTTCTTCTTCCAGTTGGCGAGCAGCTCGGGATAATCGGTGGCGCCCCAGCGGCGCGTGATCGAATCGCCTTCGAAGTAGACATCGATGCGGCCCTGGTGGGCCTTCTCAAGCAGCTGTTCATGCGCGATCCGTGAGTTTTGATCCGTTCGCGGCGCGGGCCGGTCGGCGGGGCCTGTCTGCGCGTGCAGAAACGAGATCGTCGCCAGGGCGGCGAGGGCGGACTTCATGAACGACCCGGATGATCGAGCCACCGGTCGGCCCAGGGGATGAAATATTTCCAGTTGGGCGCGTCGTTGTGTCCGCCGTCGTGCTGGCGCCATGCCAGTTGTCCGCCGAGCAGCCCGGTGTTCACCGGCGGCATCTTTGCGGTGCGATAGTCCTCGGCCACGCCCAGATCCTTTGCGCCGAGCAGACGGAACACGGGTCCGGCGGCGACCGCGGCCATGAAACTCCCCTGATGATCGAGCCACTTTGCATCGCCCTTCTCCGGCACCCCGTAGCTTATGAAGGTCGGGCGCGGCGCGCAGAGTGCAAGCAGTTCGTGGGCGTCCACGGGCAGATCGCCCGGCGTCTTCGCGCCGAAAGTCGCTTCCGAAGCTCCGTACTTCAGGAAGTTCCCCGCCATCCAGTGAAATTCGCCCGTGCCCGTAAGGTTCTCGACGGCCTCACCCCAGTTGCGCCGATGCAGCTTGACGCCGCCTTCGCCGGAGGAACCGATCAGGACCACCGCGAAACGCGCATCGAAGGCCATGGCCACAAGCGCCGCTTTTCCGAAGCGGGAGACGCCCTCGATGCCCACGCGCTTCGCATCGACGGCCTGATCGGTTGCGAGATAATTCAGGCCGCGCGAAGCTCCCCATCCCCAGGCACGCAGCGCGCCCCAATCGTCCGGCTTCCGCGGCTGGCCCCGGTTGACGAGGCCAATGATTCCTTTGGTCAGACCAGCGCCGTTATCCGCCTGAATGCTGCCCGGGTCGATGGTCGCAAATCCCCATCCATCGGCGATGAGTTGGTCGGTTGCGGGCGGATCGGCGTTCGCGGGAGCCGACAGGGGACCTCGGCCCGGTGTTCCGGCGCGACCGGGGATTACGGGAGCGGGGAAAGCGATCTCGGGAATCGTGCGCCCGCCGAACATCATCATCACCGGCACCGGTCCCTTGGCGTCCTTCGGGACCACCAGCGTCATGCGGATCTCCACTGTTATATCGGGGTCCGATGAATTGTCTACATGTCCCAAAAGCTGCTTGCCGATGACGGGATGGCCGCCCAGGCTCGATTCCACGGTCTTCGTAATCTCCCAAGTCACTTCAGGAACGCCTGGCGGGATGCGACCCACCACCTCACGCTCGAAATCTTCCACAATCTCCGGCCGGCGCTGTCGCCACCACAGGTCCGCCGTGTTGACTTTGCCCCCGTTCTTCAGAGTTAGAGCATCCGGCAGATTCGGATAAGGATTGGCCGTGCTTTCGTCGTAGTTGGCATGGTTCGGCGCCGCTTCATTGCCGCTCGGACCGGGCCGCAGCGCTTTGATGCCGAGCTGATCCATCATGTTGTGGCGATCTTCGGCGGCAGTCCAGTTTTTTGTGTCGACCCCACTCCAGGCCGGGACACTGACCAGCAGCGTTCCTGCCGCGATCCACCAGCGGTTTGGTCTCATTGGGGTATTAGCTCCATATAGTCGAGCGCGGCCGGATCGTTGTTTCCCGGCATGCCGATAATTCCGATCTCATCGCCCGGGCGCAGCGCGATGCCCGCGATCCGCCGGCTGGCGGAAGATGAGGCGTTAATCCTCCGCGCCGGGTTTCGTCCATCCGCCGCCCATTTGTCGACCACCTGATCTCCCACGCGCACCTGAAAATGAGCCACGCCCCCCGGCTGGTCGAAATACTGAATGTCGAGCGTGAACCAACCGGGCGCACCGTCGTATCGGTAAGCCGCAGTGCATTTCGACAAGGGGCAGGTCACGGCCTTGCCACCCGAAGCGGCTCTCCCATGGCGTCACATCGATTACCGCATAGCCCGTTAGGTCCATGGATTCCGCTTCCACTCTGTGGGGGTGGTGGCCGACGCGGCCTTTTGCGTCCGGAATTCCCGACGCCCAAAGGAACCATTCGCACACGGCATCGCGCCAGACCCGCGCCTGACCCGCCTGATACTCCAGCCGATCGAGTACTTCGCCAAAGCGCCGATCGTCAATCCTGCCTTGCAGTTGTTGCCATTCGGGGGCGTAACCCGCGGAAGCCTCCGCTCCCTGGTAATGCACATCGTAAAGGTACTGAATCACGGTCTTGCCGTTGTGCAGTTTCCATGTGTAGGGAACATGGTGCATAAAAAGGAGCAGCGCGTCGGGACAATCCGTCAGCGACTCGTACAGGCGCGCCACCGCGGGGGCGTACTGATCGAGATACCCCGTCCCGGTCGCCCCCGTTCGGTCCATCCCGACTCCCTTGCTGTCGGCGCGATGCCATTGCCCCCAGCCATTGTTCTCCGATGCCTCCACCGACACACCGTAGTGGTCGCCCACAATATCGGTGAGCCCTTGCAGTCCGAGCGGACCGGTATACGCTTCATAGACAGGCCAGGATCTCAGTTGCAGGTCGCCGACGACGCGCAGGACCACGGGATCGCCGCCGAAGGTCAGGCGCGTCCATTCGTCGACGATTCTCTGCGCGCTCAGATCGGGATTCCACGCCAGACGTCCAAATCCGTAGAGGTTTGCCTGGGCAAGCTGGTTTCCCGTCCAGTTGTCGTCCAGTCCCACGTTGGCTACTCCCACGAAGCCGCCCAGCGGCCGATCGAACGTCTTGCCCGCGGCCAGAGCCTTCACGGGGGTTCCGCCGGATTTCGCATGCAGATCGAAATCGAGAACCTCCTTCCACTGCGGGACAAGAAAGACCAGATGCTTCGCCTGGCCCATGTATTCCTGAGTAATTTGCAGTTCCATGGCCTGGTTGGTGTTCTCGAGAGCTCCGAACAAGGGCGAAACCGGCTCGCGCACCTGAAAGTCTATGGGGCCGTTCTTGATTTGAACCACCACGTTCGAATCGAACTGTCCGTCCAGCGGTTTGAAGTTATCGTACGCCGCGCGCGCACGGTCGTTCTTCGGATTGTTCCAATCCATGTGGTGGTCGTAGACAAAGCCGCGATAAAGCAAAACGCCGCCGTGTGGTTTGAGCGCGCGGGCCACCACATTGGCCGCGTCCGCATGCGTTCGTCCGTACGTCGACGGGCCGGCGCGCCCTTCGGAATCCGCCTTGAGTACGAATCCCGCGAGATCCGGAATCGCGCTGTAGACTTCGTCGGCTCGGGCGCGCCACCATGCCGCGACGCGCGCATCGAGGGGATCGAAAGTGTCGAGGCCGCCCAGCGACTGAGGGCTTCCGAAATCCACCGAGAGCGCCACGTGGACGCCCCACGGGCGCAGCGCCTCGGCAATGCGCGCGGCTTGCGGAATAAATTCGGCGGAAAGAAGGCGCTCGTCCGCGTTGACGTTGTCGATGGTGGCGCCGTTAATCCCGAGCGAGCTCAGCATGCGGCCGTAGTCGCCGACGCGCCGCAGATCCGCGCGGACGTGTCCCGCTTCCCAGAAGATGGAACGGCCTCCATAGCCGCGCTCAATCGACCCATCGAGGTTGTCCCACTGATTCACCCAGCGAATCGGTGCATAGGGCGACTGCTTCTCGTCCAGAACGCCGAGGGGCTCGCTCATGGCGATTTTTCGCAGCAGAGCGAACGCTCCATAGAGGACGCCGGGGTCGTCGGCGCCGGCGATCACGATCGAGCGATTGCCGGAAATGGAAACCGTCCTGAGCCAGTAGCCGCCGGGCCGGAGAGAAGGTATGCCCACCGCGATCGCCGGCGAGAACGGCCGCAGCGCATCGAGGGTCCCGATCAGAATCACGGGTTCTCTCGGATCTCGCCCCAGAGCGCCATTCCCGGACACGATGCGCGGCGTTCGGCCGGTCGTTCCGCGAATCCCGCGAATCAGTTCGTCGCGGGCGCTTTCAATGATTGCCGAATCGCCCCGGGCTGCGACAACCGCCGGAATGGTAACGCGAACCTGCCTGAGCGCGGAATCGTCCAGCCGCGCATAGCGAAGCCACATATCATAGCCCGTCTCGGCATTCAGGCCGACGCCGGCAACGATACACCACGCGGCACAGATTCGTTTGAGAGGCATCATTTCATACATACGGATAATAACCGATGTCACTTCCCCTTGACGGCGATCCCCGTTTGTTTCCGTATTCATAATGCCGGACGGCTTACGATAACGATAATGGGCATTTCAAGACGCGATCTCTTTGAGAAAGGCGCAGGCGCTCTCGGCGTCCTCGCCACTGCCGCGGGAGCCGGCGCCCAGACTCGTCCGTCGGGGAGCCGGCCGAATGTCCTGTACGTGATCCTCGAGGACACCGGCCCCAACTTCGGTTGTTACGGCGAACCGCTGGTGCGGACCCCGCATATCGATCGCTTCGCCGCGCAGGGGATCCGTTTTACGCATGCATTCTGTACCGCGCCGGTATGTTCGGCCAGCCGGTCGGCGCTGATGAGCGGCCGCTATCAGACCAACATCGGAGCGCATAATCACCGCACCTGGGAATGGCACAAGAAACGCTTGGCCGCACCCGCGAAGCACCTCTGCGACCGGTTCCGGCAGGCCGGCTACTTCACCTGCAACCTCCGGCCGCCACCCAGTCAGCAAAAGGGCCTGCATGGCGCGGCGGGCGACGGCAAAGTGGACCTGAACTTCCATTCGAATGCCGCGGACAAATCGGTATTCTTCGACGGCTACGACTGGAATCAGCGAAAAGCGGGACAGCCGTTCTTCGCTCACATCACGATCGTCGAAACGCACAAAGGCGAGGGGTGGAAGGTGGCGCGGCAGCGTCCGCAGACCCAATTGGTCGATCCCGAAAGGCTGAAGCTGGCTTCCTACTACCCGGACAGCCCGATCGCGCGCGACGAGTATGCCAACTACCTCGATGCGATCTCTCTCTCCGACGGCTACCTGGGGCAGGTGCTTGCGCGCCTCGAAGCGGAAAATCTCGAGAAGAATACGGTGGTCGTGGTCTCGAGCGACCACGGGCCTCTGTTCCGCGGCAAGCAGTTTCTCTACGATGGCGGCATCCACGTTCCGCTGATGGTCCGATTCCCGGACGGCCGCTTTCCGGCGGGATTGCCGGCCGGCACGGTCGACGATCGTTTCGTGAGCGGCATCGACATTGCTCCCACGCTGCTCGGATTCGCGGGCATCCGCCCCCCGGCCGGAGCCATGCAGGGGCAGGACATTTTCGGCGCCACCTACAATCCGCGCCCTCATATTTTCGCCGTGCGCGACCGCATGGACACGTCAATCGACCGCATGCGCGCCGTTCGCACCAGGGATTTTAAATATATCCGCAACTACTTTCCCGGCACTCCTTACATGCAGCACAACGAATACAAGGAACAGTTCTACCCCACCTGGAACCTGGTCAAGGATTGGGCCAAGCAAGGCAAGCTCAACAAAGAGCAGTCGCTCTTCGCCGCGGCCGAGAAACCGATTGAAGAACTGTTCGACCTCCAGGCCGATCCCGACGAGGTGCGGAATCTTGCCGGCGACCCCCAGCATCGGGAGACGCTGAAACGGCTGCGCGGCCTGGTGGACGGCTTTGTAAAACAGAACGACGGGCTGGTGAATTTCGAAGATCCCGTGGATGTTTACCGGGGCTATTACAAGCACCTGCCCGAAGATCCGGCCTGAAGTATGGCGGGCAGACAGGTGTTGGTCAACGGCGAAGCGATACCGGATGAGGAGATCCGCGCGGAAGCGGCACTGCTGCGCAAGGATCTGGAGAGCCGCGGCGTGGAACTGACTCTGGAACAAAGGCTGGAGCTGCGCGAGCGTGCCACGGAGACGCTGATCGAACGGTACCTGGTTTTTCAGGAGTGCCGTCGTTTGGGATTGTCGCCATCCGCGCGAGAAATTGAAGAGGCCGCGCGTGCCCTGACTCCGCGCATGGACGGAGTTGCCGGGTGCCGGGCCGGAACCGATCTCACCGAGTTCATGCGGGAAGCTAAACGCAGGCTGATATTTGAACGCATGATAGCTCTTTGGTGCGCCGCTTTAAGGCCGCCGAAATCGACCGAGGTGCGCGATTACTACAGGAGCCACAGGGAGCAGTTCCGGCGGCCGGCGACCGTTCACGCCTCCCATCTGGTACGCCATAAAGAAGGTCGCGACAGCGAGGAAGTGCAAGCGGAGATGATTGCCGTGCGGCAAAGGCTTCTCTCCGGCGAAGCATTTGCGGCGCTGGCGGCAACCTGTTCGGATTGCCCGGAGAATGACGGCGACCTGGGGTTCTTCGCACGCGGCATCATGGTAGAGGAGTTCGATCAAGTGGTGTTTGCGGCTCCGCTGCACGAGGCGACTCCGGTTTTCGAAACGCGCTTCGGCTGGCATGTCGCCATCGTGCATGACCGTCGGCCGGAAGGCATTATGGAACTGGATGAAGCCGCCGGCCCGATCGCGGAGGCGCTGTATCGGAATAAGCGGGATCGGGAAGTGGGCCGGCAACTCGATGCTCTGCGCCGCAAGGCTGAAGTGCGTGTGAGCGGATGAACCCCAATGTGCTGCACGTGCTGCCGTGCTGCGCGCCGACCAAAGCGCGGGCGCGGGCGCTCGAGGCTTCGCGGCTCCATTCAGCCGCGCGCGTGCGAACAGCCGTAGGGTCGACTGACGGGATGATCCGGCTCGACGGAGGCAGCTTTCTAATGGGCAGCGAAGATGCGGATTCGATTCCCGCCGATGGAGAAGGGCCGATCCGCGGGGTGACGATCGATCCGTTTTATCTGGATAAATATCCGGTGACCAACGAGGAATTTGCCGAATTTATCCGCGCGTCGGGCTATAAGACGGAAGCGGAAATCTTTGGCTGGTCGTTCGTCTTCATCGGACATCTGCGGGATCGGGGGACGGAGATGCAGCATCCCGAGGGACTGCGCTGGTGGCGCCGGGTCGAAGGCGCCGACTGGCGTCATCCAGAGGGGCCGGGCTCGTCGATGGAAACGCGTCCAAACTATCCCGCCGTGCAGATTTCCTGGAATGACGCTGCGGCGTACTGTGGGTGGGCGGGTAAGCGGCTCCCGACCGAGGCGGAATGGGAATTTGCCGCGCGCGGCGGACTGGAGGGCAAGCGCTTCCCGTGGGGTGACGAACTGACTCCGGGAGGCATTCACCTGTGCAACGTGTGGCAGGGGGAGTTTCCCGACCACGATACGGCGGAGGACGGCTATTCCGCGCCAGCGCCCGTCGATGCCTATCGGCCCAACGGCTACGGGTTTTATACCATCGCCGGGAACACATGGGAATGGTGCGCGGACTGGTTCTCGCCCGACCACCATCTGTACGCTACGCGCATGAATCCGGTTGGGCCGGACGGCGGGCAGGCGCGGGCTATGCGGGGCGGCTCGTATCTCTGTCACGCGTCTTACTGCAACCGGTATCGCGTGGCGGCGCGGACCTCGAACACACCCGATTCGGCCGCAACCAATATTGGTTTCCGTTGCGCGCGGGATGTGGGGTGATCGCCGCGTGGCGTGGGCGCTGCGGGCTTGTTAAGCCGCAAGGACCCGATCAGAATCCGCTGGGCTTCACCCAAAAGCTGGCTTCCCATGTCTGATTGGGCGCAACCGATTGCAGATTCTTTACGACACCCTTTTGCGCCAGGTTGATCGCGTTGGTGATGCCGGGCATCGGCTCGACGCAAATATAGTTCGGCGTCGCCAGCGGATTGGCTGCACCTCGGCCGCGCCCGCCCCCTCTACGCCCCTGACCCGCTCCGGGTCCCTGAACCGCTCCGCGGGCCGGCGCGTTCGGATTCTGCAGGGCGTTGCCTCCGAGACCCTGGCCGGTCGGGTTCGGTGAGTAGATCACCTCCGCCTGATAGTTTTGGCTGAACATGATGTCCAGCGTCTGCTGCTTGCCCTTGACGATTGTGTGGGAGCGGCCCTGGGCATCGCGCTCCAGATCGCCGAAGACGTCGTCCAGGTTGTAGTCCTTCAGCATGCCCTGCCGGTTGGGAAACAATTTCTCCACAGCCTCGGTTTCCCCGGTCGGAAGCTTCGCGCCCGACAACAAATAGTGCGTTTTCGCCGGTACGGTGATCGTCCAGTCTTCCCTGGGCGAGTCGGTGAGCTGATAGTACGGGTGAAATCCCACCGCGACCGGCATCGCCTCGGCGCTCAGATTGGTGATCTTCGTTTCGACCTGCAGCGCACCGTCCTGCAGTCGATGAGTAATCTCAATCGTGTGCGCGAACGGCCACTGCTTCATCCACATCGGCTGTTTCCACACTTCGAGCTTGCTGGTTACCCATGCCGATTTGCCGTCGGCCTTGACCTCCACTACCTGCCACTGGTCGGTCGCGGTCAGAAACCCGTGGATGGGAATCGCGCCGCGCACGTTTCCGAGGTCCATGTCGAAGTTGTATTTTTTGCCGTTAGCGTAGAAGGCCTGTTCGTCCAGGCGATTGGCCCACGGTCCCAGAAACGGGATGCCGTTGAGGCCGCCGCCGCGCGCCTTGTAATCCTCGAGCGAGGTGTACGGCCAACGCAGCACGTTCACGCCCTTCACCGAGAACTCGGACACGATGTTCCCCATGGAGGGGACGACCGATACCACCATCTGCCTGCTCGTGTCCCGGAGCTGGATGACGTCGCCCTCGTGGCGAGCCTCATATTGTTTCGCGGACGAGGGCCGAACCGTCGCCAGGGCCATCAATACCGCAATCGTCACAACCTGTCTGATCTGCATAATCTTCTCTATAGGTGGGGCAGATTTCCGATCTGCCCGGCACTGTTCCCGCCCCCTATTCCCGCAATCCAAACGTGAACACCGCATTACCCGCCGGCACGGAAACATACTGCTTCCCATCCACCGCGTAAGTCACCGGACCCGCCGAGATCTGTCCGCCTGTCATGGACTTCCACAGCACCGCGCCGGTGCGCGCGTCGAGAGCGTAGAAGTATCCTTCGCGGCTGCCGGCGAAGACCAGGTCCGACGCCGTCGCCAGCACGCCGCTGTCCGTCACGTCCACCATTTTGAATTGCCACTTCACAGCGCCGGTATTCGGATCCACCGCCTGAATCGCGCCCCACCCGGAATCCTGCAGACGGCGATTGACGGGGTTGGCGCGCAGCGGAGAGATATCGTGCGTGGCGCCGCCGCCGTTGTACTGATTGCCTTCGCGATACTCCTCGTTGCGGCTCCTGACCACCGCGTGGGTATCCATCCAGCTGGGAATGTAGAAGAGTCCCGTACGCGGGCTGTAAGCCGGGTTATACCAGTTCGTGCCGCCCTGATTCTCCGGATAAATCACCGCCCCTTCCGGCGGCGAATGACCTACCCGCACGGGCCGGCCTTTGGCGTCGATGCCGGTAGCCCACGTGACTTTCACGAACGGCTTGCCCAGCAGGAATTCGCCCGTCACGCGGTCGAGCACGTAGAAAAACCCATTGCGATTGGCCCATAACATCAGCTTGCGGGGGCGGCCCTGCCAGTCGGCATCGACCAGAACGGGGACCTGCGTCGAATCGAAATCGAACTCGTCGTGCGGCGTGAACTGGTAGTGCCACTTCAGCTTGCCCGTGTCCGGATCGAGCGCGATCACGGAACTGGTATACAGGTTGTCGCCCTCGCGCACCGCGCCGTTCCAGTCGGGACTCGGGTTGCCGATTCCCCAATAGAGCGTGTTCAGCACGGGATCGTACGAGCCGGTGGTCCAGATGGAGCCGCCGCCATGGACCCAGGATTGTCCGGCCCACGTTTCGTTGCCCGGCTCGCCCGCATGCGGCACGGTGTTGAAGCGCCAGAGTTCCTTTCCCGTGGCGGCATCCCAGGCGCCGAGGAAACCGCTGATGCCATATTCGCCGCCCGCCGGCCCGGCGATCACTTTGTCCTTCACCACGAGGGGCGCCACCGTGACCGAGTAGCCGGCTTCCGGTTTGCCCACCGGCGCCATCCAGATCTGATTGCCGGTCCGGGCGTCGAGGGCCAGCAGATTGCCGTCGATGGTGCCCATGAACAGCGTGTTGCCGAGGATGGCGAGACCGCGGTTGACACGCCCGCAACAGAGGCGCGCAGCTGCTGCCGGGTTGTAGGCGTGGGTCCAGAAGATTCTTCCGCTGGCGGCATCGACGGCGATTACCACATTGGGTGGCTGGACCGTGTAGAGCACCCCATCCACCACCAGCGAGGTGGCTTCGTACTTACTGCCCGCTTCGGCGGGCGTGCGGGACTGCAGCACCCATTTCAGTTCGAGGTCCCTGGCGTTGGCGGGAGTGATCTGCGCAAGTTGGCTGTAGCGCGCGCCGTCGAGCTTGCCCGAGTAGGTAAGCCAGTTCTGCGGTTCACGGTCGGCTTGCACGATGCGATCGAAGGGCACTTGCCCGGAAACGAGCAGCGCACCTGGCAGGAGGAGACCGAGGAAGCGGCGGGTCACCGGGCCTGTCCTCTCAGCGTGCCCAGATAGCCGACGACATCGGCAACTTCCTGCGCGCTCAGTTTGTCCCTGCAGGACGGCATGGGGGACGTCTTCATCAATTCGTATTCTTTGAGTTTGGCGATTTCGAAGGCGCGCAGTCTGCCTTCGGAGTCGAGCATCTGGAGCGAGTAATTGTCGTAATTCAACAGCGTGCCGGTGATCGCCGTACCGTCTTTCGCGACCGCGCGGACAGGGCGATTGGCGTCGCGTATGTTGGCGCTCGGGTCGAGCAATTTGGTTTCGAGTTCCGCGGACCGGCGGGCTGCGCCGATGGAGGTGAGATCGGGACCCGCAAAGCCGCCCGCGCCGGCGATCCGGTGGCACGCGACGCACTGTCCTTTTCCTTCGACGATGACTTTGCCGCGCGCGGGATCGCCGGCAAGCGCGTTCGCGGCTGTTCCCGTCGTTTTGGGCGCACTGGCCAGCGAGCGCACATAGGCGACGATGGCGAAGGCCTGGTCGTCCGTGTAATTGCCGGGAGGCATGGGCGTGCCGGGGATGCCTTTCCTGACGAGATCGGTGAGGTCGCTGTCGGTCTGAGCGCGGCGGAAGCGGTTGGACGCAAGGTTGACGCCCGGGATGAGGTCGCCGTTCGGTCCGTGGCAATTGGCGCAACTCGTGAGAAAGATCTGCGCGCCGCGCTGGATGTCGGCGGTGGTGACGCCGTGGCCCTCCTGCGCCGGCAGGGCGAAGGCGGCGAGAAGAAAAACGAAAGGCCCGGTGAGCTTCATCGCAGAAAGGAGTTTATCACCAGTTCAGGCTCACGCCCGAAGGCAGGGGCGCCTCGCCACCAGAGAAAGATCCCCCGTGCCGAGGCCGGGCGGGACGATCAGGTTGATCTGATAAAGTCCAGCGCTGCCTGGGCTGTCGTCGGAACTCAAACGTCGGCGTGGGAAGGAATAATCCCCAGCTATATATGCGGTATTTGTGCGAACGGGATGTGGACAAACGGGCTCTGGCTCGGGTTCTGGCAGGGTGCCGAAAAAGGCCCTGTTCGACAAAGGTTTCGAAGCCCTGTGGAGTAGGCCTTTGGCCTGCCAATTTACTTTTTCAGCAGCCTGTTAGACGAACGTCGCAAGGAGTCTCAGCCAGCCGCGGCCGTAACGGGTGCAGGGGATGCCTTTCCCCGGGAGATCGGTGAGGTCGCTGTCGTCTGCGCGCGGCGGAAGCGGTTGTACGCAAGGTTGACGAGGCAACGCGGCCAACTCTCGTCGCCAATCGTCCTTTCGGCCCTGTTACAGCGGTGGCGTGGACGGCTCGTAGCCAGTCAGACCTTCGCCGCTACGGACGGGATCGTACTGCGGATTGGGCGTCGGCATCGACGCGCCGGTGGAATGCCGCCAGTCGGCGAGAAGGCTGCGCAGTTTTTTCGCCCGGCCCGCTTCCCGCCGCGCCACGTTTCGCCGCTCACCCGGATCGTCACCGAGATGAAACAGTTCCAGGCGGCCGTCTTCATAGAACTCGATGAGCTTCCATTCGCCCAGCCGAACCGCACCCGACGGCCTGCCCCCCTGGTCGAACACAATCGTGTTGTCAGCCCGCCCGGAATCTTCGAGCGCCTTCATCAGCCTGCCCATGGAATCGTCGGCGCTCTCGACCATGGCGCAATAGGTGGGGTTCACGTCGCCTGTGTCGCGCTTCTGGTATTTGGCGATGACCTCCGCCCGGGCCTCGAGCGGCAGATGAACGGTAAAGTGCGCCTGGTAAAGAAAGAACGGACTGGATTGGTCCGCCGTCATGAAGCGAATGCCTTCGGTGGTCAGCCGCTCGGTGAGAAATTCCCCAGGTGCGAGGCTGAGGCCCGGCAGTTCGAGCGGCCCGAAGTACGTGGGCGGTTGGCCGGCTGCGGTACCCGCGATGTTTGTACCAAATCCGCGATCCGTCGGGAGATGATTGTCGCCGCCCAGATGCCACTTGCCCATAGCCGCCGTTCGGTAGCCGTGCGGGGCAATGGTTTCCGCGATCGTTTTATCCGCCATGGGCAGAAACTGATTGAACTGCGGCGTCAACAGTTTCGCCGTGGGCCATTGCTTGCGCCCCGGTATCCAGTCGGTGAGGTGCAGGCGCGCCGGGTATTTACCCGTCATGATGCTGGCCCGCGTCGGCGAGCAAACGCAGCACGCGGCGTAGGCGTTAGTGAAACGAACGCTCTCGGCGGCGAAGCGATCGATGTTCGGCGTGTCGATGAAACGATTGCCGTACGGCCCCAGATCGCGCCAGCCAAGATCGTCCATTAAGACGAACAGCACGTTCCAGCGAGTCTTTGCGGCGGCGCCGTGAAGCGGAGGGACCGCGGATACGAGCGCCGCAGATGCGGCCGTCTGAATGAAGGTTCTCCTGTTCAAGATCCGCTGCGCCCCCCGGACACTCTCTCACTTCAGGCGGGTTAATGTGGCCCGCTGCCGTCGGTCACAAGTCGGAAAAATAAACTCAACGCCAACCGCTTCATGCGCTACCGGGCTGATCAAGGGGAACCCCGAACCGTTTTCCGCACCCTCTGAGGCAGAATGCGGATGGGATGGGACTTCAGCGCCATATCGCAGCCACGGAATCGCATGACGACTATCTCCAAAACACCGGCCAATCAAAGCGCCGCCGCCCTCTCATCGAGTCGTCGGCCGATCCTGAATCGCGCCTTCGGAAAACCACTCCCAAGCCCTCTGAGGATTCACGGGCGAAGCCAATTTTCTCGCCCACAAACACGTATTAACCAGCGCGTTATGAGTAACTTAACCCTCCCGGCCCAAACAGGCGGAATTGGCTTCCTTTTCTGTCCCGCCATACCCTCAAAACGCCCCCATCCGGCCGCCCGAAACCACCCCAATCCCGCCCAACAACACGCCTGTGATATCCTGGACAACTCCGCACGGATTATAAGGATACCCATGGCTTCTCCGGACGTGATATGGCAAAATGGCCGCTTCGGCCAGACCTCGCGCCGCGACAACTGGTGGCGCGAACCCCTCCTCGTCTTTCTCGGCCTCGGCGCCTTCCTCGTCTACGCCAACTGGGCCGCCTTCCAGGGTAAGTACTACACTTCCGGGCCCTATCTCTCGCCCTTCTACTCGCCCGAGTTATGGGGCGATTCTCCCCACGCTATCTTCGGACCCAAGCCCTCCTGGTACCCGTCCTTTCTTCCTTTCTCCCCGGCCTTATTGATCCTCTGGATTCCCGGCCTGTTTCGCTTCACCTGTTACTACTATCGCGGCGCTTACTATAAGTCGTTCTGGCTCGATCCCCCCGCATGTTCCGTCGGCGAACCGAGAAAATCCTACCTGGGCGAACGCTGGTTTCCGCTCGTCATGCAGAACTTCCACCGCTACTTTCTGCGCCTGTCTTATATAGTCTGGGGCTTTCTTGTCTACGATGCGATCGAAGCCTACCGCTTCGACGGGCACTTCGGGATCGGACTCGGCAGTATCGTATTAACAGTCAACGTCGTCTTACTCGCATGTTATATCTTCGGCTGCCACGCCTTCCGGCATCTGGTCGGCGGTTCCATCGATCAGATCTCCAATCATCCCGTGCGCGGCAAGCTCTACGATTGCGTAAGTTGCCTCAACAGCCGGCATAAGAAGTGGGCGTGGGCCAGCCTCTGCTCGGTAGGCTTTTCCGATATCTATGTGCGCCTCTGCTCCATGGGTATCTGGCATGACTGGAGAATCTTTTAACTCATGGCCGAGTACCAGACTTATCCCTACGATGTGCTCGTGATCGGTGCCGGTGGTGCCGGTCTGCGCGCCGCCATCGAAGCCGCTGCATCAGGCGTAAAAGTAGGTGTCGTCTGTAAGTCGCTCCTCGGCAAAGCTCACACCGTAATGGCGGAAGGTGGAGTCGCCGCCGCCCTCGCCAATGTGGACGACCGCGATAACTGGCGGGTTCACTTCTCCGATACCATGCGCGGCGGCCAGTATCTTAATAACTGGCGCATGGCCGAGCTCCATGCCAAAGAAGCGCCCGCCCGCGTGCGTGAGTTAGAAGCCTGGGGCGCGCTCTTCGACCGTACTCAGGACGGCCGCATCCTGCAGCGCAATTTCGGCGGCCATCGTTACCCGCGCCTCGCCCACGTCGGCGACCGCACCGGCCTTGAAATGATCCGCACTCTGCAGGATCACGGCATCCACACCGGCATGGAAGTCCACATGGAGTGTACCGTCCTCAGCCTCCTCATCGACGACGGCCGCATTGCCGGAGCCTTCGGTTACGATCGCGAAAAAGGCCACTTCATCCACTGGCCCGCCAAGGCCGTGGTCCTCGCGACCGGCGGCATCGGCCGCGCCTTCAAAATCACCAGCAATAGCTGGGAGTACACCGGAGACGGTCACGCGCTCGCGTATCAGGCAGGCGCGGAGTTAGTCGATATGGAGTTCGTCCAGTTCCATCCCACCGGCATGGTCTGGCCCATCAGCGTGCGCGGCATCCTGGTTACCGAAGGCGTCCGCGGAGAAGGCGGAGTGCTGCGCAACAGCGAAGGCAAACGCTTCATGTTCGACGATATTCCGGACCTCTATAAGGCCCAGACCGCCGACAGCGAAGAAGAAGGCTGGCGCTACACCCAGGGCGATAAGAATGCCCGCCGTCCACCCGAGCTTCTTACGCGCGACCACGTAGCCCGCTGCATCAATCGCGAAGTCAAGGCCGGCCGCGGCAGCCCGCATGGTGGCGTGTTCCTCGACATAGCCTGGATCAAACAGCACATCCCCGGCTCGGCGGAACATATCAAGCGCAAGCTGCCCAGCATGTACCATCAGTTCAAGCAACTGGCCGAAATCGATATCACCAAAGAGCCCATGGAAGTCGGCCCCACCACGCATTACATGATGGGCGGAGTGCGCGTCGATGGCGATACCCAGATGTCTACCCTGCCCGGTCTTTTCGCGGCCGGAGAAGTGGGCGCGGGCCTCCACGGCGCCAATCGCCTGGGCGGCAATTCCCTCTCCGATCTCATCGTATTCGGCAAACGCGCCGGTGAGTACGCCGCCATCTTCGCGAAGCAGCACCCGGAGCCCACCACCGATCCCAACCAGATCCAGGCTTCGGTCGATGCCGCGCTCGCTCCTTTCACCCGCGGAGCCGAGGGCGAAAACCCCTACCGGATCCAATACGAATTACAGGACAAGATGCAGGCCCTCGTCGGCATCGTGCGCGTCGAAAGCGAGATGGCGGAGGCCCTCGATGTCATCGGCCGCCTGCGGGCACGCGCCGCTCGCGCCGGCGTCGCAGGTCATCGCCAATACAACAACGGATGGCACACCGCGCTCGACCTCGGCAATATGCTCACCGTGTCCGAAGCCATCACGCGCGCCGCCCTGCTCCGCAAGGAAAGCCGCGGCGCACAGTTCCGCGACGATTTCCCCAACAAGGATCCCGAGTGGGGAAAATACAATAACGTGATCCGGCGCGGAAGCGATGGAGAAATGATCGTCGAGCGGAGGCCTATCCCGCCCCTGCCACCCGAACTCAAAGCGGTAATCGAGGAGATGAAGTAGTGCCCGATCAAGCATTATTCCGAATCTGGCGCGGCGATTCGAGCGGCGGCGCGTTCCAGGACTACAAAACCCCCATCGATTCCGGCATGGTCGTCCTCGACGCCGTCCATCGCATTCAGGCCGAGCAATCGCCCGATCTCGCCGTGCGCTGGAATTGCAAAGCCGGCAAATGCGGCTCCTGTTCCGCCGAAATCAACGGCATGCCCCGCCTCATGTGCATGACGCGCCTGAGCGAATTGAATCTCGATATGCCGGTCTCGATCGAGCCCATGCACGCCTTCCCGTCGATTCGCGATCTGGTCACCGACGTCTCCTGGAACTTCCGCGTCAAGAAAACCATCAAGCGCTTCCAGCCCCGCCTTCCCGATGAGCCCGACGGAACCTGGCGCATGCAGCAGGTCGACGTCGACCGCGTTCAGGAATTCCGCAAATGCATCGAATGCTTCCTCTGCCAGGACGTTTGCCACGTGCTCCGCGACCACCACAAGCACGAGGAATTCATTGGACCGCGCTTTCTGGTCTACGCAGCGGCCCTCGAAATGCACCCTTTAGATACCGTGGACCGAGTGCCCGATCTGAAAAAGAAACACAACATAGGCTACTGCAACATAACAACCTGCTGCCGCCAGGTCTGTCCCGAATCGATTACGATTACCGAGAACGCCATCATCCCATTGAAGGAACGCGTAGTGGACGCCTTCTTCGATCCCCTGAAAAAGTTTTTCCACATTCTGTAATGAGGTACCCATGTTCGCTCTGAAAGCTCTGTCGCATGAAAGCGTGGCAGGCGCTCTGGCCAAGGCAGAGCATTACCGATCGCTCAAGGAATCGGCCGAAGCGGAAAGTATCTGCCGCGACATTCTGGCGATCGAACCGGAGAACCAGCAGGCGCTGATCTGCCTCCTCCTCGCCCAGAGCGACCAGATCGCGAGAGACCCGCGCATCTTCAACAGCGCCCTCGCTTCGGTCCAGAAGCTGCACGGGGAATACGAGCGCGCCTATTACGCCGGCATCGTCTGGGAGCGCCGTGCCAAAGCGCTGCACGAAGAGCGCGGGCGAGGCACGCACCATTCCGTTTACGAATGGATCGTCAAGGCCCTGCACTGCTTCGAGAAAGCCGAAAGGCTGCGCCCGGCCGGCAATGACGATGCGGTGCTGCGCTGGAATACCTGCGTCCGTTTTCTGGCGCGCCACCCCAACCTCGAGCCGAGGGGCGCAGAGGTTCCCGAACCGATCGTTTCCGAGTAGACCATCCGAGTAACGCAAAATGCGAAAAACGATTCTGGCAATTCTCGCGGCCGCCTTTCTCGCGCAAGGGGCCGCGCCCATCCGCGTCATGATTCTCGACGGCGAGAGCGGCGGCGCGTATCACAAGTGGCAGCAGGTGACGCCGGTTCTGAAGAAGGAGCTGGAAGAAACCGGGCTCTTCCAGGTAGACATCGTAACTGCTCCCAAATGGGGAGAAGATTTCACCGCCTTCCAACCCGACTTCGCCAAATACCAAGTCGTAGTTTCGAACTACGACGCCGCCGATTGGCCCGCCGATCTCAAGGCCGCTTTCGAAAGGTACATGAACAACGGAGGCGGCTTCGTCTCCGTGCACGCAGCGGACAACGCCTTCGCCGGCTGGCCCGAATATAACAAGATGATCGGCATCGGAGGCTGGCGAAACCGGGACGAAAAATCGGGCCCCTATTGGTTTTTCAGGGACGGAAAACTGGTCTCCGACACCGGCCCCGGCCTAGCCGGCAACCACGGAAACCGCGTCCCGTTCCAAATTGCAATTCGCGATACCGGCCATCCGATTACGCAAGGATTGCCCACATTCTGGATGCATCAGGGCGACGAGCTCTATAACTCCCTGCGCGGACCCGGTGAGCACATGACCGTGCTGGCGACGGCCTTCTCCGATCCGGCCAACCACGGTACGGGCCGCGACGAGCCGATCCTCATGGCCTTGAGTTACGGCAAGGGCCGCGTCTTTCACACCACCATGGGGCACGACATTAACGCCCTGAGCTGCGTGGGATTCATCACCACCTTCCAGCGCGGCGCCGAGTGGGCCGCAACCGGGAAAGTGACCCGGAAAGTGCCCGCCAACTTCCCCACCGCCGATTCGGTGAGCTACCGGACCGACATCGCAGCCATCGACCCGCTCTACAAGAGGGGTCTCAATGGCCTCGATGTGAAATGAAACGCCGCGAGGTGATGTCTGCGAGGGCCTGTTATCCTGTAAATATCCCCTTGAAAGTCGGTTTTGTCAGTCTCGGTTGCCCGAAGAATCTCGTCGACAGCGAAGTCATGATGGGCCAGCTTGCGGCCCGCGGGCATGAGCTCACCTCGCAACCCGATCAGGCCGACGTGCTGGTCGTTAACACCTGTAGTTTCATCGATCCGGCCAAGCGGGAATCGATCGACACCATCCTCGAAATGGCCGAGTACAAGCGGGTGGGCCGGGCCAAACGGCTGGTGGTCGCGGGCTGCCTGGTCGAACGCTACCGAGGCGACATCCGCAAGGATATGCCCGAAGTCGACGCCCTCATCGGGACCAACGAAATCGATCGTATCGTTGCCGTATGCGAAGGTATTGAGGATGAACCGGCGCCCAACCCGGGGTTGTACCTCTATCACGATCTGACGCCGCGCATCCTGGCGACGGCAAGGCACTACGCCTACATCAAGATCGCCGAGGGCTGCGATCATCCGTGCAGCTTCTGCGTCATCCCGCAATATCGCGGGAAATTTCGCAGCCGGCGCTTCGAATCGGTCGTCTCCGAAGCCACGCGGCTCTTCAGCCAGGGAGTCCGGGAAATCAATCTGATCGGCCAGGACACTACCTGCTACGGCGAAGACCTCGGCCTGAAAGACGGACTGGCGCAACTGCTCGCCCGCCTGGCGCAGATCGAAACCCCGCAGCCCAAGTGGGTCCGTTTCCTCTACGCCTACCCCAACAAGATCACGCAGAAGCTCCTCGACACCATTGCCGAGCATGGCGCGCTGGTCAAGTACATCGACATGCCGCTGCAACACGCGAGCGCGCCCGTCCTGAAGCGGATGAAGCGGGGGGCTAATGGCGACATCTTCCTGAAGCTGATCGAGCGCATCCGCAAGACCATCCCCGGCGTGGCCATCCGCACCAGCTTCATCGCGGGCTTCCCCGGCGAAACGGAAACCGATTTCGATACCCTGTGCGAATTCGTCAAAGCCGCTCAGTTCGACCGCCTCGGCGTCTTCTCCTACTCGGACGAAGACACGAGCGGCAGCTGTGCGCTCGATGGCAAAGTGGACGCCCGCACCACCAACAACCGCAAGCGCCGCCTGATGGCTATCCAGCGCCGCGTTTCCCGCGCCAGGAACCGCCTTCTGGTGGGCAGTGAGGTTCAGGTGCTGGTGGAGGCCACTTCGCCCGATACGGATCTGCTCTGGCAGGCGCGCATGTCCACGCAGGCACCCGAAATCGACGGCGTCGTTCTGATCAACGACGTGGAGGGGAGCGACCCGAAACCCGGCCAGATGCGCATGTTGCGCATCACCGAAACTCACGATTACGACATCATCGGTACGCTGCTGCCGACGACCGAAACGGCTGTTCGTATGACCATGCCGCCGCCCATTCTGATCGGGATTACGCCGGCGGCTTCCCTGGCATCCCAGCTCCCCGCGCGATGAAATCGAAGTGCCCGATCTGCCAGAAGCCGGTCAAACGGAAAGATCCCGAATTTCCGTTTTGCAGTGAGCGCTGCCGGGTGCTGGATCTGGCCAACTGGGCCGACGGAAAGTACGTGATATCGAGTCCGGCCAGTGCGCCCACGGACGATGACGAAGACTAAGTGGGCATGGCTCGCGGCCACTTGGTTCGGCTGCGGTTACGCACCCAAAGCGCCGGGCACCGTCGGATCGGTCGCCGCCATTCTGCTCGCGTGGCCGCTATCGCTGATTGGATTCAATAACTTCGGCTTCCTGGTTCTGTCGCTCGTGGGGCTCTCTCCCGCCATTGAGGCCGCCGGAATCGTGGCCAGGGAATCGGGTTTGAAAGACCCCCAAATCGTTGTAATCGATGAAGTTCTGGGAACCTGGCTGACGCTCGCGGGCGCCCTCCGCTTCAACTGGCGGACGTTTCTGCTGGCTTTGATCCTGTTTCGTTTTTTTGACATCCTGAAACCGCCTCCGATACGTCTGATTGAACGGGTGCCTGGAGGCGCGGGCATCGTGCTCGACGATATGATGGCAGGTGCCTACGCCGCACTTGTCTTATTCGTGTTGGGATGGTTCAATCGCTATTAGCCGCCGCAAAGTGAATCCAAATGGCACTCCGCAAAGAATCGAACGGTAAACCCCGCATCTCGCAAGTTCAGCCGGAAGCGGCGATTACGGGTGGCGAACTGTACATTCGGGGCAAAGGGCTTTCCCCAGGCGCGTCCACCATGAACCGGACCCAGGTCACCATCGGCGACATCGCCGCACCCATCGTGATCGGCTCGGATTCGCTCCTGATCGTCAAAGTTCCCGAAGGTGCGTCCGCGGGGGAACTGGTGGTCGGCAAAGGCGATCAATCGAGCGAGGTCTGGAATTGCGATATCGGGGTTGCAGTGGCCGAGAACCTGCATCCCGTCGCCAACCCGGCCGTCGATTCCTTCGGCAACATCTATACCACTTACAGCGGGTCGCGCGGCCAGAAGGTTCCGGTGGCCGTCTATCGGATCGATCTCAACTTCAACATGCGGCCGTTCATCAACGACATGATGAACGCCACCAGCATCGCCATCGGCCGCGACGATCTGATCTACATTTCGAGCCGGTTCGACGGCATGGTTTATCAGGTCAGCCCGAGCGGCAACATGTCGGTGTTCGTGGAAGGCATGGGCGTGGCTACCGGCATCTGCTTCGACAAAGAAGGCAACCTGTATGTGGGCGACCGCAGCGGGACCATCTTCAAGGTCAGCCCCACGCGGCAAATCTACGTCTACGCAACGCTCGAACAATCCATCTCGGCCTATCATCTGGCGTGGGGACCCGACCAGCATCTCTACGTCTCCGGACCCACCACATCGAGTTTCGACTGCATCTATCGGGTGGCGGATAATGGCGACGTGGAAGTCTTCTACCGGGGCCTCGGCCGGCCGCAGGGCATGGCTTTCGACAGCGCCGGCAACCTCTATTCGGCGGCGTCTTACATGGGACGCAAGGGCCTGGTGCGTATCAAGCCCGACCGTTCCATCGAGCATTTTCTCTCCGGGCCGGGTATTGTCGGCCTCGCGTTTTCTCCGGCGCGCGCAATGATTGTCGCGACCACCAACGCCATCTACCGGGTCGATGTAGGGATTCGCGGCTACCAGCCCTGATTTTCAGAAATGTCGAACGCTGAAATCATCGCGGTCGGTTCCGAGATGCTGACGCCCGACCGCCTCGACACGAACTCGCTGTTCCTGACAGGCGAGCTGAACAATCTGGGCGTCGAAGTGATTGCGAAACACGTCATCGGCGACGATCGGGAACGGCTCGCTTCGGCGGTGCGGCGCGCGGTTTCGGCATCGCAATTCGTGGTGGTCTCGGGCGGCCTGGGTCCCACCGAGGACGACGTGACGCGCGACGCCGTGGCGCTGGCGCTCGACCGGCGGCAGATTTTCAACGC
Organism: Bryobacteraceae bacterium; assembly: GCA_050015835.1. GTDB lineage: Bacteria > Acidobacteriota > Terriglobia > Bryobacterales > Bryobacteraceae > BOG-234. The sequence continues at coordinate 13,474 of JBEKAQ010000032.1, read as the reverse complement.
CGAGATCAACGACGGGATTGAAGAGCGCTTTCGCAAGATGCATCGCGCCATGCCGGAGATCAACCGGCGCCAGGCAATGGTGATCGAAGGCGCGCACATTTTGGCCAACGACCGCGGTACGGCGCCCGGCCAGTGGATCGACGAAGGCGGGTCGGTGGTGATGATCCTGCCCGGTCCGCCGCATGAATTGAAGTCGATGTTCACGCGCCAGTGCCTGCCGCGGTTGGCGCGTATTGTCCCCTTTTTGGTAATCCGTACACTGGTGCTGCGCGTGGCGGGGATGTCGGAATCGGACCTCGACCAGACCATCTCTCCGATCTACAAGCACTATCAGAATCCGGTGACGACGGTGCTGGCGCATAACGGCGACATTCAGGTGCATCTGCGGGCGCGCTGCGCTACCGAAGGCCAGGCGATGGCGCTGCTGGCCGAAGTCGGCGGGCAGATAGATACGGCGCTGGGGGATCGAATCTATTCGCGCAATGGCGATCCGCTCGAAGCTGTGGTAGGCAAGAAATTAACCGATCTGCGGGCGACTCTGGCGGTTGCCGAGAGCGCCACGGGTGGGGGGCTGGCCGAGCGGATTTCAAGCGTTCCCGGCAGCTCGGGCTATTTTCTCGGCGGCTTTATCACGTATACAAAACGGATGAAGACAGAGCTGCTGGGCGTGCCGGAAGATCTGCTGAAACAGTTCGGCGCGGTCAGCCGCGAGAGCGCCGAGGCGATGGCCGCAGGCGCTCGGCACCGTACCGGCGCGACCTGGGCGATTTCGATTACGGGGAATGCGGGGCCCACCACCAACGGGGACGAGGCTCCGGTGGGTACGATTTACATCGGGTTGGCCGGACCGCGCGATACGACCATCGGACATCGCGTCTGGCCCGCCAGCGATCGCGCCCGCGTACGGGCGTTCGCGGCGCAGATGGCGCTCGATATGCTCAACCGCAAATTGAGTTGAACGGATGATCTCCGTGGCGTTGACCATCGCCGGCTCGGATCCCAGCGGCGGCGCGGGCATTCAGGCCGATCTCAAGACCTTCCACCAACTGGGTGTGTACGGCGCTTCGGCGATCACCCTGATCACCGTCCAGAACAGCGTGCGCCTCTCGCGCCTTGAGGTGCTCGATCATGCGCTGGTGGGGGAGCAGATCGATGCGGTGCTGGAGGACACTCCGCCGCAAGCCGTCAAGACCGGGGCGCTGGGGAACGCCGCGATCATCGAAGCCATTGCCGCCCGCGGGTTCCCGGGGCCTCTGGTGGTCGATCCGGTGACGATCGGTAAACATGGCACGCATCTGATGGATAGCTCAGCACGCCAGGCTGTGCGCGAGGTGCTGCTGCCGCGCGCCGCCCTGGTGACGCCGAATCTTGCCGAGGCTGCGGAGTTGGCAGGCATCGCGGTAGAGAACCCCGGGCAGATGAGGGAAGCGGCATCGCGGATTGCGGAGTTTGGGGTCGGGGCGGTCCTCGTAAAAGGAGGACATCTTGAAGGCGACGCGCTCGACATCCTGCTGGAGAACGGCATTTTCACGGAGTTTCGCAGTCCGCGAACGGAGACTCGGCACACGCACGGAACCGGCTGCACTTACTCGGCGGCCATCGCGGCATTGCTGGCGCGCGGGTTCACGCTCGAGGAGGCGGTGCACCGCGCCAAACGCTTCATTACCGACGCCATTCGCACCGCGCCGGGGCTTGGTTCCGGAGCGGGTCCGGTCAATCATTGGGTATAATCGGTTTTCCCACCATGACCAAAGTTGAGAAGCACTTCCGCCTGCAGCGCCCGCTGGACGAAGCTCTGATGGAACAGATCGCCGGCGTCAATGCGATCTATGGAATCGAACACATCAAAATCTTGCCTTCGCGAGAGGATCTTCTCGTCGCGTACGATGCCACGCGACTGCGCGCGCCCGATGTGGAAGCGGCGCTCGAGCGCGCAGGAATCCCGGTAGTCGAAATAGTAAACGCAGGTTAATACGCCCAGCGCCAGAGGTTGGCTCCACCCGTGTGGCCCGCTCCGACGGCGGCGCAGAGGAGCAGATCGCCCTTCTTGAGCCGCGGGGACTCCTTGAGACGGTTGAACGGTTAATTCGGAGCAGGCACCCGGTCTGCGCGATCGATGACGAGCACCTCGAGGGGGATCTTGAGACGATTCAGCTTCAGGCCCAGTTGGCTCTCCATGGCATCGGAGACGTTGGAGGAGTTGTCGTCGAAATCGGCAGACGAATTTCCCGCCGTCACGCGCGGATCGGTCGGGGGTGTCTCCACACTCAGAGTGAAATCGAATTTGCCGCCGATGCCGGTATGGTCCACGACCGGAGTTTTCATTCCCATCATGAGGCTTATCCTGTTGGTAAGCGTGGCCATCGAGGTTTGGGTGAATTGGTACCGAATGACGCCGTTGCCATCCGCTGTTCCCCGAAAAACAGGGAATCCGCCGTTGCTTGGAGGGGACGGATTCAGCTTTGGACCGCCCTTAGCGACGGTGATTTCGTATCCGTCGAAATCCTGCATCACACGGTGGCCGACTACGCCGAAACGCTCGGCGAGAAGGTTCGCCGTCATCTGGCGAAACTGGTCCATCGTGGTGCCTGGAGGCAGCTTTGCGGCCACCGTGTAGTACTCGGTGGTCAGCCACGCTGGACCGGAGATCTGGTAAGGTTGCAATTTGTATGCTCCTCGGATCAGGTTCTCGATCGTCGTGCTTTCGTACGTTATACGCTCGGGATCGCTGCTGCCGGGTCCACCGGAAAACGTCCCGAATCTTTGCTGCGGCGACGGCTTTACCGAGGCGACTTCAAAGTGGAAAGACAAGTCACCCTGCGCGAGGCAGATAGCGCACCCGAAAACCACCAGCCACTGCGCGCGCGAAATTCTGTTGAGCATCAAAAATGCCTCCGGCGGCGTTGTTTGCCATTCTACAGACTTTTATCCGCTCCTTCGGTCGTGGGCTCGTCGCTGAACCAGACGGTGATCGATCTGCTGCGGCAGAGCCTGGGTGTTACAGGCATTCGCGGCAACGGTGTGGGCAGAGGAGTTTCTCTCCGCGATGCCGGTCTTCGAAGAAATCGACCAGGAACTGTGGAAGTGAGCCGCTACTGCCTTGACACTGTGGCCTACAGCCAGTTCAAGCGCCGGGAAGGGCGGATAACCAGGATGCTGGATCGCGCCGAATGGATCGGCGTGCCGCTAATCGGGATTGGCGAATTGTGCGTGGGTTTCGCAAAGGGGTCGAGGGTCGAGAAGAACATCGAGGAACTGGATGAATTTCTGGCGTTGCCGGTGGTGGAGACGTTGCCGGTGGACCGGGAGATTGCCGAACTGTTCGGGGAGATGATCGAGAGCCTGCGGCGCCGCGGGCGGCCGCTTCCTGTGAACGCCGTCTGGATCGCCGCCACCTGCGCGCGGGCCGGTGCGACTCTGCTGACCTGGGACGCGCATTTCCGATGGATCCCGCGTGTTGGAACGCTGGTACTGGATTCGGATGCAACATCGTAGAAGTGCGCGTCTTATACAATCACCCCCATGGAGCTTAGCTACAGTTCATGGGATTCGGTGCCGCTCGAAGTAATGAGCGATGTAATTTCCCGCAAGATCATCACCGGCGACAAGGCCATGGTTTCCCAGGTCTTCATCAAGAAGGACGGCGTCGTGCCGCTCCACCAGCACGAAAGCGAACAGATCACCTACATCCTCGAAGGCGCACTGAAGTTTGAGTTGCAGGGGCGCGAGGTGACCGTGCGCAAAGGCGAAGTGCTTTGCATTCCCTCCTGGGTGCCGCACCGCGCCGTCGCCATGGAAGACACCATCGATCTGGACATCTTTTCCCCTATTCGCGTCGACTGGCTGAAAAAGGACGATGCCTATCTGCGCCGCGGAGAGTGCGAAGCGAACGGGTGAAATACGTCGGCCGTTTTGCTCCATCCCCGACCGGGCCGCTCCACTTCGGTTCGCTGGTTGCGGCGGTGGCAAGCTATCTCGACGCTCGTGCGCATGGCGGCAAATGGCTGGTGCGCATGGAAGACGTAGATACGCCGCGCTGCGTGCCTGGGGCGGACGTCGATATTCTGCGGATTATCGAACATTTTGGCTTCGCGTGGGATGGCCCGGTCCTCTATCAAAGCGCGCGAACTGAGGCGTACCGGGAAGCGCTCGACAGGCTGCGGCGCGAAGGACTCGCCTATCCCTGCTCGTGTTCCCGGAAAGAAGCCGGCAATCCGGTCTATCCCGGAACATGCCGAAACACGTTGCGCGAGCCGGGCAAGCCGCTGGCGTGGAGGGTGCGTGTGGACCCAGTTGTGGTTTCGTTCGAGGACCGGATATTGGGGTGGCAACGGCAGAACCTGGCCGAAGAAGTGGGCGATTTTGTGGTACTGCGGTCGGATGGCCTGTTCGCCTACCAGTTGGCGGTGGTTGTCGACGATGCCGCCCAGGGTGTAACGGACGTTGTCCGGGGAGCCGATTTGCTGGATTCGACGCCGCGCCAGATCTGGCTCGAAAGGCTGTTGGATTTTCCGTGCCCCCGCTATCTCCATGTGCCCATCGCGACTAACGCGGCGGGCGAGAAACTGAGCAAACAGACCCTGGCCCCGGCCTTGCGCGCTGGGGACGCGGAGACTGAGCTGCGCGCCGCGCTCCGCTTTCTGGGTCAGAACGTTCCTGAAGACACCGGCCTCCACCCGCGCGAAATCCTTGCTTGGGCGGTCGCGCGATGGTCGCTCCGGCATTCACCCGAGCACGCTCACTGACGTGCCGGACGGCCCGAGGAGCGTCTGCACCTGCTCCAACTGCGCCTGGCTCTGGTAACTGGCGAGTTGGCTGGGCGAGAAGGACCCGGCGGATGGAGTCGGCGTTACTGGGTCGGCGGACGACGCAGTGGAAAACAGCCCTTCGGCCTGTTGGTATTGAAGCGCCTGAGAGCTCAGTTGAATCAGATCGGCGGGCGACGCGTTCTCGATTGCCGACTGCACCGTTGACGAAGAAACAACCGACGCGATCAACGGCGATCCGGCGCCCGAGAGAAACTCGATCAGACTGGCGATACCAGAATTGGGGGCGACGGAACTCATAACTCAGGCGTAAAGCCCGGTCTTGGCGACCGGGCCTGACCCCTCCGTGGCAGCGCTCCCGGAGTCCGTGGTTGCACTGCTCGAAACAGCACTGCCTGAACCAGCAACCTGCTCCTCAAACCGCAAATCGTTCTGCAATTTTGTATAGGCTCGCAGGGCACTGCTCAAATCGCCGGAACCCAGGGCTTGGCGCAAAGCTCCCACGTCGTCCTGGATACTCTGAACATTGACCGGCGGTTTGCTCGACGTCGAAGTGCTGGTCTGGCTGCTCTTTAACGCACTCTGAATAGTGGAAAAAGCTTTCTGCGCCGTCGTTAGATTTCCGGACTGGAGCGAGTTGGTCAGCTGCCTGAAACTCTGCTGCAACTGGTTGGCGAGGCTCGGCGTGCTCTCCTGCACGACACTGGAACCGTTAATCGCCACACTGGAAATAGACACGATTCACCTTCCGAAGCCCGCAGGCTTCGCGGGCACTGTGGATTGAACGTCCGCAGATCCCTTGTGTGTCTTATCGGCTGTTATGGCCGAAAGCTTGAATTCTTTTCTGAGATTTAACCCCAGCGCATAAGCTCGCGCTTCTCGATTTTCGCGTCGTCGAGCTCTACCCCGTAGCCCGGCGCATCCGGCAAAGCAAAATGAGCGTTCTTCACCTGCGGCGGGTTCTTCTCGAAGTGATAATAGGAGCGCATTTTGATAATCAGCAGCTCCGCCAACGGGCAGACCGCGGGCGACTGGCTGGCGATCAGATGCAGTGCCGCGTGCAGGCTGTGGCCGTGCGGAATCACCGGCAGATCGAATACCGAAGCCAGCGCGCAGATCTTCAGCAGCTCGCTCGTGCCGCCGCACCACTCCGGGTCGCATTGCACGACGCTGAGCGCGTTTTCCTTCAGGTAATCGTAGACTTCCCAGCGCCCCTGAATATGCTCGCCAGAAGCCACCGGGATCGACGTGCCGCGGCGCAGTTCCACAAAACTCCCGATCTTTTCCGCCTGCATGGCTTCCTCGATCCAGCGCGGCCGGTAGCGTTCCACCTGATGGGCCCATTCGAGCGCATAGGTCAGGTCCCAGCCGCTGAAGACATCGAACATCAGTTCCGTATCGTCTCCCACCGCGTCACGCAGCAGGCGAACCGTCTCCACGTTCTTCTTCAGCCCCTCATAGCCGTCGCCCGGACCGTAGCCGAGAAACCACTTCTGGTACCGGAACCCTGCGCTCTGGATCTGCCGCGCCCGCTCCTGCATCTTATCCGGTTCGAGCGAGAAGCCGAGGCAGCTGGCATAGGCTTCCACCGAGGAGCGCGAAGGACCACCCAGCAGGCGGTAAACCGGCGTCTTGAAATAACGCCCGCGCAGATCCCACAGAGTATTGTCGACCGCGCTGATTGCCATCAGGAAGTGGCCGCGCCGCGCGTGGCGGTTCGACCGGTACATCTGGTCCCAAAGTTTCTCCTGGGCCAGCGCATCCTTGCCCAGCAGGAAAGGCCGGAGCTGCTCATCGACCACAATGGCGGCTTCCTTCTCGATCGGCCCGTAAAGCCCCTCGGCGCTCTCCGTCCGGATCCTGAGATAGAACGCGCTCACCTCCGCCTGCGCCGGTTCAGGATGCGGGTTGTCCCGATACGGCGCCGGCCGCAGGTCGTCATAAATATAGAGCGGATTCACCTGGTACTGCGCGTCAACGCCGCGGGCGATCTCATGGTGGCCGTGCAGTTGCCAGACTTCCACCGCCTCGATCTTCAGCGGCTTGACCTCGGCTTTCAGCGGGTTCACCTCGGCAAGCCCGGTCACAGCCGGCAGCGAGAGCAGAAAGTGGCGGCGCGAAAGTGACGTCATCGCGTTCAGTTTATCGTGGTTAGTAGACTCGAAACACGCATGCTCCTCTGCCCTGTCCGCGATTGCCACCTGCCGCTGGCCAAGGACGAGCGGCGTCGATTTTGCCCGCGCGGCCATTCGTTCGATATCGCGCGCTCCGGCTACACCAACCTGCTGCAACCTCAGGACCGTCGATCGAAGCAGCCCGGCGACACCGTGAAAGCCCTCGCGGCGCGGCGGCGTCTGCATGATCGCGGCGTGACCGGGCCGCTGCTCCAGACCGTCGCCGAGATGGCCGCCACGCGTCCCGGCGATGCGGTGCTCGATGCGGGCTGCGGCGATGGCTTCTACCTTGGCTCCCTTGCCCGCCAGACCGGCTGCGATGCACATGGGGTCGATATCTCGATTCCCGCCATCGATGCCGCCGCCCGAAGATATCCCGAATGCGAATGGATCGTCGCCAACGCCGACCGCTTTATACCCTGGGCCGACCGCTCCTTCTCAATCGTTCTTTCGATCACCGCGCGGATGAATGCAGGTGAATTCCGGCGGGTCCTTGCCGACGACGGGCACCTCCTGGTTGCCCTGCCCGCGCCCGGCGATCTGATCGAACTGCGCGGCGCGGGCCGCGACCGCGTACCGAGAACTATCGAGACCTTCGCGCATGGGTTCACTCTTATCAATCGCCTGCAAGCCGTTACTTCGGCCGATCTTGATGCCGCCGGGGTTCAGGACGTTCTGCTCTCCATCTATCGGCCGCTGCGATCGCGCCCGGCCGAAGCCATGCGAGTGACCTTCGGTCTGGATCTGCTCCTTTTTCGCGCATCTAACTAAAGACAATATTGATCTCCAGTACTGGTAGTACCATAATCAAACCGTTAGGTCTGCCTATGTCTGGATCTTCGATCATCGTGCTCTCGCTGGTTGCAATCTTCTTCAGCGATTTGCTGCCCGATGGCAAGCAGGTGGAGACCGTAACCCATGAACTGCGCAAGGCCCCGACCTACACCGCCGGACAAATTCGTCCCGACCTCGATTCCCTCTATGGGGACTGTCAGGGCGTTCACCGGCAGATCCTGAACGCGCCCTCCGAGGCCCGGTCCCTCTGGCTCCTCGTCCAATCGGATGCCCGACTGCTCTACGCCGAGGCACGCGACAAGGCGCATCAGTTTACTCGGAGAGTGGCCGCCCACGGCGAATCCCGCTGAATTTCTTCGGGCGCTAAACGGGAGAGTTTTTGGAAACCGTTCCCGTTCGACTTTGGTTTTGGAGCTATTTAAAGGGAATTTCGACCTCGATGAAACTGCCGGGTGTCGCTGCATTGACAGCCGAAGCGATCCTGTCAATGTAACGGCGCAAGATCGGCCATTGTCGATTGCCGATCGCCACGAACGCCATTTTTCGCCCTGGAGATTTTGCTGGTAGCGGATGTTCTTGTCGGTGGTGAGCGGGAGTTCAAAACCCGCAGCCTCGGCTGCCGCCATCAGTTCGCAGTTTACCAGCCGGTCCCACCCGCGCTCGATGGCGTCATCGACCGTATGCCCCTTGAGAGCATGCCGAAGTTGTGCTGGGGTACCGTTATCAAACAGGATGAGCATCGACGGTTTGAACGAGCGGGTTCGGCGGGGGCGCATCCAGGTTTCGCGCCACGAACTCGATCACGGACACGACCTGCTCATGGGACAGATGGAACCATTCGCTGATCGACGGTCCCACGTCCAGATTATCGAAGACAACGGAAACCGGCGTTCGCGTGTCTCGAAATACCAATGCGCCGCTGCGCTTGCCGGGGACGCTCTCCACGGTGGGCCATTGTGACCAATCAAGGGTTGCTGTTGCCATGATCCGCTGCTTCTATCGGGGTACGTCACGCACGCGCCACCCGCAGATCATCTGGTAGTGATGCCATAGCGACCTCACTACCGATCATCCTAATCCTGCTTCTTCGATTTACCCGCCTCTGGGTTTTTATCCATTTCCGGCTTCTTGATATCCATCAGCGATTTCAGGTCGGGTACGCCCATATTTCCGCTGAGCTTCGCGATATCGTCCACGTTGAGGACACCGTTGATGAACACCACCGTCACTTCTTTGGGCTCGACCGAGATGACCGCGATGCCGCCCAGCTGATTGCCGGGCAGGGGCTGCATATAGACCTCCGAGGTTTCCTTCCCTTCTTTCGAATCGACGATCTTGTTCCAGGGCGGCCGCGCCAGATATGCGCGCAGGGCAGCCAGATCCGTTTCGTTGTATTCGCCCGGCTTGGCATACTCATACTCCCGGACATAAATTCCCTTGATGTTGCCCACCAGCGACTTAATGGAGGCGCTGTCCTTCGAATCGGAGCCCAGAAAGTTGGCGGCCATTTTCAGCATGTCGGCGTCCAGCGTGACTTCGGTCTTGTCCTTCGCGTTCGCCGCCAGAGGATCGAGCGTTTTCAAATCGAAGCCCTGCTGCGCCAGTAACGGCAGCGCCAGAGCGAATAAAATCGGCGTTTTAGTCATAGTGTGTGTCCTGGGGTGGAACGTATCGAAGCGTGTTGCAGCTTTGCTCTTGCCTGAATTAAGGTGGCTCGGGTGATCGAAAGAGCGACCAGCAACTCGCGCCGGGCTTCCATCGCCTGCGCCTCCTGCCTGCGATGGTATGCGGAGATTGCCGGAGAGATCAGCGCCGCCATCAACCCTGCGGCCATCGCCAGCGCCGCCACGGGACGCCGCCAGAAGGGGATCGCGACCGTCTTTACGGGAACCTTCGCCAGCACCCTGGCCGTAAAGTCCACCGGGGCCGGTTCGCGCCGCAGCGCTTCCCGCAATTCGTCATCCAGATTTGTGCCCAAGAAGCTCATGCCGAACAAACCTCCCGCTTCTGCAATCTGCCCCGCAGCAACGCGAGCGAGCGATGCAGGTGGCTCTTTACCGTGCTGACGGGCATTTCCAATATCTCCGCGATCTCACTGGGGTGGAGGTCTTCCTGGTACCGCAGCAGCACCACCGCGCGGGCTCTTTCCGGCAACGTCTCGACCAACTGCCGCAGATGGTTGCGCAGCAGCGGGTCCGGTGGCGCGCCCTCGCTGGCAGGCTCCGGCACGTTCTCCAGACCAACGCGCGGACGCAGGTTGCGTTTCCGCACCTCGTCGATCGATCGATGACAGATGGCGCGCCGCAGCCACCACGTGGCGTGAGCCGCGCTTTCGATCCGCTCCAGTTGCCGGTAAAGCTGCAGAAACACGTCCTGTGCCAGTTCTTCCGCGCCTTGCCGGTCGCGCAGATAGCGCAACGCGATGGTGAACACCATCGACTGGTTGTCTTCGACAATTCGGGCGAACTCAAGCCCCACACCGTTTATTACGGATGACTCGGGCCGGAGATTGCAACCGGCTACCCCTCTATGGGTTCAGCGCCACACTCAGGTGAACCAGTTCTTCACCCAGCCGCACCGTGTCCCAGGTCTTTGTAACGCCGTTCTTTTCCACCGTGACCGAATAAGTACCCGGCTTGAGCGTGAACACGGCCGGTGTCAGCTGGGGCATCGATTTTCCATTGATCGTCACCCTGGCCCCGGCCGGGTAGGAGGAAACCATCAGGGTTGAGGCCGGCTGCCGCAGTGAGATGGGCGGAACGTCGACCGCCGTATCGCCCACCCGCACTTCGCGATATTCGTTCAGATACCCGGCCTGCGAAACCGTTAACTCGTGAACACCCGAAGCGCCATGCAGCATGCAGGGCGTCCGGCAGGCCTGATCCAGATTGCCGTCGAGCACCGCCTTGGCGCCCGGCGGGCTGCTCGTAACCCAGACATCGTGGAGCCCGTGTGTTGGCGGAATCCGCACCGTTTCGCGCGGCTCCGCATGCGGCGCGTCCGCAGCTCCGAGGTCGCCGGCCTCGGACGGAAGTGGGCTTGGCTTCTTCTCAGCCTGTTCGTCGGGCGCCGGCGGCGGCGGCTCCGCCGTTGCCTGACTGACTGAGGGTTGCGGCGCGGGAGGCGCAGGCTGCGCGGCCGGCGGTGTAGAATCCGCCTTCTGAGACGGCGGCGCCGCTTGCCCGCCCAGGCCGGATTGATAAATGAATATCGCCGCCAGCCCCGCTACCACCAGAACGCTCATCAGCACCGGCAGCAGCACCCGCTGACGGCGCACCGGCTCGGTTCTTCTCTCGAACGCGGGCAGGTTGACGGGTTCGCGCACCGGCGGTGGCGGGGCTTCGCCCGAATGGGGGAATGCCGGCCCAGGTGCCACCGGTATCGGCGTCATCCGCGTGGGTGCGGGCGGCATTGCTCTCACGGGCGGCGCTGGATCCTGCCTCGGATGCTCCACCGCAATCGTGGGCATAACGGCTGCCGCTCCCGCCGGCAGGGTCTTCCAGCCGCGCGACTCGGCGCAGGCCATCTCCAGCGCCCCCACGAAACTCGCGCAGTTCGGAAAGCGATCTTCCGGCTTCTTGGCCAGCGCGCGCCGCAGAACCGCGTCGATCCGCTCCGTCAATGTGCCGTTCAGCCGGTGCGCGCCAGGCGGGTCCTCCGTCACGATCTTATAGACGATCGTACTCAGGTGCTCGCCCCCAAACGGCCGCTCCCCGGTGAGAATCTCATACGCGATCACCGCCAGCGAGAACTGGTCGGAACGCCCATCGACCTCGAAACCCTGCACCTGTTCCGGCGACATATAATTCGGCGTCCCCGAGATGCTCTTGGTATCGTTGGCCTGTTGGGCGGCGGTAATCTTGGCGATGCCGAAATCGGTGATCTTCACGGAGCCGTCTTCGTCCGTCATGATGTTGGCCGGCTTCACGTCGCGGTGGATAATGCCTTTGCCATGCGCGTAATCGAGGGCGGACGCGGCTTGCCTCAGAATGCGAAGCATCTTCGCACCCGAAAGCGGCTCCTCGGAGGCCAGGATCTTCTCGAGCCCGGGACCGTTGACGTACGCCATCGCAATGTACGCCAATCCATCCACCTCGTCCATGTCGTAAATGGTGACGATGTTCGGATGCGAAAGAACGCCCGCCGAACGCGCTTCGCGGAAGAGACGTTCGCGTAACTTATCGCGCTGCCGGGTGTCGTTGATATCGAAAATGCGGATGGTCTTGATGGCTACCGACCGCCCGATCGCGGGATCGATCGCGTGATAGACCACGCCCATGGCGCCGCGGCCCAGTTCGCCGATGATGCGATAGCGCCCTATCTCGGTCATGCTCTTAAGCCAATCTTAGCCTGTGGCCCCGACGTGCAGCGGGGCGCTTCGACGCGCCAGACCGCTTATGAAACCGATCGCCACTTCATCCACCCAGAAGCGTTGCCCCCGTCGCGCCAGAAATCCCAGATGTCCGCCGTGCTTCGTCGCCAGCAGGCGCAGATGCGGATTGGTCGCGAATGCCGGGTGGTGGAACATCTCGAAAGGAATGAACGTGTCGTCCTGCGCCTGGATCAAAAGCGCCGATACGCGAATCCTGTCGAGAAAATTCTTCGCCGATTGCGTCGCGTAATAATGGTCCGCATTGCCAAAGCCGAACGAGGGCGCGGTGATCCGATCGTCGATCTCATAAAGAGACCGCGCGCCTTTCAGGTCTTCCGGCGAATAACGCCCGGTCGCCACCAGCCGCTGTTTCATCCGTTTGACGAAACGGCGCTCATATAGCCGATTGTCAAGCTTGCCGATGCGCCGCGCGCTGGCCGCCAGATCGATAGGCGTCGAGATAGCGCAGACGCCGTGAATCAGGTCCGTCTCACCCAGTTCGCCCGCCAGTTTGAGCGAAACATTACCGCCCAGTGAAAACCCGACCAGAAATACTGGACCGACGCGGCCCCGCTCCCGCGTTTGTTCGAGGAAAGCGCGCAGATCGGAGGTAAGTCCGGCGTGGTAGAGCGTCCGGCACAGATTTTGCGTGCCGCCGCACGTGCGCATGTGGAAGCGATGGGCCGTAAATCCCGCTTCGAGCGCATGCCAGGCCATGCTGCGGATATATCCGGCATCGCCTCCGCCCTCGAGACCGTGCAGGAGAACTACCTCGCCAATGGGCTCGCCGGCAGGCCGCTGCGTCTGGATCAGCACCTGCGTATGCTCGTCGGTGCGGATCAGCCTGCGCTCCATCGGATAACGGGCGGCGTCGTAATCGCGCGGCCAGAAATTGCCGAGGATAGTCAGGAGATGCGGATTGCGAAAAATCGGCTCAAAAGGCCGCATGCGGCTCAAACTTCATTTTGGCAGAGCCAAATGCCGCTCGTCACCGCAACCGGCCATCCATCACAAATCGCAACAGCGGAAAATGGGAATGCTGAAGAATTGGTGCATGAAGAGAGCAAACGCGCAATACTGGGCTTGCCAAATTGCCGGCTGGGGCGCTTACAGCGCGCTTGGGATGTGGGCGGCAGTCCTCCATAGGGGATGGCGGCCCAGCGTGATTGTCGGCTACCTGCTGTTTTTCCTGTACAGCATCGGCCTGACGCATCTTCTTCGGCGCGAGATTCGGCGCCGCCAATGGACCAGCCTTCCAGTCCATCGGGCGCTGCCGCGGCTCGCGGCTGCGAGCGTTGTAATCGGCGCGGTCGAGAGCGCTCTGGTCGTGGGCGTGCCTTCGGCCATCGAAGGCCGGCTTGGCGTAT
>JBEKAQ010000031.1:0-47852 GCA_050015835.1 Bryobacteraceae bacterium | reverse complement strand
GCGACGAAGTGAAACTGATCGGCGGCTTCCAGACCAATAAGATCGGCGACCTTGCGCTCAATACGGTTCCCCGCGCCGGAGCGATCTGGACCCCAACTAACCCGATCGGCGTCAATGCGCTTTACGGGCAGGCATTTCGCGCGCCCAGCCTCGACGAAAATCTTCTGAATCATCCGGTTATAAAAGGCAACCCCGATCTGCTGCCGGGAACAGTCGGGACATTCAACGTCGGTATCGGCTGCCAGCGCAACCGGTTCCAGATCGGCGTGGACTATTTCCACAGCAAACAGAGCAACCTGATCACCGACATCCCCTCCATTCCGGACATTGTTCCCTTTCATTACGTCAATGTCGGCGAGATCGCCTTTCACGGAGCCGAGCTCGAAGGAAAATACTATTTTGGAAAGGACTTTTTCGTTCAGGGCTCGTTCCTTTATCAGACCAACGAGGATGGAAACGGGAACGCCAATGTGTCACCGGTTCCGGACTTCGGCTTTAAGGCGGGTATGAGCTATGAGAACAGACGCGGCCTCACGCTGAGCCTTTTCGACGTTTCCGGCGGCCCCATCAACGGCGCCGCCTACACCCAGGATATCGACCCGGGGCCGGGATGGCACCACGTTATCAACGCGCACCTGCGCTACGATTTTTCGAAGTATCTGCCCCCGACCGCGAAATACGGGGTCGCCCTGGCAGCGCATGCGAATAACCCGATCAACCGTGAGGTGTGGCTGCCGAGCGGGCTTTACAGCACAGCGTGGACAGCATCCCGGTTGAGCAGAGGCGTGTCGTTTACGTGGGGGTTGAATTCTCCGCGGGCGGGAAGCGGTAGGCCGACCAGCGAGGAAACGCCTTGTGCCCACGACTGAGTATCGCTCTCATTCTGACGATACAGCTCATCGCCGGCTGGCAAGAGCGGCCGCCGGACGAGTATCAGGTCAAGGCGGCGTTTCTGTTCAACTTCGCCAAATTCGTCGAGTGGCCTCCGGGAGCGTTTGCGGACCCGGCAGAACCCCTCGTAATCTGCGTGCTCGGGGAAGACCCGTTCGGCCACGCGCTGGACGACGCGGTCAGCGGTAAGAAGATTGATGGACGGGCGCTCGCCATACGCCGGATCTCCGATGCCCGCCAGGCGAAGGGCTGCCGGATACTGTTTGTGAGCGCCTCGGAGCGCAAACGCGTGCTCTCCATTCTCGCTTCGGCCGGCGAGCCGGGCGTTCTCACGGTCGGAGAATCCGATAGTGCGACCGCGGAAGGCATGATCGTCAATTTCATTCCGGATGGCGGCAAGGTTCGTTTTACCATCAACGTGACGGCGGCGGAACGGGAACAACTCCGCTTCAGTTCCCGGCTTCTGAGTCTGGCAATCAGGGTAAAACGATAACTGATTTCCACATCTCGCCGGCGAAATGCTATAAGATTTTTTCGCGGATCAGCCGATCATTTCACAGGAGCGAACGCCTTAAAAGAGGCCGTTCGACAAAGATGACACTGGCGGCGGCATTTGCAAACAGGTCGATCGGCACCAGGCTGTCGCTGCTGATTGTCCTGAACAGCAGTCTGGCCCTGATGTCGGCGGGGTTCGCTCTGTTCGGCTACGAAAGCTTTCTGCAGCGCAGCGCGGCCTCGCGCCAGTTGTCCGCCCAGGCGGGCATCATTGGCGAGAGCAGCACCGCCGCCCTGAGTTTTGCCGATGAACGCGCAGCCTCCCAGACGCTGTCGGCCCTGCGCGGCGATTCGGGCGTGGCCGAAGGCGTTATTTACGACAGGGAGCAGCGCCCTTTTTCGCGGTACCAGCGGGCGGGGTCCCCGGTCGGCGCGCCGGCGCCCCCCTTGCGGCAAGCCGGCGTCTACTTCGAAAGCGGCGCCGTGCTGGTATTCCAGCCGATCCGCCTGGACGACGAAATCATCGGGACGATCTTTCTCAAATCGAACAACGACGTGCGCACCCGGTTGCGGCAGTACATCGGAATTGTCTGCCTTGTGTTGCTGCTTTCGCAGGCGCTGGCATGGCTACTGAGTTCGCGCATGCAGCGCACCATTACTACGCCTATTACCGAACTCTCGGGCCTGGCGCGCACCATTTCGGTCGACAGGAACTACGCCGTCCGGGCGGGCCGGCAGGGGGGCGGCGAGATCGGGATACTGATCGAATCGTTCAACCATATGTTGTCGCAAATCGAGATTCACGATTTGGCGCGCAAGTCGGCGGAGGAATTGCTTCGTGAGAGCGAGGAGCGTTACGCGCTGGCGGCGCGCGGCGCCAACGACGGTCTGTGGGACTGGAAAATTTCGAGCGGCAATATCTATTTTTCGGCGCGCTGGAATCAGATGCTCGGTTACCCCGATCGCGACCGCTGGTCCGATCCCGCGGAATGGTTCAGCCTGATTCACCCTGCCGAACTTGAACGCGTCAGGGCTGAAATCGCGGCTCACCGCGCAGGAACAACGCCGGAATTTTCGAGCGAATACCGCATGCGGCACCGGAGCGGCGCTTATATCTGGGTACTGAGCCGGGGCATAGCAGTCAGGGATGCGGAAGGGAACGCCATCCGCATTGCCGGTTCTCAAACCGACATCACCGAGGGCAAGGTCGCCGACGTGCTGACCGCGCTCCCCAATCGCCTGTATTTTCTGGATAAGCTCGAATCCTCATTCGACATGGCCCGCCAGAACGGACGCCGCTTCGCGGTGCTGTTTCTCGATCTGGACCGCTTCAAGCTGATCAACGACAGCCTGGGGCATGGCGCCGGGGACGAGCTGCTGATCGGCGTTGCCGGACGTCTGCGTTCGAGCGTCCGCGCCGGATGGGAGACCCGGCAGTCCGTGGTTGCCCGCCTCGGCGGCGACGAATTCGCGGTTCTGCTCGGCGACGTACATGACCCGGCCGATGCCGAAATGGTGGCCCAGCGTGTGCTCGACGAATTCGAATCGCCGTTTCGTCTGGAGGGACGCCAGGTATTTGCCACGGTCAGTATCGGGATCGCGCTGAACTCCTCGGGCGCCATGCCGGAGGATCTGCTGCGTAACGCGGACACCGCCATGTACCACGCCAAGGCGCGCGGCAAGGCGCGTTTTGCCGTCTTCGACGAAAGCATGCGGGAGCGTGCCGTGGCGCGGCTCGAAATCGAATCGGGACTGCGGAGAGCGATTGATCAGCACCAACTGATCCTCTATTACCAGCCGGAAGTATCCGTAATCGACCAGCGCGTTATCGGTTACGAGGCGTTGGTCCGCTGGAATCACCCGGAGCGCGGCGTTCTTCCTCCGAGCGAGTTCATCCCGATCGCGGAAGAAAGCGAAACGATCGTACATCTGGGGAGGTGGGTGCTCAAAGAGGCTTGCAGGCAAATGGCGGAGTGGCACAGGCGATTCGTCTTCGATCCGCCGCTCACGATCAGCGTCAATGTTTCTCCGCGGCATCTGGTCGACGCCGGACTTGTGGAAGACGTGGAGCGTGTTCTTGGCGAAACCGGACTGGGTGCGGCATGTCTGAAGCTGGAGGTGACAGAAGGCTCCATTATGCATGACCCGGAGAAGTCCCTTGCCACCCTCCGCCGGCTGAATCTCATGGGAGTCGGACTGGAGATCGACGACTTCGGAACGGGGTACTCCTCCCTGAGTTACCTGCAGAAGCTTCCGTTCGATACCGTAAAGATCGATCGGTCGTTTATTAAGGAACTCGGTGTCGGCGCGGAGAGTTCGGAGATCGTCAAAGCCATTGTCGAACTGGCACGCTCCCTGGATATGGAGGTGGTGGCCGAGGGCGTGGAGACGGAATACCAGCTGCGGGCGGTGACTAAGCTCGGGTGCGAGTATGTTCAGGGCTATTACTTCGCCAGACCGGCGGGGGCAAACACAACCCAGGCGCTCATGAAAGAGAGAGACGAGCTGCAGCGGGGTTTCGCCCAGCTGCAGGAATTGGCGCCAGAGTCCGGGACCCGCGCCCGGCTCGACTCGCTCAGCGATGGCATCATCGTGGGCATCCCGGAGAGCGTGGGCGTGTCGTGACGCGCCGCGTGCTGTGACGCGCCATAGCGCCCACGGCGGTTTTCTGGCATACTGAGATTGCTCTGGCTTCTTCCTTCCGCCAGCGGGATGAGGCTATTTACCCCGACCCAATCCAAACGCCTCAATGAGGTGACAGGATTTCTGTTCCTTGCGGCAGGAATCCTTGCGCTCTTGAGTTTCGCTTCGTTTCATCCCACCGATCCGTCGTGGAACACGGTTACCGGAGCCATACCCACCGAGAACCTGATCGGTCCGGTGGGCGCGTATCTTGCCGATTTATTTCTGCAGGCGTTTGGTCTCGCTGCGTTCGTCATTCCCCTGCTGATGTTCGGGCTCGGCTGGAAATGGATCCGCTCGGAGGCCATTGCCGCGCCCTCGATCAAGCTCTTCGGCAGCGGTATGCTCCTGTCTTCCGTTTGCGGCGCGGCCGGCCTGCTGCCGGATTGGCGCATGTTCGACCACGCCATTCTGTCGGGCGGCGCAGCCGGTTATCTGATCGCGGGCTGGCTCCGGCACGCGCTCAATCTGGCGGGAGCCGCGGTGGTTCTCGCCACGTCCCTGATCGTCTCCGCCTACCTGGTGTCTACGTTCACGCTGGCCGCGGTGGAGCGTTGGTTCGCACCCGTCACACGCTTTTTGACGGGCCTCGGCGACCGGTGGCGACGCTTCATCGAGCGGCGCCGCGAAGCTGCCCTGCGGAAGCGGGAAGAGATGCGCGAGGCGGCCGAAGCTCGTGCCGCAACGCTGGCGGAAGCGCGGCGGCGCGTCGAGGCCCGGCAGGCGGCCGAAGCGGACTTTCCGGCCGCCCCGATCACGCCCGAACCCGTTCCCACCGAGCGCACTCGGGGACGAAAGCCCGAACCAGTCTCCGACACCCTGCCATGGGACAACCCCGTTGAGCCCGATCCCGTCGAACCCGTTGCGGACACCGAAACCCCCGCCGAAAACGGCGAGATTCCTATCTGCCGCCTCGACGAGACGCCCGCCCCCGAGGCGTCCAACCTGCTGGAGTTCCCGTTCACCAAAACCCGGCCGCGCGATCGCCACACCAGGCTGCCCACCCTCTACCGGCTGCCTTCGACCGATCTGCTGAACGAAATTCCCGTGCGCTCGGCCTTTGACGAGCAGGAGCTCAAGAACACGGCTTCCGCGATCAAAGCCAAATTCGAAGAGTTCAACGTGCTTGGATCCGTCGTGCAAATCAACCCCGGCCCCGTGGTCACCACGTTCGAATTCAAGCCGGAGGCAGGCATCAAGTACAGCCGGATTACTACGCTGTCGGAGGATCTTTGCCTCGGCTTGCAGGCCGAATCGATCCTCATCGAACGTATTCCGGGCAAGCCCACCATCGGCATTGAAGTTCCCAACGCGCGGCGCGAACTGATCAGCCTGCGCGCCATTCTCGAGTCCGAAGAGTTCGCATCGTCGGCGTCGAATCTGACCATTTCGATGGGCAAAGACATCAACGGCCGCATCAAAGTGGCGGCGCTCGAGACCATGCCGCACCTGCTGATCGCCGGGTCCACGGGATCGGGCAAATCGGTCATGATCAACTCGCTCATCATGTCGATCCTGTACAAGTCGACGCCGGATGAGGTGCGCATGATCATGGTCGATCCGAAGCGCGTCGAACTGGGAATGTACGAAGGCGTGCCGCACCTGCTCACGCCGGTCATCACGGATCCGAAGAAAGCCACTAACGCGCTGCGCAACGCGGTGATGGAAATGGAACGCCGTCTGCGTCTGCTCGCCGAGCAGGGTGCGCGCAACATCGACCAGTACAACAAGAAAGTCCGCAGCCTGCGCAATCAACCGCGCAGTTTGTTCGAAGACGACCGCGAGACGGTGGTGGAAGAACTGAAGCCGCTGCCTTACATTCTGATTTTGATCGACGAGTTGGCCGACCTGATGATGCTTGAGGGCCGCAACGTAGAAGAATCCGTCACGCGTCTGGCGCAGATGGCCCGCGCCGTGGGCATGCACCTGGTGCTGGCTACGCAGCGCCCCAGCGTGGACGTCATCACGGGCATCATCAAAGCCAACTTCCCCGCCCGCATCAGCTTCCGGGTGGCCACTCGCGTCGACAGCCGGACCATCCTCGACGTGATGGGTTCCGAACACCTGCTGGGTAAGGGCGACATGCTCTTCCTGCCGCCCGGCTCATCGCGGCTGACGCGCGTACACGGAGCTTTCGTGACCGAGACCGAGATCAACAAGGTGGTGGATTTCTGGAAGGTGCAGGGCAAGCCGGAGTACGACCAGTCTTACCTGATCGCTCCGCCCACCGAAGAGGGTGAAGTCGACGTGGAAGACGGAGCGCCCGCCGACCAGGACCCGATGTATGAAGAGGCGCTGCGCGTGGTTCTCGAGATGGGCAAGGCGTCGACTTCCACTCTACAGCGGCGGCTCAGGCTCGGCTACGGCCGCGCCGCGCGCATCCTTGACACGATGTATCGCGACGGTATTATCGGACCACCCGACGGCAGCAAACCGCGCGACGTGCTCAAGCGGCCTGACTGGCTGCGCGAAGTCGATCGCGTCTGATGCGGGGAGGTTCGGATCTATGCAATCGCATACCGCAAGATACGCTTGATTCTGGTATGCTTGGCAACTATCCAAGGGTGATTCTGCAATGCCGGTGCGAAAAACAAGGGATTTGACTCATTCGCTGGTAGCTGGTTTGAAGGACATGATATCGAGCGGTGCGCTGCAGCCGGGCCAAAAGCTGCCGCCCGAGAGGGAGCTCGCGAGGCAGTTTGGCGTGAACCGCGCGTCGATTCGCCAGGCCCTCAAGGCTCTGGATGTGATGGGGATTGTGTACCAGCGCGTCGGCGACGGCACCTATCTCACGCAGGACGCATCCACCACTTTGCGCGCGCCGCTCGATTTTCTGATCCTGGTGGACGGCATCACTTTCCAGGAACTGTTCGAGGCCCGGCGCATCGTGGAACCGGAACTGGCGGCGCGCGCGGCGGCGCGCCGTACCGACGACGACGTTGCCAATCTCGGCAAGACTCTGGCTCTCATGAAAACCAACCCGCAGATGAGCATCGAGGAATTAGCCGAACAGGATCTCCATTTTCATGAAATTATCTGGCGTGCTTCGGGAAATCGCGTATGCCAGCGCATGTTTTCGTCGTTGCATCGGGCGATTTCGCGCAGTCTCAGCGTGACTACCTTGCTGCGCGAGGAAGGTAACCCCGTCAAGGAGCATGAACAAGTGTTCCTCGCCATTCAGGCCGGCGACGCCGAAGCTGCGCGGCGACGGATGTTCGAGCACCTGCAGCAGGGAGAGCGTACGCTTCTGAAGGCGGCAAAGATACCCGGCGCGCGCATCGAAGGCACCCCCGCCACCGTTTGATTTAACGCGGGACCGCCGCTCGATTAACGTGCGGAAGCGCGCCGCCCCCTGGCGATAGGCTGCGCCTCGGCGATGCGGCTCAGGTCGGTCGCGGCCAAAGCCTCCGGGTAGTCGGGCGCCGGGCTGACGGAGACGGTCCGGTTTCGTCCCTGACGTTTGGCTTCGTAAAGTGCGTGGTCGGCCGCTCCCACCAGCGCGGCAGCGGAGTGGAAACGGCCATTGATGGCGGAGGCAACTCCCAGGCTGATGGTGACGGAGGATCCGAGCGGCGAATCGGGATGCGGGATTTGAAGCCTTTCCACGCGCAACCGCGCCGATTCCGCCAGTTCCGCGGCCTGAAACCGATCGGTTTCCGGCAGAATCAGGGCGAATTCTTCACCCCCGATGCGCGCCACAAGGTCGTTGGGCCTCCTCCCCACCTTGGCGAGCTCGGTGGCGATCAGACTCAGACATTCGTCGCCGGCCTGGTGGCCCGCCGCGTCGTTGAGGCGTTTGAAGAAGTCGACGTCCATGATGACAATCGACAGATGAGTCCCGGTTCGTCCCACCCGCCCCCACTCCGCTTCGAGTGTCTGGTCGAACATGCGCCGATTCGCGATGCCGGTGAGCCCGTCGAGAGTCGAAAGGCGGGTCAGGTCCCGGTTGGCTTCGCCCAGCTTCGAAGTAGCCAGCTGCAAGCTGAAGTTGGCTTGTTTCAGCTCCGCCGTCCTCTCATCGACCAGGCGCATCAGGTCGCGCTGCCTTTGCCGCAGGGCGCGGTTGCGCGAGCGAACGACGATAGCGGCAATCGACAGCACGGAGACGGCGAGGAGCGAAACAAACCACCAGGAACGCCACCAGGGCGGCCGCACCACGAACGAGAACGCCGCCGGCTCCGCGCTCCACCTGCCCCAGCCGTCGCGGGCCTGGACCTCGAGCCGGTACGAATCGGGCGGCAACCCGGGGAACTGAAGATCGCGTTGCCGCGTCTCCCGCCATTCCGCGAAAAGAGGCGCCAGCCGGTAACGAAAGATCACCGCGCCTTCGCGGGCAAACGTCAACGCCGAGAAACTGGTGGCCAAAGCGTTGGCATCGTGCCCCACCGAGACCTCCCGGGCGGGATCCATATTGATGTTTCCCAGCGTCAACTTCGTAAAGATGGCTACCGGGGGATCTTTCCATGGAGTCTGGTCGCGGGGAGCGAAATGCGACAGCCCGCCGCTCGTGCCGATCCATACGCTGCCATCCGGGTCGGAGGCGAATCCATTCAGATCGCAGTCGTCCCACACGAGACCGTCGTGTTGGTCGTAGTGACGCCATATATTCCCCACGCGGACGTCGACTCCCCGGTTCGTTCCGGCCCAAAGGCGATGCCGCGGGTCGAATTCCAGAAAGTACGTGGTTCCTTTCGAGTCGTCCTGGCCGCCGGCCTCTCGCGTAATCTTAACCTCGTTCCCGCCCGTGTGAATCTTGTCGATCTCCCTGCCGAACTGATACCCAGCCCATACGTCGCCGTTATTGTCGGCCGCCAGACTGAGCACTTCGTTATGGCTTAAACCATCGGCCGTCGTAAACCTTCGCCAATGCCCGTTCCGGAGGCGGAACAATCCGGTTCTCGATCCGGCCCAGATATCTCCGTTTGCCGCCTCGACCACCGCGACGCAGAAAGTCGCGGGCACCTCTCCGACGCGCGTGAATCGCAAGGTCTTCAGGTCGGCGACAAAGAGACCCGTCAGGGCGGCGGCCCAGACTCGATTCTCCCGGTCCAGCATCAATGTGTAGGGGCTCTCCGCCGTCAATCCCTGGGCCGTTCCGAACCACTCTACGGCGCCGGTTTTCGGGTCCAGACGGGCGGCGCCGTGACTTTCCGTACCAAGCCAAAGTCTTCCCTGGCGGTCCCGTTTTACGGAGTGAATCGGAATGTCCCCGAGTTCGCCCTGCTTCCGCCAGTTCCAGCCCGCTCCCGATCGTTTGCCCCGCAACAATCCCAATTCCGTTCCCGCCCAAACCGTCCCATCGGGTATGAGCGCTATTTCATAGACCAGATCGTTCGGCAATCCGCTGTCTGTATTGAAGTATTCCCACTCACCATAACCAAGCCATCGGACCAGTCCGTGGCCCGACAGTCCCAGCCATAGGGTCCCCTCACGGTCCTGCAGGACGGCTAAGACTGGTCCCCGCAAACCGCTGCTGCGGTCGACGCGCTTCCAGCCATGGCCTTCCTGTACGACCAGACCATCACCCACCGGAACGATCACCCGGCCTTCCGCATCGACGCTCAACAGCCCTTTGGCGCCGAAGCGGGACGGCGGCAGGTCTGGTTTCTCGAATCGGTCCCTGCCTTTGCGCATCACGGCCACCGCCCCGGTCCTGGCTTGCAGCCAAAGATCGCCGTTACCCGCCCTTCTGATTCCCTTCCACGCGGCGGCTGGAAGGCCGGATGACGGGCCGATGACTGCACCGACGTCGCTTCTTATGACGCAAAGTTCGTCGCCGCAGCCCCACCAGAGAGTGTCTTTCTCTACCAGAATGCCGTAAGCGGCGGGCGCGCCACGATGGGTGGGTTGTCGAACCAGCGCAAGCGGAAGCCGGTTCGTTCCTGGTTCCTCCGTCATGACCATCAGACCGGCTTCGGTCGCGATATACGTGCGGCCGTCGCCGTCCGACTGGATAGCGGCGCCCCAGCTGACTGTTGCCGCGCCCGGCATGGCGACCCGTTCGAAACGGTTAGCGTGATGCCGGTAAAGCCCGAAGCCTCCTCCCACCAGTAAACTTCCGTCGGGCGCTTCGCCAAATACGGCCCCATTCGAAGGGGGCAGCCCTTCGGCCTGGCCGTAGGCTTGAAAGCGCTGGCCGTCGTAGCGGAAGATCCCGCCCTCCGAGCTAAGCCAGAGAAACCCTCGCCGATCCTGGAAAAGCGCTCTGACGCCGAGATTGGTGAGCCCCTGATCGACACCGTAGTACTTGAAGGTGTATTGCTGAGCCCCAACTTCCGGGGGGAAAATGAGGGGGGCCCACGCGATCGTCGCGTACATGAGAAATCGCTTGAGCATGGGCCTCCCACCTGATTTATCGGCAGTTCACAGGAAATCTCTACTGACTTACGCGCTCTGGCGCCAAGTATCTCCTCGATTGAATCGAGAGGTACAGACAAACGGCCCCCGCCAGGGTAGGCTTCAGACAGCGTGAAGAAATATCTCTGCGCACTGGTTATAGCCGCCGCCGCTGCGGGGCTGGGCCAGGCAGCTTCGGTCGCCGCCTCCGGGGCCGCTGTCTCGAAGTCGGCCGCGGTGAAGACGCCCACGGCGCAACGCGTGTTGCCGGACGCGCAAATTGAGCGGAACATACGGGCCAAACTGGCCAAATCGAAAATGAGCGCGACGGAACACTTCACCGTTTCGGTGCAAAACGGCGTGGCTACGCTCGGAGGCAAGACGAACGTCATACAGCATAAGGGCGTAGCGACGCGGCTCGCAAAAAGCGGTGGCGCCATTGCCGTGCGGAATCAGATTCAGGTTTCCGAGGAAGCGAAGGCCAAAGCCGCCGCTAAACTCGCCAAATACCGCGCCGGGCAGGCCGAGCCCGTCCGTGCCACGGTTCTTCAGGCCCAGAGCAAATAGCCGTCGTCTTGTGGACTGGCTCGATAGAATGGCAGGGATGAGAGTTCTGTTGGCCGTTTTGCTTGCTGCCTTGTCCGCCGCCGTTTCCGCGGAAGCCCAGCAAGCGCCCCGGCCTGCGCCCGAGTTTCACTTTCACATGCTCCAGGGGCCGGACACTCTGCTGAGCGGCTTCCGGGGCAAAGTGGTCATGGTCGCATTCCTGAATACGGGATGCACGCACTGCCAGCACTTCGCGCAGGAGTTGAGTCAGTTTCAGAAGGATTATGGGCCGCGCGGCGTCCAGGTTGTCGCGGCGGTTTTCGATAACGGCGCCAGGGCCGGCCTGCAAAGCTTTAAAGACCAGTTCGTACGCGGATTCCCGATCGGGTATTCGGATGAAAAAACCGTGCTGAGCTGGCTTGGGCAACCGGTGGAAGAAGGCTATTTCGTGCCGATCGTCGCGTTTGTAGACAGAAAGGGCGCGATCGTAAGCCAACACCTGGGCGACGACAATCTTTTTCAGGATCCGGACGCCAGCATCCGGCACACGCTGGATCTGATGCTGAAACGGCCCGCCTCTCTAAGTAAATAGGACAGGCGGAAGCGCCTGTCCCACATTTGTTTCAACTGTGATACGATTCCGGTCGAAACGGGAGGCTCCGTGAAAATTTACGAGACGAAGGACATCAGAAACGTGGGGATTGTAGGTCACGGCCACTGCGGGAAGACCTCCGTAGTCGCCGGGCTCCTTTATGCGGCGGGCGCGACGGCGCGCCTGACACGCGTCGATGAAGGCAATACCGTCACGGATTGCGACGAAGAGGAGATCAATCGGCGGTTGACCATCTCCACCTCGATCGCGGCAATCGAGTGGAAGAAAACGAAAATCAATATCTTAGACACGCCCGGTTTTAATATGTTCGTGAACGACGCCCGCGCCGCGCTGATAGCGGCCGATTCCGCCATCGTGGTGGTGGATGCGGTGGCCGGCGTGGAAGCGCAGACCGAGAGGATGTGGCACGCGGCGGAGGAGTTCCATCTGCCCCGCGCCATCGTGGTCAACAAGCTCGATCGCGACCGCGCCAGCTTCGAGCGCACCATGGAGAGTATCCATGCGCGCTTTGGCCGCAACGCGGTACCCATTCAACTGCCGCTCGGAAACGACAAGGACTTCCGCGGCGTGATCGACCTGATCCGCATGAAGGCCTATGTCTATACCATCGACGGCGACGGCAAGGGCAAGGAGATCGAGATTCCGGCGGAATATGCGGAAGCGGCCCAGCATGCGCACGAAGAACTGGTCGAAGTGGTCGCCGAGGGCAAGGACGAGCTGATGGAGGAGTTCTTTGAGAAGGGAACCCTTCCCGAAGAGCACATCATCAGTGGGATCGACGAGGAAATGCGCGAAATGCGCATATTTCCGGTGCTCTGCCTGTCCGGCCTGCACGACATCGGGTCGGACTGGCTGCTGGAACTGATTGTGGAGGCGTTCCCGTCTCCGGCCGACCGGCCGCCCGCCAAAGTGACCCTGAACGGCAAGGAAATCGAACGGAAATACGACGATTCGCAGCCTGCCGCCGCGTTTGTCTTCAAGACGACCGCCGATCCCTTCTCGGGCCGGATCACCTACTTCAAAGTGCTCTCGGGATCGATTAAGAACGACGCGCATCTTTTCAACGGCGCGCGCGGCACGGATGAGCGGCTGGCCCACATCGGCGTGCCGCTCGGCAAGACTTTAATACCCGTCAATGAGTTACACGCGGGCGATATTGGCGCCGTGGCCAAGCTGAAAGAGACGGTTACCGGAGACACTCTGACCGACAAGGCCTCCCAGGTGGCATTCCCGCCAGTGAAGGTGCCCGAGCCCTCGATCGCGTTCGCCGTCGAGGCGAAAAGCCGCGGTGACGAAGACCGCATGGGCAACGCGCTGCACAAGTTGCTTGAAGAAGATCTTTCCCTGCGCTTCTACCGCGATCCGCAGACAAAAGAATTCCTGGTGGCGGGAACCGGCCAACAGCACGTGGAAATCGCCGTCAGCCGTCTGAAGAGAAGGTACGGTGTGGATGTCACGCTCAAGGCGCCCAAAATCCCCTACCGCGAGACCATCCGGGGCACCGCCGACGTGCAGGGCCGGCACAAGAAGCAAACCGGCGGGCATGGGCAGTTCGGCGATTGCTGGATCAAGATGGAACCGCTGCCGCGCGGCGAGAAGTTCCAGTTTGCCAATGAGGTCTTCGGCGGATCGATTCCCAAAAACTATATTCCGGCAGTGGAAAAAGGAATTGTCGAGACGGCGGAACGAGGCTATCTGGCAGGTTTTCCGATGGTCGATTTCAAGGTGACGGTCTATGACGGTTCCTACCACGATGTCGATTCTTCGGAACTCGCTTTTAAACTCGCCGCCAGGAAGGCATTCCGCGCCGCCATGCAGACGGCCCGGCCAACGCTGCTCGAGCCCATCATGAACGTGGAAGTGCAGGCGCCGGTGGAATACGCGGGCGACCTGATGGGCGACCTGAACGGACGCCGCGGCCGCATTTCCGGGATGGATACGCAGGGGGGAACACAGATCGTGCGCGCCCAGGTCCCCATGTCGGAAATGCTGAGTTATCAGAGCGATCTGACCTCCATGACACAGGGCCGGGCGTCCTTTTCGATGGACTTCGACCACTACGATTACGTTCCCCAGTTGCAGGCCGATAAGATCATCGCGGCGGCCAAGGCGGGGCGAACGGGCGAAGAGGAAGCCGAAGACGAGTAGGTTTTGCCTGAAGTTACCGGATCCGGGGCGTGGCGACACGCCTCGAATAGTGTGTCAAATCGGATCGGTATTGTTACATACCCGGGTTGACGCAGTTGTAACCCGTGGGGTATCCTGCGAAAGTCGCCTTAAGCGCGAAGCTGCCGCATTGCTGTAGCTAAGCATCCGCGACCTCGTCAAAGCGCGCCCTGTCGATTTTCGAGGAGATGAATGACTGGTAATCGAGTTCTATCGCGTTTCTGTTGCGGCTTCCTTCTTCTCAGTTCTTCGTCCTATCTCTTCTCCCAGCAATCCAATCTCCAGACTTCTTTCTTTTCGCCCGCCGCCATTCACCTGCCCACTCCTGTTTTGGCCGACGTTGCCGAAACCGAACATCTGCCTTACATCAAGCAGGTTGCGAAGGACAACGGCAAGAACCCCACGCCTTTCCTTCCGAACGCGTCCGATTTATCGATTCAGCAGGCGGAAGAAAGTTTCCGCAGTGGCCGGAAATATTACCGTGACCGCGATTTCGACCATGCGCGTCGGGAATTCGACGCGGCGATCGACAGCATGCTCAAGGCGTCGGAGAATCCCACCAATCGCGCGCTCTACGAATGCAAACTCGAGGAGATGGTGGATACGATCCACGGGTACGACCTTTCCGGAATGGGAGCGGCGGTGGTCGAGGCGGAGCCGCAGTTTGACAAAGCTCCGCTCGAAGACATCGTGCAGATGACCTTTCCCGTCGACCCGCGCATCACCAACAAAGTGCAGAACGAAATCAGGAACACGGCTTCCTCTCTGCCCCTGGTCGTGAACGACGTTGTGCTCGGCTATATCAATTATTTCAACGGGCGCGGGCGCAGGACCATCGAATACGGTCTGGCGCGGGCCGGCAAATATAGTGCGATGATCTCGCGGGTGCTGGCCGAGGAGGGGGTGCCGCAGGAGTTGATCTATCTGGCCCAGGCGGAATCGGGATTCCTGCCGCGCGCCGTCTCGCGTGCCGCCGCCGAGGGCATGTGGCAATTCGTGAAGTTCCGCGGCAATCAGTATGGATTGATGCAGACGCCGTATTCCGACGACCGCTTCGATCCCGAGAAGGCCACCCGCGCGGCCGCCCGCCATCTGCACGATCTCTACAACGAATTCAACGATTGGTATCTTGCCATCGCGGCCTATAATTGCGGTCCTGGCTGCGTGGAGAAGGCCGTGGAACGCACCGGTTATGCGGATTACTGGGAGTTGCGCGCCCGCCGGGCCATCCCGGCCGAGACCACCAATTACGTACCCATCATCCTCGCGATGACGATCATGGCGAAGAACGCGGCGGAATACGGCCTTGATCGGATTGCCCCCGAGCAACCGGTTGAGTACGATACCGTCCCGGTTACTTCGCCCACTAATCTGGCGCTGATCGGCGATCTGATCGATACGCCGACGGCGGAACTTCGGGAATCGAATCCCGCATTGCTTCGTACCATAGCTCCTGTCGGGTTCGATCTGCGGGTGCCGAAAGGGACCGGGGAACAGGTTGCGGCGGCGCTGGAACTGGTTCCGCCGGAGCAGCGGCTCTCTTCGCGCATGCACCGTGTGGAGTCCGGTGAGAACCTCGCGGCTATCGCGCGCCGGTACAACGCCTCCGCCAGGCTGATCGCCTCGGCGAATAATCTAGCCGCCAGCGAGCCCGCGCCGGGAGATCGCCTGCTGATTCCCGCCGCGTATCACGAACCTGCCGCGCCGGTACGCGCCGCCCGGGCCACTGGGGCGCACAAGCCCGCCACTCTCGCCGGCCGGAAGACCGGCGGCGCGCACGCTTCGGCGGCGGTTGCGAAACGCCCGGCGCCGCGCACCGCGGGTGTCGTCGCCCAGGCAAGCCGCCCCGCCCGCGCGGGGGATTAGGCGCGTTATTTTTGCGTGATGACCGTCCTTGTAAGGGCCCGATCTGGTTGATCGGGCTCTTTTTTTTGGCTTGACATCGCGTCAAACACTTGCGATCAAATCAAAAAAGGTTATGCTATGGATGTCCGTGCCGAAACAGGAGAATCACTGAATGTTCGATGATCTGAAGCTCGCCCCGAAAGACGAAGACGAAATGGAAGATTTCCGCGACTACGACGACGAGGCGGACGATCTGGAATCCAAACTCGACGACTACGAAGACGACGAGGATGACGAGGACGACGAGGTGGAAGAAGTGATTG
This sequence comes from Bryobacteraceae bacterium, assembly GCA_050015835.1. Lineage (GTDB taxonomy): Bacteria > Acidobacteriota > Terriglobia > Bryobacterales > Bryobacteraceae > BOG-234. Next base: position 31,955 of record JBEKAQ010000031.1, on the reverse strand, counting down.
TCGTCGTCACGGCCATCCCCGCCGAAGCCACCGCGCCGGCCGCCCAAGCCCCGCCCGCAGCCGCCCCTGCACCCGCGGCGACAGGCGAAGCGCCGCCGCCACGCAAGCCGGCCAGGAAGGCCAGCAAGGCCGCCCCAGTGAAGAAGGCCGCGCCGGCGAAGAAAGCAGCGCCAGCAAAGAAAGCAGCCGCGCCAAAGAAGACTGCCGCGAAGAAAGCCGTCGTTAGCAAAGCTGCGGCCAAGGTTGCGCCGAAGAAGGCCGCCGTAAAGAAGGCTGCACCGAAAAAAGCCGCGCCAAAGAAGGCTGCCGCGAAGAAAGCCGCTCCGGTGAAGAAGGCCGTTAAAAAAAGCGCCGTGAAGAAGGCTGCGCCGAAAAAAGCGCCGGTCAAGAAGGCCGCAGTGAAGAAAGCGGCGCCAAAGAAGGTTGCCGCAAAGAAGCGCCGGTAGCATCGACGCGGGGCAGCCTTTCCACCGCCGCAGCCGCACGGATGGCTACCCCGCCGACTTGTCTTCCTTAAGATTCCTGGACCGGCCTGGCCACGACGGCCCGGCACTTCTCAAACAACTGGATCAGCGCGTCCGCGTACTCTTCCGTCGACTTCGCCGGTTTGCCGGAAAAACCCGCCGCTGTGGTGTTCCCCTTTCCGTATCCGGTGGTCACGGCAATGAACTTCATCAACTCCAGCGCCACTTCGTCCCGGCTCCTGGCCGTACTCTCACGCCCGGCCTCGGCGGCTGGCTTCGTTTCCTCTGGTGTCATTTTTCCTCTCTGCTCTTTCCGTAGTCCGCGCACGATTGGCCGCTCCGCATGCCGGTAAACGCGCGCCGGTTCATCCGCAAGATGAGGGGCGGCGCTCAAGCGCACCTGCTCGAAGCCGACGACGGCAACTTTTACATTGTCAAGTTTCAGAATAACCCGCAGCATCGCCGCATCCTCGTCAACGAGGTGATCGCCGGCGAAATCCTCAATCATCTACAGGTCTCCACGCCCGATTACCGGTTCGTGCGCATCTCGCGCGAGTTCCTCCTCCATAACAGAGACGTGCATATGCAGACCGGCACCAGGCGCCTCGAAGTAGAGCCGGGGTGGCACTTCGGCTCCCGCCATCCCGGCAACCCGGAAACCATGGCAATTTACGATTTCATTCCCGACGCTCTGCTCGGCCAGGTGGCCAATTCCGACCAATTTCGCGCCGTGCTGGTTTTCGACCGCTGGGTGGCCAACGCCGATGGCCGTCAGGCTGTGTTCTTTCGCGCGCAGCTCAAGGACTGGCTGGCCGGACCGGGCGTGCCCCCGCGCAAACTGGGTTTCGTCGCCCTGATGATCGACCACGGCTTCGCCTTCAACGGGCCGCATTGGGATCTGCCGGATTCGGCCCTCACCGGACTCTATCCGCGAAGAATGGTTTACGAGAGCATCCGATCCCTCGACGATTTCGATCCCTGGCTGACGCGTGTCCGCAACTTTCCCGCCGCCGTGCTCGACATGGCGCTCCGGCAGATCCCCCCCGAATGGATCGCGGGCGATGAAGAGCCCCTCGAACGCATGCTCGAAGCCTTGCTCAGAAGGAAAGAGCGCATCGCGGATTTGCTTGTCGATTGCCGCCAGGCGCCGGGCAATCCCTTTCCGCGCTGGGTTGATTAAGGTGGGTTGACTAAGGCTGTGCCTGAGCTTCCATTACCGAATCGGCAATGATCCGCGCGGTGTCCGGCGCCAGCAAAATTCCGTTTCGATAATGTCCGAACGCCGTCCATGCCCACGTGCCCGCAATGCGGCCGATCGCCGGCCCCTCTGCCTCGATACCCGGCCGGAAGCCAATCCATTGTTCATCCGGGCGCAGCGCCGCCAGAGCCGGAAGAAGGCCGCCGGCGCGCCGGTGTATATCCTCGACCGTGTTTTCATCAATGGAGCGATCGAAGCCCACACGCTCCGTCGAAGTTCCCGCAATCAGGAATCCCGAGCGCCGCTGCACCAGATAAGTGCTCCGATGTCTCAAAATCGAATCGAGAACGCCCGGAGCCATCCGGTATCCGATCAGATGCCCACGGACGGGAAACGTTTGAGGCAGACGCGGGAAGAGATCCGAACTCCACGCCCCGGCGGCGATCACGCACCCTTCATCGCGATACTCGCCCCGCGTGGTGCGCACCGCGCGGCCGCTGGTCGATACCTGCACCACTGGCTCGCCTTCGTGGATCCAGACGCCGCGGCGGCGGCAGGCGGCCAGCAGAGCGCCGGTAACGTCGCGCGGATCCACCACCGCGTCATGGGGGTAAAATCGCGCAGGCAATCCGTTATGGCTGCACGCTTCCGAGTGGATGCCCAGTTCGGCCTGCAGCGCGCCGCGCCGGGTGAGCGCTTCCGCTTCGTCGTCCGTACAGGCAAGCTCCAGCGCGCCGCACGGGCGGTAATCGATGGAGCGCTTCGTCTCCTCTTCCAGTTCTTTGATGAAATCCGGAAATTGCTTCAGGCTGCGCACGGCGCTCTCCGCAATTTCGGAGGGACCGTCGATCTCCGCGCCCGGCGCCAGCATCCCGGCGCCCGCCCAACTGGCTTCGCAGCCGGCGTTGTGCGCATCGAAGATCTCCACACGCAGTCCCCGCTGCGCCAGTCTCCAGGCGCACGTCAGACCGATAATTCCCGCCCCTGCAATCAGCACGCTTCCATAGTACCCGGCAGCTATCCTGGACAGGCCATCCGATGAGAAATAACAGGCGCGGGATTATAAGCCGGTTTCTGTACCCTTGCGGGCGATAGCCATTCATCCTGGCCGTACATTACTGCACGGCTCCAGGCTGAGCGCCTGCGCGCCCAGCCATAGCGACCTACCCGGAAGTTTAACGGAGCGGGCCGCTCCTCCTCCCCTATTTGGTCTTGCTCCGCGTGGGGTTTGCCCTGCCGGCCGGATTACTTCGGCCGCGGTGCGCTTTTACCGCACCTTTTCACCCTTACCGGCCCATCCCTGCGGACCGGCCGGCGGTATATTTTCTGTGGCACTTTCCGTGGAAACCCCTTTGAGAAATTCCCCCCGGCCGTTAGCCGGCACGCCGCCCTGTGGAGACCGGACTTTCCTCTCGCGTGAGCGAGCGGCTATCCATCCAACGCCTGTCACCTTCAGTCTCGCACGCTTCGGATGTTAGAATTGTAAATGGCCGTCTCAAGGCCATCTCCACTGGATCTGGCGGCGTAGCTCAGCCGGTTAGAGCGACGGTCTCATAATCCGTAGGTCCGCAGTTCGAGTCTGCGCGCCGCCACCAGCAAATCGGCAGCCCGGTTTTTCGACCGTGTGAATTGGTGTATACTTCTCGCAGGTGGCAATTCGCATCGTGTCCGCTGCGATGCAGTTCCATCGCGGTTTATCCGATACACCCGTAGGCGGGTACTATACAGGCCCAGGGGGTTCGCTCCCTGGGCCTTCATCATTTCAGCGCGATGAAACAGAATATCGCCGTTCTGATCGACGGTGGCCATCTTCGTTCCTATGCACGAAAAGCGAAGAGACTCTTTGTTCCGGATTACATAGAAAGAATTGGCCATGCATGCGCGCTTGCGGACGAGGTTATCCATCGGATCCTTTACTATGATTGCCCGCCTTATGAGGGGGAGGCCATTCAGCCCGTTTCGGGAACAAAGAAGGCCTTCACCGGATCGGACAAATGGCTGCATGATCTGTCCCACAAAGATCTCTTCGCGGTGAGGACCGGAGTGCTGAAGTTCCGCGGGTTTATCCTCAGGCAATCAAGAATCCCGTTCACTCCGACCGTGCCGCTTACCGACTCCGACTTCGAGGCGAAATTTGAGCAAAAGGGGGTAGACATGCGAATCGGCCTCGACATGGCCACCCTTTCCGCAAATCGCTCGGTCGAGTTGATCGCCCTCGTTACGAACGATACCGACTGCATACCGGCCATGAAGCACGCACGTCGGGCTGGGCTTCAGATCGCACTCGTGACGGTCCCCGGTTACCGTCCGGCACCGGAGCTTCTTGCTCATTCCGATTTTCGTCGCAACATTGCCTGGCCGACCTGAGACGACCTGAGAGAGAAAGAGAGCCACCCGGCATCGGACGTGGTAGGATACTCCTGCCAGAGGAACTTCGCGCATGCCGACCCCGCCAGTTGAATATATCGTGAGCACGCGCATCGGCGAAAAAAGGCAACTCACGATACCGAAGCAATATCGCGACGATCTGGGGCTGAACTCCGGCGCTCCGGTTGCGGTCCTGCGCATCGGCGAAGGTCTCATGCTGATCCCGGAACAGAATCGTTTCCGACACCTCTGTGACGCCATCGCATCGGTTTTCGAAGAGCGTCAGATCACACCCGCAAGCTTGCTCGAAACCCTGCCGGAGGCGCGTGAGCGCGTTTTCGCGCGCCGGTATTCCACGGTTGGCGCGAAAGAACGAGGCGCGTCGCGACGGCGGAGCAAGGCCGGTTGAACCAGGGAGAGCGCGTTCGGCTTTTCCTCGACTCCAACGTTCTGACCGCCGGGATCGTTTCGGCGTGGAGGCTGGACAAGGCGGTACTTTCCCTGTGCGCGGCGCGCATTTGCCGGCTGGTTCTTGCCGAAGCGGTACGCGAGGAAGTTGAAGAAAACTTTTGACCGAATTTGGTATGAAGAGCTTTCGCGGCCAGATCCGTGCTTTCAGGAAGGGGTTCGCTGGAGAATGAAGGATCGCGACTCGCGCTCCGGAATTACGCGTGCGTACCGCCCTATACTGACACGAGGAGACAGTCATGAGTGACTCGTGGGACTATGGCCAGGGCGCGCTGGCGTTTTTCGAAAGACTGCGTTCGGTTGTGGCAAAGGGAGACTTGCCGGATCACCTCCATGAAGCCTTTGAGCGGCGGCAAGCTGAACGGAATCGCAACGTTTGCGACGCTGCCGTAGTATCCAAGGAAGATGACGCTAGAAGCAATGAGATTCATGCTTTTGTAAAAGCTACATTTGGGGACGTAACACATGACGAAACGGCTTTTTTCTACAACACCATCCGTGAAGAGTTCAAGCGTGGCGGCGACCGTTTTGTAGGCTACGTGACGCTGCTCGAGGAATATACTCGTCGCCTCTTTGGATTCCAAGGTAATTATCACCTCGGCGAATTCATGTTTCTCGGAATCAATGGCGTCCGGAAGATGCGAAGAGCCGAGAGTATCTGGACATGGATAGCACTTGCGTGCCTTGTTATGCTGGGCCTCGCAATCGTAGCGCTGTCAATTGGCTCATATTCCTATGCCAATACGCCGTTCGAAACGGTGGCGCTTTCTCTCGTGATACTTTTATATGCGTCCATTTTGACTACGAAGCAACAACTTCGTCTTACAGCGCTGGAACTGCAGCAGACAGTCATTGCTGCCGCAATTGATTCAAAGGCGCAATTAGGGCGACCCGCGAGAGACGAGGAAAGGCACATTAGTAGCCTCAAGAATCCAACTCAATGGGCCACCATCAGACTGTTTGGCAATCGGGTCACATCCTTCATGTTGTCCGCTGTTGCCCTATGGCATTTGCTCAGTCTATTGTGGCAGGCGTAGGCGGGCATACGGAGAGCAATGGTTGTGGCTTAAGCTTCCGCCTGCGGTATATGAAGGGCCTTTACCGCCGCGCCCGAGATCGCCGCAAGTTCCTCTTCCGACAATCCGACCCATTCGGCTATTTCATTTAACCCGAGGAAGTGCCTCTTCAGGAAACCATCCAGATGGGTGAGGTCGAAATCGATGTATCGCGGTTGTTTGGCCGGATCGCTCGCCCATCCGACCGCCATCAAGCAGTGCATGAAGAGCCGCAGTGTAACCGCATCGTCATCGGCGCGAGCGAAAAAGAAAAGCTCCGGCAGCACGGCATCGAGGCGGCCTACGTATTGCCGGACCTCATCAATCTCAAACAGTTCCCTCGGATCGTCCTCGTAGCCCCAGAAAAGGATCTCGATCTTGCCTTGACAGCCGTAGGCGAGTTCTTTGGTCGCGCGCAGATTGTCGAAAAAACCACGCGGGAATGACGTATCCATTGCCTGCACATCATCGATTTCAACGTTCACGACGACGACTCCAAAATCGGGTAACATCCCGTGAACAGCCCAGTATTCATCCAGATCGGCTAGCTTGTCCGTGACCGCTGGCAGAAACGCCAGTAATTCTGCTTTCGATGAGGCCAGCTGGTTGGCATAGGGGATCGTCAGTACCCAGCCGGCCTCCGTCACTCTTGCTGTTTCGGCTTCGAAACGCACCCAATAGGCCTCCTTTGTGTCGGGATCGCAGATGACGATGATTACCGGTACCGGATAGTTTCCAAGGTAATTGAAATGCTTGAGTTCACCCCTGTAGACGTAACCCCAGCGGTTCGTCTCCTCGAAAAACGATTTTCCGCATTTGATTTGGCATGCCAGCATCTGGCCGGTTGCAAATCCGCCGGTAACGACTTCAATCTGCCCGTCGATTCCGAGATCATGCTCCTGATGATTGCGCTTGAATATCCAGCCGAATTCCTCATCGATGATTTGACCGACAATTTTGACGCCGAGTGCGCCCTTCTGGGCTGCGGCCGTGTATCGTGGGAATCCCGATGTCATGCCGGGATCTAAAGGTGCTTCGCCAGCCGTAGCGGATCCGGGGTCGCCCTGAGGTCTGGCATCCCGGATGAACCCTTCGGCCATGAAGGGACGGTAGCTTTCATTTTCGTTCGTGAAGGTTTTCTTGCCAATCTCCCCCATGATCGTCATCCAGACTTCATCAGACAGTTTAAACCAAACCCTATAGGTCTGCCGCGACAGAGCACTGCGCACAGGTCCGCCAACACTTGCCGATCTGGCCCGGTCGGCCGGCAACGGCTTGGCTGGCTTGCGCGGGACCAGCAGCCAATGTCACACTCCGCGATCGGATAGCGCTGCTCTCAGAGCCGCCGCTAATCAGCTTCTTCCCACCACCCCCGCCAGCGGACTGCTCGCGCTCGCATAGAGCTTCTTTTCCATGCGTCCCGCTTCGAAAGCCAACCGGCCCGCTTCGACCGCAAGCTTCATGGCCAGCGCCATCTTCTCGGGATGATCCGCCGCCGCAATCGCCGTATTCATCAGGATGGCGTCGGCGCCCATTTCCATGGCAATCGCCGCATCGGATGCCGTGCCCACGCCCGCGTCAACGATCAGCGGCACTTCGGTAATCATCTCGCGCATGATGCGCAGATTGGTGAGGTTCTGAATCCCCAGGCCCGATCCGATGGGCGCGGCCAGCGGCATCACGGCGGCGGCGCCCGCGTCAATCAACCGGCGCGCGTTCACCACGTCGTCATTCGTGTAAGGCAGGACGACGAAGCCCTCTTTCGCCAGCACGCGAGTGGCTTCAAGCAAGCCCGCATTATCGGGAAACAGCGTCTTCTCATCGCCGATCACTTCCAGCTTCACCCAGTTCGAGAGCCCTACCTCGCGACCCAGCCGGGCGGTGCGGATGGCGTCGTCGGCCCTATAGCAGCCGGCCGTGTTGGGAAGGATGAACATCTTCTCGCGATCGATGTAATCGAGGAGAGATTCCTTCGATCTGTCAGTCAAATTCACGCGGCGCACCGCCACGGTAACCACCTCGGCGCCCGAAGCCGCGTGGCAGCGCGCCATCTCGGGAAAGCTTCGATACTTACCCGTGCCGATCAGCAGCCGCGATGCGAACGTTCGCCCGGAAATGGTCAGTGACATACTTTCAGTTTAGATGGCTCGCCTGTCGAAAACCGGAATTCTGCTGCTGTTTCCCCTGGCGGCGGCGCTGGCTCAGTGGAATGTGCTGCCGATGCCGGCCTCGATCCATGCGGGCAGCGGCCCGCCGCTTGTGATCGGGCAGAATTTTCGGATTGCGCTTGAAGGCGCCTCCGATGCGCGACTGGAACGGGCGGCTCAGAGGCTCACGGCCCGAGTTGCGCTGCTGACTGGCCCGATCCTCCTCGCTCCCGGCGCGGCTTTGGTGGTTCGAATACAGAGCGCGGGCAATGCCGTGCAATCGTTCGATGAAGACGAAAGCTATCGGCTAACGGTCAACGCGCAGGGAGCCGTCGTCACCGCGCCCAATCCGCTCGGAGCCATGCACGCCCTCGAAACCTTCTATCAGCTCATCACCAACGATGCGACCGGCTGGGTCGTGCCCGCCGTGACTATCGACGACCATCCGCGCTTTGCGTGGCGCGGCCTGCACATCGACGTAGCGCGGCACTTCATCCCGCTCGACGTCATACGCCGCAATCTGGACGGTATGGCCGCCGTGAAGCTCAACGTATTCCACTGGCACTTATCCGACGACCAGGGCTTTCGCATCGAATCGAAGCGTTTTCCGAAGTTGCACGAGATGGGCTCGGACGGCCTCTGTTACACGCAGGATGAAGCACGCGGCCTCATCGAATTCGCGCGCGATCGAGGCATCCGCGTGGTGCCGGAATTCGATATACCGGGGCACGCCACCAGCTGGCTGGTCGGGTATCCCGAACTCGCGGCGTCGCCCGGGCCTTTTCAGATCATACGAACCTGGGGAGTGCACGACCCCACCATGGACCCCGCCAAGCCTGAGGTCTACACGTTCCTCGACGCCTTCATCGGCGAAATGGCTTCGCTTTTTCCCGACGCGTACTTCCATATCGGCGGCGACGAGGTCAAGAACAAGCCGCAACAGGATCTCCAGGCGTCCTTCAACCAGCAGGTGGAAAAAATTGTGACGAAATACGGCAAGCGTATGGAGGGCTGGGACGAGATTCTGAGCCCCGCCCTGCCGAAGAATATCGTGATCCAGTCGTGGCGCGGAGCGAAGTCGCTGGCCGATGGCGCGCGCCAGGGTTACCAGGGAATTCTCTCTTCCGGTTATTACCTCGATCACATGGAGCCGTCGTCGAAGCTCTATCTTGTCGATCCGCTGGGCGACCAGTCCGCAACCCTCACTACTGAAGAGAAGGCCCGTATACTCGGCGGCGAAGTCTGCATGTGGGCCGAATATGTTTCCGCCGAGAATATCGAATCGCGCATCTGGCCGCGCACTGCCGCCATCGCGGAACGCTTCTGGTCGCGGGCGGAGATTCGCAATGTGGCCGGCATGTACCGCCGTCTCGACATCGTTGATGGCGAACTCGATCAGCTTGGGCTGCGGCATAACTCGACGTATCGGATCATGCTGGAACGTCTTGTGGGCTCGAACGATATCGATGCTCTGGAGGTGCTCGCCGATGTCACCGAGCCCGGGGCGCTGGGCCTGCGGCATCACGTGAATCCCGATGCCACGCAGAATACGCCGCTGAATCGTCTGGTGGACGCCGTGCGCCCCGAGAGCGCAGTGGCGCGACATTTCAACAATCTCGTGGACGGCTACCTGGCCAACCGAAACGACGCTGCGCTGCGTGCCGAGATTCGCCAGTGGCTGAGTCTCTGGGCAGGCAACGACGCGAAGCTTGAGCCCTTGATCGCCAAGCGCCAAATTCTGAAAGACGCCGCGCCCGTGTCGCAGACGCTGTCGAAAATCGCCGGCGCAACCCTCACGCCATCAAAGAAAAACCGCGCCGAGTTCGAAGCCGCCCAAAAGCCCATCGGGGACATGCATCTGGCCGTGGCCGAAGCCATCGCAAGGCTGATTAACTCACCAGCACCACATGCAGGTCCATCACATTAGTTCCCGTAGACCCCGTAATAATTAAATCGCCCAACGCGGCGAAAAACGGATAGGAATCGTTCTCCGCCAGAGCCTCTTTCGCGCTGCGCTTCGATCGCCCAACCGTCTCCCCGTCGGCCACGGCTCCGGCGGCATCCGTGGGACCGTCCGTGCCATCCGTGCCCGCGCTCATGATCAAAGTATTTTCAAGGCCGGCGATATCGATGGCCGCGGCCAGAGCGAATTCCTGATTCCGGCCCCCCTTGCCTGGACCTCGAATCGTCACCGTCGTCTCACCGCCTGAAATCACGCACGCGGGTGGACGCAGCGGCTGCCCCGATTTACGAATCTGCCGCGCGATCGCCGCGTGCATGCGGGCCACATCGCGCGTCTCGCCCTCGATGGTGCTGGCCAGAATCAGCGTCCGGTAGCCCAGCGCCTTCGCAGCCCGCGCGGCGGCTTCAAGCGATTTCTGATTGTTGCCGACGATGATGTTTTCCACGTTCTCAAACAGCGCATCGCCGGGCTTGGGCGTTTCCTCTTCCCCTGTCTCTTCCCCCGCTTCCAGCCTCTGGCGCACGGTCAGCGGCACCCTGGCGCGCAATCCATATCGATCCAGTACGGCCAGCGCGGTTCCAAACGTGGAATCGTCCGGCACGGTCGGACCTGACCCGATGACGCCCAGATCGTCCCCCACTACATCCGAAAGAATCAGGCTCACCACATGCGCCGGCGCCGCCATGCGTGCCAACTGGCCGCCCTTGAACTGCGAAATATGCTTGCGCAGCGCGTTAAGCTCGTGAATGGTGGCGCCCGAGGCCAGCATAAGCTTCGTCGTCTCACGCTTTTCCTCGAGGCTGATGGGAGGCGCCGGATAAGGGGTCAACGCGGAAGCCCCGCCCGACGCGAGGAAGATCACCAGATCCCGCGCACCGGCCTGTATGCACAGATCGGCAATCCGGCCAGCCGCCCCGACACCGCGTTCGTCCGGCACCGGATGCCCGCAGGGACGCAGTTCTATGCGGCGGCACTTCGCGGTATCCCCGTCCTTTACGGCGACGCAGCCGGCAAAGATCCGCTTGCCCAGAATCTTCTCGGCCGCGCGCGCCATAGTGCCGCCTGCCTTGCCCGCGCCGGTCACGAAGATCCGCTGGTATCGATCGAGATCTCGTCGCTTGCGCAATGCCTCTTCGACCGCTGCAGTGGGATCGGCAGCGGCGAGCGCAGCTTTCAGAATCGCCTTCGCGTCCTTGCGCAGGTTGGGCACGGTCAGCGGCCGCTCACGAGGTTATGTATTTGCAATTCGTCCAGCAAGCCGGTCGCCGCGTAAACCCGGGCCAGAGCCTCGGCGATTCCTTGCACGTCCACGTGCACGGCGCGCGCCTGTTCGTTGGTGTAAAGGAAAACGTCGGGCAGGCTTTCGAGATTGCCGTCGAACGTCACCCCCACCAGTTCTCCGGCGCGATTCACCACAGGGCCTCCGTAATCGCCGCCGCCTGTGTCGCAGGTGCTGACGAAATCGAGCGGCGTTACGGGATGCAGGTTGGGGCGAACGTCGATCCACTTTTGATCGACCTGCCAGGGCCCGTCGTTGTTGCGGCGATAGTAGAGCCCACTGAAGGTGGAGGCGAACGGTTGGGGGACCGCCGCCCGATCTGTGTAGCCGCCGACGATGCCGAACTCGACCCGCGGCGTCGACGTGCCATCCGGATAATCCGCCGCACCGAAGAGCTTGAAGCGGTACTGTGCGATCTTTTCGGCCGCCGACGTCTCGAGCGATCCGATAATTTCTTCATGCTGTTTGCGCAGGTGCTGCGCCTGCGGCTCAAGCAACTGGGCCAGATGCAGCACACCATTCGACTGAACCATCGCCTCGGCTGCCTGCCGGGGAGTCCGGCCGGCCAGAATTGCCTTCAATGGCGCTTCTTTATCGCCGAGCGCCTTCAGTTCCTCCAGATACTGGGTCAGCATCAGGATCTCAAGCTGGTTATTAATCGGCTCGCCAGGCTTCTCGACACTCTCGCCGCGCACGGTCTGGCGCGCCATCCGGAACAGCCTGGAACCGGGCGCCGCCTGCGCTTCCAGAATCTGGTAGGGCTTTTCGTAAGGAGTCCATTTCTTATATGCCGCAGCCACATCGTCCCAGACCTTGGCGGCGGAAGCGCCCAGCTTCGGGTCGTTCTCGACGGCGCGCCGAATCTTTTGTTCGAAGAGAGTCTTGCGGGTTACCAGCCGGTCGTCGCGCAAGCCGATCAGTTTGCCCGCATCGGTCTTGAAGGCGGTCAGAGACGACGTAAGCGTCGACTGCGCCGCGCGTGAATTCTCTTCACTGCTGGATGCAAAGGCACTCAACCGCTGGATACGCGTCTGCAATCGCGAAACCGCCACGGGCAGCGCCGTATCGCGGAGAAACGTGAGCTGCGCGGCAGTGACGCCTCGCGAGGTCGGACCCGGATTGCCCGTCGCAAACACGAGATCCCCTTCCTTGACACCTTCGTCGCTCCACTTCAGATAGTCCGGGGTGCGGGCGCGCGCCCCGTTCTCATAAGCGCGCAGGAAAGCGATGTTGAGCCCATAGCGCAGATAGGAGATGCTGTCGCGTTCGCGGCCGAAGAACGCCACCGAGTATTCGGGCGCAAAGACGAGCCGGATGTCGGTGAAGCGCTTGTATTGATATAGGTCGTAACGGCCGCCGGAGAAGAGCCGCACCACGGAGCAGGCGTTGCCGGTGTTGGCAACGCAGTCCTTCTCGATGCGCGCGATGGCGGCGTTGCGTTGCGCGAGCGATTGCCCCGGCTTCAATTGCCCGGTGACGTCTTCGATCTTCAAAAGGACGCTGGCGTCGAGACCCGCGCAGCGCACTTCCGCTGGCGCGGTGGTCGCGTGAAATCCGTCCTTCATCAAATCGTGGCCCGGCGAACTGGCGCTCGACAGGCATCCGGCCGCGGCCTGGCGGCTGGTCAGAAGCAGCCCATTCGTCGAAACGAACGAGCCGGAGACCGATCCGGGCCCGATTCGCACCGACGCGAGGCGCAGACGATCGAGAAAGCCCGGGGGCACGTCGAATCCATACTTTTGCTGGATGGCAGACCGGGGGAACTGGTTGTATGGCCAGAGCCCTTCATCGCCCGCCAGATGCATGGCGGATACGAGGGCGAGAATCAAGACGGTTGGTCTCACGACAGAAGTGATTTTAGCTCAGGATGTGAGAAACTGACGGCTTGAGGGCAGAATTGCGATGTTTCACAGGCGGTTTCATGCTTCTCCTGACATCGGCGGGCGCTTCGCCTCAGGCGGGCGCTTCGGCATCTCCGTCGTCGCCGGCCGTGACCGTGCAGCCTCCGGAGACTCTCGATTACCAGATCGAGTGGCGTCTGATTCCGGCAGGGACGGCGCACCTGACATGGATGGCGGTGCCGCCCACCAACAATACTGAAATACGCCTGCATCTGGAGACCGCTGGGCTGGTGTCGCGCCTGTTTCGCGTCAGTGACGACTACACGGCTCTATTGGCTCCGAGTCTGTGCAGCCAGAACACTTTTCTCTCGGCCCATGAGGGCAGCCGCAACCGGGAAACCCGCGTGGTTTACGATGCGCAGGCGCGCAAGGCCAGTTCGATCGAAAAGGACCTCGGCAAGAACACCACCACTACGCATGACGTGGGAATTCCGGGCTGCATCCACGATGTGCTCGGGGGGTTGATCGTGCTGCGTAATCTGCGCCTCGATCCCGGCAAGACGGCGCAGATTCCCATCAGCGACGGCAAGAAGTTCGCGCAGGCGAAGGTGGAGTCGCAGATGCGCGAAGAGCTGAAGACGCCCCTCGGCACTTTCAAAACCATCCGCTATGAGGTCTTTCTCTTCGACAACGTTATTTTCAGGCGCTCCGGCCATTTGCACATCTGGCTGACCGACGATGCGGAGCGGTTGCCTGTGCAGTTGCAGGTTCGTCTGCAGATCACCATCGGCACCATTACGTTCCGGCTCTGGAAGCCAGAGGCCGCGAAACCGGAAGCTGCGAAGCCGGAACCCGTTAAGCCATGAGGTGCGCTTTCGTTCTTTTACTGCTGACCGCGGCCTTTGCGCAGGATTCGACGGCGCCGCTGCTCACGGACAAAGCGGCGCAGGATCTCGCGACGCGCATGGTCCAGTTGATGGAATCGACTTCGGTAGCCGTGCCCGACCTCATGCAGGCCGGCGAGCCGATCAGAAAAAATGCCGAAGCGACGCTCGCTTCCCTGGCGCGGGCAGGGCGGGACGCGGCTCTCACCTGGCAGTTCATCAGTCAGGTGAAGGCCTGGCTGGCGCTGAGCGATTCTATCCCGCGGCCTGCCCAATTTCCCGCGGCGGCGGACCGGCAATTCGCCGAATTGCGCGAAGATACGCAGCGCATGCAAAGGCATTTCGAGGCGATCCTCGGGGAGATCGACGCGGGAGCCCAGGCGTACGACGCCGATCCCGACAATCTGAAACGCTACGCGGAGGCGAATTCGAAAGTATTGCCTCCCGGCAAGCTCGGCCGGGTGGTCTTCCTCGGCGATTCCATCGCGGACGGCTGGCGGCTCAACGAATACTTCACGGGAAGCGATTTCATCAACCGGGGGATCGAGGGCCAGACTACCATTCAGCTGCTGGGACGATTTATGCAGGATGTGGTGGCGCTGCATCCGAAGGCGGTGCTGATCTTCGGGGGCATCAATGACATCGCGCATGGAATCGCGCCCGCGGGCATCGAAGATAACCTCACCATGATGGGGGCTCTCGCGAAAGCGTACGGGATCAAGCCGCTGTTTGCTTCGGTTCTTCCCGTAGGCGATGCCCACAAAGACATCGATCCGCAATTTGAAATGACCCGCACGCATCCGCCGGCCGCAATTCAGCAGCTGAACCGGTGGCTGCAGGATTATTGCAGAAAGGAAAACTTCACGTGCGTGGATTACTACGCGGCGATGGCCGACAAGGCGGGGCATATGCCGGTGGACTTATCCGACGATGGACTGCACCCCAACTCGAAAGGGTATCGCGTGATGTCGCCGGTTACGCAGCAGGCGATCAACCGCGTACTCACTTCCGCGCAGCAGCCGGAGGAAACGCCTGCCAAAAAGCGCTTCCGCCTCTTCGGTAACTGACTCTATACCGCGCGCCCTCCCGAGACGATCTGAATCAGCGCCACGGCGATCGCCACCACCAGGAGAACGTGAATGAACCCGCCCAAGGTGTAGGAAGTGGCCAGCCCGAGGAGCCACAAGACCAGCAGAATTACAAGGATAGTCCAAAGCATCGCGTCTATAGGGAGCAATTTCGAGTCCATTCACGGACGCCGTATCGGGTACGAAACCACGCGGCGGAATGTCCGAGTGGTTGAAAGGCGGCGGCCTGATTTCCCCTCGATTTCATCGGTTTGATCCATTTGTGGATGTCCTCTTGTGGATGTCCTCCGCCGGCACGGCGCGGCACCGGGGAGAATATGCGCGCGTTGCCTGGGCGGATTGTATTCAGCATTATTAAGCCCAAACACGGACGATCATCTCCGAAACCACGGCTTTCTCGGGGCCGGTCCCGCCCGGCGGCGGCGTTCACCCGCTACGACCTCAATGCCGAGTCACGGCGGCATCGGGAGCAGTGCGCCGCTCAATGGCTCGCCGCGGATGTTCAGGCGACTGGCAGTGAGTCCCTTCAAATGCCGCTCCCGATTCCTCCGCCGACAGGCGGGAAATGCCGCGAGTACGGTGTCTCACGCAGAGGGATCTGAGTGCGCGCGTCCTTTTGTTGGCCTTATCGATTCATGCCTGGGATTTTTCGATCGGCAACATGCCCGTGGGCGCAGGTGTGGCAGGCGTCCTCAAGTTGCTCCGCCGCCGCGATTTAGGTAACCACAGTCAGCTTGCGCGACCCGACAGGACCTGAGGAATTGTCATGAGGATGATACGAACATCCAGTCCCAGAGACCAGTTATCGATGTACTGCAGATCGAGGCGCATCCACGATTCGAAATCCACCTTATCGCGGCCCCGCACCGCCCAGAGGCAGGTCAGGCCGGGGCGCATGCGCAGACGGCGGCGTTGCCAGAGTTTGTACTGTGCAACTTCGCTCGGAATCGCGGGACGCGGGCCGACCAGGGACATATCGCCCCTGAGCACGTTCACCAGTTGGGGGATTTCGTCGATCGAGAACCTCCGGAGCCATTTGCCGACCGGCGTCAGGCGCGGATCGTTGGGTATCTTGGTGACGATTTCTTTCGGATTCAGATGTACGACCTCGTGCAGGCGGTGTTCGGCGTCCTCCACCATCGAGCGAAATTTGTAAAACGTGAAGGTGCGGCCATTGAGGCCGCAGCGCGTCTGGCGGAAAATTACAGGGCCGGGCGATGTGAGCTTAATCAGCGCGGCCGCAATGAGGAACACAGGGCTGAGAAGAATCATTGCGAAAAGCGCCAGGACGACGTCGATGGAGCGTTTTGCGAGCAGAAGAACCTCGTCGTCGGGCGCCGCGGTGAAGGTGAGGAGCGGTGTGTCGTCAATTCGCTCCAGTGCCAGAACGCTATTGACATGGGGGAAGAAGTCGACCGCGACCCGGCTGCAGACGCCTTCCTGATCGCACCAGAGAAAGACTTCTTCGAGGGAAGGCAATTTATCGGATTCCACGGCGAAATGAATCTCGTCGATTACGTGCTGGGCCATCATCGCGCGCAGGGTGTCCAGCGGTAATACCGGATACTCGCGATCGAGCGTTATAGAGGCGGGCACCGGGGCTGTATCCGGGGGAGCGAGAAAGCCAACAATCCGGATTCCATCCCCGTAGTAGTTTTCGAGTGTGCGCGCCAGCCGCTCGGCGCGTGCCCCGAGGCCCACGACCAGGATGTAGCGCTTGAGCCCGAATTCCCGGCTGAGCGCCGGAATCAGGTTGCGTACGGCGATCCGGAAGCCGACCAGGAGGAGCCAGCTCATGAAGATGAATGCGGCGAGAAACGGGCGGCTGATCTGATATTGGAGACGCAGGCCGAAAACGATAAATACGAACAGCGCCAGCGCGCCGTAGCCCACCTGCCGGGCGGAATCGCGCAAAATGGCGCGGATGCGGGGCGCGTCCGGTCTGCTGTAAACGTTGAGCCAGTGCCCGGCCCCGACCCACGTCAGAACGCTGAAGCACAGCAGGAGGTCTTTGACTTCCGGCAGCAGGTAAAATTCGTTGGAGAGTGGTAGCCAGCGGCGAAATCCATAGGCCAACTCAAACGCGGCGGCGGTGAGAACCACGTCGGATAAGCCAAACAGAATCTTCCTTTTACGCTGCTGGCTGCGGAACATACGGCTGAAAGAATCAGCGTATCACGCGGTGCGACATGCCAGACTGGCTTCCCCACGTCACCGCCGTCCGGACGTTCGAAAAGCGCTGAGATTCACCCGGCCCTTAATGCTGAGTGACCTCGGTCTGGTATTTCGGCCCGATCCGCCGCGCCAGGCGCGTGCATAAGACCGGACTCAATGCGGCTGGGTTGCGTTCGACCCTGATACCGCTGCCGCGGACGGCGGTTGACCCGGTGACGCCGCCGGCTGCAGACTCAGCATCAGTTTCTCGATGGGCATCGAATCCCGGGGCGGCGCGACGGGTCCAGGGCCTGTCGCATTCAATCCGGGAGTGCGCGGATAATCGCTGGTGTTCGGTTTGAGAAACGGGGTTGCGTAGTGCAACGCGGGTACGGTCTCGCCCGCCGGCACCGGACGAACCAGTTCGGGCGTCACGATCACAATCAATTCCGTGTTGGTCTTCGATACCGACTTGGATTGAAACAGCCTGCCAAGAATCGGAATGTCCCCGATAAAAGGAATTTTCTCGAAAGTATCGGTGGTCCGATTGTCGAGAAGCCCTCCAATGGCGAAACTCTGGCCCTCGCTCAGTTCCACCTGCGTGCTCATCTTACGGGTTGTCAAAGCGGGAACGTTGAAACCGCTGATCGTCAATCCGTTGGTAAAGTCGAGCGCGCTTACTTCAGGCGAAACCTGCATATGAATAGTTCCGCGCGGCGTGATGACGGGAAGGAAGCTCAGACGTATGCCGAACTCGCGGAACTGAATGGAAACCTGGGGAATGCCTCCCGCGGCTGCGCTTACAGTGGGGAAAGGAAACTCTCCGCCGGCCAGAAAGCTCGCCGGCTTGCCGTTTTCCGCCAGCACGTTGGGCTCGGAGAGAATCTGCAGGAGACCCTTTACTTCCAGGGCTTCGATGGTCGCTCCCAGATTCAGATCGGGACGGAAAAAGAAAAGATTCAGAGCGTCCGCAATCGTCACCATGGCCGAGTTGTTGGTGGGGAGCGCCAGCGCCGGAGGAGAGAACTGCTGCGTGCCGGCGGATCCGATGGTGTTGCCCGCTCCGGTGCTGATTATGTTCAAGCCGAGTTGCGTGCTGATATTGCGGTCGACGCTGGCAAACTTGACCCGCAGCAGAATCTGCGGCTCCGGCGGCGGCACATCCACATACAGCAGGTTCACCGTCTTCCCCAATGTCGAAGCGATGGCGACCGCACGGTCCCCGCTGGTAATATCGCGGACCGTGCCGCGCAGGAAGACCGTATCGTTCTCAAAGCTCAGATCGACGGTCTGTCCGGGCAGTTCCCGTTCTATCTGGCCCCGGATGGCTGCGACGCGGTTATCGGACAGAAGGCGGCTCGCCACCACGGTAACGTTGAAAAGCCGCCTGGGCCCCCCTTCCTGCCACACGACCAGGCTGGTGACGCCCGGCGCCCTGCCGCTCAGGAGCAACTCGCGCGGACCAATGGCCGTAGCCTCGGCTATGTCGCCAAAGCCCACGGAAATTCGTTCTACGGGAGAGCTGCTGTCGACGATGACGGACTTCCCCACGGTCAGGAGCAGTTCGGTCGAAGCCGCCGGGTCCGGCTCCTGACCGCCGGTAGCGCTCGCGAAGGCGAGGACCAGCAGACAAGCGGCCGGCAGCCGCGCAACCCGGTAACATTGCCCGGTTCTCACGGTGCCGTTCTCACTGTGGACCTGGAGGCCGCGCGAATCTGGTCACGGTATGCACGCCGCCGTTCGACACTTCAACCGTATAGGAACCGGGAGCAGGAGGCGCGGCGAGCGGCATGGCAGCCGCCGTCGTCCTCTGAGGAACGGCGCTCCGCGGGACGCTGGACGCGACCGGCACAGGGGCGCGCACACCGCCGAAGAGATCCGCCATGATGGTGCCTGGCGGCGCCGAGATTTCGGTATCCATGGGATTCCGCAAGACCAATTGAATGTGTGTCTCGTTGCTCGCCAGACTGAGCATCTCAGCTTGGGATGGCGTGACCAGCAGATTGACGACCTGCGCCTGTTCCGGCTTGCCTTCCCGATCTCTCTGGAAATTCGTGCCGGCGGAAAGAACCTGGATATTCTGCAGCAACGTCCTTACCTTCGGCCCATCGAGGCTGTTGCCTCCGGGAGGAAGCCCCGCGATCAGAATATCGACGCGTGCGCCGGGGACGACGAATCCCGCCAACCCGACCACCTCGTTCACTTTCACCGCGCATGCCCTCATCCCCGGCGGGATGGTCGCTGCCAGGCCCCCACCCGATCCTTTGGAAGACAAGCGATTTTCCGTCAGCGCCTCACCTTCGTAGATGGGGGAAACGACGCCTCGGTTTAAAGCGCCGGCGAGTTGGAGGATCGCGCCTTTAGGCAATGAACCCGGCCAGGCGGCGATTCTCAGATCCGCGTCGCGGAGCAGGGCCCCAACGGCGAGATCCCGGGCAGCCACCACAAGTTCCGTTGTCCGGGGCGCGCTTCCGCGCGTCGTCCCGCCGGCAAATGCGCGATAGACCAGATAACTGACGCAAACGGACAACACCAGAGCGCAGGAGACAATGATCGATATTCTCCGGTTCACTCGGAAACACCCCACGCGACGCCTTGCACGTTCCCGAGCAGTGCATTTGGACGCCCGCGGCCCATCATGGACACCCTTCTATGAGTTTCAGTCGGTTACGCCGCGGCAGGCAGCCACGGTGTGACCAACTGCTTATAGTCGGCTGTAAGAGTAGTATCTCCACGAAGACACCGGAATAATTGTGGGCTCGGGGTCCCGGTGTTACGCTCGAACATAAGAATGAGAATAAACCCCGTAATAAGCACCTCGTTAATAGCTTCGTGAATAGTTTTGTGAGCCTGCCATGATTCGTCTGCTGCTGTATTCATACGACGCTGAGATGCAGTTGCTGCTCGCGCCGACCATCGGCGAGGAGTTCTCTCTTTTCCTCGAACGGCGCATGGACAGGATCAAGCAGATCGTTTCGCAGGGGCAGTGCGACGTCGTCATCCTGGATCTCGATTCCGTTTCATATCCGATTCAACAGCAACTGGGATACTTCGACGAAATCCGCGACCTCGGCGTGCCCGTGGTGTTGATGACGGACGACGACAGCCGGGCCACTGCAATGGATCTGGTTCAGCACGGAGTCTACAACTATATCCGCAAGCCGCCGGCATTGCCGGAGTTGAGAATTGTCGTGCGCCGGGCGCATGAATACGCCCTCTTAAGGCGCGAGATGGAGACTGTGCGCAGGCATGCCCCCGCTTCCGGCTACGGCGGGCTGATCGGATCGGGCGCGAGATCCCAGGTGGTTTACGATCTGATCCGGCGCGTGGCCGATCTGGACGCTCCGGTGCTGATCACCGGTGAGAGCGGAACCGGCAAGGAACTGATTGCCCGTTGCATTCACGATCGGGGCAATCGAAAGGATCGCCCGTTTCTGGCGGTTTCCTGTGGCGCCATCCCGGAGACCCTTCTCGAAGGAGAGTTATTCGGAGCGGAAAAGGGCGCCTTCACGGGCGCCGCCTGCAGAAGAAAAGGGTACCTCGAAGAGGCCGGAAACGGGACCTTGTTCTTCGACGAGATCGGAGAGTTCACTCCGCACACGCAGGTGAAACTGCTGCGCGTCCTGCAGCAGAGAGAATTCAGCCGTTTGGGAAGCAGCCATCTGATCCCATTACAGGCGCGTCTGCTGTTCGCTACACACAGAAACCTGCCCGCGATGGTGGAAGAGGGGACATTTCGCAAGGACCTCTATTACCGAATCAACGTCATCGGCATCGCGGCGCCCGCTCTTCGCGACCACACCGAGGATATTCCGCAGCTGGCCTGGCATTTTCTGGCGAAATACGCGCGCCTCTATCAGAAACCCGTCATCCACATTAGCCCGGCCGCCATGGCGGCATTGCTCGATTACGACTGGCCGGGAAATATCCGTGAGCTGGAGAATGTCGTTCAGAGCGCCATCATTTTGAGCGACGACGACACCATTCAACCGGAAAACCTCCCGCTCACCATGCAACAAGCGGACTTTCCGTGCCCCGGGGACTCTCTGCCCGGTGCTTCGTTCGAAGCACAGATGCAGGATTACAAACTCAAACTGGCGCACAGGGCGATTCAGGAATGCCAGGGGAACAAGACTCTTGCGGCACGCAGCCTGCAAATATCGAGGACGTATCTGCATCGCCTCATCAAGGATCCCGGGCAGGACGATATTATTTCGTTGCCAACCTCAGCGCCTAACTAACTAAGCTCTCTTCAAGGCGGATGGTCCGCATCGATACTGAAGAACCTGACTGGCGCGGAGCGCGGCAGGCCAGGAATGCCACAAAGACCATACCCGGCCAGAGTTGCAGCAGTAATCGGTCCGCGGAGGTACCGAGCAGCCAGCCCAGATCGAGCGGCCTCAGCAGGTAGATCGCGCCATACCCAAGCGTCGTGAAAGACAGTGCCAGAACACCGGTTCGAAGGATGTCGCGGTCCCGTTTGTCCCGGCGCAGACCGGCGACGGCGACGTAGACCGCCAGAATCGCGAATCCGCCGAATAGTAACGGACCGAAGCTCAGGACATGCCGGATTGCCTCCCGGGCGATCAGGTGGTAGCGGGCCGGGTCCAGCGCGCGCGCCATCATGCCGGACCTGCCTGCCGCACCGAAGACATCGCTCGCGGTGGCTATGCGCGCCTTAAAGAACAGAATGGGAGCCAGAACAGGCAAAGCGCCCGCCAGCAAGGAGGGCATCAGCCGCCGGTGTGTCACGATCGCGCGGGCCAGCAGGAGTGCGCCGAACCAAAGAAGACCTTCATTCTTCGTCCATCCACCGAGCGCCGCCGCCACGCCCGCAATCGCGGCGAATCCTCGGCTGTGGAAGCGATCCGCCACGGCCAGACAAGCGAGGGTGGCAAGTATGAAGAACGCCAGGGGGACATCGGCACACTGCATGGCGCCCTGCACATAGAGAAAAGGTGTCGCCGCCAGCGCCAGGCCGGCCAGAATGCCCTGGCGTGCGCCGCGCAGAATGCCGAGCGTCGCCGTCGTCACCCCGGCGCATCCGAAAGTGAAAAAACACCCGAGCGCGATGGCTATGGAGCTGCTCTCGCGCCCGAGCAGCTTCCAGCCCCGGGCCACGAATGCCGGCAGCAACAGCGGATAGTCGGGATGAGACCAGGCGAGGACCTCCGTGAAGCCGTCCCGCCAGGCAATGCCGCCCGCGCGATAAAGAAAACGCGCCCTCAGATTCCAGATCGCCCACGCGTCCCAACCTCCCCGCGGAGTTTGCGCGCTCACCCAGACGAAAACAGCCAGGTCCAGCAACAGCAGGAGACCCAACGCGCCGCCCAGCATCCTGGTGAGCCGGGGCAGCCGTCGCGTGCGCAATTTGAAACCCTGGCGGAGGGCCGCCACCTCGCAAAAGCAACATCCCGCGTGTCGCCGATACAGAGTTACAACAATCCCCACGGCGGAGAGCAGGAGGATTTCCAGCAGCAGGCCGGAACACCCGGCAGCCAGACCCACGAAGTAACACTCGGAGCACAGCCCGATGCCGATGCCCATCCCGAGTATCAGCCTGAACAAGTCGTGCAGGCAATAACGCCGGGCGCCGCAGGCGAGGGCGCGCACCAGCAGGAAGCCGATCGCCGCCGGAAGAACACCGATCCACATGGCTGTCATGGCCGCCTGCGAAGGAGCGCCACGCCATTCGAAAAGTCGCGTTCCACGGTCAGACCATTGGCTGCCGCGAACGGTGCGATGGCGGCGCGCGAAGCGAAGTTGGCCACCACCAACTGGTGCCCCGCGTCGGCGGCCACCACGACAGGCGCCAGAAAATACTGCGTGAGGTAGTAGCCCCGGGGGTTCTGTACGATCCCGCCGGTGTCGCTCAGATACCCGATGGTGCCACGCGGCGGAAGTATCGCGCGTATCCCGGTAAAGCGGCTTTCGTCCATAACGATTCCGGCCGGCGTGCCGGGTTCGCGCTTCACGAGCGAGTAATAACTGGCCAGCGTGCAAACCGCCAGCGCAGCCATCAGCAGGACGATCGCGATCGCCGCCTGAGCGCGCCGAAGATACCGTTTTGCCATCATCGGAGACTCGGGTAGGGAGATATTCTGGGTGGATTTTCGTCCGGCTCTACCAGCCACGCCGTGCGTCCGCGGAAATAGCGCAGAAGATCCCGGCTGTTTCCAGCTTCCATTTCACGCGCCCAGACGATTTTGGACCCGTCGATATCGGCCGCGTTATAAACCCAGTCGTCGAACGGCGCATGATCGGCTGCGTAGCGGATAATTGCCAGCTGCGGACCGGGATGGCCCCTGAGTTCCGCCGCAACATGGGCGCGCGGCAGGCCCAGCGGAGCGGTGCCGTACCACATCGCCGGCCAGCGCGGGAGAGAGAGCCCGAGGGGCTCAGCGTAGAGCCTAAGTCCGGCGAGGAGCAGGCAGACCATGGGTATCGTCCGCACCATCGCCAATCCCAAAGGCCGTGAACCGGGACGCCAGACGCGCAGGTGGCGCATGGCCTGCAGAAGGATGGCGTATACCGCGCACGCAAACGGGGCGGCATAGTGGGGAAAGAACCAGACGTTCAGATTCAGACCGATCCCGAACACGGCGCTGGCGGCCAGCAGATAGCGCAGACGGCGATCCCGCAATACGCGCGGCAGCATGATCAGGGGCGCGAGCAATGCGACCCCGAAGAAGAAGAACGCCAGAATACCCAGTTTCTTCGCCGCTCCATGCAGAAAACCGGCCGGCGTTTTCGCATACAGAAAGTCTTTCATTTCCCACCCGGCATAAAAGTCGCGCATCGCCTTGTGCCGATAGAGGGGCGCGGGAGCGGCGCGCTGCCATACGAAAACGGGCGCGGATGCATAGGTCGCCCTGTTCACCTGATAAGGAAGCGCAAAAGAATTGCCGAAGACGCGGTAATTGTAGTGGGCCATCATACCCGCCACCACCAGTAACAGCGCCGCGGGAGCCAGCGCGCGTCTGAGCAGAATGGACCCGGCCGGGCGGGCTTTCACGGCCACCACCCACCATGCGAGCGCGCACACCGCCGGAACGCACACAAGCAGACCCTCATAAGGGCGGCTGTTGGCGAGGATGGCCGCTCCCAGCGCCATCCACAGGCCGTCGCGAATTCGAGTGGTACGCATAATGCGCGGCAACGCGCCGAGCACGAGCGCTCCGCCGATGGCCGCAATCGCGCCGCCGTGATAGTCGTCGATCCAGTAGCTGAAGCAGGCCAAACGGATCGCCGCGAGCATTCCACCCAGCAGCGCCCATCCCGGCGGCAGCCACCCCTGCAGCATCCAGCACATGGCGGCGCACATCAGCCCGGCACTCAGCCAGACCCCGAACCACGGATTGCCCATCGACACTATGCCCGCCGCGAGGACCAGACCCTGCGCCGGAAAATACATGGACATATAGGTTGGTTTCTGCGTGATGTGAAAGCTCTCAAAATAGACCCACAGCGGATGAGTAGGATTCGTCAGCCTCCCCGAAGCAAAGGTGTCCGCCGCCAGCAGGTTGGCGAACTCGTCATGAACGAATGGTTGCGGAATGGGCGATAACGGAAGAATCGCCAGGCGGATCAGGAGAGCCGCCGCCCCCACCGCCGCCACCGATAATCCACGCTTCCGCGCGAGGCAGTCGAACCATCGTTCCGCCATAACGACAGCCCGCAGGTTCACGATCCCCGGCCAGGCGGCGGCAATGGCGATGGCAATCGAAGCGGCTCCGGCCTCAATCACCAGAAGCGAGGCGTTTCCGGCGGCGCTGGGCACGACCTGTTGTGAAGCACTCACAAGGCCAGGCAAGCGCGGAGAGCATCGACTTTTCGGTGCAACATGGTAGCTCTCGGCACGACGGAGAGCCGTAGCCGCCAGTCCACTCATGGCTGTGGCTGTAGTCGCGGTTCGTCGACATGCGCGCGGGCACTCGATACGGAATCGGGGAAAAGAAACCGCAGATCCGCGACAGACCCGATGGCGTACTCGCGTCCGCCTTGTGTGACCATATGCAATGCGCCGGCAGGGAAACGTTCGTACACATGCGCCGTGTATTCGCTGTACTCCTTATCGCCCAGTGGAAGCGGGAACAGGATGAAGTGGTGGATCGAAGTGGTGTCGAGCCCGCTTTCGAGCCAGGTATCCCTGTCCTCCATGGCGAAGATTCGCTTGCCCGAGGTGAGTTGAACCTCCGGAAACTGCACGGTGAGGTAGCCGGGCAGATAATATCCCGCGTGGCGATAGCCGAGGAAATGGGAATCGAAGCCGACGATCATGGTATCTCCCCGCGGTGCTATTTGCGGCACCGTGCCGATAATTTGCCGGAGTTCGTTCTCAAATCGCCGAACCTCGCCGTAGGAACAATAAACGGGAGCGGCGATGAAAATTGCGGTATTCACAGCCGCGCAGCTCGCTGTCAACAAAATTTTCCGAGCGTCGCCCATTCTGAGACCCGAGTACCAGTTCGACGCCCACAGACCCATCCATGCGCAAATCGGCGGAGCCAGCGCCAGAAGGTAGCCGCTGTTCACGAACTTGAGATAGATGAAGGTGAAGAACAGGAGGCCTGGCGCCATCCAGATCCACGTAAATATGGTCTTGCCGCGGTTGAGGGATGTAGTGCCGCGATCCCGCAGCATCGGCAGAATCGCGGCGCAGCCGAAACAGAGAAAGTAAATAAGGGCGATCAAGACACCGCGGGCCACCGAGTTCAGCACCGAAGAATTGAAGAGCATTCCTTTCGAAGGTACCGCCCGCCACAGGGATACGAGAGAAGAGAAGTAAGCGCTACTCCCGCCGCTCATCCGGATCATGGGGACGAACCAGGCAAGCAGCGTCAGCCATAACGCCCCCGTGGCGAGCGCGGCCTGTCTGAAGCGGGTTTTACCGAGGGAGAAAAGTAAGAGCGGTCCGAGCAGCAGGAGCGAAGACGGGCGGAAACCGGCGGCGATGCCCACAACCACGGCGGCGGGCAGCGCGAAGCGGGCCGCTCCGCAATAAATGCGCCAGCAAAGATACCCGGTGAGAGCCGAGAAGAAGCCTTCGACAATATAGGTAAGCGCCACCGTCCCGTGAAACCATGCGAGCGGAGAGAAAACAAAGATCGCGCCGGCGAATACCGCGGGGGCTCGGCCAAACCAGTTTCCGGCCAGCGCATAAATCATAGCCACCGCGCCGCAACTGAAGATTATGCCGATGGCCACCAGCGCTGAGTTGGCGTCGCGAAGGATGAGATTGAGCGCGCGGCCGAGGCATATATAGAGAAAATAGCCCGGCGGATGCGGTTGATGGACGGCTGGGTCGAAACGCTTCAGCGCCAGTGCGAAGTTGACCGAATCGACGTCATACAGGTAATGGCTTCGGAATGCAAAACGAGTCAGCGCGGTGGCGGCGGCCAGAATAATTACATCCAGCGCCGTTGGCTGCCGCCCGGTTGTCACGGTGAGGGCCTGGGTTCGCGCATGGTCCGGATCATTCGGTCAAGGTGCATTTGAGAGACCAACCGGCGATCTGTTCATCCTTTTGGCGTACGACGCCGAATCCCGCATTTATCGTTATCGCCGGTTCACTGTTGGAATCGCCGGTGTAGTCAACCGCTTACAACTTATCGCGGGAGACAGACACAGCGCGCCCCTAAGCCGTTGAGCGGAATGGTGCGCCCGTCAGTGCTCCATGTGGGTCTCCGAGTGCAATCATACCGGCGGGAGATCAGTCGCATGCAAGACGTAAGTTTAAGACTTTTTCTGAAGATACAGAGCCTGAAAGACGCATTGGTCAATTCAGGCAATTTGATCAATGACGAAACCGGGCAGGATATCGTCGAATATGCCGTAGTAGTGGCGCTGATAGCCATGGCGGCTACAGCCACTATGAAAACATTCGCCACCACCATTGCCACGGCGTTCACGTCCGTTGGCAACAAACTGACCACATATACCAGCTGATCGTCGAAGAACAGTGCCGGATGTTATGCGGCGTCCACGTCCCCATAGGTTCGTTACCCGGCGCCGATGATCGCCGGTCCTCTGGTTCGCGGCGCGCAGCGCTTAAACCTGGTCATGTGGCTGTCTCTTGCGGGCGTCGTGGCCATAGCGTTCAATCAATCCTTCCACCGGAGCGAACCCCGGGACTTTCTGTATTTCTATGCCGCCGGCCGAATACTGGATGAATATCCAGCCGAACGCCTCTACGATTACGGCCTGCAAAAAACCATCCTCCAGCAGCTCCTGCCGATGCGGCCCGGCGTTTACGGTTCCTTCCCTTACCCGCCTTGGGTGGCAGTGTTATTCCGGCCGCTGGCGGCGCTTTCTTATTGGACAGCGTACCGGCTCTGGACGATTGCGACACTCATCCTCTACCTGGCGGGTCTTAGCCTCCTGCTGTCCAGGTTCATCGGAAAAGATCGTCTCTCTCAGTCCATACTGTGCTGTTACGGATTATCGTTCTGGTTCTTCATATCGTGGATGTTGCTCGGCGGGCAGATCAGTGCGATTGGCTTTTTCGGGATGGCGCTGGCAATCTGCCTGCACGACGCGGGCCGGAGATATGCGAGTGGCCTTGCTTTATCTCTCTGCCTGTATAAACCTACACTGCTGATCCTGGTTTTGCCGATGTTGCTGGTCACCAGACGGTTTAAAACGTTGGCGGGCTTTGGACTGGGCGCGGTCGGGCTGGCCGCGATCGCTACCCTGATCGAAGGCCGCGCCCTCTGGCTCATATATCCGCGTGTTTTGATGGAATACGCCCGATATCGCTCGTTCCTGCCGCTGTATAACTACGTGGATATTGGGGCGTTCTCGCTGATGATCGGGCGCAAAGCTGCACTGCTTGAAATGGCAGCCGTTGCCGGGGCAGGCGCCGCGGCCCTGTATTTAGTCTGGCTATGGTCCCAGGCAAGGCGATGGGGTGAAGAAGCTCCGGTTACCTGGCTTTGGGCCGCGACACTCACCTGGACGCTGGTGTTGAATGTGTATGTGCCAATCTACGACTGCGGCCTGGCCGTCATCGCGATCATTGTCACTGCGCCCATTCTCCTGCGCGATGCCGGACGGATGTTTATAGCGTTGTGCACCCTGCTGCTGGTGTCTTCGTACGTAACGACCCTCATTGCAATTCGGTCCGATTTCCAGGCGATCACCGTCCTCCTCGCCGGACTTGGCACGCTCCAGCTAAAGCTTCTGCCGCGGCCCCCGAGCACGTCCGGTCCGAGCCCTCCGGTTCTTCCGCGTTATCGCGGGTTCACGGTTGGAAGCGCCGGTGTAGACAACTGCCGACAATTCGCCGGTTAACATCGACTCAGCCTGCGTGTAAGCCATTGAGTGGAATAGTGTGCGCGCGAGTCTTTCAAGTGGCTGACCGTGTGCATTCACACCGGCGGGAGATCATGCCCGGGATACTGCATTCCGCTATTTCGAACGCGCTTTCCGTCGCACTGATCGTGCCGGACGCCAGGCGGCGCCGATCGTTGGCAACGGCACTGGGTGGTCCGCAATTCACCATCGCGCGGGAGTTCGCGGCCTGGCCGTCGCCGGGCGATCTGATCGAGATCGAGCAGCTGAATTGCCCTGTAGCCGTGGTGGATCTCGATGACGATACCGAGCAGGCGCTGCGTGCGATTGAGAGTATCTGCAGCCGCGACGTCTCGATTACCGTAATGGCTGCGTCGAGCCGGAGCGATGCAACCCTGATGCGTCGGTCCATGCAGGCGGGCGCGCGCGAGTTTCTGGTTGAGCCGCTGTCGCCCGATGCGGTGTCCGAAGCGTTTACGCGCGCTTCCGCCCGCCAGCGCAATCGGGAAAAAGCGTCAGGCAAGACGCTGGTTTTCGTGCCCTCCAAAGGGGGCATAGGGGTAACCACGATCGCGGCTAATTTTGCGCTGACTCTGACCCGGGAATCCGGCGCGAAAGTTGTCATTGTGGACATGGATTTTGAACTGGGTGAAGTCGCGCTGGGCCTGGGAATGAACACGGGCTTCTCGGCGGCGGACGCTTTACTCAACCCGGACCGTCTCGACAAGGATTTTTTGTCGACACTGCTCGGAAGACACAGTTCCGGGCTCGCGGTACTTGCTTCTCCGGAGGAGTATAACGTCGCTCGCTCCCCGGTCGAGGGCGCCGACAAGCTGTTCCGCATTCTGCGCGAGGAGTTCGACTACGTGGTGGTGGATGCCGGGAACTGTCACAGCCACATTCTGGATCTCCTGTTCGGGACAGCCGACACGATCTATCTTGTGACGGAGTTGACTTTCCCCGCGCTGCGCAACGCCCACCGTCTCATCTCCTTTCTTTCCGCCAGGGACAGGTGCCGCGGGCTGGAGGTGGTTCTGAACCGGTTCAACTCACGTCACGGGGGCGTCGACGAAAACAGCGCTACCAAAGCCCTGGCGCGGCCCATCAACTGGAGAATCCCCAACGGCTACGAGGCTGCGAGAGCCGCCGAAGACGCCGGCGTTCCCCTCGCGATGGAGGATTCTCCCATAACCAGAGCGCTCGTGCAGATGGCGAAATCGGCTTGCGGTAAGCCTTTGAACGCGGAAAAGAAAGCGGGCAAGAGGTTCAGCTTATTCGGCTCGAAGGCCTTGCCGGCGCAGGCGGAACGGTAGATGGAAATCCTCGATCTGGAGACATTGAAAGTTGTTTTGCACGCCACTCTGTTGTCGCGGATAGACCTCGAAAAACTGTCCTCGGTCGTCGATGGAAGAGCCAGGCCCGCCGTGGCGACCATGATTCAGGAAATTATCGGCAGCCAGAATGTACCCCTTAACGCCGCCGAAAGAGAGCGGGTGGAAAGCGACCTGATGGACGAGGTCTTCGGGCTGGGGCCTCTCGAGCCCTTGCTCAGAGATCCGACCGTATCGGACATCCTCGTGAACAACAAGGACGTAGTCTACGTCGAACGCCGCGGCATCCTTGAGAAGACCGGCGCGAAATTCCGCGACGACCTGCACCTGATGCATGTGATCGACCGCATCGTGTCGCGCGTGGGCCGGAGAGTGGATGAAGGCTCTCCCATGGTCGATGCGAGGCTCCCCGACGGATCGCGCGTGAACGCGATTATTCCTCCTTTGGCGATCGATGGTCCCTGCATGTCCATCCGGCGTTTCGGCACCGGGCCCATTGCCGCGGAGGCGCTGGTGCGGCTCCGCAGTATCTCCCCACAGATGATGCAGATACTGGCGGCCGCGGTCAAAGCGAAGATCAGCATCCTGATCTCGGGCGGAACCGGAGCCGGTAAGACGACGTTCATGAACATCCTCTCGGGTTTTATTCCCGCGAACGAGCGGATTATCACCATCGAAGACGCCGCCGAACTGCAGCTCAAACACGAGGATGTGGTGCGCCTCGAAACGAGGCCGCCGAATGTGGAGGGGCAGGGCGGAGTGCGCCAGCGTCAGTTGCTCATCAACAGTCTTCGTATGCGGCCGGACCGGATTATCATCGGCGAGGTTCGCGGCGACGAAGCCTTCGACATGCTGCAGGCCATGAATACCGGTCACGAAGGATCGATGACTACCATCCACGCCAACACTTCGCGCGATGCGCTCGCCCGCCTGGAATCCATGGTCGCGATGGCGAACGTCAACATGCCGGAGCGATCCGTGCGCCAGCAGATCGCATCCGCCATTTCGATTGTCGTGCAGGTATCGCGTATGAGCGACGGCACCCGGAAGGTAGTCACGATTTCCGAAATCACCGGTCTCGAGGAGAACGTGATCAGCATGCACGATATCTTCAGCTTCGTCAGAAAAGGCATAGGCCCGGATGGAGGTGTAGTCGGATCGTTCCAGCCGAGCGGCATTCGGCCGAAGTTCCTCGACAGGCTGCGTGTTTCCGGCATCCTGCTGCCGGCCGAAATCTTCGAGCGCGCCGTGGAGGTCGATTGACCATGCTGCCGGTGGTTCTGTGCATTTGTCTGGGCATTGCCGCCGCCGCCGTGCTGGTCGCCGTGGCGGGAGGCACAAGCAGAACGAGGCGTGTCGGTTTGAGACTTGCCGCGCTGGATCGGGAACTCACGTCCCAGGATGCCGGCGACGGAATCGCCGATATCCGCAAAGACAACCCCAGGATGAGTGCCATCCCGTGGCTTAACCACTGGTTGACCAGAATGAATCTGGGACCGGTCTCCAGCCTGTATCTGTATCAATCCGGCGTAACGCTGTCGATCGGCGCCTTGCTGGGCATCTCCCTTGCCGGCGCCGCCGTCCTCGGATGTGTGCTCTATTGGCAACTCGAAGCGGCGCCCCCGGCGCTGCTCCTCTCGGCGGGTTTCCTTCCGTTGCCCTTTCTTTACGTCCGGTCCCGGCGAGCCCGCAGGCTGTCAAAGCTCGAACAACAGATTCCCGAGGCGCTCGGCATGATGGTCAGCGCTCTGCGCGTGGGCCACAGTCTGATCGCCAGTCTCGGCTCCGCCGCGCGCGAGTGTCCGGACCCCATCGGCGCCGAGTTCCGCAAGTGCTTCGAAGAGCAAAACTATGGTGTCGACGTGCGCACTGCGCTGCTGAATCTGATCGGCAGGGCCCCGGTACAGGACCTGCGTATTTTTGTGGCCGCCGTCCTCATCCAGAAAGACAGTGGCGGGAATCTGGCCGAAGTTCTGGAGAAGGTGGCGCAGACCATACGCGAAAGGTTCAGATTGAAAATGCAGGTGCGCGTCCACACCGCGCAGGGGCGCATGACCGGTTGGGTGCTGTCGCTGCTTCCGGTGGTGCTGGGGGTCGGCATGTATATCGTGAGTCCCGAAGGAATCAGCGTCCTTTGGAAGCGGCCGGTGGGATTGAAGCTGCTCTACGCCGCCATCGGTATGGATGTACTGGGCGCCATCGTTATTCGAAAGATTGTGGGAATTCGGATCTGATATGAGGCTGGCATTGCTCGCGTTCCCCGCGGCGTTCCTGTTGCTCGCCGGGCTCGGCGTCTTACTATTCGGGCGCGGGAAGACGCCGCGGAGATTGTCGCGCGTGGCTTTCCCTCCCGCCGAGGCCGAATTATTACGCAACAGCGGGACGGGCCGCGTTTCCCGCATCGAGAAGTTTATCGCGCCTTTC
>JBEKAQ010000030.1:0-66659 GCA_050015835.1 Bryobacteraceae bacterium | reverse complement strand
GGGCGCGACTCTGCTCATGACGAATGCGCCCGTGAACGTTTCCGCGGCGGTGGATCACTTGAGGGCAGGCCTGAGAATCGACCCGAACGACGGTGAGGCCTACGCCAGCCTCGCCGCGGCTTCGCTCCGCCTGGGCCGCACGGACGAAGCCGTCGAAGAGGGCCGAGCGGCCGTGCGCCTCAGGCCGGATTACAGCCCCGCTCACTACTATCTGGCGTCAGCCCTGTTTCGCCAGGGAAAGGTTGACGAATCGATCGATCAGGCCAATGCGGCCCTGCGCGTCGACCCGGATAGCGCGGAGGCGCACAATATCATGGGGTGCTTGTTATGGCAGACGCCAGGCCAGTTCGACGAAGCCATCCGGCAGTTCCGCGAAGCAGTCGGGATCAACCCCGATTTCGTCGAGGCGCACGTCAACCTGGGCGCCGCCCTGACCAGAAAGCCCGGCGACACATTTGAGGTTCTGTCCGAGTTTGAGGAAGCTCTGCGGGTCGACCCCGATTGCCGCCCCGCCCACGTGGCTCTGGGGATCATCCTCTCCACCGTGCCCCGCCGCCGGGCCGAGGCCATCACACATCTTCAGGCGGCCCTGAGGATTCAACCCGATCCGCGATTGCAGAAGAGGCTGGACGAATTGCAGTCGCCGCCGCGCCGGCGTGTCCGGCACTGAACAGCTCCCCGGCGCACGGTACAATTCGTCAGAGTGATCGATGAATGGGCAGCCCGCCGGCGGGCGAAAGGGTGAACTCCGTGCATGCTCCGCGCCTCTTCCTGATTGACACCTACGGATTCATCTTCCGCGCCTATCATGCCCGCGCCCGTACCGGCGCTCCCCCCATGCGCACCACAGCCGGAATCTCCACCGAGGCCGTCTTCATTTTCAATAACATGCTGCGGAAACTCTCCCGCACCTTCGAACCGAAGTACATGGCCGCCATCTTCGAAAGCATCGGCAAGACCCATCGCGAGACCGAATATGCCGAATACAAGGCCAACCGCACCGAAATGCCCACCGATCTCGCCGAGCAGATCCCGTACGTCCGACGCCTCATCGAGGCCCTTCGCATTCCGATCGTCCAGTACGCCGGATTCGAGGCCGACGACGTCATCGGCACCCTCAGCCGCCAGGCTTCCGAAGCGGGCTGCGATGTCGTCATCGTTTCGAGCGATAAAGACATGCTACAGCTCGTATCGGACCACGTCTCCATGCTCAATCCCGCCAAGGACGACACCTGGTACGATCCCGCCAGGGTGAAGGAATTCATGGGCGTCGAACCGAGCCAGGTGGCCGATCTGCTGGCGCTCAAAGGCGATGCTGTCGATAACATCCCCGGCGCCCCTGGTATTGGCGACAAAGGCGCGAAGGATTTGATCGATCAATTCGGCTCCGTCGAGGCCGCGCTCGACCACGCCGATCGGGTCACCCGTAAAATGTACCGCGAAAGTCTGCAGAATAATCGCGATCGCATCCTGCTCAGCAAGAAGCTCGCCACCATCGATTGCAGCGTTCCGGTGCCCCTGGATCTCGGAGAGCTGCGCACCCGCGAGGCCGATACCGAACTACTCAAGCCTCTGTATAAAGAGCTGGAATTCTTCACGCACCTGAAGGAACTGGGACCGTCGGAAGATTCCCGGACGCGCGATTTCGCGGTCCTCGAAGACGCGGACGCTTTAGAGCGCTATGTGGCCGGAGCGGCCGGCCAGCCGATCGCTATCGGTTTCTCGCCGGAACTGAACCGTTTCTCACCCGGGCTCAACGGGGAATTCGGCTTGGCATGCCGGGCCGGAGAAGCCCGCAGCCTGCCAGCCTCGCGTCTCGAGGAATTCCGCCGGGCACTCGAAGACCCCGCCGTTCCCAAAGCCGCCGCGGACCTGAAAGGCCTGACCCTCCAACTTCTGAAGCGCGGCATCCGTCCCGCCGGGTTCCGCGACGACGTTTCGCTCTATGCATTCCTGCTCGATGCGGACCCGGCCGGCTGCTCGCTCGAGGCCATGGTCGAGCGCCGCCTCGATCTGCGCGTGGGCCCGCGCGCCGATGAACGCGCCCTCTATATTTATGAGCTGAACGAGCGCCTGCGCCCGGAAATCGACCGCCGCCGTCTGCGCGCGCTCTATGAAGACATCGAACTGCCTCTCACCCAGGTTCTCGCCCGTATGGAATCGACCGGCATCCGCGTCGATGCCGTGGAGCTGGCGCGGCTTTCGGCCCTGATGGACACGGAAATCTCCCGGCTCAGCGCCGACATCCACGCTCTGGCGGGCCACGAATTCAACATCTCGTCGCCGCAGCAACTGGGGCGCGTACTCTTCGGGCACCTACGTGGACGCGCTGCCGGCACTGATCGATCCCGAAACAGGCCGTCTGCACACCAGTTTCAACCAGACCGGCGCGGCTACCGGGCGGCTCTCGTCCTCTAACCCAAACCTGCAGAACATTCCCATCAAGACCGAACTCGGCCGCGAGATCCGCGCCGCTTTCGTGCCCCGCGAGGGATGGAATCTGGTGGTCGCCGACTACTCGCAGATCGAACTCCGGCTGCTGGCCCATATGTCGGAAGACCCCGTGCTCGTCGAGGCCTTCCGCAATGGAGAGGACATCCACACCCGCACCGCTGCCGAAGTGATGAACGTGCCGCCCATGCTGGTGAGCAAGGAAGCGCGCAACAACGCCAAGGCGGTGAATTTCGGCATCGTCTACGGCATCAGCGCATTCGGCCTGGCGGCCAATCTCGGGATCTCCCGCAAGGAAGCCGATCTCTACATCCGCAACTACTTCGAGCGCTACTCCGGAGTGAAAAGGTTTATCGACGAAACCATATCGAAGACGCGCGAGACCGGCGTCGCGAGGACCCTGTTCGGACGCGAGCGGCCCATTCCGGACATGAACAGCCGCAATCCCACCGCCCGTGGATTCGCCGAGCGCACCGCCGTCAATTCGCCCATTCAGGGCACCGCGGCCGATCTGATTAAACTGGCCATGGTGCGCATCGATAAAGCCCTTACGGATTGGCAGAGCAAAATGTTGCTGCAGGTTCACGACGAACTGGTGCTCGAGTCCCCGCCCGAGGAGACCGCAGCGGTTCGGAAGCTGGTGAAGAAAGAGATGGAAGGGGTAGCGCAGCTCAAGGTGCCGCTGGTGGTGGAAACGGGAACGGGGAAAAACTGGCGTGACGCGAAGTAGTTTGGGCGAGAAGTGCGGTCCGCGCGGTTGCGGCCCCCCCAAAAACAACAGAGGACTGGCTCCAAGCCAGTCCTCCGGAGAATGTAAGTCTTGTATTGTGGGCCTTAGCTCTTCTTAAGACGTTTGCGCGCCACACCGAAACCGACCAGAGCGAGTCCGACCAGAGCAAAGCTAGCGGGCTCGGGAGTGCTTGAAAACGGAGTGTAGTCGTATTCCACAGTCGCCTGAGAAGTTGCTGAGATCGCGCCGCCGAAGAACAACGACCCTTGTTGGCCGTTACCACTGTAGGAACCATTGCCCTCCGTAATTGTCAGGGTGATCGTGTTGCTTGCCGGAGGATTCTCCCAAAGGGACAAGCCTGCGCCGGTGACAGTCGTAGCGTTGCTGGTATTGCCCGTGACGCCGGTGAATACATTCAGGCCTGGCACGGCTGTGCCACTGGCCACAGAAGCTGCAGCCGTATCCGTATCTGTTGCCCCGCCGCCCGTGATAGTGATCGGTATGCTTGCCGTTGCATTAGTAAACGGCAAGCTGCCGGACGTGATGTTTTCGATGTCAACAGTCGCCGTGGACGTGTCATACAGAGTGATGATCACGTCGTTGAGTGTTCCCAAAGTTGTGTTGAACGTAGCGAACGTTGCAGTGACCGGGTAAGCACCGGATGGCGTACTCGGCTCAGTCAGAACGATCGAGTTCGCGCTTGCTGCACCAGTGGCCAAAGCTGCCAAAGTGAAGCCAAAAAGAATTCTCCGGAGTGTTGTCATATGTTTTCCCTCGTTCTATCCTGCAGGCCCAGTTCTGTCGCCTCCTGCCCTCGGATGGACTTACAGACTGATACTACCAACACCAACTGGGGCAATCAAGCTTTTTCTGGCAATCCTGCCGAAGTTACGTTCTCTTTAGTACTGGTACTCAAGTTTTTTATAAACCATTGATTAAAAACAGGTTTAAACACTGAACGAACTGCCACAGCCACAGGTTGATTTCACTTGGGGGTTGCTGAACTTAAACCCCGAGCCTTCAAGCGATTCCACATAATCCACCTCGGCGCCGTCGAGGTACAACAGGCTGGCCTGATCCACAAAAACCTTCAGTCCATCATAGTTATACGTCTTGTCCAGCATGTTTGGTGCGTTTTCGAACGCCATGGAGTAGCTGAAGCCGGAACATCCGCCCCCAACCACCGCAATCCGGAGCCCGGTCGGTTTCGGCTCCTGGGTGTCCAGGATCTCTTTGACTTTCGAAATGGCCGTTTCTGTCATGTTCACCATGTGAAATCTCCTCGCGTGTGACGGTTCGCTATCATTGTACAAGACGCACGACCCCTCAAGAAAGATGCAACCGGCGGACATTGCCTGAGCCTGCGGCGCTCTGCCCGGCATCCGATCTGCTATCTTCATCTTGCGCGTGAAAGTGCATGCGCTTTGGTGAAACCGTTGGGTTGCGGTGCGCGTCGGAACGGGTGTATGGAAACACTGAGCGGCGCTCTTCCACTCCCGGCATTCGGAAAAAGATCCGTTTTCAGGACCAGAGTGGATTACGAGAACACTCCAGAAGGCGCTCTGGTGCGCCGCGCTCAATCCGGCGATGAGACCGCGTTCCGGGAGATTGTCGAACGTTATCAATCGAAAGTTTTCTCCATCATCCACGGCATCGTCCGCCAGCGGAACGACGTCGAGGATATCGCGCAGCAGGTTTTCGCCAAGGTTTATTTCTCCATCCGCAACTTCGATTTCCGCAGTTCGCTGATCACGTGGATCTATAAGATCACCGTCAACGAATGCTTCGACTACCTCCGCAAGAAGAAGGTACGCAAGCTCGTCTACGAAAGCGACATGAGCGAGGACGAAGTGCGGCGCGTGGAGAACAGCGAGCCGGCGCTCGACCGCGGGGCTCGCACGGATTCTTCGCTGGCGCGCCGCGATTACATCGTCAAGCTCCTCGATCGGGTGTCGGATGAAGAGAAACAGCTTCTGCTTCTGAAAGAGGTGGAAGGGTATTCGGTGGAAGAATTGTCCGGAATGCTGAAGATGAACGAGAACACCATTAAAGTCAAATTGTTCCGCGCCCGCCAGAAACTGGTGAAGGCCTCTCAGCGTCTGGACAAGGCTCCTGCCGTGAGGTAGGCTTTTCCCGCGTGGGCGGGGTGTGAAGTATTTTGCAGTGAACAGTGAGGGCTGTTCGTGGTATTGGACAGAATCGAATATGCACGACATTCTAGTGGACGAACTTGAAAGGCACTTGAGCGGGGGTGCGTCGCAGGCGTTCTACGACCATCTGAATGGGTGTGCCGAGTGCCGGGATCGGGTGGCTGAAATGGACGGGATCTCGCGTTTAGTCGGCGAGTTGAAGTCCGGCGATTTGCAGATGGCCGTTCCCGAACCGTCGCTCGGTTTCTATAACAGAGTGGCCGGCCGCATCGTCGAGAACCAACGCAAAGAAGCCTGGGGGCTATTCTCTCCCGGGGCGGCTTTCTTCCGCCGCGTCGCTTTCGCGTCGCTGCTGCTGCTGGCGGGACTGGGCAGTTTTCTGGTGACGCGGGAATCTTCCGCGGGCGGCGCCGATGCCGCCGCCATCATGGCGCAGCGCGATGTGAACAGCGTGCATAGCGAGAGCTCCGACCGGGATCGTATCCTGGTTACCCTGGCAACCTACCGGCAGTAGATCGGCGGCAATCCGGCATGTCCACCGTCACTCTGCCCCGTCCCGCCGAACGCGTCGCCATCGTTTCGTTTCTCCTCGTCTTCCTCTGCGGAGCCGTTCTCGGCGCCGTCGTGATGAGTTACTGGGTTCATCCGGGCCTGCACGGCTCCGCCCCGCTAAGCGGCGGCTTTCCCATGAATACCAGGGAGTTCAAGGAGCAGCTCGAACTGACCGACGAGCAGACCCGCCAGCTTACCTCCATCCTCGACGACTTCGCGCATTATTACGACAATCTTCTGGCCGACGGCAACAGCCGGGTCATGCAAATCCTCAACCCCGATCAAAAACTGAAGTACGAGCAAATGATCAGGGCCCACAAGAAGTAGCTTTGCGATAAGCTGGGACATTCGGGGGGAACTCACTGACATTGAGGACGATTGCGCTGGGTGTGGCTCTCATTGGTATTTTGGCCACCGGCGCGGGATGCGGCAAGGCTAAGGAGAAAAAGCCCGCGTCGCAGGCCGCGTCCGCACCGCCCGATCAGCTCGCCGCCCCAGCGCCTTCACCTCAGTTGCCCCGGGCCGAGTCCCGGCGCCTCGCCCCCGGAACCATTAAAGTGAAGGTCCTGGGCGTTCTCGATTCGAGCACGCCCATCCAACGCTTTGAGCGCGGATCGATCGCGGAAGATGTTCTCGGCGCGGATTCGCGCCTGGCAATTCCCGCTGGAACGCCGGCCCTCCTCGAATCCCTTCGGTTCGTCAAAATCGGGTATGTTTCGGAGATCGATCTCAGTATCTATTCCGTGGATCTGAATGGCCATCAGTACACGCTGTCCGGAGAGGACAGGAACCCGGCCATTGCGGTGATTACCGTAGACTCGGTGCGGACCCCGGCGGTCACGACCGTGCATATATCGGAAGGCGACATTGTGGCTTTCAAGCTGGCCAAGCCGGCTGAGCTGCGCTGAGCCGGCGCACTTTACAATCAATGGAGTGCCGGACCAAAGTGGAAAGTTCCTAATCCCGCCAAAGTAGAAAGTTCCTATTTTGCGGGTTCGGTTTGAACCCAGATGATATGCTCGCACGGCCGAGCCGGGGTCGCACCTGGTTTACCTTCTGGCCGACGGCAACAGCCGGGTCATGCAAATCCTCAACCCCGATCAAAAGCTGAAGTACGAGAAAAAGATCAGGGCCCACAAGAAGTAGCTTTGCGATAAGCTGGGACATTCGGCCGTGCCGATCGAAACTGAGTTGATCCCCGCGCCGATCGAGGAAGACGTGCGGGGCGCGGATTCACGACTGGCAATTCCCGCGGGTGCGAGAGCGCTTGTCAGAGAGCTCGTTTCCGGCAAGATGCGGGATATTTCCCAGATCGGCCTGAGTCTCTATTCGGTAGATCTGGGCGGACGTCAATACCGGCTGGTCGGAGCCGACCGGAACCCGGCAGTCGCAAATATCCTGCTGGACCCCGCCCGCAACCACATTAAATTAATAAGACCATTCATATATCCAAAGGCGACATCCCGGACTTCCCGCTGCCGAAGCCAGCTGAACTGCGCCAGAGCGCACAGACTCGACGATCTGTGAGAAACTGTTCACATTATCGCTATGCGCCTCGCCCTCTCCGCTCTGCTCGCCTCGCTGATCACGCTCGTCGGATGTTCGAGTTCGACGCCCGCCCGCGAAGTCAGGAACTACGGAGCCGGCGAGAAGGCTTCGGTCGAACATCTGACCTACACCATCGTCGATACGGAGATCGACCCGCGGCTCGGCGACGACGCCAATCCGCGAATTCCCACGCACCGGTTTTATCTGGTCCAGGTAAGCGTGTCGAATGGCGGCAACACCGACGTGACCATCCCCAGCATGACCCTGGTAGACGATGGCGGTCAGCAGTTTCCCGAGTTGGCGGATGGCACCGGCGTGCAACATTGGCTGGGGGTGGTGCGCAAGGTGGGCGCCGGGCTGACCGAGCAGGGGTACGTCCTGTTCGATGCGCCCACCGCTCACTACAAGCTGAAACTCACCGACGATACCAACGACAGCGATGTCTACGCCGATATTCCTCTCAGCTTTGTGCATGAGCGCATGGCGGATCCGGCCGCTCCGGTGGAGGGCGCCGCCACCACCATTCAGGAGAATGGCCCCGGAGACAGGGCCGGGAAGAAGTAGAATCGGGAAGTGCGGTCTTTCGCAACGCTGGCCGGTCTCGTTTTTACCGCTTCGCTGCTGCAGGCCCAGGCGCCTAAGACGCCGGCCGATTTTCGCGTCTCCAATCCGATCGTTTCTCAGTTCGAGGATGGCCCACCTCTCGCCGGAGGGCAGAAGCTGGTGGCCGGAGAGACTCTGTTCTTCCGTTTCGGAGTGGTGAATTTCAAGACGTCCGCAACCGGAAATGTTCAGGTCACAGGCCACGCCCAGGCGTTCGATCCCCGGGGAACGGCCATAGTGGCCGAGGACGAGGTGGCGATCGGAACCACCCTCAGCCAGGAGGATAAAGACTGGAAGCCGGTATTGCATTCGCAATTCCAGGTTCCGTCCATCGCCCCGCCGGGGATCTATCGCATCAAATTCGAGGCGACCGACGAACAGACCCATCAGTCCGCCGCGGGCGAAACCACTTTTGCGGTGGAAGGCAGGGATGTCCGGCCGAGCCCCACGCTGACCATCCGCGAACTGGGCTTCTTTCGCGGACAGGACGATGACGCGCCGCTGAAAGTGGCCGCCTATCGCGCCGGCGACATGGTCTGGGTGCGCTTCGATGTGACGGGCTACAAGTACGGCGAGCAGAACGCGATCGATGTGGCTTACGACGTGGCCGTGGCCAACAGCGAGGGTAAGGAGTTATTCGCCCAGCAGGATGCGGCCGTCGAGAAGAGTCAGGCTTTTTATCCGCAGCCGTGGGTGCCGGGCATCTTCAGTCTTACGCTGCAGCCGGACATGAGCAAGGGCGCCTATGCGGTGGTGATTACGGCACGCGACGGATTCGGCAATCAGACCGTAACCCAGAAGGCTCAGTTCAGGGTAGAGTAGCCCGGCGCAGGAACTCTCCGGTGTGCGAAGCGCCGATTTGCGCGATCGCTTCGGGCGCACCCTCGGCCACCACGCGGCCGCCCCGTTCGCCACCCTCCGGCCCCATATCGACGATCCAGTCGGCGGCCCGGATTACGTCGAGGTTGTGCTCGATGACGAGCAGGGAGCCGCCGTTATCGATCAATCTTTCGAAGGCCGCGAGCAGCTTGTTGATGTCGTCGAAATGCAGGCCCGTCGTAGGTTCGTCGCAGATGAATAAGGTACCTTCATTGGTCGCC
This sequence comes from Bryobacteraceae bacterium, assembly GCA_050015835.1. GTDB lineage: Bacteria > Acidobacteriota > Terriglobia > Bryobacterales > Bryobacteraceae > BOG-234. Next base: position 57,525 of record JBEKAQ010000030.1, on the reverse strand, counting down.
TGCGCCAGATGCGCGGCCAGCTTTACGCGCTGGGCTTCGCCGCCCGAAAGCGTGGTGGCCGATTGCCCCAGCCGCAGATACCCGAGGCCGACTTCATCGAGGAGTTTCAGCCGCGCGACCAGCCGTGGCGTGTCGTGGAAGAACCCGAGGGCCTCGCGCACCGTCAACTGGAGCACCTCGTGGATGTTCAGCCCTTTATATTTGATGTCGAGGATGGCGCTCTTGAAACGCGTGCCCTTACACTCCTCGCAGATCAGTTCCACGTCGGCCAGAAACTGCATTTCCACCGTCACGGTGCCATCGCCCTGACAGGTTTCGCAGCGTCCGCCCGGCACATTGAACGAGAAGTGCCCCGCCGCGTAGCCGCGTTTTTCCGCCTCGCGGGTGGCCGCAAACAGGCCGCGGATGGCATCGAAGGCCTTGATGTAAGTGACCGGATTCGAGCGTGGCGTGCGGCCGATCGGGGTCTGGTCGATCATCACCACGTCCCTGACGGCATCGGCGCCTTCCATGCGGGTGCAGGCCATGCGCGGGGCCTCGTCTTCGTCGTCCGCTCTTTCGGCCGTAACGCCGCGCAGCCTTGACTGGAGGGAGCCGGCCTGGAACGAGCGGGCCTCGAGCGACTTAAACACCACGTCGTGCACGAGAGTGGATTTGCCCGATCCCGACACTCCCGTCACCACCGTCATCAATCCCAGCGGAATCGCCACATTCACGCCCTTGAGGTTATGGATGTAAGCGCCATAGAGCCGCAGCATCTTTTTCGGATCCGGCAATCTGCGGTGTTTGCGCCGGGTTACCTCGATTTCGCCGCGCAGGTAGCGGCCGGTCAGCGAACCATTGCGGCCGGCGATCAGGGCCGGATAATCGCCCTCGAAGATAATGTTCCCGCCCAGTTCGCCCGCGCCCGGCCCCAGATCGACGATATGGTCGGCGGCGCGCATGACGTCGGGATCGTGCTCCACCACAATGATGGTGTTGCCGAGATCGCGCAGTTCGCCGAGGATCCTGAGCAGACGCGCGGTGTCGCGGCTGTGCAATCCGATCGACGGCTCGTCGAGCACGTAACAGGCGCCCACCAGCCGCGAACCGAGGCAGGTGGCCAGTTGGATGCGCTGCGCTTCGCCACCGGACAGCGTCGCCGAAAGCCGGTCGAGCGTGAGGTATTCGAGGCCGACATCGTTCAGAAACTTGAGCCGCTGGTGGATCTCGACGAGGATCTTGCCGGCGATCCCGGTTTCTTCGGGCGTCAGTTGCAGTGCGTCGAAGAACGCATAGGCTTCGGCGATGTTCATGCGCACGGCCTGCGCGATGGTCTTGCCGCCGACGGTTACATAGAGCGCTTCCTTTCTGAGACGCGAGCCACCGCAATCGGGGCAACGGGCGTAGCCGCGGTAACGGCTGAGGAAGACGCGCACGTGGAGCTTGTACTTCTTCGTTTCGAGGAAATTGAAGAATTGGCGGACGCCGTCTATGTTCCTGCCGCCTTTCTTGCCGCCTTCGAGCACCAGCTTCTGCTCATCCTCGGTGAGATCGCAGAACGGGACGTTGAAACGGACGCGCCCGGCGGCCTGCCTGCGGAAATCGTCCATCCACTCCTGGCCTTTGGGCTTGGTCCAGGGCTCGACCGCGCCCTGATCGAGGGTCAGCCCGCGATTGGGGACGATCAGATCCATCGAGTAATCGATGGTATTGCCGAAACCCTGGCAGCGCGGGCAAGCGCCCACAGGGCTATTGAAGCTGAAGAGGATCGGCTCCGGTTCGCGGAATTCGATGTCGTCGTACTTACAGACAAAGCGCTCGCTGAAGAGCAGCCGCTCGCCCGTTTTCGCGTCCTCGAAGATGGCTTCGCCCGACTCGCGGTAACAAGCTTCGACGGTGTCGACGATGCGCTGGTGCATATCGGGGGCGATGGCGAGCCGGTCCGCGAGAATATCCACGGGCTGGTTCCAGTCGATATCGAGCAAGGACTCAGGCGTGGAGAATTCGAATACGGCGCCGCGCTGCCAGAGCCGGTTAAAGCCGCGCGCGCGAAGTTCGGTGAGGCGATCTTTGGGGACCTCTCCGGCCTGGTGCTTTATGGGAAACAGGACGTAATACCGAGCGCCCGCGGCCTGCACCAGCATCGCCTGGGCAACGTGATCGACGGTGTCTTTGAGGACGCGCCGGCCGCATACAGGACAAAAAGTGCGCCCCGCCCGCGCCCACAATAACCGCATGAAATCGTAGACTTCGGTGGAGGTAGCGACCGTCGAGCGCGGATTGCGCGTGCTGTTTTTCTGCCGGATGGCGATGCCCGGCGCGATGCCTTCGATCTCGTCGACGGCCGGTTTCTCCATGCGCTCGAGGAACTGGCGCGCGTAGGCCGAAAGCGATTCAACGTAGCGCCGTTGGCCTTCGGCGTAGATGGTATCGAATGCCAGCGAGGATTTCCCGGAACCCGACACGCCGGTGATGACGGTGAGCTGGTTGTGGGGAATCGAGAGCGTCAGGTTCTTCAGGTTATGAAGACGCGCCCCCCGCACGATGATGGACTGCGAGTTCAAATGGGCCGGGAAGCTTCATTTTAGCAGTGCGCCTGCCCGCAACTATTAACTTTCGAGAACTATTGCGGCCCCTGCGGAACCGGTTAAACTGTGGGTGGTTAATTTGGGGTTTTGGGCAATAAGGTTGCAGAGCTATGAGCAATCTACCGATATCGATCGCTGCTTTTGCCTTCACCGCGAGCCTGTTGGCGCAGGATATAGCGGGCACCATTCTGATCCGGAAGAAGCTGACGAAGCGTAGTGTTACTCCCCCGGTTTCCATCTATCAACGCGGCGCAGCCGTAGAACCTCACAAGGACGCCGCGGAGGATCCGCTGGCCTTTGAGCAATCGCGCGTGGTGGTTTATCTGGAGGGACCGGGTCCCGCGAACGCGGCTACGCCGAAAATGGAGCAATTGAACCGCCGGTTCCGGCCCGACCTGCTGGTGATCCCCGTCGGTTCGACAGTGTCGTTTCCCAACATGGATCCGATTTTTCACAACGTCTTTTCGCTTTCTAAGGCGAAGGCATTCGACCTTGGGAACTACGACAAGGGCGACTCGCGCAGCGTGCTTTTTTCCAGGCCCGGCATTGTGTATGTCAATTGCCATCTGCACCCGAACATGGCGGCGACGATTGTGGTGACTCCCAACCAGTGGTACGCGCGGCCGGATGCGTCGGGCCAATACCGCATCCCGGATGTGCCCCCGGGACAGTACACCGTGGTGTCGTGGCACAAAGCCGCCGGCTTCTTCAGGAAGTCGATCGCGGTCGAGCCTGGGCGTAACTCGGAAGCGGACTTTTTCATCCCCATCGGGGACGATCCGAAAGTCGCGGAGAACCGGTAACGATGCGCTTCCGGACGCGCGCTTTTCTGCTGTGCTTTGTGCCGTTCGCGCTTCTGCTGACCGTGAGTTTCCGGATTATCCAGGACTTCGTGGAAGCGACGGTGCGCGACGGGCTGCGCAAGTCCCTGCGCGAAAACCAGGCGGCCATCGCCCGTCTGCATTCAAAGAGCGAGCTGCAGAACAGCCGCTTTCTTAAGGTAGCCGGGGAAAACGCTTCTCTGAAGGCCGGCATGGAGTTGCTCCGGTCCGAGGCGGGCAGCGATGCGGCGCGAAGAACCGTGGAAGATCAGTTACGCGAACTGGGCGAGCACATGGGATTCGATTTTCTGCTCGTCTCCACGCCACGCGGCGTGCCGCTTGCCGGGGTGATTCGCCACGGCGGCCAGCTCATCCCCGTGGATCGGGCCCGGCTCGGACCCGGAAGGAACGGTCTGATTCCGGTCGACGGCCGGGTCTTCCAGACGGCGTCGGTGCCGATCGACCAGGACGATGAAAACATCGGCGCTTTGGCGGTGGGTGAGTACTTCGATTTTTCGGAGTTCACGACGCCGGCGGTGCTGATCGGCGACGGGAAGGCGATCCAGTCCAACATTCCGGACGTGTCGCGGGACGAAATTGAGGCGGCACTGAAGGGGTGCGGGGCCGAGGCGGAATGCGATGTCCGTTTACGGGGCGTCGACTGGATCTCGCTTCCCATGCGGAGCATCCCGTTCGGCGAAGGGTATGTGCTGCGCACCCTGGAAAACGTGGACGCGGCCATTGGCCCGGTCGAAGCGATACTGCACAACGTTTTCCTGACCGTGGCGGTGGGCTCGGTGTTGGTGGCTCTGCTGTGCAGCGTGGCCACGTCGCGTTCGATCGTAAGACCCATTGGGGCGGTGGTTTCTCATCTGCACAATACGGAACGCACCGGGGTGCCACCGGAGTTCGAAAGCGATCTTTCACCGGTGCGGGAGATCCGGGAACTGGCCGAGAGCTACAATCGCGCCGCCCGATCAGTCCGCGAGGCACGTAAGAATCTCGATGGCGCTTACGTGGAGTTTGTCGGTTCGCTGGCGAATGCGCTCGACGCGCGCGACCGTTATACCGCCGGTCACAGCCGCCGTGTCAGCCAGTACTCCTGTGCGACGGCGGCGGCGATGGGATTGGAGCGCGAACATATTGAGCGGATTCGCATCGGCGCGCTGCTGCACGATATCGGAAAAATCGGCATCGCCGACACGGTTCTCCAAAAACCCGGCAGACTCACGCGCGAGGAGTTTGCTCTGATTCAGCGGCACCCGGTGATCGGGCGGCGGATTCTCGAGGGGGTACAGGGTTTTGCTCCTTTCCTCGATGCCGTGGAACTGCATCACGAGAACTGGGACGGCAGCGGCTATCCGAGGGGGCAGGCGGGCGAGGAGACGCCGGTCGATGCGCGCATCATCCACATTGCGGACGCATTCGATGCCATGACCACGGATCGGCCGTACCGGCGCGGCATGACACCGGAGCAGGCTTTCCACATCCTGCGCGCGCATGCCGGGACGCAGTTCGATCCGCGGATCGTGGAGGTGTTCGTGAGGTTACCGTACGGCAGCCCGGTGCGGGCGGGAGCGCTCGAACCGGTGGAGGCCGCATGAAGTGGAATTTACTGTTCTGGTTGGTCTCGCTGGCGCTCGGCCCCGAGCTTCTGATCGCGCAGGAAGCCAACGCCGGTTTCGATTTGCGCGCCACATTGAGCGGCCAGTTTGCGGCTTCGAACATCCTCACGGAGGCGCCGCGATCGGGATCGCCCGCGACCGCCGGATTCCGCTCGGTCTTCTATCCCACGTGGAAACTCGGCGAGCACTGGAGTGTTACCGGGGCGGTGCAATTCTACTCGCGCCCTTACTTCTTTCAGAGCTTTTCGACGCAGGGTTACGGGGCGAAAGGCGACATTCTACAGGCAACCCTGAACTATTCGCGCATATCGGCGCGGGGATCGGTTTCGATTCGCGCGGGACAGCTCTCGACGGCATTCGGGTCCTTTCCGCTGCATTACGACGACGCGGACAACGCCCTGATCGACCTGCCGATTGAATACGGCTATTACTACTCGCCGGTATCCATTCTCGGCCTCGCCGGCGCCCAGATCGACGCCACGCGGGGCAAATGGGATGGACGAGTGCAGTTCGCCAACTCGTCGCCGGCCAATCCGCGCAGCGTGTTCGCGCCCGACCAATACGGCAACTGGGCGGGGGGCGGCGGATACACCATTCGGCAAGGCTTCCGGGTGGGAGTTTCGGCGTACCGGGGTCCGTACCTCGACCGGAAGTACGCGTACTTCTATTGGGGCGAGGCGAATCCGAACACTCTGCCGGCGGATGCGCTGGGTCTTGATGTCGAGTGGGCGCGGGGCCACTGGAACGTACAGGGCGAACTACAGAAATTCGTGCTGCCCTATAAGGCGATTCCCACTTTTCGTGAGCAGGCCGGCTACGCCGAGGTCAGGCGGGTACTGAATCCGCGCTGGTATGTGGCGGCCCGCGGCGGTTACACGAGCGCCAACCTGGCTGGCAATGTCCAAAGCCTGGAGGCCGCGGCAGGCTTTCGGCCCGACCGTTTCCAGATCGTCAAGATCGGCTTCGAATTAAACCGCTATGGCGACGGCGACTACGACAAGACTCTGGCGGTCCAGATTGTTACTTCGGTGCACGCTTTTTCGATGGCTTTCAATTGAGGCACACTTCGGGTGTGGTGGGCTGGGGCGCCGATCTGTTCAGAGGAGAAGCATAGGGTCTGATGAAAAGCGCACCCGGCTTGTTGCGGGTCGAAGGCTTCGCCATCGTGAACTGCGAGTAGATGAGGAGTTGCGCTTCTTCCGGAGCCCTCTCTTCGGCCGCCCTGCGTCCGGTTTGGATCTGCGCAGGAAGGCGCTCAGCGGGACGTCGGCTTGCTCGGCTCCGGTATCGATCCGATTTTTCGGATAGCCGTGGCCGAGGGCGAAGATGCCATCTTCGATCGACTGTATGCGGTTGAGACGCCAGTGCGTGCGCCACATTTGGGCAATCGTTTAAACTGCCAGCATGCCCTGGCGACACACCATTGGAGGGGTAGTTCACCGTTTCGACGACCTGAAAACGCTGCTGGCGCGGGCGTCGCCGGCGCGGGCGGGCGACGACCTGGCGGGGATTGCGGCGCGCACAGCGGAAGAGCGCGTGGCTGCGCAGATGGCTTTGGCGGATCTTCCGCTCTCTGTTTTTCAGAGTGAACTGCTGATTCCGTATGAGGCGGATGAGGTTACGCGGATGATCGTGGATGAGCGGGATCGGGCCGCGTTCGGTCCGGTATCGCACCTTACTGCAGGCGAGTTCCGCGACTGGCTGCTCACGGACGATGCTTCCGGTGAGGCTCTCGCGCAGCTCGCGCCCGGCCTGATGCCGGAAATGGCCGCCGCCGTTTCGAAGCTCATGCGCGTGCAGGACCTGATTACGGTGGCTGCGAAAATTCGCGTCGTGACCCGATTCCGCACCACGGTTGGATTGGCCGGCCGCTTGTCGACACGGTTGCAGCCCAATCATCCGTCCGACGATCCGACTGGAATTGCCGCCAGTATTCTCGACGGCTTGCTGCTCGAGAGCGGCGATGCCGTAATTGGCATCAATCCTGTATCGGACAGCGTGGAGCGGGTGGTGACTTTGCTGCGTCTCATTGACCGGCTGCGCCTGACTTACAGGATTCCGGTGCAGAGTTGTGTGCTCGCGCATGTGACCACGCAGATGGAGGCGATGAAACGCGGTGCGCCGGTGGATCTGGTGTTCCAGTCGATTGCGGGCACGGAAGCGGCGAATACTTCGTTCGGCATTAATCTGGCTCTGCTCGAAGAAGCCTGGCAGGCGGCGCGGGAACTGGGGCGCGGCGAGATCGGCGATAACGTGATGTATTTCGAAACGGGGCAGGGCAGTGCGCTTTCGGCGAATGCGCACCACGGCGTGGATCAACAGACCTGCGAGGCGCGGGCGTATGGAGTGGCGCGGCATTATCGGCCCATGCTGGTGAATACCGTGGTGGGGTTTATCGGGCCGGAATATTTGTACGACGGAAAGCAGATTACGCGGGCGGGGCTGGAAGATCATTTTTGCGGCAAGCTGTTGGGATTGCCTATGGGCTGCGACGTTTGTTACACGAACCATGCCGAGGCCGATCAGGACGATATGGATGCGCTGCTGACTCTGCTGGGGACGGCGGGGGTGAATTACATCATGGGTGTCCCGGGCGCGGATGACGTGATGCTGAATTACCAGAGCACGTCGTTTCACGATGCGCTTTATTTGCGAGCGTTGCTGGGATTGCGGCCGGCGCCCGAGTTCGAAGGCTGGCTTAAGGATGTGGCGCACACACTGACCCGGTGCAACGACGTACAGACTAGTCTTATCCAGGATAAGGTCTTCTGATTCGTCGATGTCTGTGGCCAGGTGTGTCGCCTCGATACTTCCCGGAAACCCCAAATGCCGCTGATTTTCAGGCGGTCGCGGGCATAACCACTTGAAGCTCCGGCTTTTGCGCCTTTATCAGCGATGGTGCGGATCTGCCGTTCGCGGAATCGGGCTTCGTAGTATTCAGTTCCCTGGTCGACTGCTGTCCGTGCTTAATGAGTCTGTAGAACAGGCAGGCTGACTTCCTCGGCATCGCGGTGATGGCTTTGGGGGCACCGAGCCGGGTGTTTGCGCAGCCGAACGTCGCAGTCGGCAATCTTCTGCCGATAAAACTTGCGGAGTTCCACCCGCCGGCTGAGCACGAACACGAGTTCCTCGCGCCAATTTCCTTCCAGGCTGCGGGCGATCTCATGCAGGGTAGCCTTCACTTCGGGCTGGGCCGGCGCGGCATGGTCTTCGCGTTACGATAGTCGCGTGTCGACCCCATTGCCTCGCCTGCGGGGCGACCTCGATTTCATGCCCTCGCCGCTGGAAGACCGGCCGGGCCTGCTGATTCGCGATTCCTTCAAATATTCGGACGCGGTGCTGATCATTCCGCCGCCGCTGGTCGAATGCCTGCGCTGTTTCGACGGCCGTCAAACCCAGCTCGATCTGCGCCAGACGCTGGTAAACATCACCGGCGATCTGCAGGTCGCCGAGATTGAAGATCAATTAATCGGCATTCTGGCACGCAGCGGGTTTCTGGAGGATGAGAATTTCGCCCGCCTGAAGGAAGACAGCCATCGGGCGTTTACCGAATCGCCGGTGCGCGAGCCTGCCCATGCGGGCTCCGGCTACCCGGACGATCCGGAAGCGTTACGAGGGACGATACGGGAGTGGATGGGCGAGGCGGCCCCCGGCACGTCGGAAAATCTGATCGGAATCGCGGCGCCGCATGTGAGTCCGGTGGGCGGATATGAATCGTATCGGGCGGCGTACCGGCTGCTCGGACCGCAGTATAAAGACCGCACCTTCGTGATTCTGGGGACCTCGCATTACGGCACGGCGAATCAATTCGGACTTACCCGGAAGCGGTACCGGACACCCTTTGGCGCGGCTCAAACCGATACCAGTCTCGTCGATGAACTCACCCAAAAGGCGGTTAGCGCCATTGCGACGGAGGACTACTGCCACGCCGTCGAGCATTCCATCGAGTTTCAGGTAGTGTTTCTGCAATCCATCTTCGGACCGGAGATCAAGATCCTGCCGATTCTCTGCGGATCGTATGCCCGCAGCATCTATCGAGGCGGGAAACCCGAAGCGGACGAAGACGTGAATCGATTCCTCGGCGTCCTGGGCGAGATCGCCACCCGCGAGGAGGATCGGCTTCTCTGGGTGCTGGGAATCGATATGGCGCACATGGGCCGGCGCTATGGCGACGAGTTCACCGCGCTGGCGAACGAGAACGAAATGCTGGCGGTCGGCGCACGCGACAAGCAGCGCATGGAGCGCGTCGCGGCCGGGGATGCGGATGGATTCTGGGATCTGGTGCAGGAGAACCGCGACGATCTGAAGTGGTGCGGATCGTCGCCCCTCTATACTTTTCTGAAAGTGCGCCCCAACGCGCGCGGCAGCGTGGAGCGCTACGAGCAGTGGAATATCGACGCCGAGAGCGTGGTCAGCTTCGCCGGCATGTCATTCCGCTGAATGGCGCCGCCATCGAAGCATGGAAGCGATCGCAAAGGAGCTGACCAAACGGGCAAGGCGCGGCAGTATCCGCGCTCGAATTTGCCGGGGACTTGCCGGTTCGCCGGCGATGTGGCATTCCGACAACAAAACCACGATGATTTCCCGAGCGTTTTTCCGCCCAAAACTTTTGTAACCCGCAGGACATCTTCGGCTTCAAAAACAACGTGCCCCAACAACTCAGATTGCCCCGGTTCGACTCCACGCGGTGGTCGCACTTTCTGATCCTGCTCGTCGCCTTGCTCGGATTGTTGCTGGCGCTGTCATGGGTGGCGCCGGGGCCGGCGCCCCAACACCCCTCGCACCCGGCTTCGGACTAACAGGTTCGGGGCGGAGTTAACGGTTTCCGATCATCGAATAGAAAATCGCTCATGGATCGAGCGAGCGGGCTTTCGACGGATTCCGGAGGTCGCCAGAGCCGACCGGACGTCCACCACAAAATCGCCTACCCGCCGCCACGCTGGCCGGAACAGGATGCGAAAGGTAGTTTTGCTGAAACGAGCCAATTTCAGCATCGCCCAAAAAAGCTCATTCACTCGGCAGTCCGCCACTAAGGGCAATTTCTCCCAAGGGCTGCGTTCATTTGCTCCGTTACTCGGCCTGGAGTTCGGTCGATCAGGTCATAAAAAGCAGCCGGTGCCCACAGCGATGTCTTCACTTTCGGCAGCGTACCGCACGACATTCTGAGCGGCAGGACAGGAGCGGTTTTCAGGATCGGCTGCGGGATGGCGCGATCACGGCAAATCCTGGAACTGGGTTCAAAGCTTACCAGTGATGCAAACAGAGAAAACCTGCCGTTAACGCCTCGATATCAGAATGGCGATCACGGCCAAAGCGATCGCCATCGAAGCGAGAAACACCGTTGTGCGCTTTCCGAAGCGACGGGCGAGAGATAGTAAACCAGGTGCCGGTGGCAGAAAAAGGCGCAGTGCCACAATCAGGGTAACTTGAATGTAGCACAATACCTGGCTGACTGAGATCGCGCAACAATGCTTCGGACTGACCGGTTCTCTTTAAGCGGTTTGACATATTCGGCCGCCTTCGATAGCCTATATGGGTAAGCGCAATCAAACGGAGTCGTGTGTTCATGAGTACGGTCTTCCCCTCTAAACCGGGAATCGAAAGAAAATGGCATATTATCGATGCCAACGACGTGGTGCTGGGCAAGCTCGCCAGCCACGCCGCTAAGTTATTGATGGGTAAGCATAAAGCGAGCTGGACGCCGTTCCTTGACACGGGCGATCACGTGATCGTTCTGAATGCATCCAAAGTCAAGCTGACGGGCCGGAAAGACGTTCAGAAGGTTTACAGGCACTTCACTGGCTATCCGGGTGGACTGGTTGAGACGGGGGCCCAGAAGGTCCGCGCCACACGTCCCGCCCGCATGATCGAAGAAGCGATTTCGGGCATGCTGCCCAAGACGAAACTGGGCAAGCAGATGTACCGGAAGCTGAAGGTTTACGCGGGTGATAAGCACCCGCACGCCGCACAGAAGCCCGCGGCCATGAGCGTCGCTTAGGAAAGCGCATTGCATAAGGAAAGGGTTCAGAGTCCCCGTAAGGCATGGCATTAAAGAAAATCGAGCAATATTTGGGTACCGGGCGCCGCAAACGCAGCGTGGCCCGTGTGTTTTTGCGGCCGGGATCCGGCAAGTTCACCGTGAATGGCCGCGCACTGGAGAACTATTTTCCGACGGAAGCGGGCAGAATCCCCGTGCGGCAGGCACTGCGCACCGTCGAGATGCAGGATCGGTTCGATGTGCTGGTGCTGGCTAACGGCGGCGGCGTGGTGGGGCAGGCCGGCGCTATCCGGTTGGGCATTGCCCGCGCTTTGGTCGCATTCAACGCGGAATTGCGCAGCGCGCTCAAAAAGGCGGGCTTGCTGACGCGCGATCCCCGGCAGCACGAGCGCAAGAAGTATGGCCAGAAGGGCGCTCGTAAGCGGTTCCAGTTCTCCAAGCGGTAGTATTTTTTGCAAGTGTGGGCGGGGCGTCAGGATCACTTGCGCCCCGATTTCTATGTTGAGCCGCCCGTTTCGCCTCCTCGCGCAAATCTCGCTTTGGGCCGCGCGCCGCCGAACGGGTTATGTGAATCCTAAGGAGTTAGTTTGCCTGCTATTTCAATGAAGGAATTGCTCGAAGCCGGCGTTCACTTCGGGCACCAGACCAAGCGCTGGAATCCAAAGATGAAGGAATACATCTTTGGCGAACGTAACGGTATCTATATCATCGACCTGCAAAAGACGCTGAAGCTTTTCAAGGATGCGGCGCGCTATGTGGTCGAAATGGCGGCGCAGGGTAAGACGGTTTTATTCGTCGGCACCAAGCGCCAGGCTCAGGAAGCCGTCGCCGAAGAAGCCAATCGCTGCCAGATGTTCTATGTGAATCAGCGCTGGCTGGGCGGTCTGCTCACCAACATGGTCACGGTCCAGAAATCGATCAAGCGTCTGAAGGAACTGCAGCAGATGGCTTCCGAGGGCGATTACGGCGGCCGCCCGAAGAAGGAAATCGTGCGCATGGAACGCGAGCGCAAGCACCTCGATGGCAACCTCGCGGGCATCAAAGACATGCCTGGCCTGCCCGACGTGATCTTCGTGATCGACTCGAATAAAGAGGCGATCGCGGTCAAGGAAGCCCGCCGTCTGGGTATCCCGGTGGTGGCCATCGTCGACACCAACTGCGATCCCGACGAAGTCGATTGGGTGATTCCCGGCAACGACGATGCGCTGCGCGCCATCCGCCTGTTCACCAGCAAGATCGCCGACTCGGTGATCGAAGGCCGGGCTCTCGCCACCGAACACGATTTCACCGCCGAAAAGGTGGTCAGCGAAGAGACCGCGGTGGAAGATCTGGCGGAATATTCGCAGTATGTGGATCCGAAGTACGCCGAGCAGATCATGCAGGAAAGCCTGATGCTCGACGACACGGCGGCGTCCACCCGTAAAGGTCCGGCATCGGAAACGAGCGAGCCGGTAGCGGCCGAAGCGAATCAGGTTTAAAGAGGAAATTTATTCTGAGCCGCGGCTTTAACGAAGCGGCGTGGAGGTCTGTCAATATGGCGGAAATCAGTGCGAGTCTGGTCAAGCAGCTCCGGGAGCGCACCGGAGCGGGAATGATGGAGTGCAAGAGCGCTCTCACGGAGGCGAACGGCGACATCGCCGAAGCGGAGATCGTGCTGCGCAAGCGCGGCATCGCCTCCGCCGGGAAGAAGGCGTCGCGCACCACCAAACAGGGCACCGTGGGGGCATACATTCACGCGGGCGCGCAGCTGGGCGTGCTCATTGAAGTGAATTGCGAGTCCGACTTTGTGGCCCGCACGGACGATTTCCAGGAGCTGGTGCGCGATCTCGCCATGCACGTCGCCGCCGCCGATCCGCTGTTCGTCCGGAAGGAGGACGTCACTCCGGCGGTGATCGAGAAAGAGAAGGAAATCCAGAAGGCGCGCGCCATGGCCGAAGGCAAGCCGGAGAAAATTGCCGAAAAAATGGTGGAAGGCCGCATGGCCAAGTTTTACGAAGAGATCTGCCTGTACGATCAGCCCTTCGTGAAGGAAAACACCATCACCGTCGATCAGCTGATCAAGACGAAGATCGCGAAACTGGGCGAAAATATTTCCGTCTCGCGGTTCGCGCGCTTCAAGGTCGGCGACACCGAATAGCGCGGGCACTCTATGCCCAGATACGACCGCATTCTTCTCAAGCTGAGCGGTGAGGCCATGGCCGGCCCGCAATCCTTCGGGATCGACCCCGATCGCGTAAAGGATCTGGCCGCCGAAATCGCCGCTCTGGCGCAGGAAGGAATTCAGGTCGGCGTAGTGGTGGGCGGAGGCAACATTTTCCGCGGCATCGCACTCGCCGCCCGCAACATGGATCGCGTAACCGGCGATCACATGGGCATGCTCGCCACCGTCATCAATTCGCTCGCTCTGCAGGACGCGCTCGAACAGATCGGCCAGCACACCCGCGTGATGAGCGCCATCCAGATGCATCAGGTAGCCGAACCGTATATCCGCCGGCGCGCCATCCGGCATCTCGAAAAAGGCCGCATCGTGATCTTCGCCGCGGGCACTTCCAACCCCTATTTCTCCACCGACACAGCCGCAACATTGCGCGCGCTCGAGATCAAGTCGCAGGTGATCGCCAAAGCCACCAAGGTCGACGGAGTTTACGACAAAGATCCCATGAAGTTTCCCGATGCCGTCATGTACCGGCACATCACTTATACGGAAGTGCTCACCAAATCACTTGGCGTGATGGACGCGACTTCCATTGCCATGTGCCGCGACAACCGCCTTCCCATTCTGGTGTTTAATCTCAACACGCAGGGCAATATAATGCGAATGGCGTCCGGCGAACCGGTCGGGACGCTTATCAGTTAAGAACATGAATACTGTCAAGGAAATCGAAGCCGGCGCAAAACAACGCATGGAGAAGGCTCTGAGCGACCTGCAGCACGCCATGGCCACAGTGCGGACGGGACGCGCCAGCGTGAATATTCTCGATAACGTGCGGGTGGATTATTACGGAACCCCGACCCCCGTCAACCAGGTGGCGAACCTGCATGTGCCCGAGCCGGGCATGATCACGGTGCAGCCGTGGGACTCCTCGCAGATCGGCCCCATCGAGAAGGCCATTCGCATCGCCGATCTGGGGGTGAATCCGTCGAACGACGGCAAGATCATCCGCATCCCGATTCCACCGCTGAACGAAGAGCGCCGCAAGGATCTCGCGAAGAAGCTGCATACCATCGCCGAAGACCATCGCGTGGCCATCCGCAACATCCGGCGCGACGCCAACGAGCAGATCAAGAAGCTCGCCAAAGAGAAAAAAATCGCCGAAGACGAAGATCGCCGCGGCCACGAAGAGACGCAAAAGATGACCGACGCTTACATGCTGAAGCTCGATCAGGCGGCCAAGGCCAAAGAAAAAGAAATCATGGAAATTCGGTAGGATCTTCAAGGTCGAGCAGGTGTTCCGGCCGGAAGCGCTCGACCGACCAGGGAGTGAGCGGAGAGAACTCTATTTCGATCCGTACGCCGAACTCGTGCACATCCGCGCGCGTTATCTTTCCGGCAAAGAAGGCCTTCCCACAGCGAATTTCCGCGGACGATCCCACCGGCGCCACCGCTTCCGACTCGAGAACCGCTCCCTCGGCCCAAATTTCCTCGATGTTCACTATGGATTGGGTCACGCCAGAAGCGCCATCTTTCCAACTCAGCGTCACCAGATGTGAGCAAAGATAGCGCCCGGCCTCCATCTCCGCTATGGTACGCCGCCGCCACAAAACTGGTGGGAGATAATATTTGATTGACCACCGTCAACATCCTCCGCGTTCCCGGCTCCAGCGCCAATCTCGGGCCTGGTTTCGACGCTCTGGGTGTGGCTCTGCAAATTTATCTGGAGTGCCGGTTCTCTCCTAGCAACCGGCTCGCCATCCGCGTCCGCGGACGCGATGCGGAAATGATCTCGACCCGCGAAGACAATCTGATCTGGCAAACGGCCCTCGCCGTGGCGGGCCGCGCCCACCGGACACTGCCTCCCATCAACCTCGACATCATTAACGACATCCCCATCGGCAAAGGGCTCGGTTCCAGCGCCGCGGCGCTTACCGCGGGCGTCGTCATCGCGGAAAAGCTGCTCGACCTGCGCTGGAAACCGGCACGCATTCTCGACGAAGCCGCGCGTTTCGAAGGCCATCCCGATAATGTGGCCGCCTGCGTACTGGGATCGATCGTCGCCAGCGCCGTCGAGCCCGGCGGGATGACTCGATCCATTCGCATCGAGATGCCGGAAAATTTCGAACTGGCCGTCGTCATCCCCAACTACGCGCTCCCGACCAAAGAGTCGCGCGCCGTTCTGCCCGAATGCTATTCGCGCGCCGACGCCACCTTCAACGTGCAACGCGCGGCCCTGTTGATGGCGGCGTTCGCGACCGGCGATTCATCCGTCTTCCCCACCGCGCTCGACGACAGGATGCACCAGCAGTTCCGCTCCCAACTGATCCCCGGCCTTTCCGAGATTTTGCGGCTGCGCGCCCCCGGCCTGCTGGGCTGCACGCTGAGCGGTGCCGGCCCCGGAGTTCTCGTTTTCTACGAGCGCGGATACGATCGCGTTTTCGATCTGGTCCGCCAGATCTTCGCCATGAACGGCTGCACCACGGAAGTGCTCGCCTCCGGCGTTTCGAGAAGAGGCTACGAGTTCCTCTGAGAACATGGCCGCTTCGGCTCCAGGGCCGCCCCGTCGAGATCCGTTACCGTGCCCATCTGCTCGACACCGCGGGCAACGCCGCGCACGGCGCCACCTTCATCCGCGCCCGCCTGATCGTCCTCGATGAAGAACTCCTTGCCGATTCCCAGGAGCACAGGCGCATTCTGCTCCATGAATTGCTGCACTTCGCATGGGTACGGGCAGGCAACCGGCGCCGGCGCGAATGGGAGAATCTTCTGCGTAAAGAATGGCAGGCGCGCGCCCGCGGTGAATGCGGCTGGTCCGCGGAGTGGCGCAAGAACCAGTTGTGCTTGCGCGATGCCGACATCCGCACGCGGGCCTGGCGCGAATACTGCTGTGAAAGCTTCTGCGACAGCGGAGCGTGGATCTGCGGAGGCGGCGAAAAAGAGGTAACGCTCGCCGCGCGCCACCGCCGCGCGCGCCAAGCCTGGTTCGAGAATTTTCTAAATCGGCGCGGTATCCCGATATAATCGGAAAAGTGAAGAATACGCGGTTCCTGCTTAAGCTGCTGCTCATCGCCGGTGTCGCCCTGACGCTGGGGCTCGTTTTCCGCGCTCCGCAAACGTCTCTCTCCTCCCCGGCCCGCAATCCCGTCAAAGACAGCAAGGATCGCAAGCACGCCCCGGAGTTTGCCCTCAAGGACTCCCACGGCAAACTGGTCCACCTCTCCGACTACCGGGGTAAAGTGGTGCTGCTCGATTTTTGGGCCACCTGGTGCGGCCCTTGCGGGATTGAGATTCCCTGGTTCAAAGAGTTCGAGCGAAAATACAAGGACCGCGGCTTCGAGGTGCTCGGCGTCTCCATGGACGACGACGGCTGGAAGGCGATCAATCCGTTCGTAGCGGAGCAAAAAATTAATTACAGAATCGTGCTGGGAGACGACGTGACCGGCGAACAGTATGGCGGAGTGGAAGCGCTGCCCACCACCTTCGTGATCGATCGCGACGGCCGCATCGCCTCCGTCCACGTCGGGCTCTCCAGCCGGAAGGATTTCGAAGATGCTATTGAGAAACTGCTCGAAGCTGCTCCCAACGCTGGCAATAGCGCTAAGCGCGCAGATGAGTCCTAACCTCACGGTCGGCCCCCTGCCTACCGTCAAGGTAACCAAAGGCTCCGCCACGGCAATCACCGTGAAGGCGTCGCTGCCGGCCGGCTATCACGCCAACAGCGATAAGCCGACCGAGAGCTATCTCATTCCGCTCACGCTGAAATGGACCGGCGGCCCGCTGCAGATGGACTCGATCGCCTATCCACAGCCAAAGTTCGAACGCTTCCCCTTCCAGCAGCCCAACGATAAGCCGCTCGCCGTGGTGACCGGAGAATTCAGCATCACCACCAAATTTAAAGTTCCGGCCAGCGCTTCGACGGGTCCGGCGGAAGAGACCGGCGTGCTGCGCTACCAGGCCTGTGACAACAAGGCCTGCTACCCGCCCAAAAATGTGCCGGTCAACGTGACCGTGACTGTGGAATAGGCGCTTGATCAGCCCGCGCGCAGGTTGATCCCGAATTGCAGCCAGGCCTTCAGGCCGCATAACGTACGGGTCCACCCGGCGTTCTGCCCCAAAGCAAGCTTCACGCCCTCCCCGGTGAGTGAAAACGCCGACTCCGTGACCGTCACCAAAGTGACGTCGGGACCATCCGCCGCGAACTCAATGGTGCAGCGAATGCGCGGTCCGAGTGCGCTCGATTCGAACACGATCCGGCGATTCCGCTCGACTTCCAGCACGTTGATCGAAACCCTGACCCCCACATCGCCGAATTCCCATTCGACCCTGCCTGGCCGAATCGGGCCGCTCGCGCCCGAGATGAAATATTGGGACATCTTACGCGGGTCGACCACCGCATCGAACACCTCGTCCACAGGTTTCAGAATGCGCTCCCGCACGTTTACGTCAAAATCCATTCAGATTCACCTTACGCGGAATAAGCCCGCCGCGAGGCGCGTAAACGTTTGCCGGTGGGGGCCGCTGAGGAAAGCCCAGTCGAGCGCCCGCACCAGCGCCGGAGGCTGAAACGCCGGATCGATGGCGCGGCGCCGGTCGAGTATCCCCTGCAGAGCTTCCCGCGGACGCGTCCGGAAATCGTCTAGCATCGCCACCTGATGAACGCACGAAATGGTGCAGAAAGGGGCGCATTCTTTAGGCCGCGCCGCCTCGCGCTGCAAGTCCTCGCGTGTATACTGCTCGATCGGAATCGCTGGATGGCCGCGCCGCTGCGAACAATAATGCACCAGGCCGTCCTCGCAGATGTAGAGGAAGCGCCCGCCCGCGCGGCAATTCCACTGGTTGGGCAGGGCGCGGCTGGTGTTCTCCTGAAAATGATCGAAGTGGGCGAACGAGAACAGCGAGGAGCCGAGCGCGCGGAAACGCTGGTAGACGCTCTGGTGCTCGGGCGTGAGCGGCTCCAGTTGTCCCGAGTGGCCGTGCAGTATTCCCACCGTCGAATGGAAGCCAAGAGCACGCGCGCGCGCACCGATCGTATAGGCGTCCTCGGGGTTACGAATGCCCGAGCCCAGCACGGAGTTGATAGTCACCCCGAAACAGGCATGCTCGGCCAGCCACACCAGCTTGCGGTCGAGCACGCGCAGGCTCTTCTTCGATGTCTCGTCGGGCTCCACGTTATCGATGCTGATCTGCAGATAATCGAGGCCGGCAAGATTGAGCCTCCGGATGCGTTCGGGAGTGAGCAGCAACCCATTAGTAATAAGTGTTGAGATAGCCCCGCGCTGCCGGATGCGGGCGATGATGGCGTCGAGTTCCGGGTGCAGGGTCGGTTCCCCGCCGCTCAGCGTGATGATGGAACAGCCGAGCTCCGCCAGTTTGTCGATACGGCGCAGCATGGCCTCGAGCGGCACCGGGTCCGAAACCTTGTCGTATTCGTTGCAATACGCGCAATCGAGGTTACATCGGCGGATGGGGACGATCTGGGCGAGGATGGGATGCGTTCCCTCCTGCATCGCGCGGGCGAACATGCGCACCTCGCGCACAGTCCGGTAAATCTTTTTCAAACTTCGCTGCCACACGCTACTCTTAGAGTACCGTCCTTTATGCGACTGCGAGCGTCGGAATGGCTGCTTGTTGTCTACTTCGCGTACGTCGCAACGCTTTGCTTTTTCTTTCCCGGACGTCCTCATCTCGGTTATAAACCGCTCTATGGTCTGGGCCTCGCCGGGTTGCCGATCGTGGTGGTGGCGTATCTCGACGAGCGGCACGCCGGTAATTGGATCGATATGTTTCGCGACTGGACACCGCTCGCCTTCACCCTGGTAGCGTTCCGCGAGATGGACTGGTTCACGCCGGCGCGCTACACGCTCGAACGGGAGCGCGTGTGGCTTCAACAGGACCACTGGCTGTTGACCCGGTTGGGGCTGGCGCGCGCCGTCGAAGTGTTGGGACCGGTCGGACCGGGCTATCTCGAAGTGTGTTACCTGCTCGTGTACGCCACGGGCGCGTTCTGTGTGCTCACGCTGTGGTTGGCGCACCGGCGGCCGGCGGTGGATCGCTGGATGGTGGTTTATCTCGCCGGAACCCTCTTGTCCTACGCGCTGTTTCCGTTCTTCCCATCACTGCCGCCGCGCAGCCTGATGCATCCGGCCGTTGTGGTCACCTGGTTCCGGCGCTGCAATTTGTGGCTACTCGATTCGGCGACGATTCACAGCGCCGTGTTTCCCAGCGCGCATGTGTCGTCGGTCTTCTCGGCGGCCTGGGGATTATTCGCGGTTCTGCCCACACGCCCCGCGTTTGGCTGGGGGATGTTGTTCTATGCATGCAGCGTTTCCGTCGCGACGATCTATGGAGGGTACCACTACACGGCCGACGTATTGGCGGGATTCGCCCTCAGCCTGGTGGCCGCGGCGGTGGCCTTCGCGCTGCGGGATCCCGCTTAACCTCCACTTTATTTCCACTTCATTTCCCCAAAGCCCCCTCGGATTCTGAGATAGACTACAATCGATCGATTGTCATCGAGGGGAGCCATTGCACGTGAAGGCAAAAATCCGAATCCTGGCACTTTCGTTAGCGGCGTTCGCGTTACCCAGCCAGGCCCAAACACCGCCTGCCGCGGGTCGAGGCGCGGGGCGAGGTGTAGCCGCCGCCCAACCAGCCAGGCCCCCGGCCTTCCCCGATCACCCGCCGGGCGATCCCGCCGCCATTGAGCGCGGCAAAGCCATCTGGGGAGTGAATTGCAACTTCTGCCACGGCTCCGACGCCCGCGGCGGCGAAGGCGGACCCAACCTCCTGCGCTCCGAACTCGTCCTCAATGACATGAAAGGCGAACTCATCGCGCCCGTGGTCCAGAACGGCCGCGGCGAAATGCCGGCCCTGAAATTGGCCCCCGACCAGATCGCCGACGTCGCCGCTTTCCTCCACAACTTCCATGTGGGGGGGTATGACATCTCCCGCATGAAGCCGCCCAGCATCCTGGTGGGCGATGCTAAAGCCGGCGAGGCTTACTTCAACGCCAGCTGCGCCGGGTGCCATTCGGTAACAGGAGATCTTAAGGGCATAGGCGCGAAGTTCGCCGATCCCAAGCAGCTCCAGAACGGATTCCTGATGCCCGCCGGAGGTCGCGGAGGCCGCGGAGGAGGCCCCTTCAACGTGCCTTCCACCACCGTCACTGTCACGCTGCCCGCCGGACAGAAAGTGGAAGGCGTCCTGGGGCGCATCGACGACTTCATCGTCACTCTTACCGAACCCGATGGCGCGCAGCACTCCTTCCGCCGCGACGGCAGTATCCCGAAAGTCGAGATCCACGATCCCCTCGAACCCCACAAGAAATTGCTGACCAAGTACACGGATCAGGACATCCATAACCTCACGTCTTACCTGGTGACGGTGAAATGAAGAAGCTCGCGTACTTACTCGTCCTGCTGACGGCCATAGTACAGGCCCAGGCTCTGGACCCGTCGCTGCTGAACAAGCCCCTCGGTGATTCCTGGCCCACTTACTCGGGCGATTACTCCGGCAAGCGCTACAGCTCACTTACACAGATCAATCAATTGAACGTTAAGAACCTGACGCTCGCCTGGGTAGGCCGAGTCGCCGCGGGCGCGGGCAATCCAGGCGGTGGTCGTGGCGGGGCTGCCCCGACCATAGTGGGCGGCGAAGGCACGGCCGGAGACACCGGAGGCTTCGGAGGAGCGCCCAATATCCGCGCTTCCATTCTCGAAGTCAACGGCGTCCTGTATCTCTCCTCGCCCGACAACGCCTGGGCGGTCGATGCCCGCGACGGCCATGAATACTGGCATTACTTCTGGAAGACCCGCGGCGGCACGCACATCGGCAATCGCGGCCTCGGCATGTGGGGTAACTGGCTCTACATGGAAACCCCCGACGACTATCTGATCTGTCTCGACGCCACGACCGGTAAGGAGCGCTGGCACAAGGAAATCGCCAACTTCAACCAGCAGTACTTCTCCACTATGTCGCCCATCGTCATCGGCAACCACGTCCTGATCGGCACGGGTAACGATCTCGATGAGCCCGGCTACGTGCAGTCGCGCGACCCCGAGACCGGCGATATTCAGTGGACCTTCCACACCGTCCCGATGGCCAAGGGCGACCTCGGCCTCGATACCTGGGGAAGTCTCGACGGGGCCAGGCACGGAGCCGGCAACGTCTGGATCCCCGGCGTTTACGACCCCGAGACCCATCTCTATATAGTGGGTACGGGCAACCCGTCGCCCGCCTACACCAATCCCCCGAGCCGGGCGGGCGACAACTTATACACCTGTTCGATCGTCGGCATCAATGTTGATACCGGGAAAATGGCCTGGTATTACCAGTTCAGTCCCCACGAAACGCACGATTGGGATTCCACCGAGACGCCCATCATGGTGGACGGCCCGTTCAACGGCAAGCCGCGCAAAATGGTGCTTCATGCGGACCGCAGCGGTTACTTCTATGTGCTCGACCGCCTCACCGGAGAGCATCTGCTGACGAGTAAGTTCTCGGACGGCGCTAACTGGGCCAAAGGCCTTAATGCCAAAGGCCAGCCTATACGCGACGTCGAAAAGGATTCGACCGTACCCGGCTCACTCGTGTCGCCGAACAATGGAGGAGCCACGAACTGGCCGCCCCCGGCTTACTCATCCGATACCGGTCTCATGTATGTTCCGACCAACGATGCCTTCGCCATGTACTACCTGACCGAAACCGATCCGCGAGGAGCCATGGGATTGGGCGGCAAGGAAGAAGACAGCCTCGGCTCGCTCGGCAGTTATCTAACGGCAATCGACTATAAGACAGGGAGGGTAGCCTGGAGACACCGCTATCCCGGCACCGGAGGGAACATAGGCAACGGAATGCTCACTACGGCGGGCAAACTACTCTTCGCCGGAGATGCCGGAGGCAACTTGGTCGCCTACGATCCAGCCAACGGGAAGATCCTCTGGCACACTCATTTGGGCCAGATATCGAACGCGCCCGAGACCTGGATGTTAGACGGCCACCAATACATATTAGTGGCGGCAGGTGACACGCTGTATGCGTTTACTCTCTACTAACAGGCTGCTGAAAAAGAGCTTTTCGTTACCGCTTGCTGACGCGTGCGGCTCGGTAAATGCTTCGGAAGCAGCACGCGTCTTTCTGAGCCGCGACTGTAAAGGAGCGGTAAGACGCCTTTTTCAGCGCCCTACTGGATTGATCGCGGCTATCGCCGCGTGTCCCTTGTTGCTCTCCGGACAGACTGTGGACTTCCAGCGCGAAATCCGCCCCGTTCTGTCCGAAAACTGCTTCCAGTGCCACGGCCCGGACGCCGAAACAAGAATGGCGAATCTCCGCCTGGACCGAAAAGAATCGGCGCTGCCCGTAATCGCGCAGGGCAAACTCTACGAAAGAATCGCGAACCCGAACCCGGCGAAAAGAATGCCGCCCGAGTACTCTCACAAGGCGCTCACCGCGGCGCAGATCGCAAAGATAAAACTCTGGATCGATCAGGGCGCTCCGTGGCAAGCCCCCTGGGCACTTACCGCGCCGGTAAAATCGCCCTTGCCTGCGGTAAAGAATCAAACCTGGTCCCGCGGCCCTATCGACCGCTTCATCCTCGCCAAACTGGAAGCCAAAGGTCTGACCCCGGCGCCAGCCGCCGATCGCCGCACCCTGATCCGCCGGGTAGCGCTCGACCTGACCGGCCTGCCGCCCACCCCCGCCGAACTCGACGAATACCTCAAGGACGCCACGCCCAGCGCCTACGAGCACATGATCGATCGCTACCTCGCCTCACCCCACTACGGAGAGCATCGCGCCCGCTACTGGCTTGACGCCGCCCGCTATGGCGACTCAAACGGCATTCATATCGATAACTACCGCGAAATCTGGCCTTGGCGCGACTGGGTGATCCAGGCCTACAACCGCAACCAACCCTTCGATCAATTCACTATCGATCAACTCGCGGGGGACCTCCTGCCCAACCCCACTCTCGATCAGCGCATTGCCACCGGCTTCATCCGCTGCGGAGTCACCACTAACGAGGCCGGCATCATCGAAGACGAATACGCCGAGATCTACGCCAAGGACCGCGCCGACACCATCTCCGCCGTCTACCTCGGCTTGACCGTAGGCTGTGCTACCTGCCATGACCACAAATTCGATCCCATCGGTCAAAAAGATTTCTACGCGCTCGGAGCCTTCTTCCGCAACACCACGCAGCGAGTCATGGACGACAACGCGCCGGATTCCGCCCCCGTGGTGGTAGTGCCCCGTCCCGAAGATCGCGATGCATGGACGAAGGTATCCGCGCAATTAACCGCCGCCCGCTCCGGCCTCGAAGAAGCCTCCCGCAAAGCCGCCGGGCCCTTCGATCAATGGATGGCCCAACGCAGATCCGTGCCCGCCACTATGCCGCTCGGTGAAGCCGCCGAGATCTTCAATGCCCATCTCTCGATGGAACGCCCTCTGCGCTTCACGAAGAATGAGGGCGTCGAATATAAGGACGCGCCCCGGCTCGATGCCGAAAAGCCCTTCTCGATCGACGTCAGCTTCTACTTCCCCAGGGCCGAGCAAGGCTATACTATCGCCGCGCATAACAACCCCAACGAGAAGAACCGCGGCTGGATCATCGACGTTGGTGCGCGCGTGCCCGGCTTTCGGATCACCGGCGACGGAGGCCGCACCATGCAGATCCGCGCCGCTCATCTCGAGCAGCTTCAGCCGGGCTCCTGGAACAATCTGGTGGTTACCTACGACGGCTCCCGGCAGCAATCCGGCCTGAGCCTTTATGTAAACGGCCGCGCCATCCCCACCCAGGGGCGCGGCGACCAGAACGTCGACATCTCAGGCGATATCGCGGTCGACACGCCTCTGGTCCTCGGCCGCTCCCTTCCCGACGGAGCCATCGAAGACTTCCGCATCTTCAACCGCGTGGTGAGTGAGAGCGAGGCGAAGCTCCTCAATCAATGGCCCATTCTTCAGTCCGTGCTTCCGCTCGATTCCGCCCAACTCGGCGCCGCCGGCCGCAACGCGCTGCTCACGTATTTCCTGCTCAATGAATACGAGCCTTTCCGCAAGCTCGCCCGCAAGCAGAACGACCTCAGCCTCGAGGCTAAGGCTATTGCCCGCCGCGGTGCCGTCTCACTCGTCATGGAAGAGCGCAAGGATACCAAACCCACCGCCTGGGTCCTTTATCGCGGCGCCTACGATCAAAGACGGCAACAGGTGGAGGCCGCCACGCCCGCCGTGCTTCCGCCCATGACTTCCGCCATGCCGCGCAACCGGCTCGGCTTTGCCCAATGGCTTTTCATCGAAGATCAACCCCTCACCGCGCGCGTGGCCGTCAATCGCATGTGGCAGGAGATCTTCGGTACCGGAATCGTGAAAACCGTTGACGATTTCGGCAGCCAGGGCGAGCCCCCCACGCATCCCGAATTACTCGACTGGATGGCTGTCGATTTCCGCGAGCACGGCTGGGACGTGAAGCGCTTCTATAAACAGGTGCTGCTCTCGGCCACCTACCGGCAGGCTGCTCTGGTTACGCCGGATAAGCTCGCCAAAGATCCCGAGAACCGTCTGCTCAGCCGCGGCGCGCGCTTCCGCCTCGATGGCGAGTTGGTCCGCGATTACGCGCTCGCCGCCAGCGGCCTGCTCTCCCCGCAGATCGGCGGACCCAGCGTCAAGCCCTATCAGCCCGAAGGAGTTTGGGAAGCCGTCGCAATGGACGGCTCAAACACGCGCTACTATAAGCCCGACACAGGCGACGGCCTCTATCGCCGTTCCGTCTATACGTTCTGGAAGCGCAGCGCGCCGCCCGCCAGCATGGAGATTTTCAATGCTCCGACGCGCGAAGGCTGCACTGTCCGCCGCGAACGCACCGACACGCCGCTGCAGGCGCTGGTGACCATGAACGATGTGCAGTTCGTGGAAGCGGCGCGCGAACTGGCCGGCCGTTCCATGCAATCCGCCGCGGGTTTCGACGATCGCGTGGACTTAATGTCGACGCGCCTGCTGGCCCGCCCGCTGAGTCTGAAAGAGAAGAGGATCGCCAGAAGCTCTTTCGACAAATACCGTAGTTACTATGAAGCCCATGCATCCGAAGCCACCGAATTTCTCAATCAGGGAGCAAGGAAGCCGGATCCCGCCCTGCCCTTACCCGACTACGCGGCGATGACCATGCTCGCCAGCCAAATGCTGAATCTGGACGAGGTGCTCAACAAATGACAGAACCGGGCCGCCATCCCATCGACGCCATCGCCCGAAGCATGGCTATGGAAGAAACCCGCCGGCGCTTCTTTGCCCGGGGAGCCCAGGGCATCGGCGCGCTCGCCTTGGCCTCGCTTCTGGGAGGCAAAGCTAAAGGGGCCGCATTACCCGGCCTGCCCCACTTCGCCCCCAAAGCGAAACGCTGCATCTACCTTCACCTCGTCGGAGCCCCCCCGCAGATGGAAACGTGGGACTACAAACCGGCCATGCAGAGCATGTTCGATAAGGACCTGCCGGAATCCATCCGCCAGGGCCAGCGCCTCACCACCATGACCAGCGGCCAGTCCCGTTTCCCCATCGCGCCTTCCATCTTCAAATTTGCCCAGCACGGCAAATCGGGAACCTGGGTTTCGGAGCTCCTGCCGTACACCGCGCGCATGGTGGACGATATCGCGGTCATCCGCAGCATGCACACCGAGGCCATCAACCACGAGCCGGCCATCACCTTCTTCCAGACCGGGTTCATGATCGCCGGCCGCCCCTGCATCGGCGCCTGGCTCAACTACGGACTCGGCTCCATGAACGAAAACCTGCCCGCCTTCGTGGTCCTGCAGGCTAAGCATTACCATCCGAAGGCCAACGTCCAGGCCATCTCCGCGCGGCTCTGGAGCGCCGGTTTTCTCTCCGGCAAATACGCCGGAGTCAGTCTGCGCAGCTCCGGCGATCCCGTCCTCTTCATCAACAATCCCGAGGGAGTCTCACCCGAAGTGCGCCGCAGCATGCTCGACGGGCTCGCCCAAATGAACCAGCTCACCTACGACAAACTGGGCGATCCCGAAACCAAAACCCGCATCGCCCAATATGAGATGGCGTTTCGTATGCAATCTTCCGTGCCCGAGCTGACCGACACCAGTAAGGAACCCGAGAGCAGCTGGAAGATGTACGGCGACGACGCCCGCTCGAAGCCCGGGTCGTTCGCCCAAACCTGTCTCATGGCCCGCCGCCTGGCCGAGCGGGGCGTGCGTTTCGTGCAGGTCTACCATCGCGGCTGGGACGTCCATGCCAACCTCCCCGAGGTGCTCCCCAGCCAGTGCAAAGAGATCGATCAGCCCTGTTGGGCGCTCGTGCAGGACCTGAAACAGCGCGGCATGCTCGATGACACTCTGGTGATCCTGGCGGGCGAATTCGGCCGCACCATCTACTCCCAGGGCAAGCTCACCGCAACCGACTACGGTCGCGACCACCATCCCCGCTGCTTCAGCCTCTGGATGGCCGGCGGCGGTATCAAAGGCGGCGTCGTACACGGCGAAACCGACGAATTCAGTTACAACATTACGAAGGATCCGGTGCATGTGCGCGACTTCCAGGCAACCATCCTGCACCAGTTCGGCATTGACCACGAACGGTTCTCTTACAACTACCAGGGGCTGAACGTCCGCCTCACAGGAGTAGAAAAAGCTGAGGTCGTTAAGGAGATTCTGGCCTGATGTCGTACAATTGACAGATACCAACCCGCCCGTGCCCAACCCGGCGTTGTGACTGGATTGTGTACATGCGATCACAAAAGTAATAAACTGGACCGAACCGCGTAACGGCGACATACTGATGACAATTCCACAGGTCAGCGCAGTCAGCACAAACGGCAAGCGAGCCCACACCTCATCCTCCGGCGATCTTTTTAATGGCTTCTTTACATCCGGGCGCAAGCTGGACTTCCAGAAGAGCGGGCTCATTGATGCGCGTGGCCGTGGCGTCTTCGGCATGATGGCTGCTTCCTGTGCCGAGGATGTCTACCCTTATCAGGTTCCTCTCGAGAGCCGGACCGGCCCCTGGGTGCAGGCGGAAGGCCGCCGCATGCTGATGCTTTCGTCGTACGACTATCTGGGATTGGTGGGTGATCCGCGTATCGAAAAGGCCGCTGTAGAGGCCGTCCGGAAGTACGGCAGCGCTACGGGCGGGGCTCGCCTGTTGACGGGCACCAACCAGCTCCATCGGCAGGTGGAACGGGATCTGGCGGCGTTCAAGGGTACCGAAGCGGCACTCACCTTCAGTTCGGGCTATGTAGCCAACCTGGCGGTCATCGCCGGCCTGCTGACGCCGCAGGATCGCGTCATCCTCGATTCGCTTTCGCACCGCAGCCTGGTCGACGCCTGCCGCCTCGCCGGCGTCCAACTACAGCGCTTCCGGCACAACGATATGTCGTCGTTGCGTTCCGAGCTGCAATCCGGACAGGGCAATCGGACGCTCATCGTGGCGGACGGCGTGTTCTCCATGGACGGCGATATCTGCCCGCTGCCCGATCTGATCGACATCAAGAAGGAGTTCGGCTGTTTCCTGATGATCGACGACGCGCACGCCACCGGCGTCCTCGGCACGCATGGCCGCGGCACCGACGAGCATTTCGGCGTCAATACCGGCGACGTGGATCTCTGGACCGGATCGCTCGCCAAGAGCATTCCTTCCACCGGCGGCTTCATCGCCATGTCGCAGGAAGTGAGCATGTACCTGCAGCATGCCGCGTCCCCGTATATCTTCTCCGCGGCGCTGTGCCCGGCCTCGACCGGAGCTATTCGCGAAGGTCTGGCCATTCTCAAGGCGGAACCGCAGATCGTGTCGCGGCTGCGCAGCCAGGCCCAATACTTCCGGGAAGGCCTGAAAGATCTCGGCTACGACGTGGGCGGCTCGCAGACCCCCATCATCCCGGTGATCCTGAAGGACGAAGAAGCCGCCGCCCGTTTCTCACGGCGTCTGCGCGATTTCGATATCTTAGTCTCGCCGATTCTGTTCCCCGCCGTAGCGCTCGGTACGGCCCGTCTGCGCATCTGCGTCACCGCCGGCCACACCATTGCCGATCTGGACTTCGCCCTCGACGCCTTCCGCCAATTGCGCGGGTAGACCGCTCCCTCACGGTCGCGGCTCGGAAACGCGCGAAGACGGGACATGCGGCGACAGCCGCGTCTATCCGGGCGCGAATGAACGCTGCTATCGCCGCATGTCCATGGTTGTCGTCGTATGAGAGCTTTTGTCACCGGAGCCAGCGGCTTCTTAGGAGGACGTCTCGCCCAGGTGCTGGCATCGCGCGCCGAGTCCGTCCGCGTCCTGGCCCGCCCCTCTAACAATCTGTCGCACCTGGCAAACCTGAGGGTCGAAGTCGTCGAGGGGACGCTCGCCGACGAGCCCATCCTTGCATCCGCCCTCGAAGGCATCACGCACGTCTTCCATTGCGCCGCGGCCTCGACCGACTGGGCGCCCTGGTCGACCTACCTCAATGCAAACGTAGCGGGTACCCGCAATCTGCTCAAGGCCGCCACGACAGCCGCTGAACTCGAGCGCTTCCTCCACGTCAGCACCACCGATGTCTACGGCTACCCGAAGCAGGTCTGCGATGAGTCGAGCCCGCCCGTGGACGTGGGCCTTCCCTACAACCGCACCAAGATCCTGGGCGAGCGCGCGGCCCTCGACTCCGGCCTGCCCGTGACCGTGGTCCGCCCCGCCACCATCTACGGGCCGCGCAGCGTCACTTTCGGAACCGATCTGGCCAAACTCCTCCGCCAAAGATTGATGGCTGTGATCGACCACGGCCAGGCGCCGGGAGGCTTCCTCTATGTCGACAACGCAGTCGACGCCATCCTGCGCGCCGCCACCGCGCAAGAGTCCCTGGGTCGGGTCTACAATCTGTCCGACGGCACCGGCGTCACATGGAAGACGTTTGTGGATCGCCTGGCCGATGGCCTGGGCTACCCGCGTCCCTGGATCGATATCCCCACTGGCGGCGCCTTCGCGCTGGCCAGATTTCTAGAGGCCATGCCGGGCCGCCCGCTCCTGACCCGTCACGCCGTGCATCTGCTGGCGCGCGATCAGGAGTTCCCCATCGATCGCATCCGCCGCGAGCTTGGCTATGCGCCCGCCGTCGGCTTCGAAGAAGGCATGGCGAGAACCGTTCAATGGCTGAAGACCCGCACGTAGTCGATATCGAATGCCGCCGGGAACTTCGTGGCCTCATCCGGATACTTCGCCTGTATTCCACCCACGATCAAACTGATCGCCAGATACATGGGCTGATGCGGCACGCCATCCACCGACCGGAAACGCTCCACGCCATCCACGAACCAGATGATCTTGTCCTTGTCCCACTCGATCGCCACCACATGGAAGTCGGCCGACAAATCGCCCACTGGGTAGCTGCCGGTATAAGAGCGTTCCGTTTTCTCATCGCCCCAACGATTACCGAATAACGCTTTCTTCGGCTCGCTGCCCACGGCGTCGAAGACATCGATCTCCGGAATCTCCCCCGTCAACGGCAGCAGCCAGAATCTTGCCTCGAGGCCGCGCCCCGCCGGCATCCGGCAGCGGATCTCGAAGCGTCCATACATCTGCGCGAACGAGCCGTAGGTGGTCATCATCCCGGAAGTGAATTCGCGATCCCTTCCGTCGTATGTGGCGGGTTCGCGGCGCGCCGTAATATGAGCCATGCCGTCGCGCACTTCGATCGCGCCCGGAACATAAGCCTGAACCTCCCGCGGACGCTCACGCCCCCAGGGATCGTGCGGCGCCCATTTAGCCAGATCGAGTTCCTTGCCCGCAAACTCGTCGGCGAACGCAAGCGTCCAGCTCGGCTTCTGCGCCAACACTGCACCAGCTATAAGAACGGAAAGGATGGCCAGCCGGATCACTGGGTTCAAGGTAACAGATTGACCGCTGAGGTAAGCTGGATTCACATGCGTATCCTCGTTGTCGAAGACGAGAAAAGAATCGCCGATTTCTTAGGCAGGGGTTTGCAGGGGGCGGGTTACGCAGTCGATGTGGCTCCCGACGGCGCCACCGCTCTGCAGTTCACCCACGATACCGATTACGACCTGGTGATTCTCGACCTCATGCTGCCCGATATGGACGGCCTGAAGGTTCTGGAACGCATCCGCGGCCGTCGCACCGGCCCGCCCGTACTGATCCTGAGCGCCCGCGGCCACCTCGACGACCGCGTCAAGGGCCTCGAACAGGGCGCCGACGATTACCTCACCAAGCCCTTCGCATTTGTTGAATTGCTGGCCCGCGTGCGTGCTCTCCTGCGCCGCGGCCAGCCCGCTCCCGAACGGCTCGAAGTGGGCGATCTGGTGCTCGATTGTTCGCGCCGCAAAGTTTCGCGCGGCTCGGAAGTCATCGAGCTCGCCCCCAAGGAATTCGGCATCCTCGAATACATGATGCGCAACAAGGGCCGTCCGCTCAGCCGCACCATGATTGTCGAACACGTCTGGGATATGGATTATGACGGTCTCACCAACATCGTCGACGTCTACATCCGGCACCTCCGCAGCAAGATCGACGACCTGCATCCGACCAAGCTGATTCATACCGTGCGGGGTATCGGCTATATGATTGAAGCCTCGGAGAAGGGCGCGATCGCGCGGAGCGGCAGTGAGGCGTCCCTCGAAGGGTGACTCCGCCCCATGCCGCTTCGCATCGTTCAGGTGGACGCTTTCACGGCGCAGGCTTTCGGCGGCAATCCGGCCGCGGTTTGCGTCCTGCCCGAACCTCGCGGCGACCAGTGGATGGCGCAGGTCGCCATGGAGATGAATCTCTCCGAAACGGCTTTTCTGGTTGCGCAGGAAGATGGTTACCGGCTGCGCTGGTTCACGCCTTCGGTCGAAGTGGCCCTCTGTGGACACGCCACGCTGGCCAGCGCCCACGTGCTTTGGGAGGATGGCCACCTGAATCCCGGAGTCACCGCGCGCTTCCACACCAAAAGCGGCGTCCTCACCTGCGACCGGCGCGGCGACTGGATCGAAATGAATTTTCCCGCAACTTTCGAGCAGCCGGCCGAGCCCCCGCCTCAGCTCGCCGAAGCGCTTGGATGCGAATTGAAATACTGCGGGCGCAATCAGTTCGATTACCTGGTCGAAGTGTCCGATGAAGGGACGCTCAGGTCGTTGCGGCCCCAGCACCATCTGCTTCGTCAGATGCCGGTACGCGGGGTGATCGTAACCGCGCGCGGATCGGGCGAATTGGATTTCGTTTCGCGCTTCTTCGCGCCCGGTTCCGGAATCGACGAGGATCCCGTCACCGGTTCGGCCCACTGCGCCCTGACTCCCTTCTGGGCATCGCGCCTTGGGAAGACCGAAATGACGGCGTTTCAAGCCTCCGCCCGTGGGGGAGTGGTGAAGGTCCGGCTCGCAGGCGATCGCGTGTTTCTGCTGGGACAGGCGGTGACCGTCCTGCGCGGAGATTTGCTCGTCTGATGAAGCTCCCTGTAGTTATGAAACTCCCAGTCGTATGAAAGTCCCCATCGAAATGCGCGTGGACGAACCGCCGCCCATTCTCGGCCGCTGGCGCAACGTGAATCTCGTCGTACTCGCCTGGCTGGCGTT
The DNA here is from genome assembly GCA_050015835.1 of Bryobacteraceae bacterium. GTDB lineage: Bacteria > Acidobacteriota > Terriglobia > Bryobacterales > Bryobacteraceae > BOG-234. The sequence goes on along the minus strand of JBEKAQ010000030.1, from coordinate 25,811 downwards.
CCTGATTATCCTCTTCTACGCCTTCACGCAATACTTCTCATGACCGCCCGCCGATGACCACGCTGGACTGGATCGTCATGATCGCGACCATCGTCGCGATTCCCAGCTTCGGCCTCTGGCGCGGACGCCGCAGCAAGACGGTCAAGGATTATCTGCTGGCGGGCAAGACCATGCCCTGGTACGCCATGGGCCTCTCCATCATGGCCACCCAGGCGAGCGCCATCACCTTCATCGCCACCACCGGCCAGTCGTATGTCGACGGCATGCGCTTCGTCCAGTTCTATTTCGGACTGCCGATCGCCATGGTCATTCTCTCGGCGACCGCCGTTCCCATCTTCCACCGCGCGGGTGTTTACACCGCCTATGAATACCTCGAGAAACGCTTCGACGCGAAAACGCGCGCCCTCGCCGCTATTGTATTTCTGGTGCAGCGCAGCATGGCGGTCGGCATCGCGATCTATGCCCCCGCCATCGTAATGACGGTAATCTTCGGCTGGTCCGATCGGCTTACGACCATCATTATCGGCATCGTTTGTATCGTCTACACCACCCGGGGCGGCATTCCCGCCGTTATGTGGACGGACGTTCTGCAGATGTCGATCATCTTCTTCGGCCTGATCCTCGGCCTCATTACCGTCGTCTCCCTCATGCCCCATGGCGTCAGCTTCGCGGACGCTGTCTGGTTGGCCGGCGCGGCGGGCAAGCTGAATGCCGTGGATCTGAAGTTCGACCCCAACAATCGCTACAACCTGTGGAGCGGCCTGATCGGAGGAGCCTTCCTCGCGCTCGGATATTTCGGCTGCGATCAATCCCAGGTGCAGCGTTATCTCACCGGCAAGTCGGTCGCGCAGAGCCGCCTGAGCCTGCTGTTCAACGCCATGGCCAAAGTGCCGATGCAATTTTTCATTCTCTTCGTAGGCGCCATGGTTTTCGTGTTCTACCTGTTCATCCCGCCCCCCATGATGTTCGAAAAGAACGCCATGCAGGCGCTCTCGGCCGAGTCCGCTTACCACCAGGTACAAAGCCGCTTCGACGATGCCTGGTCAAAGCGCCGGGACGCGGCGGAGGCTGTAAGCGCCGCGCGGAAGCGGAACGACATCGCGAACCTCAGGGATTCCATCGGCAAATACCGCGCCGCGCAAAGCGAAGTCGATGCCGCGCGCCAGAGCGGTATCCAGCTCTATGAAACCTCCCAACACGCGCAATTCAACGACACAAACTACATATTCATGACCTTTGTGACAAAGTATTTCCCCGCCGGCGTGGTCGGGCTGGTGATTGCCGTGATATTCATGGCCACCATGTCTTCGAGTTCGGGGGAATTGAATTCGCTCGCCGCCGTCAGCGTGATGGATCTCTACCGGCGTCACTTCCGCCCCAACGCTTCGGACCGGCACTATCTATGGGTGTCGAAAGTGTTCACGGCGGGTTGGGGAATCTGGGCGGTCGTCTTCGCCCAGTACGCGCGTAACCGCGGCTCGCTGGTCGAGGCCGTGAACCAGATCGGGTCTTACTTCTACCCCGTGCTGCTCGGGGTCTTCACGCTGGCGTTCTTCTTTCCCCGCGTCCGTGGATCGGCCGCATTCTGGGCCATGCTGATCGCCGAAGCCGCCATTGTCGCCTGCGCGCTGTTCACCCATATCGCCTACCTGTGGTACAACGTCCTCGGGGCGGTCATTGTGGTAATCTTCGGCCTCCTGCTGGCGGGGCGGCAAACGCGCGCCGCCGCGGCCGGGCCGGCAAACCTGTAATAATCGGCAAAAATACGCTATCATTTATTGACAAATCTTGGAGCACCCACCGACCAGGCTTTCGTCTTTCGCGCCGCCCGAGCCGCTCTGGGCCCGCTATACCTTTGCGGTAGCGTCCAGCGTTCTCGCATGGGTTCTGGAATTGTGGCTCAACAGCCTGCTGGCGGTCCCGATCACCCCGCTCCTCCCGGCATTCGCGGCGGTGATTGCCAGCGCCGCGTGGGCGGGCTTCGGCCCGGGCATCGTGGCCACCGTCCTGATGACAACCTGGTCCGCCGTAGATCTGCACACGCAACACCACCTTACGCCGACCGGTGAGATCATCCGCTGCGCCCTGTTTGCCGGGGAAGGCCTGCTTCTCAGTATCGGCAGCGCCCGCCTGCGGCGTGCCACTCGAGAGGCCGCGCGTAGCGAGGATTGGCATCGCCGGCTCATCGAAACCTCGGGCGAAGGGATTTGGGTCACCGACAGTGAAGCCCGCATCGCCTACGCCAATCCGCGCATCGCCGAAATTCTCGGCGCCGAGGTGGAAGAGGTGGTCGGCCGCAAGACCGAAGAATTCTTTTTCCCGGCGGATCTTTCCGTCGAGAGAATTCGCTTTCAAAACCTCCGCAAGGGCCTGAAAGAGCAATTCGACCGGCGTCTGCGGCGCAAGGACGGCGGCGAAGCCTGGGTCCTCGCTTGTTGCAATTCTTTTCCCAATCGGCCCAGCGAATTTCTCGGCGTGCTGGCCATGATGACCGACATCACGGAGCGCAAGCGCGCCGAATATGCCCTGCGCCGCTCCGAGGAGCGCTTCCGCGGGCTCTTTGAAAATGTGCTCGAAGGCGTCTACCAGAGTACGCCGGACGGCCGCATCCTCGCCGCCAATCCGATGCTGCTCAGGATGCTTGGGCTGGCCCACGAGGCGGAGCTGAACGACGTCAATATCGCCAAGGATCTTTATGTCGATCCCAACGTCCGCAAACGCCTTCTGGAGCGGCTCGAGCGCGACGGCAGCTTCCAGAACGTCGAGTATCAACTGCGCCGCCGCGATGGCATCGTCATCACCGTGCACGAGAACGCCCGTGTGGTTCGCGACGAAGAAGGCAGGGTCCTGTATTACGAAGGCACGCTCACCGATATCACGGAGAGGAAGCGCATCGAGGAACAGCTTCGCCAGGCCCAGAAGATGGAGGCGCTGGGGCGTCTGGCGGGTGGGATTGCCCACGATTTCAGCAATGTCCTGACCATTATTTCCGGCTACGCGCGCCTGGTCACGAGCGAGCTCGCCCCTGGCCATCCGGCTCGGTCGAGCGCCGAGCAGATGGTGAAAGCCGCCGATGGCGCAGCCGGGCTCACCCGGCAGTTGCTTACTTTCAGCCGCCGCCAGAAGGCTCCCGTCGCCACGGTCGATCTCAATCGCGTAATCGCGCGTTCCATCGAATCTCTGCGCCGTACGCTCGGCGAGCAAGCTGCGGCCGACCGCGGAAAACTGCTCCTCTCGCTGACCCATGAACGCACTCCCGTATGTGCCGATGAAGGCCACATTGAGCAGATCGTGCTGAATCTCGCCATGAACGCCCGTCATGCCTTGCCCGCCGCGGACGCTCTCGAAGTGAAAACCGAAGTCGTGAAGCTCGATGCATCGTTGTGCCGCCAATATCCGGGTACCCGTCCGGGCGAGTATGTCGTAATCTCCTTGCGCCTGATCGGACCGGATGCGGCCGGCGCCACCAGCACGGTCATTCCCGATGCGCCGTCCGGGGAGGGCCCCGATGGAGCCACCTTCGGCGCCGAGGCGGGCTTTGGCGTCGGTACCACCCAGGCCATCGTCTCCCAATATGGCGGATTCGTGGTCGCGGATCGATTCCCCGGCCGCCGCACTGTCTTCTCCGTCTATCTTCCCTTCGCCGATGAATCCGTCTCCGTCAGCGCCGCCGATCTGACCGACGCCGCCATGCGCCGCAGCCGCCAGGAGACGATTCTCCTCGTCGACGATGAACCCCTCACCCGCGAGCTCTGCCGCGACATGCTGGAACGGGAAGGTTACTTAGTGGTCCTCGCCGCCGACGCGCGCGAAGCCGAACGCCTCTGCGAACAGGGCAACCGCTTCGATTTGCTCATTGCCGATCTCGTCATGCCGCACCTCAGCGGGCCCGATCTGGCACGCAAGCTTCGTACCGCAACTCCCGGCCTCAAAGCGCTCTTCATCTCCGGTTATGCCGATCGGAACGCCGCGGGAGCCGGGGCCTCGCCCTCCAGCGCGCCGACCGCCGGCGACACCTTCCTCCGCAAGCCCTTTTCGGTGGATTCGCTGGGCCGCAAAATACGGCAGATTTTCGATCGGCCTTAATGCTTTCCGCTTCCATTTCACATCCGGCTTGCGGGCGAGCCGCCGCCCGCGATACACTGGGCTGTATGTTGGGCAATAGTTTACTCACCGCATGATTCCAGGCCGCAACTTCCCGCCTCGCAAGCCAAGTCGCCGAGAAAATGTGAACGAATCGATCCGTGCACGGGAGGTACGTGCTGTATTTCCCGATGGCACCGCCGAAATTATGCCTACTTCAGCCGCCCTCCGCAGAGCGCAGGAACTGGGGCTGGATCTGGTGGTGGTGTCCCCCACGGCGGTACCGCCCGTCGCCAAGGCGATCGATTACGGCCACTATCAGTACGAGCTGAAAAAGAAGCAGCACGAAGCCAAGAAAAAGCAGCACGTGGTGCAGGTAAAGGAACTGAAATTCCGTCCCAATACCGACGATCACGATTACGACTTCAAGAAAAACCACGCCATCCGCTTTCTCCAGGAAGGCAACCGCGTGAAAGCCGTCGTACAATTCCGCGGCCGCGAAATCGCCCACACCGATCTCGGCCGTAAGTTGCTGCTCCGTTTCGCCGAGGATCTGCTCGCATACGGGGCCGCCGACGGCATGCCGCGTATGGAAGGCCGCAACGCCCACATCCTGCTGAGTCCGGTGAAAGCGGTCGCTAAACCGGTCAAGGCGGACGCACCCCCGGCGCATCCTCAACACTGAAGCCGGCGTGATGCGGATTTCGCCGCCGTTCCGGAAGCGCTCTCAGGCTTTATATCCGCTGGCCGTCTTTGCCGTTAACGCCTGGGTCGTCTGGCGGCTGTTTTTTGTCCAATATCTCGACCAGCTCACTTCCGTCGAGGGTGAATTCATCGCTGTGGCGCGGTATATCCAGCGCCACTGGCCCGGCTACGACTGGTTTTCGATGTGGGAAGCCGGTTATCCCGTCGCCCGCACTTACCAGCCGGCCGTCCATTACACGGTAGCAGCGGTGGCTTCGCTGTTTGGCATCAATACGGCATCGGCCTTTCATTTCATCGCGGCGGTGAGCTACTCGCTGGGCGGTGTCGCTTTCTATTACCTGGCGAACGCGCTCAGCGGCAGCCGCCGGATCGCGTTTGGCGGCGCGCTGATCTTTTCTCTCTTTTCTCCGTCGGTTCTGTTATCGCACCGGGTGCTGGTGGACGTGGGCGGACTGTGGAACGCGCGCCGCCTCCAGGCCCTGGTGGCCTATGGAGAATTGCCCAACCTGACGGGCCTGATGCTGGGCATGTTCGGCCTCGCGCTGCTCCATCGCGCACTTGCACGCCGGACAGCGGCTTCCGGCTTCGCGGCTGCTCTTGTGCTTGCGGCAGTGCCTGCCACCAACTGGCCGTCGACAGTGGCCCTCTTGATCGCGATTCTTTGCTACACTGCCGCCCTGCCTCTGACCGAACTGCGGCCTTCAATTCTCCGGCTGGCCGGGATCGGCGTGCTGACGTTTGCGCTGGCATGCCCCTTCGCGCTGCCGTCCACCATCCTGAGCACGTTCCGGAACGCGAACAGTTTGGATTTGCCCACCCTGGGAACTCGCCGCTGGATCGCTGTCGCACTCCTGCTGCTGTTTCTGGCGCTGCTGCGCGCCATTGTTTCCAGAGCGCCCTTCGGGCTGCGCTTCGCATCGCAGTACTTTGCCGTCCTTGCCTGGGTGGTGGTCGCCGACGAACATTGGGACATCCGGATTCTTCCGTACCCGGCCCGCTTCCACATCGCGATGGAGATCGGGATGACGCTGACGGCAACGCTGGCGATCCGCCAATTGTTGCGCTGGCGCCCCGATTATCGAAGGTGCTGCGCGCTCGGACTGGCATTATTCTGCGGCGCGCAGATGTACCATTACCGAGCACACGCGCACAGCATGATCCGCAGGCTGGATATGGCGCGAACCCTCGAGTACCAGGAAGCCATGTGGTTCGACCGCAACATGCAGGGCGAGCGCGTGCTCGCTCCGGGAACCACCCAGTTCTGGATGAATGTATTCACCGAGACTCCTCAAATGACGGGCCCGTTCCAGCCATCCCTGCTCAACCGGGAAGACCTGATAGCCGCCTACGTCAGCTACGCCGGGTACCAGACCGACGCGGAATCGGCGGGCTATGCACTGCTGTGGATGAAGGCCTTTGCCGTGCACGCTGTCGCCATCGGCGGTCCACAGAGTCGCGAGGCCTATAAGGACTTCGGATTTCCGTATCGCTTCCGCGGCCGGCTGCAACAGATGTGGTCGAGCGGCGACGATTTTATCTACCGAGTGCCGGAGCGCGTCGATGGGCTGGCTCGCGTCGTCCGGCCCGGCGACGTGGTGAAACATCCGCCGATCAATGGCATCGACGTGGCGGAACTGCGGCCTTTCGTCGCCGCGCTCGACGATCCATCTTTGCCCGCTGCGGCATGGAAGTGGAACAGCGTCAACTCGGCCACCATCAACGCCGCAATGCAGTCGGATCAGGTCGTCTCCATTGCGTTGAATTATCACGACGGCTGGAGCGCCACAGTAAGTGGCAGGCCCGTGCCGCTGCACCCGGATGGATTGGGCTTCATCGTGATCGAACCCCATTGTTCCGGACCCTGCACGATCGAGATGAAATGGAGCTCCGGCGCAGAGCCGTGGATTGTCGTTCCCGTGGCGCTGCTGGCGCTGGCTCTGGGAATCCACTCCCTCACGGTCGCGGTTCGGAAGCGCCGGCATCCTTCTGAACCGCGACCGTAAGGGAGTGGATTCCCCGCTAAACTCAGACTTATGCCCTTAAAGCACCAGCCGGCCGATCCCTTCGATATCGTTCGTTTCTGGAGTAATCTGCGCACCGAAAAGGGCTGGTGGCACAGCTTCGAACTGCCCGACGGAACCCGCATCGAGGGCACGCTCGATCTCGACTCGTTGAAGCTCCGCATTGCACAATTTCCCATCCCCGCCGATCTCCGCGGCAAACGCGTTCTCGACATCGGCACCTGGGACGGCTGGTTCGCCTTTGAGATGGAGCGCCGCGGCGCCGAAGTGATGGCCATCGACAACTGGGACAATCCCCTGTTTCGCGAAATGCATGCCCGCCTCGCCTCGCGCGTCGATTACCGCCAGATGGATATGTACGATCTGACGCCGAACCGCGTAGGGCGATTCGACGTCGTGCTCTTCATGGGCGTGCTCTACCACCTGAAGCATCCCCTGCTCGCGCTCGAGCGCGTCTGCGCTCTCACCACCGAAATGGCGGCCGTCGATTCGTTCGTTCTGCGCGAAGAGCATCGCAAGGGCGACAACGTTGCGAAGCGGCCCATCATGGAGTTTTACGAGACCAGCGAATTCGGCGGGCAGACCGACAACTGGGTGGGTCCCAGCCTGCCTTGTTTGCTGGCATTTTGCCGGACGGCCGGCTTCGCCCGCGTGGAACTGCAAAGCCAGATCGAGCACGGCGCCTGCGTGGCCTGCTACCGCGCGTGGGAACCGGCCGGTAACAGGGAAGCGCCGCAACTCATAAACGCCGCGCATAACCTGAACGATGGCATCAATTTCGACACCGCGCATGACGAATACCTGTCCATCTGGTTCGCATCCTCCGCCAAAGAAATCTCTCTCGGAACCGTCAAGCCGCAGGTGGGAGAGTATGGCGTGCGGCCCATCCACCTCGCCCGCGTGGAAGGCGATGCGTGGCAGGCGAATTTCAAGCTGCCTCCGGGGCTGACGCCGGGCTGGCACGATGTGACCGTACGGGTCGGCGACAGCCGGGCGAGCAATGCTAAGAAGATCGCCGTGGATGTTCCCCTGCGCACCGCAGCCATCCGCCTGACGGGCGTGCGCGATGGCCAGTCCTGGACCCCGGACCGCATCGATCTCGAACGCGGCAACGCGCTTTCGCTCTGGATCGAGGGATTGCCCGCCAATGCCGACCGGCACAATCTTCACGTCTATCTGGATGGGCGGCGTCTGAAAGTGGCTTTTATAGAGGAGAGCGGCAACGAGGAGATCGCGGACGACCCGCGGCAGGTTAATGTAGAAGTTCCGTCCGAGGTTCCGCGCGGCAGTGCGCTGATCGGCGTGGAAGCGGGCGGGCAACGCACTGATGCTGTCTCGGTCACAATAATCTGAACCGGAAATGATTGCCACTTTTTTCGCGGCAGCGCTGCTGATCAATATTCCGGCAACCGGCGTAGTCGAATTGCCCGCGGGTGAGACGCATCTTCGCTGGCCTCTGACAATTCCGAAGGGCAGCAAGCACGTAACGCTGCGCGGCAATCCCAAGGGCAGCGTGCTGGTACTCGATGCCGCGTTCACGGGCAGGGCCGCCATTATAGCCGATGGCGTGTCGGATCTGACCCTCGAAGGGTTTGAGATCCAGGGTAACCGCACCGATTTGAAATCCGATCGGTATCTGCCTTTGAAAGAGGCCGCCTTCGCGGATTTTTATCCGGATAACGGCATCGTGGTGCGCAGGAGTGATCAGGTTGTGGTGCACGACGTTCACTTCAGCCGCATCCGCACCTTCCCGCTGATCGTCAATGCCTCCTCGAATGTGACGGTCGACGCGCTGAAGATCGAAGACTGCGGCACACTGAACCGCGCCGGCCGCAACAACACGAGCGGCGGGATCCTGCTCGAAGAAGGCGTCAGCCGCTTCGAAGTGCGGAATTCAACCATCGACCGGATTACCGGGAACGCCATCTGGACCCACTCCCGGGCCCGTTCACCGCGCGCCTCCGACGGCTTGATTGTCGGCAACCGGATCGCTACGGTGGGCCGCGACGCCATACAGGTAGGCCATGCCACGCGCATCAGAGTCCAGAATAATTCGGGCGCCGAGCTGGGATTTCCCCCCGAGTATGTCGATGTGGAGAACCACGGCGTTGCGGTAGCTCTCGACACGGCGGGCAACGTGGATCAATCGGCCTATGTCGACAACCACTTCACCGATGTCAACGGGCAATGCATCGATCTCGATGGTTTTCACGACGGCCAGGTGATCGGTAATTCCTGCACCAATAAGAATCCTCTCGACGCCTATCCGGCTTTGCATTACGGGATTGTATTCGGCAACAACAACCCTGCGGCGGACTCGAGCGGCATCGTCGTTACCAATAACCTCGTGCGCGGATTTGCCTACGGAGCCGTATTTCTGATCGGCAGTGGCAATCGCATCGAAAACAATGTGTTTTTCGATATCAATCTGGCGTCTATCTGAGCGACAATGGAGGCCGGCCCGCGGTCACCAAAGACAACCTGATCCGCGCCAATACCATTCAGGGCTTCGGCATGAAAACGCATTGCATGGGGGCAGCCAAAGGTGTAACGCTTCCCCCGAACGCCAACAACTGTTCCGACTGATAGTCTTCGCTTGCCGAGCCGGCTGGGTCCGTGAGGGAGCGGTGCCCGCTACAGCTCTTTCAACCGGAAATTCTTGTACTCGATCTTCATCGGCCCGCCCACATGCACCTGCACGCCGATCAACCCCTCGAACTTCCGCCCCACCGGATCGTCGTCGATCGCCACGCACATCAGATGTCCATTCAGGATATGCATCAGCACATTGCCCCGAACGATCAGATAATAAGAGTTCCAGTCGGGAGTTATATACTTCACCAGATCCTCTCCCAGCGTTGACAGGACAATCGGCTTTTGTACCCCCGTCACATGCGTCACCTGGCCGCGCGTAGCCAGAAACAGCCGCCCTTTCTCCTCGTAGTTCTGACCCGTGTACATGTTTTTCCCATCGATATCGGCCTGATATCCGCGCATGGCGAACTTATTCGACGGCGTCACCGTATCGGGAACCACCACGCTCCGGTAATTGATTCCGCTGTTACCGCCCGAAGTGATGCGGTAGTCCGCCTTCAGCTCGAAATCCTTCGGCGATCCGCCGCGCCAGATGATGAACGTATTGCTCTTGATGATGGTTTCGGGCGTGATCTCGCCGACGAGATTGCCATCCTCCACGCGCCAGTACTTAGGATCGCCTTCCCAGCCATTGAGCGTCTTGCCGTCGAAAATGGGCCGGAAGCCGGCCTCGTCGCCCGTGATGGGTTCGGGGCGATCGCTTTGTTTCGGAACGTACTGGGCGGACATCGCGCCGCCGATCAGGGAGGCGATCGAAGCAATCGAGGTTCTGCGTGTCATGGTCATTCTTGTACGCTATCACTTTGGGAACAGAATCGGCGGCGCGAAATCCGGAGTTCCAGAGGCTCATCCGTTTGCAGACGGAGGCCTTCTCGAGGAACACTCCGTACCATAGTCTCGAGCTGAACGACGGCACGGTAATTCCCGGCATCATCCCCGTCGCCAACCTGAAGGCACGCCTCGACGCCTATCCTTTGCCGGCGGATTTGCGCGGGAAACGCGTGCTCGATATCGGCGCGGCCTCGGGTTGGAACAGCTTCGAAGCCGAACGCCGCGGCGCCGAAGTTACGGCCATCGATTGCGTCGCATACGAAGAGCTGTTGATCGCCAAACGCCTGCGCGAATCGAAAGTCGAGTACGCGGTAATCGACATTGAAGAACTCACGCCCGAGCGCTTCGGCTTCTTCGATTACGTCCTTTTCTTCGGCGTGCTCTATCATCTGCGCCATCCTTTGCTCGCTCTCGAAAACGTTTGCGCGGTGACACGGGGCATGGCGTTTATCGAATCCTATGTGATCGACGATGGCCCCGATCCCGCGCGCTGTTACCTCGAGTTCTACGAAACCGACGAACTGGGCGGCCAGATCGATAACTGGTGCGGCCCCACCACCGAATGTCTGATGGCCATGACCCGCTCGGCCGGGTTTCCGCGCGTTGACTTGCTGTATGTCGATGCGCGCCGCGGCGGCTTAGTGGCCCGCCGCCACTGGGAGCCGGTTACGCCCGAAGCCGGAGCCGCCCCGCCTTTCCTCTGCTCGGCTGTAAATAACCGGCACAACGATGTTATTTTTCAACCCCGCAAGGACGAGTACCTTTGCCTCGCCTTCCTCTATGACGGCGCATTGAAGAAGGACGAAGTGCTGGTTGAAGTGGATCGCTTCGGCGTCCCGGTTATCGTATTAGTGAAGCACGCCGCGGGTTACTGGCAGGTGAACGCGAAGGTGCCGCCGGGAATTTCGCCGGGAGACCGCGAAGTACGCGTGGGAACGGTGCGCGGCGGATTCAGCGATCCCGTGCAGATCAAAATGTTGCCTCCGGGAGCGGAACGGCGCTACGGCGAAACGCCCTTCACAGCCGCCGCCGTGGAAGTCCCTGCGCCCGTGTTCGTGCGCGTCGAAAATACCATGGATCGCTCCACCACCTTTCGCGGCTACCGCAACGAGTCGCTGGCCTGCCGCTTCACCCACGCGGACGGAATCCTGGATCTTTCGAAGGTCGAGTTGACCATCGACGGCAATCCGTATCCGCTGCTCTCCGTGGAAAGGCCTGAGCCGGGAATGTGGCAAATCAATGCGCGGCTCAAGGGCCTGAACCGCGGCCCGCACGAATTGTGCCTCCGGACGCAGCGCAGCGATTTCTCAGCGCCCTTCATCATTGTTTCCGACCCCGCTTTCGGATTATGATTTGAAACACCTATGGAAAAAGTAACCGGCATGGGAGGCTTCTTCTTCCGCGCGCACGATCCCGAGGCCTTGAGCCTCTGGTACCGCGACCATCTCGGCATCGACCTGGTCCCGAAAAAGTACGGCGAGAAGCCCTGGACCCAACAAGCCGGACCCACTGCTTTTTCCCCCTTCCCCGCCGCCACCAAATATTTCGGCGATCCGGCGAAAAGCTGGATGATCGATTTTCGCGTCAGCGACCTCGATGCCATGGCCGCCCAGTTGCGCGCCGCCGGCATACCCGTCGAAATCGACTCCCAGAAATACCCCAACGGCCGCTTCGCCCGCCTGCACGATCCCGAAGGCAACCCCATCGAGCTCTGGGAGCCTGTATCCTGAATTCTTGAAATACCTGTTGATCGCATGTACTCTGTCGCTCGCCGCCTGCGGCCCGCCCGACACCTACGCACCACCCGCGCCGCGCAAACCGGACACCGCTCTGAAGCTACCGAACCGCGACCCGGACATCCCCTTCAGGGGTGCCGGCCGTGAGGGAGTGGCCTTCGAAGCGACGTTGTATCATTAGCGCGTCACCGTGAACTCCCCCGAAAAGTCCTTTGAAAGGCTCGTGGACAAGAGCGCCAAGCCCTTTCCACTGCTCTTGATTCTGTTCGGCGCCAGTGGAGCGGCCGCCCTGATTTATGAAATCGTCTGGCTCCAGCTTCTGCAGCTGGTGATCGGTTCCTCGGCCGTATCGCTCGCGGTCCTGCTCGGGACCTGGATGGGCGGCATGTGCCTCGGCAGCGTCTTCTTCGCGCGCACCGTCGCCGCCCACCGCAAACCGCTGCGCGTCTATGCGATTCTCGAATTGGGCACCGCCGGCTTCGGCATTCTTGTGCTCTTCCTGCTCCCGCTGATTGAGCACCTCTACACGGCGGCGGTGGCGCACGGGCTGCCCAATATGATCCTGCGCGGTATCGCCTGCGCCATCTGCCTCCTGCCGCCGACTCTGCTGATGGGCGCCACTCTGCCCGCCATCGCGCGCTGGGTCGCGGGTGCACCCAATGCCGCCGCATGGTGGGGCTACTTCTACGGCGCCAACATCGCGGGCGGCGTGCTGGGCTGCTTTGCCGCCGGATTCTATCTGCTCCGCGTTCACGACATGGCCTTTGCCAGCTATGTCGCGGCCGCTACCAACGTAGTGGTTGCGTTGGCGGCCCTCGCGATCGAGCGCTTCGCGCAGGAGGCCCCGCCCACCGAGGAGCCAACGGAGGCTCCTCTGCCACATTCTCAATGGCCCGTCTATGTCAGCATCGCCATCTCCGGACTCTGCGCGCTCGGCGCCGAAGTCGTCTGGACCCGAATCCTCTCCCTGATGCTCGGCCCTACCGTCTACACTTTTTCGATCATCCTCGGCGTCTTTCTGACCGGGCTCGGCCTCGGCAGCGCCGCCGGTTCGCGCATCGCGCATTTAAAAAACAATCCGCGCTTCTGGCTGGGAATGAGCCAGTTTGCGCTCTGCGTCACCGTTGGGTGGGCTGCCTTCATGCTGGCCGATTCCCTTCCCTACTGGCCTGGCAACCTCAATTCAAACGCCGGACCGTGGAAGGATTTCCTGAGCGACATCGGTCGCTGCACGGCAGCCATTCTGCCCGCCGCCATCCTGTGGGGCGCAAGTTTCCCGTTAGCGCTCGCCAGCGTCGCGGGAAAAGAAGAGGACCCCGCGCGCCTCGTAGGCGGCATCTACGGCGCCAACACTGTGGGTGCCATCGCCGGCTCCATTCTGTTCGGCATGGTCTTCATTCCCACCGTCGGAACCCTCGGCGCGCAGCAACTCCTCATCGCTCTCTCGTGCGTCGGAGCCGTGCTGGTGCTCGAGGCGCGTCGGGAAAATGCAGGCGCTGTTCCGCAAATCAATCTGAAGCTCGCCGGCGGCATCGCCATGGCCGCGCTGCTTGCGTGGTTTATTCCCGCCATTCCCTGGATGCTGATCGGATTCGGCAGGCGCCTGCCCACTACCACCGGCCATTGGGATCTCCTCCACGAAGCCGAGGGGATGAATTCTTCCGCGGCCTGGTCTCGCTATGAAGCCGGCACCATCTATTTCCACGTGAGCGGGAAAGTGGAAGCGTCCACCGAACCGCAGGATATGAGCCTGCAGCGCATGCTGGGCCATTTACCCGCGCTCGTGCACTCCGCTCCCCAATCTATTCTCATCGTCGGCTTCGGAGCCGGCGTGACCGCCGGAACCTTCGTCGTTCATCCCGAGGTAAAGCACATTACCATCTGCGAAATCGAACCCGTCATCCCGCCCCAATCGGACCGCTTCTTCGGCGACGAGAACTACCATGTTCTGCGAGACCCGCGCACCTCCATCGTGTACGACGATGCCCGCCACTTCGTCATGACCAGCCCCGGCAAGTACGACATCATCACATCCGACCCCATTCATCCCTGGGTCAAAGGCATGGCCACCCTCTACACCACCGAGTACTTCGAAATGTGCAAGCGGCATCTGAACCCGGGCGGGATCGTGACCCAGTGGGTGCCGCTCTACGAAAGCAGCGTCGAAGCCGTCAAAAGCGAAATCGCCACGTTTTTCGAAGCCTTCCCCAACGGCACCATCTGGGGCAATGTAGATACCGAGGGCCAGGGCTACGATCTGGTTCTCATGGGCCGGATCGACAAACTGTCGATCGACGCGGACGCCATGCAAACGCGATTGAACCGGCCGGATTACGCGGCCGTGCGCCGATCCCTGAGCGCCGTGGGCTTTCCCTCCGCCATCGATCTTCTGGCCACCTACGCGGCGCAGGCATCCGATCTGCGCGCGTGGGTAAAAGGCGCCGAGATCAATCGCGACCGCAACCTGCGCCTGCAATATCTGGCTGGCCTGGGGTTGAACACCAACGCCTCGGAGCTGATTTACAGTGAAATGCTCGGCCCCGCCGTGTTCCCCGGCAATCTGTTTACCGGATCGCCGCAATCGCTCGCGACCTTGCGCTCGCTGTTCCACCGCCGCCGCTTCTGAGCCGGTTGACAATCAGAGATGAACCATCAGAGCGAATATCCAGCGGCGCTCCTGCTTGCGAAGATCCGGTTGCCAGATGCCGCCGTCGCTGGCACAGCTTCCATTCATCACCGTGCCGTCGTTACAGGCCAGGCTGCCGGGGGAGCCGTTGTTGCCGTTCGGCGGAGTAATGCCGCCAGGTCCGGTGAAATACGGAACGTTCGTTCCCCGCTGTGTAAACTCCACCCGCCAGGTGACGAACTGCGTCGGCATCCAGTCGAATGTCAGCTGGTAATCGTAGCCGGCGAACTTCTGCCCGGGGTTCTCCGTGAAGTAAGGCGTTCCCGTAATCGCCGTCGCGCCGTTGATGGGCGGCAGCAGCACCAGATAGCGGCCCGGGTTCGACATAAACCCTCCGCCCACCGTGGCCCCGAACTTGTCGTGATCGAACCACCACCGGTGGTAGGCCATGGCGCCGATGAAATTCTGCGCCTGCACTCCATTGGCTCCATGATTGGTCGTGCAATCCACTTTCGCCCCGGGGGCCTCGCCCGCGACAACCGGGGTTCCGCCGCCCGATTCGCAACCGATGTCGAAGGTGAACGAAAATGCCATGCGGTGCATCAGCTTGCTCGAATCCTCCCAGTACTTCCACTCCACGCTGTCGTCCTCGTGATAGCGCGTGCGATGCGTGGCCAGCGTGTCCTGGCCCAGAGTGTAAGTGTTCCAGACGAAATCGAGGTTGCCCGTCGGGCGCCACAGAATCTGGCCCCCCAGCCCCGGCTTCCCGTTGAATTTTCCGTAGGACTGCCATCCGTTGATCAGCCACGGCTCGATCTTCAGCTTGTTCGTCGGATACCACTGCAAGCGGAATCCATTGAAGAACCACGGCGTATTGGACGAAACATACGACGGCTGGTAGGACCAGTTATCGAAGCTGTAGTAACTGAACAGCCCTATATATGACATAAAGATTCCCGCCTGAAAGTTCAGCCCGTGCTGCACATCCATGTGGTAGCCCGCGTACCCTTCCGAGATGTACCGGTAGGCATCCGCGAGATCCCACTGGCCGACGTTGGGGCTCGCATCGTTGCGTGGGACGGCGGTCGCGTCCGCGCCGATCTGCATCAGGACTCTGCCCTGCATGTGGTCCCAGTGGAAATCGCCGCCCACGTTCAAAGCCTGCAGAACCACTTCACCCGTCCGCGTGCCCTCCGTGGTTCCATCGAGGGTGTGATCGATCGGATGGTTGTAGTCGTAGATATAGTTGGTATCCACACGGAATTCGCCCGAGAAATACTTGCCGTCGAGAACCGAATCGTGGTTGCGCGGCACCGCGTTCATCCACGTAAAGTCGGCGTAAGCGAATGGAACCTGATTGTCCACCGGCGCCGGAGCCGGAGCCGCTGGTTCGGTTGGATTCGCCTGGGGCGCGGCGTTCGGCGGCGCGGCCGGCGCCTGGGAAGCGGGCCCGTCGAACGCGGACGCCGGCGGGGGCGCGAGCGAAGTGGTCAGCACCGGATCGGCATCGTTCTCGATCTGGCGCTTCCCGAATTCGGGGCGCGGGCTGACAGCGGAAATGACGGCAGGCGCATTGGCGGCGGCGGGCAGTTGTATGTCCGCCCGGGTGGCTCGGCCCGCCGTTACCTGAATCGACGCGAGAGTCGTGTCCGCATAGCCCACGGCCTGTACCACCAGCGAATAATCACCGGGCAGGACGTCGGCGAATGAATACAATCCGTCACTGCCGGAAATTGTTGTGCGTATCGTGCTGCCGTCATCCTTCGTCGCCGTCACCATGGCATCGCCTGCCGGAACTTTGCCCGAATCTCTGACCAGTCCGGCGATGGTTCCAAACCGCGACTGCGCATGCAGCGCTCCGGCCGTAAGTAATAAAAGCATAAGGACCGAGGCCCATACGCTATCAATTTTCTTTATCCTCATGATAAAGATAATCGTTTAAATGGCCTAAGGAACGCATATAAGTTTCATAGTGAAAGGATCTGCCTGAGCTGCGGATCAACCTTGCAGCACAAGCAGGTGGGCACGGGATTCCTTGTCTGCCAGAGCGGCGAGAGCGGCATCGAAAGTTACCAACTTGCCCCTTCGCTCCGCCGCCTGCCTCAGCAGAAGGAGATCGGTCCACTGCCTGTGTCCGGCCGGGCCGCCGGCAGATCCGCTCAACATCGCGGTCACTGGGCGGTCGAGCGGCCAGAACTCGTGGTTGGGGTGGCGAGTGGCGTCGGCCACCACTTCGATCGCGGTGGATGCGTTCACTGCGCCGCGAGTGATGGACGGATTCGTCAGCAGCCGCAACACCCCCAATTGGACGATGCTGTTCGTAGCCCAGCTTCGGTGCCCCTGCGCGGCGAACCATGCCTGCGCCGCCGCGTGATGTACGTGGCGCGGCCAGAGCAGCGCCAGCAGAACGTTGACATCGGCGAGTTGCCGGCTCATTCGTCGTCCGACAGACTGCGCACCAGTTCGTCCGTCACCAGCGGAAAATCGGCCGGAACGTCGAACACCGGCAAACCGTTTTCCCGCCGTGTGGCCAGTTGGTAGCGCGATCCGTTGCGAATCAGATCGGATGCCGCTTCGCCCAGCGAGATGCCGCGCTTTTCCGCATGAGCGCGAAGAATCTCTATTGCGTCTTCGCCAAGGGTCAGCGTGGTTCTCATGCATCTATGATGTCATATAAAGAAAATTGATGTCAAAATGCGAATCTACACATCAAAGCGATTCGTTCATAATCGGCATGGAATGAAAATTTCACCCGCTGCCCGCGGAACGAACCGGATTGCAGGCGAACAGTCCATTACGGACCGCCTCCGCGCCTTAATCAAAATACCGGCCAACTCGTCGCTGATTCTCGGCATCGGTGACGATTGCGCGATCTACCGGCCCCGTGGATCCGCCGACGATCTGCTCTTCACCATCGATCTCTTCATCGAAGGCGTCCACTTCCTCCCCACCACCCACAAGGCGCCGGACGTCGCGCACAAAGCCCTCGCCCGCGGCCTTAGCGACATCGCCGCCATGGGCGGAGCGCCGCGCTTCTGCCTCGTCTCGCTCTGCGTGCCCCGCTGGGCCAACAAAAAATGGGTCGATACCTTCTTCGATACCCTGATCGCCCGTTCCTCGGAAGCGGGCGCCGTGCTTGCCGGGGGCGATCTCTCCCAGGGCGAGACCTTCGCCTGCGATGTGACCGTCTGCGGAGCTGTGCCCCGTGGAACCGCCTTGCGTCGCGACCAAGCCCGTCCCGGCGACGAAATCTACGTCTCGGGCGCGCTCGGCGGCTCCGCCCTCGGTCTCGCAACGCACAAGGGAAAAGCCTGGCAGCGTCACCTGCATCCCGAGCCGCGCCTCGCCCTCGGGGCGTATCTTCGCGAAAAACTTCACGCCACGGCCGCCATCGATCTGAGCGACGGACTCTCGCTCGATCTCGATCGCCTCTGCCTTGCCTCCGGTGTGGCCGCTCAAATCTCCGCACCGCCGCTGTTTCCCGGCGCCACTCTCGAACAAGCGCTCCACGGCGGCGAGGAATACGAACTTCTCTTTACCGTTCGCCCCCATACACACGTGCCGGCCCTGTTCCAAAGCTTGCCGCTCACCCGCATTGGTACCATCGCCGAAGGTACGGTGGGCGCGATTCTCTTCGATGGCCAACCGCTCCCACCCCTGGGCTTCGATCACTTCAAAACCAAATGACCATCCCCGATCCCGATCCCATCATCGATCTCATGGAAGGCTTCCGCCGTTCCAAGGCCATGTTCGCCGCCGTCAGCCTGGGGGTCTTCGACCTTCTCGCCGAATCGCCCCTCGACGCGCCCTCCATCGCCGCGCTCCTGGGCACCAACCCCGATGCCACCGAGCGCCTTCTCGAAGCTTGCGCCGGGCTGCATCTTCTCGAAAATCACCACGGCCAATTCGCCAACGCGCCCCTCGCCGACGTCTATTTGCGCCGATCGAGCGAACGCGCGCTCACCGGTTACATCCTCTACTCCAACCTCGCCCTCTACCGGCTCTGGGAGCATCTCGAAGACGCCGTCCGCGAAGGCACGCCCCGTTGGGAACAGACCTTCGGATGGCCCGCGCCCATCTTCGAACACTTCTTCAGTACGCCCGAAATGATGCACACCTTCCTCATGGCCATGCACGGCCTGGGGGTCGCCACCTCGCCGGACATCGTGCGCGCTTTCGATCTGAGCCGCTTTCACACCATTGCCGACCTCGGCTCGGCCACCGGCCATCTGCCCATCGCCGCCTGCCAGGCATGGCCCCAACTGTACGGCATCGTCTTCGATATGGCGAAGATCCTTCCCGTTGCCCGCGAGCAGATCGAAAAATCCGGCCTGAGCGATCGCATTACCCTCCACGCCGGCGACTTCTTCACCGATCCGCTGCCCGCCGCCGATCTCTATGCCCTGGGCCGCGTCCTGCACGACTGGCCGGAAGAGAAAATCCGCCTCCTCCTCCGCCGCATCTTCGATCACCTTCCCCCCGGCGGCGGATTGCTGATCGCCGAAAAACTGATCCATGAGGATCGCTCCGGACCAGTCGGAGCCCAACTACAGTCCCTCAGCATGCTGGTATGCACCGAAGGCCGCGAGCGCAGCCTTTCCGAGTACCGCGCGCTTTTAACGCAAACCGGCTTCACCGTGTTGGAAGGCAAAAGGACGGGGAAGTACCTGGACGCTATCCTCGCCCTGAAATAGCCGGTTTGGCTCGGGTACTGTACCCTCACTCGTGGTGGATCGCAACGGCGCGGGCTAAAATCGGGCTAAAATACGGTTTTAATTATGCGAGTTACAGTCATCGGAACAGGCTATGTCGGTACGGTCACGGGAGCGTGTCTTGCTTACCTGGGCCATCGCGTCACATGCGTGGACACGGATTCGGCCAAGATTGAGAAGCTCCGTCTCGGCGAAGCGCCCATTTATGAACCGGGCCTCGAGGAATTAATTGCCCTCTCAAATCGGCGCGGCGGCATCGATTTTCAGACGGATCTCGCCACGCCCGTGCGCGAGAGCGACGTCATCTTCATAGCAGTCGGAACTCCCCCGCTTCCCTCCGGCGAGTCGAATCTCTCTTATCTCGAGGCGGCGGCCCGAGGCATCGGCGCGGCCATGGACGCGGAGCGCTTTCGTGTTGTCGTGAACAAGTCCACGGTGCCGGTCGGCTCCGGCAATCTGGTGGGGGCATTGGTCCGCGACGGCGTTCTCGAAGCCCACCCGGATCTGGCCGACGACGTTCGCTTCGGCGTTGCCAGTAACCCCGAGTTTCTCCGCGAAGGTTCGGCCATTCACGATTCTCTCTACCCCGATCGCATCGTCCTCGGCGCCGAAGACGAGGGCACCATCGAGATTCTGCTTACCCTCTACCGGCCGTTGGTCGAGCAGACCTTCGTCGACCCGTCGTTCGCCCCGCGCCCCGTGGGCAAAGACTCGAGCCGGCCTGTGCCCGTCGTGACCACCACGCTCACCAGCGCCGAAATGATCAAGTATTCGGCCAACGCCTTCCTCGCCATGAAGATCGGATTCTCCAACGAGATTTCGAATATCTGCGAACGCGTCGGCGCCGACGTCACCGAAGTCATGACCGGCATCGGACTCGACGCCCGCATCGGCACCGGATTTCTCAACGCCGGCATCGGCTGGGGCGGCAGCTGTTTCGGAAAGGACATTACGTCGCTCCTGCATACGGCCGGCGAATATGGCTATCAGGCGCGGCTGCTCGAGGCTTCTCTCGCGGTCAATCGCCTGCAGCGTCAGGTCGTCATCCAGAAGCTGCAGGAAAAGCTCTTCATCCTGAAGGGCCGCACCATCGCTCTGCTCGGACTGGCGTTTAAGCCCAATACCGACGATCTGCGCGACGCGCCGAGCCTGCAGATCGCCGAGAAGCTCATCCAGATGGGCGCGCGCGTCCGTGCCTACGATCCCATCGCGATGGATGCCTGCCGCGAGCAGAACCCCGAAATGCGTATCTGCTATTGCAATGACGCCCTCTCCGCCGCCGAGCACGCCGATGCGCTGGTCCTCGTGACGGAGTGGCCGGAGTTCGCCGCTCTCAACCTGTCCGACGTCGCCGGCCGCATGAACAGCGCCGTATTGATCGACGGACGCAATCTCTTCGACCCCGAAAAGGCCCGCCTGGCCGGGTTCCAGTACACCGGCATCGGACGCAGCGGCCGCTCCGTTGCGCAGCGCAGCGCGAAAGCCGCGGAATAGCGCTCGTGGGGCAGACAGGCCGTCTGCGGCGGGTTGGCAACCCGCCTGCTCAGGGCCCGACTGGATCCTCTTATCCAGTTAGGCCTGCGCCTGCGTTCCGGGTCAAGTCCGCCCCGCTGGCAGTGAGGCTTCAACCTCGCCCCACTTGTTTCACACGCAGGAGGTCCGGGGTTCGAGTCCATACGCGCCCACCAATAGTTTCAGAAGCTTACGGACCCTTCGAGCGCCCAACCGTCGACTTTTGAGAACACGAACTCCTGCTTTCTGTGAATTTGGCTGAGTGTTCCAAAGTCGGGGCACACTTCCCATCACGAGTTCCACCCGTCACAGATAAACTTCCGAGTCGGGTGCTCGGAAGTTATTGATCTTTGCTTGGTGTTACGAGTCGAAGCGATGCTCCGCGGCCGATCAGATGGTCCAAAAGTGTTCCAGAACCCTATGTGCAACGTCCCAAATGAGTTCTTGCCTGAAGCGGAAGCAGACGCCCTGAATTGATGTAAAGTCATGCAAACACAAGGGAACCAATGAAAGCCAAAGAGAGTGCATAGTTTCTTCGCGCTCAGGCGGTAGCGAGGAAAAACGTACGCGCGTATCCCGCCGCTCCCGTCATACCCGCGTCTCTGGCATCGTAAAGCGTCACGTCGCGAAAGCCCGCCTGCCGCAGCGCATCCTCCACGGCATCGTGGTCGTGATACGTCTGCCGGACGGTAAAATCGACGCGCGTCCAAGCCTTGCCCGCTTTCGAAAACCCCACCGCGTTGCAGGTGCCGGTGCGGGTTTGCTGGTCGTATTCCATGCGCAGCACGCACACGCTGTCGCTCTCCACCACCGCATCCGTCGTATTCCAGTACAGTATGAACGCATCTTCGCGATTAAGATCGAACAGAAAGGCGGCGCCCGGCTTCAGATGCCTGCGGACGCGTCCAAACGCCTGGGCCAGTCCAGGCATATCTGGCACATGATTCAGGCTTTCGAAAATCGACCAGGCGCCGTCGAACTTTCGCCGCAGCGAGAAATCGCGTACGTCGGCCACCGTAAAAGGCACCCCGGGAGCGTTCCGGCGCGCATAGCCGATCATCTCCGCCGATGCGTCCAGCCCCGCCATATGGTAGCCCAAGCGGTGCACCGTGCCCGTAAACTGGCCCGTTCCGCAGCAGACGTCGAGCAGCGCGGCGCCCGGTTTCAAACGCGCGAGCAGTAGCCGTTCCACCACAGGGAACGCTTCAGCCCGATAATCGGCTCCCCAGTGCCGGTTATAGAACTGTGCGAACGGATCGTATTCGTTGTTCCGGACGATTTTTTTGACCCGCACTCTGTCCGGCAGGATAGCAAGCCGGGCGGGTTGCGCCGTTCGTTGAGCCAGCCGATTTCATCGAGAGCCATACGCAGCGTTCGCTGGTCACCGGCACACGACGACTCGGTCACCGCTTCCGTCAGCCACCGCAGGGATTCTTCAAAAGCCGCCTCACTCTCCACGATGAATCTCATATAGAAAGTTTGGACGCAAGCCCGCCACCGGGTCAATCCCCTCAATCGGGGATAACGTGAGCTATATACCCGAGGCCGATTTCCGATAGACGATGTTCGCTGGACGACCAGAGTGCCGCGGACGCCGCTCTGATGCCATACTGAAGAGGAATCGCGCATGGGTCAAACCATCACGGCTCCTGACATCGGCACTTCGGGCGCGGAGCGCAGAAACCCCCTTTACCGCGTGGTTCTGCTCGACGACGACGATCATACCTACGATTACGTCATCGAGATGCTCCGCAGGATTTTTATCTTTACGGATGAGCAGGCACTGCAGCACGCTCAGGAAGTCGATGCGAAGGGCAGAACAGTCCTGATTACGTGCGAATTGCCCGAGGCGGAATTCGGCCGCGATCAGATTCACGGCTATGGCCCAGATTGGCGTCTGCCGCGTTCCAAGGGGTCCATGTCCGCCATCGTCGAACCAGCGGGCGAATCCGGTTAGACTGGTATCCAATGAAACGAATCCTGTTGCCGATCGTCGGCTGCGCCGTTTTCCTCGGGTGCTGGGCGATTTTACTGGGGTGGGCAGGCGTATCCCCGCTGGCGGCGGCCGATCCCTCGCGGCCTGTCTACATCTTTCTCAGCAGCACGGTTGACGACCATATTAATACCGACATCTCCGAGGACAGGATCCGCCGCATGGTCGGGATGCTCGAAAAGGTTCGCGCGCAAGCACCCTCCGCGGGGATCAATGCGACCCTCCTCTTCTCCGGCGCCATGAGCGAGCAACTGGAAAAGCAGAACGGGGACAACCAGTTGCTCGATTTCATAAAAGCTTCGCGGAACAGCGGCCTGCTCCATGCGGGCTACGACGGCTCGAACGAACCAAGTTCCGTCCGGCATCCCTTGATGGACTTTACCGGCGCCACAAACGCGGAGGATCGCTGGAGTCGGCGCCTTGCGTCGGCCGACCAGGTCCTCACGGCGGCGCGCGACCCGTTGACCGGCGCGCTGCTCCCGAACGGGTCGGGCGGGTTGAAGAAGATGCAGGAGGTTTTTGGGCCGGCATCTTATATCCGCGGAGTATTCCTCGTGCTGCACAATTCGCTGGGCCCGATGGTGGAAGTCGGCAGCGATACCGAGATTGTTCATGCTCTGGAGCGCCTGAACACCAACGCCGTGATGGAGGGTATTGCGGACAGTTCTCCGGCTCATGCGGGATCGTCCAACTACCGGGGCTGGGTGGCCGCGCTCTCGACCGTCCTTGGCGCCGATCCCGACAGCTCGCCGGAGCTCTTCTGGCAGGATGGAAGGCTGCGTTCTTCCGAAGACGGCAAATCCGATCTCAGGCTCTTCCGCGCTTCAGCCGGCGTGGTTAGCCTCAAAAAGGCGCTGGCCGGAATGGACCGCTCCCGCATCCGCATCCTGCACATCCAGATCGCCAACCAAACCAACCACGCCAAACCCATGCCGACGCACGCTCGGCCCGATGTGCCTCTGACCTACGCGTACCTGCACCCCGAGCAGCCGAAGTATCCCGCGGAACTGCGCCACTCAAAGGCCGAAACGGACGCGGCCTACGCTAATGAGGAGGCCGTGCTGCACTACCTGGCAGCGGAATTCTTCCCGGCCAATCCCGGCAGCCGTTTCGTCTCGAGCGAAGACCTGAAGAGGATGACGCCCCCTGCATGGGGATACGACCTGGGGACGGACAAGCTGCGCGCCGCGGTTCAGGAAATGCTCGCGGCGTGGGGCGACGCGCCGCAACCGCCGAAGTTCCTGCGCGTGGAGGGCCACTTCCTCTCGGAGGCCGATTTATTCGGGGTGCTGGCCGATGCCCTGGCGCAAATGAATCGCACCGGCAGCCTTCCCGCCACCGTTCGCGTCCCGCATATCTTCGGGCCCATCCGCACTGCGCAGCCGCAACCGCCGGTCCTCGGAGAAGCCACGGTAGCTTCGGTGGCGCAGACCTGCACGCGGTTAGCGGACGAAAGTCATCACGAGTCATGGACTCCCATCCCGCGCAACGCCGTCCCCTCGGAAGTCGTGGTCGGCGGCTTGGTTGTCAGCCCCTCGCAATTCCTGCGCCTGATGGCGGAAGCGCTGGTGGCCCCCGCTGCCGAAACCAGACTCACCATCAAACCGACCGAGATGTTCTGGGGCCGTCCGGCGGTCTTTTACCGGCGGCGTCCCCTCACGGAAATCGGCTCCTCGTGGACTTTCAAGCCGGCCCCGATTCGTGCGGAGGATTCAGCCGCGGGCCGGTAAACCGAACGCTCCTGGCGAATGTCGTTGCTATGACAAGCGGCCCCGGCGATTACCTCGCGGCGCAAAGAACGTTCCTGGCGTGGATACGCACGGGTCTGGCGCTGATGGGCTTCGGTTTCGTGGTGGCGCGCTTCGGCCTCTTTCTGCAAGCCCTGCAGGTTGACCGGCCGGCTCTGAGCGTTCCATCTACCGGCTTCTCGCTTTGGTTCGGCACCGGACTCATCGTCCTCGGCGTGGTCGTCAACGTTTTTTCCGCGTGGCACCACATACTTCTGGTGCGCGACCTGAAGCGCGGCGGGTCTTCCTTCAGCCGTCCTTCTTCGCCCGCGATCGCCGTTGCAATGACTCTGGCGGTGATCGGATTGGCGATGGCAATCAACCTGATCTACCTTGCAGGCAGGAGGGCGAGATGACACCAGATGCAGAGAGCGGAATCGTCAGCATCCCCAGCAGGCATGCGGTCGATCGGACCGTGGAGAAGCTGGAAGAAATACTCGGGGCCAAAGGAATAAAGCTGTTCGCCCTGATCGATCACAGCGGTGAAGCGGAACGGGCCGGAATGCCGATGCGGCCCACGAAGCTGTTGATATTCGGCAACCCGAAAGCCGGCACTCCGCTGATGATCGCCGCGCCCGGCAGCGCCATCGATCTGCCGCTTAAGATCCTGGTCTGGGAGGATAGCGGGGGTAAGACGTGGATCTCCTGGAATAGCCCGGAGTACCTTCGGGCCCGCCATAACTTACCCGAAGAGCTTATGCGGAACATTGCGGTCGTGGGATCGTTAGCGGCACAGGCGGCCGAGTGAACGTCGCTTACTGATACGACGGACGGCGAAGGTACCTCCCCGTCAGCCCGTTCGCGTTCCTCAACAAAATCTCCATCACGGCCTCCGTATTCGGAACGCTCACATCCAAGGCGCTCAGGGCTTCGTAAGCTTGCTCAGAGGAACTGCGGAACCCGGCTGAGTTCTTGAGACTGGTCGAATCGGCGAGGCAAACCACGGCGCTGTCCACCATTCCGAGAATTGCCTCCGTCAATGGCGTCACGGCATAGTCCGAAGAAGAAACCCGTTTCCGAGAGAAAGCCCGCCACAAATGAAAACAAGGCGTTGCTAATTGTCGCTTGCGGAGCAGAATATTAAAATTGAGGGTGTCCCAGCAGTAGTTGAAGGTTGAGGCGGCGGTGGGAGTCGGTTCGTTAGAATCGATTCGCCAAAACCAAACCTTCGAAAGGACACCACCGCCGTGAAGAAAACGTACCACATCGT